>JAZAUD010000004.1:0-124912 GCA_036373775.1 Oscillospiraceae bacterium | reverse complement strand
TTTGTTTTGATTTTAGTTATTTTTGCTAGTATTATCTGTTTCGGACAAAATTTCTTCTTCTGCACATTCCATCTTATGATAGATTTCGTCTGACAATTCTCTCAACTTTTCCGCTAGGTCTGCAAGCTGGGCTTGGGATTGATAGAATAATTCTTTGTAGTCTGGCATGATGTCACCTCCTGTCCAAATATATTGTATCATAGTATTAAATGAATGTCAAGTTTTATTTTACAATAGTATTAAAAAATTTGTATAGGGGGTATATCATGTTTTACGAACGTATTAAAGAATTAAGACTATCACATAAAATGACACAAGTAGAATTTGGACATAAAATTTCTGCATCTAAACAAACAGTTAGCAATTGGGAAAGCGGTTATGCTACCCCTTCACTTGATATGTTCTTAAAAATTTGTGAAACTTTTCAGGTGAGTGCGGATTATTTGCTTGGATTAGAACCTCAAAAGTATTTGGATGTTTCTGGTTTAAGTATGGAAGAGATTGCACATTTACAGAATTTGGTTGATGATTTAAGGAAAATGTGAAAAAGTTGTAAAAATTTTAAAAAATTCCTGTTACCCCCTTTTCAAACTTCTAATTTTATGGTATAATATATATGATTGGAATGCATGGGACACCATGACAATGAATCAGGAGGTTTTTACAATGTCAGTTACAGAACGTTACAAAGAATGGCTGGAATATGCCACAGAAGACCCTGATATTGCTGATGAATTAAAGGCAATTGAGGGAGATGATGCAGAAATCCGTGAACGCTTTTACCGTGATTTGGAATTTGGTACAGGTGGTTTACGTGGTGTCATTGGTGCTGGTTCTAACCGCATGAACATTTACACTGTACGCCGTGCGACACAGGGATTAGCGAATTATATCAAGAAATCTTTTGACAATCCGAGTGTTGCCATTTCGTATGACAGCCGTATCAAGAATACACTGTTTTCACAGGCTGCGGCTGGGGTACTTGCTGCCAATGGAATTCATGTACACATTTATACGGAATTGATGCCGACACCTTGTTTAAGCTGGGCGGTTCGTGCGCTTGGGTGCAGTGCTGGTATTATGGTGACAGCTTCACACAATCCGGCGAAATATAATGGTTATAAGGCTTATGGTGCTGATGGATGTCAGATTACACTTGAAGTAGCTGAACAGGTGATTGAAGAAATCAATTCTCTGGACTTTTTCAAGGATGTGAAATGCTGTGATTTTGAACAAGCTGTTGCAGAGGGAAAAATTACTTACATTGCACAAGATGTCATTGAGGAATATTACAAAAATGTTCTTGCACAGGGTATCAATACGGCACTTTGTGCAGAAAGCGGTTTAAAGATTGTCTATACTCCTTTGAATGGCACAGGGAATAAGCCGGTTCGTGAGATTTTGAAGAGAATTGGTATCAATGATGTGACAATTGTTAAGGAACAGGAAAACCCTGACGGACATTTCCCGACTTGTCCTTATCCGAACCCTGAAATTCGTGAAGCTTTACAATTGGGGCTGGAATACTGTGATAAAGTAAAGCCCGATTTACTTCTTGCAACTGACCCTGATTGTGACCGTGTGGGAATTGCTGTGCCTGATGGAGATGACTATGCTCTGTTCTCTGGTAATGAAGTAGGCGCATTGTTGCTGGAATATATTTGCAGTCAGCGTGTGAAAAATGGCACAATGCCGAAAAATCCAATTTGTGTGAAAACCATTGTTACTACAGATTTGATTAAGGCGATTGCTGATAATTACGGTCTGGAAATGATTGAGGTTTTGACAGGATTCAAATTCATTGGTGAACAGATTGGACTTTTGGAAGCAAAGGGCGAGGAAAACCGGTATGTATTCGGTTTTGAAGAGAGTTATGGGTATCTTGCTGGTACTTATGTCAGAGATAAGGACGCTGTTGTTGCTTCTATGCTGATTTGTGAGATGGCGGCTTATTATCGTACGCAGGGGATTTCCCTTTTGCAGGCACGTGCGAACTTGTATGAGAAGTACGGCATTTTCCATCATTCGCTGGAAAGCTACGCTTTTGAAGGTGAAAGCGGTATGAATAAGATGAACTCCCTTATGGAGGAACTGCGCAACAATGCTCCGGCTACGATTGGCGGTTTGAAGGTTGTTTCTGTTTCGGATTATGAAACCAGTCTGACAACTGACACTGCTACTGGTGAAAAAACTGCAATCACTTTGCCAAAGTCAAACGTTCTTGTGTTCAATCTTGAACAGGGCGCAAAAGTTGTGATTCGTCCGTCTGGTACTGAACCCAAAATCAAGAGTTATTATACTTCTACTGCTAGTACTATGGATGAGGCTCTTGCAATTGAAGCAAGTCTTAAGGACGATTTCAGCCGTATTTTCCAATAATTTTCATCAAAAAAGGGGCTGCTGCACTCTGTGTGCAACAGCCCTGTTTTGATTTTCCTAGCTTAATGGTATTTTGGGAATCATACACAATGCGCTCTTAACTCCTCTGGTGAGAGGGGAGAGAGATAAGCAGGAGCAACATCCAAAGCAGTCATGCATCCAGTTCTGCCTTCATTCTTAAAGCGGTTCAATGCTCTTGCATATGCAACCAGAACGGAAGCAGTGAATTCAGGGTTAGAACCCAATTCCAAGCGGTATTCAATGGTTTGGTTGGTTTCGAGGTTTGCACCAGTCTTACCAGAGCGAATCACAAAGCCACCATGAGGGAGAGTATTATGTTCTGCACGGAATTGTTCCTCTGAAATGAAATTCACTGTGGTATTGTACTCATCAAAATAATTCTTCATGGTCTTGATGTCGTTTTCAATCTGTGCAAGGTCTGCGCCCTCTTCTGCCACAACATAGCAAACACGCTCATGCTTTTCACGAGTTGTCAAATCTGGCTGACTTCCGCTTCTGACTGCTTCAATGGCGGATTCAATGGGAACGGTGTACTGAATGCCCATCTTCACGCCCTTAATACGACGGATGGCATCAGAATGCCCCTGACTAACGCCCTTTCCCCAGAAAGTATAGGTCTTACCATCACGGAGAATGGATTCTGCATAAACACGATTGAGAGAAAACAGTCCGGGGTCCCATCCAAGGGAAATCATTGCAAGGTGGTTGGTTTCTTTGGCTACCTTGTCTACATTGGCGAAATGTTCAGGAATTCTTGCATGAGTATCAAAACTATCAATTACATTGAAATACTTCGCCAATGCTGGGGTCTGTTCGGGAAGGTCTGTCGCACTGCCTCCGCAAATAATCAACACATCAATTTCATTCTGATGCTTTTCTGCTTCTGCAAGTGGGTACACCGGAATGCCCTCTGTCAACAATTTCACCTGCTCAGGGGGACGGCGAGAAAATACAGCCACTAATTCGGTATCGGGATTCTGACGGATTGCAAGCTCTACACCCTTCCCAAGGTTGCCGTAACCTGCAATTCCGATTCTGACATTGCTCATGAAAATCTACCTCCATAAAATCATTTTTGTGTATGTCTGATATGTCTGAAACACTATCGAACATAACTATTATAACACAAAAAACCCGTTTTGTAAAGAAAAAAATTTTTTTGACGGCATTTTTTTAATAAAATTAAGTCAAGACCGGATTTGGCAAAATTTTGAATGTTATTCACCGGAATACACTTGTTTTTTGTAGGCGGACAAACCAAAAACTGCTTTCTTCTTGTGAAATTTGGTTATACTATATGTAATTTTACCTAAAACTATTGACAATTGCATATAAATATGATAAAATAGAATCATCAAAATTTTTTTGAAACATATAGAAAGAAGATGAATTTTATGAAGAAGATGAAGAGCAAGCGTATGCTTGCAGGGTTATTGGCATTGACCAGCGCATTGGCTATGATGCCCACATTCACAGCCAATGCAGAAGATGCAGATACTACGGTTATTTACTCTTCCGACTTTGAAGACGGCGACGCTTCCGCATGGACAAACAGAGGTGGAAACGATACCACGGAGCTTTCTGTCAATGAAGACAATGCTGTCAGTGGCTCAAAGGCTCTTTGTGCAAGCGGGCGTTCTAAGTCTTGGAATGGCCCTGCTTTCCGTCTTGATGACAAGTGCGACGCTGGTACTGTTTACCTCGTCAGTGCGCAGGTAATGGGGCAATGGTACACAAGCGTTACGGTAAGTTTTCAGTATACGGATGCTGGTGGCGAACAGCATTATGAGAACCTTGCGAACCTCAATGGCAATGGTTGGCAAGAAGTTTCTGAACTCAAAGTCAGCTATACCGAAGATATGACGGACGTTTATGTGTATTTCGAGGGCGGTTCTGATAACATCTACATTGATGATTTCACCCTCAAAACTGCTCCTGTCTTTCACCCACAAACCGACATTCCCTCTTTAAAGGATGTCTATGCCGATTATTTCAAGATTGGTACAGCCGTTACTACCAAAGAATTAGCTCCTGCTTCCACTAAAGAGTTGATTCTCAAACACTTCAACAGCATTACCCCCGGTAATGAGATGAAACCAGATGCCATTCTTGATAAAAATGCTTGCCTTGCCCTCGCTGCGGAAGGTGACGACGAAAACCCACAAGTTAGCCTTGCAAGCGCACGTTCTATCCTCAATTTTGCTAGAGATAACAACATCCCCGTCCGTGGTCATGTCCTTGTTTGGCATCAGCAGACCCCCACATGGTTCTTTAAGGAAAATTACGCTGATGATGGGGAATGGGTTTCCAAAGAGAAAATGCTCGTCCGCATGGAGAACTACATCAAAAACGTATTCGCCGCTATTGCAGAAGAATATCCCGACGTCAATTTCTACGCTTTCGATGTAGTCAATGAATGCTGGCTGGATGACGGTAGCTACAGAAAAGCTGGTTCTCAGGAGGAAGGCTCTGCAAATTCCCCTTGGGTGAAGGTATTCGGCGACAATTCTTTCATTAAACCGGCATTCGAATTCGCCAAAAAGTACGCTCCTGCTGATTGCAAACTCTATTACAACGACTTCAACGAATATTTTGACGGCAAAAGAGACGCTATTGTCAAGATGGTGGAAGAAATCAATTCCGACGGTCACTATATTGACGGCATTGGGATGCAGTCTCACCTTGGCACAGACGTTTTCCCTGCTGTCAGCCTTTACAGAAAGACCCTGAAAGCATTCGCCGATACTGGTCTTGACATTCAAGTCACTGAACTTGACCACATGATTAGCGGAACGGATAAATTCAAGGAACAGGCGCAGTATTACTCCGATATCATGGATGCGATTGTGGAATACAAGGACAATATTTCCGCTGTGGTCTTCTGGGGAACGACGGATGACCAAAGCTGGAGGGCTTCCAAATATCCACTGCTCTTCAATGAGGACTATACCGCTAAGCCTGCCTTTGATGCCATTGTGGACGGTATCGACTACACTACCCCCGAACCCACTGACCCCCCCACAACCGAACCCCTTCCCACTGACCCCGAACCCACGGAAACGGCTTCCGAGGGGGAAGAGGTCATTTATGGCGATGTTGACGGCAATGGAACGGTTGACATTGCGGACGTTCTGACCATCAATCAGCATTTGCTGGGCTTGGATGTTACCATCCACTCTAAGAACGCCGATGTGGACAGCAACGGAAAGGTGAACGACACCGATGCCCTGAACATCCTCAAATCCCTCGTTGACCTTGTGACATTGCCTGTCACTGAATAACCCACAAAGAAAGCCCCTCTTGATGGGGGCTTTTTTTTATTATATCATATCACCCCCCCTAAAAGGGGGGTGATAGTATGATATTATAATTTTTTTTTGCTAATTACGCAAGTGCGTACACATTCCATATCATATCATGCTATACTATAAACATGAACAGTCCGGACGGTTCAAATATTTAATGGAGTTGATATGATATGAGACAAAAAAGAAAAGAAATCAGCATGGAGCGTTACGAAGAATTACTCCGTAAAGAACGCTATTATGATGTTGTACTGAGTGCGGAAAACGGTGTGACTAGTAGCGAGTTAGCTGCGGAATTCGGTCACAGTGCGCAGTGGTTACATACCCAATTAGAGAACAAGGGCGTTGTGAAGAAAGTCAATGATGTTTGGTTACTTACTAGCAAATACGCCAATAAGGGCTATATGCAGACAAGAACCATGGTTTACAGTGATGAGGAAAACAATTTTCATGCGAGAGTTGTCGGAACATGGACACAGGCAGGCAGAGCTTTTGTATGGGGTATTTTGTTTGGGGGTGCTGATGCATGATTATTCCAGTATTGAAAATGAGTTACACGGAAGGTAATGTATTGAAAGCAATTGCATTTTGTGATAATTGCGAATGCGAAATTTTAACCAATGAATTGGTATACCAGTCAGAACAGCATGAATTTTGTGAATATTGCTGGAATGGTATGAAAAAGGAGAATTTAGAACTCTATTGGGGCGAAGAGCCGGACGATTACAGCGAAGAATATTGTGATGACATTTTAGCCCGATTTTTAAGACCTTACCGCAAACGCACACAGCAAGAATTGGTTGAAATGGGCATGAAAGGAAGGGCGAAACTCCGTAGAATGGGGTATGACGTATGAACCTCGGTGAAATAAAAAGCGGATTCACTGATAAAATGTCAGTAGATACCGCCGTGATGAAGCTCCGAAAACATGGGGTAAAAATGATGAGCGAATTTGAGGTAAAAGAAACAAAATTCTTGTGGTATCCTTATATCCCCATGGACAAAGTAACCATCATCCAAGGAGACCCCGGGGGCGGAAAGACTACTTTAATTCTGGATTTGATTGCAAAAGTCAGCAAAGCAAAACCAGAATTAGGCGGTCACAAGCTTGATACGTCAAATAAGACAAGCATTTACTTGACAGCAGAAGACGGCTATGGTGATACCGTTGTACCACGGCTAATTCAATCAGATGCCGACTTAAAAGAAATCCTTGCTGTGCAAAACAGTACAGATTTATGGATGTTGTTAGGTTCGGTGTTGGAAGTTATTGACATTGCAAAACCAGCGATATTAGTGTTAGACCCTTTACAAGCGTTCTTTGGTAACGGTGATATGAACAGGGCGAATGATGTTCGTGAAATTATGTCAACATTGGGACAAATTGCAGAAGAATTCCACCTTGCAATTGTGTTAATCGGACATTTAAATAAAAAGTCCGGTGACAATGAACTGTACAGAGGTTTGGGAAGTATTGACTTTATAGCGGCGGCACGTTCTGTATTGCAGGTTACACAAAATAAAACTGGACAAAGAGTCATGAAGCATATCAAATCAAGTTTAGCACCGAAAGGCGAAGACTTGGAAATTGTATTAAAAGACGGTGTACAAATTATTCCCTATGAACCATTAGCAGTAGAAGGCAAACGAGAAACACAATTAAGCAAAGTTCCAGAAGCCACAAGAGCATTATGCGCCAACATGAAAGATGAATGGTGGACAAAAAATCAGATTACACAATGGTTACGTGAAAATTGGCAGATTACAAACACAAATTTAATAGCACAAATAACAAATGATATGATATGGAAACAAGACGGCAGAAAACATTTATATCATGCGCCCATAGAAAAAGCCCCCTCCTAATGGGGGCTTCTCTTATGGGTGGATGCACAGGAGTATGAGGAAGGAGAGAAGGATTTGCAGGATGGTGAAGCGTGTGACGGTTTGGGTGTCGCTCCATCCTCCGTGTTTGCGTGCGTGGTCGTGGAGGGGGGTGCGGATGGATTGGAGGAAGGTCTGGGAGTGGGTAAGGCGACGGACGGTGAGTTTGAACAATCCAAGTCCCCCATCCATCAAAAGAAGGAAGGCACAGGGGAGATAGAGGAAGGGCATTCCACTGAGAAGGAAGGCGAGGGCAATGAGCAGCCCGAATGCTCTTGAGCCAGCATCCCCCATGAGCATACTACTGGGGGAACAATTGAACCATAGGTATCCTAGGAGAATGAATAGGGTATTCCAGATGATGGAGAGAATGGGGGATTCTTTAGGGAGGAGGTAGCAAATGGAAGAGAATGTGACAAGGGAAAGGCTTGTGCATAAGCCATCCACACCGTCGGAACAATTGGTGACGTTGATACTTGCCCAAATGAGGATGATGCTTAGGAGGATGTAAACAAGGGGTGGAATTTCGAACTGCATTTGTAGAATGGGAAGCGTGACCGTTCCGCCGTGATTCTGGTAAACGGTGATGGAAACCCCCACAGCCACAACGAGGTCAATCAAGCCTTTTTTGAGTTCGCCCCATGGAGTTTCGGAAGCATCATCCAAATAACCGCTGAGCATTTCGAGGAAGAGGGCGGAAAGGTAGATGATATATTCGATACTAAAGGGAATGAAAAGGGTACTGGAGATGATGAGAACCAGAACAAGGATAAGCCCTGCCCCACGAGCCTTGCCTTTGGAGAGTGCGCCCCCAACGGCGAATTCTCTGCCTTGGTCTTTCGGGAGGAAGTTCCGCCCGACAGACAGACCGAGAATCGTCAAAAGGAAGGAGATGACAGCTCCGACAAGAAAGAACAGCCGAGGGCTATCAGATAAAGAAGTCAGAAACGAATAAAGCATAAAACCTCCCGAAATAATTATTGTTCGCCTGTGCCTAATTGAGCGGCGATTTGAAGGAGATAAGCGGCATCATTGGCATTGACAATGCCGTTGTTATCGACATCAGCACGTCTTTGCCACTGAATGGATTGTTCTGGAAGTTCCCCTGAACCAGAAGCGACAGCGTAGAGGAGAATGTCAGCGGCATCTTGTGCGTTGATAAGTCCATCAAGGTTGGTATCACCGGAGAGCTGTGTCAAGCCACGAACGCAGACGTTCCCAAGTTTGGTGGTAACGTTGACAGTGGCATCCATGGCATTTTCTACGGTGGGATAGCTTTCCAGAATGGAAGAGGCATAGTAAATATCAGACCAGCGAGAACCGTCGGCACTGTAGAAGCTTTGTTTAGGGGCGAATCCCTGCATGAGTTGTTCTTCCTTGATATTCTCATTCACTTTCGCCGTACCGTCGGCATATTCGGTCGTTGTGACAGCGTAGGATTCACAAGTGAGATGGCTACCGACAGCACCGGAGAGCTTGACAATGATGGAGAACGTTTCACCAGCTTGAATTTTCACAGGGTTCGCAAGGTCAACGGTGTGATACCCAGCAAATTTTTCTGTTCCAGTGGTCACACCAGCCGTAGAAGTACCGCTGGTAGGCTTGGAAGAAGAGCGGAGACCTTGATAGACCTGAATTTCGTAATTCTCATTTTCCATGGCTGTAGCGAACATTGCAGAAGTGAGGATGGTATCTTTTTCAGCGGTGAAGACGTTCGCCATATAAGCGGCATTTGCACCATCAGCGAATGTAATGGAAGACCACCAACAGAAGTCATCATAGTAGAATTGCCCATTATGTTCGTTCTTTTCTTCTGCCAGCACATAATAAGGCTGGACACAAGTAGGTTCAGCATAGGAAAGCCAGAAATAGCCATCATTCCCCCAACTACTGCCCCAGCTATTTTTACACAGCCATGCACCATTCCGAGGGGGTGGGGACTTGAAGTTCTCCGCAGAGTAATTATCATCCCATCCAACGATAGTCACAGCGTGGTAGATACTGCCTTGAAGATTACCGGAAGGATTATAGAAGTTCTGATTATCCTTGACATTGCTAAAATTAGAAGTAGCATTATAGTAGTTGATAGCGACAGCATGTCCTTGTGTGAGAATGGTCTTAATATCATTCATTTGTGTTTCGAAATTAGCGGAATTGACATCATAATCCAATATACAACAGTCCGTCACATGGTAGGAGGATTGTTTTTGGAGTGTATCAGCATCTAAGTCGGGGTTGAGAATATCGGTTCTTCCAAATGGATATTCCGCCTCATTAAATGGAGAAATCCAATTCAAGAGCATAGGACTTAGAACGAAGTAATTTCCACCCATAGCGAAAGCGTCTTCTGGGTCGGGAGAAGTTTCCGGCAAAGGGAAACCGAACTTTCTAGAATAGGTATAATAAGCGAGTTGCCATTCTGAAAGGTCAATGTCCGGATACTTGGTAATGAATTCAGTTTCAATCAAAGAAGCAGCAGCCACAGCCCAACAAATGGCATAGTTACCTTGATTCTTGACAGAGGAAACAAGGTTTTGAGAGCGCAAATCAAATGAAGCAGGCAGACCCTCACTAGTTTCTGGATTCGGTGAAACAGGTTCAGCAGATGCTTGTGCAAGGGCAGGAGAACCGATTTCCATAGCATTTTCGATTTGTCCGATTTCGTTAAAATGAGCGGTTTCCGTTTCGCCTGCTGCTTTTGCAGAAATGCCCTGTGCAGAAAGAAGCGTGAACATTGTCAAAAAACATAACAGTCTTTTCAGTTTCATGAATTCCCTCCTTTTCAAATGTTCTTCACATCATCAATGATGTGGAATGATTGAGTTTTTAATGTTGTCACATTCACAAAAGCGTAATCTCCTTTTAAAGAGTGCTGTAACTCTTTCGTTTGCGTGTAAGTAAGATTGGGGAACAGTCCGAAAACGGCTGAACCGCTCCCAGTCATGACGGCGCAGGAAGCACCGCATTCCAGCAAATATTTTTTTGCGAGGGTCACTTCTTCACAAGCAATCGCCTGTTCAAAGAGATTCCCACAATTTTGGCAAAGGGCTTGCAAATCCTGCTGTTGAATGGCATGGAGCAAAGCCTTCGTATTGGGGTGAATGGGCTTTTCCAGTGCGTCAATGGCACGATAAGCCAAAGGCGTAGAAATGCTTTCATTTCCCTTCACAATGATAACAGGGATTTCGGGAAGTGGCTTTAATGGCTGAATCTTTTCACCAATCCCTTCTACATAGGCAGTTCCCCCCATCAGAATGAATGGTACATCCGCCCCGACTTGTAACCCGATTTCACACAAAGTTTCTTTCGAGTAATGGGTATCCAATAAGTTATCCAGTGCAAAAATAACCCCTGCGGCATCTGCACTCCCTCCGCCCATACCAGCACCAGAAGGAATTCTCTTGCATAA
This sequence comes from Oscillospiraceae bacterium, assembly GCA_036373775.1. Classification (GTDB taxonomy): domain Bacteria; phylum Bacillota; class Clostridia; order Oscillospirales; family Ruminococcaceae; genus UBA3855. The sequence goes on along the minus strand of JAZAUD010000004.1, from coordinate 113,914 downwards.
GTCAATTTCAATTTGTGCCTGTTTACCAGAGTATCGCAGGAAAGCTAAAGCCGCTTTGACAGCAAGATTGTTTTCATCTGTAGGTAGATTAGACTGATTACAATGGAAAGTGAGGCTGTCCCCTTCTTCCATACCAATCCTAATATCATCATATACACCAACGCTTTGAAATATGCTTTCTAATGTATGGTAGCCATCAGGTCTTTTTCCGGTGACATCCAATGAAAGATTCAGCTTGGCATAACATTGAATTGCAATCGTCTTTTTCATGGTTTCACTCCGTGACGTTCTAGGAAGTGAGTAATCCGTTCCACAGCGGTCATCAAGTGTTTGAGTGAATACGCATAGGAAACACGAACAAACCCTTCCCCACTTGCGCCGAATGCATCCCCCGGAACAACTGCAACCTTCTCTTCTTCAAGGAGCTTTTCGCAGAATTCCTCACTAGTCATACCAGTTTTTTGGATAGAAGGAAAGACATAGAAAGCACCCTCTGGATTGAAGCACGTCATACCAATACGATTGAAAGCTTCTACAAGGTAGCGTCTTCTAAGGTTGTATTCCTTAATCATGCGCTTGACATCTTCCTCACAGTTTTCAAGGGCTTCAATCGCTGCATATTGGCTGACTGTTGGAGAGCTCATAATGATGTACTGGTGAATCTTGACAATTTGCTGAGTCACAGGCATGGGCGCACAGACATAACCCAATCTCCAACCAGTCATAGCGAACGCCTTTGAAAAGCCGTTGACAAGAATGGTTCTTTCCCTCATGCCGTCGATTTCAGCAATGGAACAGTGCTTTTTCCCATATGTCATTTCAGAATAGATTTCATCAGAAAGCACCATAATATCAGTCCCACGGAGAACTTCTGCAATGGCTTCCAAATCCTCACGGGTCATAATCCCACCAGTGGGGTTATTGGGATAAGGGAGAACAAGCATTTTTGTTTTGTCGGTGATTTTCTCACGGAGTTCCTGAGCGGTTAATTTGAAATGATTCTCGGCTTTCGTGGGGATTGGCACAGCAATTCCGCTCGCCATTTCGACAATGGGCGCATAGCATACAAACGCAGGTTCTACCACAAGCACTTCATCTTCTGGATTCACTACGGCACGGATGGCAATGTCAATGGCTTCTGAACCGCCGACCGTGACTACAATTTCATGTTCAGGGTCATACTGTGTATGAATGGTTTTATTGAGGTATTTAGCGATAGATTTTCTTAATTGCATCATACCAGAATTCGCAGTATAGACAATCTTTTTTCGTTCCAGCACGTCGATTGCTTCTCTGCGGATACTCCACGGAGTAGAGAAATCTGGTTCACCAACTCCCAGACTAATCACCCCTTCCATGGTTGCAGCCAAATCAAAGAAACGACGAATTCCGGAGGGTTTCAGATTCTGGACACGTTGAGAAAGAATAGATTCATAATTCATTACCAGACCATGCTCCTTTCATCTTTTTCTTCTCCCTCAATGAGAATATTTTTATCCTTGTAACGCTTCAATACAAAAGATGTTGCAGTTGCTAAAACGCCATCCATCGCAGAAAGTCTCTGTGAAACGAACATCGCAACCTCTTTTAAGCTTTTCCCCTTGACTGTCAAGGCAAGGTCATATTTTCCCGACATGAGAGAAACGCTTTCTACCTCGTCATAGAGCATGATTGTTTTCGCCACGTCATCAAAACCGGTATCATGTTTCGGAGTCACACGCAGTTCAATGAGTGCTTCTACTTCTCCAGTATCTTCAATCAGTTCTTCATTGATGATAGTGGTATAACCGCAGATAATGCCCTTCGCTTCAAGGTCAGCAATTTCCTTTGCAACGGCTTCTTTCGTCGTGCCGAGCATATCCGCCAATTGTTCATTAGAAAGACGAGCATTCTGTTTGAGTAAATTCAATAAATCAGTCATGATTTTTTCTCCTCCTTAGAAATCATCAAAGTTCCATAAAATGTGGTTCATGTCGCAGAAAGTAACAGCCTTTGGAAAATCCGCACTGTTTCGCAAGCTGTACCCCTTGCATAATCCCACCGCCGACATCTTCGGGCTTATGAGCATCTGAGCCAAACGACAGAATTTCACCGCCCAAATCATGATACAATTGTAACAGGCTTTCATCTGGAAAGGGTTTCCCATAGCTTTGCCGATAACCGGAAGTATTCAATTCAATGCCTTTCCCATTGGCAATTACCGCCTTGAAAATTTCAGCAATGCAATCCATATATTTTGTCATATCTACCGGAATTCCTGCATCTCCCTCAATATAGCGTAAAGGATAGGTAATATGACCTAATACGTCAAAATATCCCCACTTGGCAATTTTGAGCAGTTCCGAAAAATAAGTTTCTAGTAAATCATCAATGTTTTCTTTGGTGTAGTCGAGAAAATAGAAATCAAGTTTATCAGGAAGTTCATGCAAAGATGCAATCACGAAATCAAGCCGGACATCCTTATAAAGGCTTTCCGCTAATGGGAAATCTGCATCCGGTTCGCCGAGTTCAATCCCACTGACGAAAATCATATTTTCATTTGTCATGTGTTTCATGACTTGATTTTGAGTCATGGCAAGTTCCCAACGTTCGGCATAGTTGAAGAAATCCTCTTCATTTCGTGGATATGCGCCATAGAAACACTGTGAATAATATCGGCATAATTCAATATGGTCAGTCACGGCATAGACAGAAATCTCTTGATTTCGGGCAGACTGTAACATTTCCTTGATAGGTGCATCGCTGTCGGGCGAAATGTCGGTATGTGTGTGGCAATCCATTGGAATCAATGAAAATCCCTCCTTACAATAGTAGCCATCTCTATTATAACATATTTGAAAAAATTTTTCCATAGGTTTGGCAAAATTTTTTTGAATTTTCACATAATTTTCGTTTTTGCATAGAATGATATTGAATACTTTCCAAAATTAGGAGGTTGATGAGCATGAATGCGCTGTCAATCGTTGGCGGAGTGGTAGTGTTATTTTTAGCGGGAGTGATTCTGATACTATTGCTCTCTATCCCAGACAGAGAACAACAAGAAACGCTTGTTCCCTTTGCGGTATTGCCTGTACCCAATGCCACCCCTGAAACACAAGCATTTTTAAGGCATTTGGCTTCCCAGCTTGCATGGATGGATGCAGAAGTATTGCGTTGTGTGATTCTAGTCTATCCACCAGAAAATAAAACCATACAGGAACTTTGTCAAGAAATGGCGAGGGAATATTCCCTCTATTCTGTACAGTCACTTTCAGAGGTTCATCAGCTTCTTGATGAAAGAACGATGCAAACTCTGGAAATTCTTTGAAAAGTGTTGCAATTTCTAGAAAAATGCGGTATAATAAATAGGGTATCATGGTCTATGGAGGTGTATCATGCCAGATTTATTGAAAATAGAGGGAACAGTTGAAAAAATCATGTTCCGTAACCCTGAAAATGGATATGTTGTATTAGAATTATATACAGAAGATGCCCCTGTCACTGTGACGGGGGAACTTGGCGACGTGGAAGAGGGAGAAATTCTCACCCTCACCGGAAAAATCACCGAACATCCACATTATGGCGAACAATTCGAAGCGGAAAACTGCGAACGAAAATTACCCGATACAACGGAAAATATTCGTCGTTACCTTGCTTCAGGTGTCATGAAAGGAATCGGCAAAGCCCTTGCCAATAAAATTGTGGATACCTTTGGAACAAAAACATTTGATGTCATGGAACATGAACCCATGAGATTGATGGAAGTCAAAGGCATGACAAGGGCAAAATGTGAAGAAATCGCCAAAGAAGCCGGACATATTTTTTCTTTGCGTAGTATGATAGCATATTTTGAGGGTTATGGAGTCAAGTCACGTTATGCCATGCGAGTATATCGGGTATTAGGGGAAAATGCCCGTGAACAGGTGGAACAGAACCCCTATTTACTTTGTGGGGAAGAAATTGGAATGTCATTCCAGAAAGCAGATGCCTTTGCACATTTATTGGGAATTGAAGATTCTGCAATCTGTCGCATCAGTGCTGGCATTCAATATATCTTGGTACACAACCAAATGTCGAATGGTCATACCTGTTTACCGTTGGAACGATTGGAAAAAAGCACCATCCAATTTCTGAAAATCAATGAAACTGCTTTTTATGAAGCCTATAATGCAGAAATCAAAGAAGGAAACTTGGTAGAATATTGTAAAGGGGACAGGGCGTTTATTTACCCACGGAATTATTATGAAGCTGAGCAATATATTGCGGAAAAGATTCTTTTCATGCACCAGCATTTACAAACAGAATCCACCGATTTAGAAAATTTAATCGAACAATCCAGCAAAGAGAAAAATATCACTTATGCCAATTTACAAAAAAAAGCAATCTATTCAGCGTTATCGGAAGGGATGCTGATTTTGACAGGGGGCCCCGGAACAGGGAAAACTACCACATTGAATGCTATCATTGATTGTTTCATCAAGCAACATTTTCATGTCATGATAGCTGCTCCTACAGGACGTGCTGCAAAGCGCATATCCGATTTGACAGGCTATGAAGCTAAAACCATTCACCGCCTGTTAGAGTGCAAAATGTCCCCCACAGGTCAGGCGACATTCAACAAAAATGAAAGCAACCCCTTAACTTGTGACGTGTTAATTGTAGATGAAATGTCAATGGTAGATGTCATGTTATTTTCCAACCTTCTGAAAGCCTTGAAAATGGGCTGTAAGATGATTTTAGTGGGGGACAGTGACCAATTACCATCCGTAGGGGCAGGGAATTTATTAGCCCATCTGATTAAAAGCGGATGCATACCAGTTGTGACATTGACTGAAATTTTCCGACAGGCACAGCAAAGCTGTATTATCATGAATGCACATAGAATCGTCAATGGATACCTCCCCGATATTACACGGAAAGACAGTGATTTCTTTTTCTTCCATCGGACAGACTATGCACAGACTACGGAATTATTGCTTGACCTCGTATGCAGGCGACTCCCAAAAGCCTATCACTATTCCCCTACCAAAGATATTCAAGTGCTTTCGCCTTCCAGAGTGGGGGCTGTGGGTGTAGTCGAACTGAACAAAGCATTGCAAGCACGTTTGAATCCGCAGACCGCAGGAAAAGCACAAGTCAAATCAGTAGAGTATACATTCCGTGAGGGTGATAAAATCATGCAGACACGGAATAATTATGATATTACATGGTCAAAAGATGAGGAAAATGGAGAAGGCATTTTCAATGGTGACATTGGTCAGATTTTAGCAATCCATAAGAAGCAAGATGAAATTATCATTGATTTTGAGGGTAAAATTGCCGTTTATACAATTTCTATGTTGGAACAGCTTTCACTTGCCTATGCCATCACCATTCACAAAAGTCAGGGCAGTGAATTCGAAGCGGTTGTGATGCCGTTAATCGGCAAGTATGAGAAACTAAGCTACCGGAATTTACTATATACAGCCGTCACTCGTGCAAAAAAGCTATTGATTATCATAGGCACTCCCCAGAAAATACAAGAAATGACGGAAAATTACCGCAAAATCAACCGTTATTCTTGTCTGTTGGATATGTTACGGAAAAGCACAGGGGAAAACAAGTGAATTGGAAAAAACATATCCTGAATATTCTATTTCCGAATCGCTGTCCGGTTTGTAATGCGGTACTATTACCGGATGAGTTATTATGCGAAGAATGTGCAGAGAAAATTTTGCTGGATTTTGAAAGTTTCTGCCATGTTTGCGGAAAAATCCGCTGTATCTGCAAGGAAAGAAAACTTTTCTACGATAAAGCTGTGATATGTTCCGCCTATACAGAAGAAGCCATTCCGGCAATTATTCACTTGAAAGAATCCAACAATACTAATTTTGCTGTGTTCAGTGGTCAGATAATGGCAGAACGTATCCGGAATAGTTTTACATATGATGGAAAATATGACTGTATTATGCCCGTTCCTATGCATCCATCCAAACAGCGGAAAAGAGGTTATAATCAATCTGCATTGATTGCCAAAGAAATGGCGAAGGTGCTGGAAATTCCTTATCGTGAGGATGTGCTTTATAAAAACCTTTCACGTTATGCACAGCACCAATTGAATGCAGAAGAACGACAATTGAATGTATTCAGTTTTGGGATTCATGATATTTCGGTCAAAGGTCTGAATATTTTGTTGTGTGATGATGTTTTAACAACAGGAAGCACATTAAACCGGTGTGCAGAGTTACTCAAATCCAAAGGGGCTGTATCTGTTACTGTCGCCTCTGCAACCACAACACCCCCAAAAAACTGGAAGAAAATCACAGCGTAAAATCAAGGAGGAAGCAACAAAATGAGTACACCAGATATTGGAATTGATTTAGGTACAACCAATATTGTCATGACCTACGGAAAAAAGGGGGTTGTATTATCTGAACCCTCTGTCATTGCCTATAATAAAAGCACACAAAGAATTTTGGCAGTAGGAAAAGAAGCCTATCAGATGATAGGCAAAACCCCCGCATACATAGAAGTGGTACACCCTCTTGCAAATGGTGTGATTTCAGATGATTTATTAGCTCAATGTATGATTCGTGAATTTTTGCAGAAAGTTTGCGGACATCAGTTAGTGAAACCAAGAATCATCATTTGTGTACCTTCATTTATCACGGAATTGGAAAAAAGGGCAGTTGGCGACTGTATTATTTCGTCAGGCTGTCGGAAAGCGTATTTAATTGACGAACCAATCGCCGCTATGTTGGGTGCAGGTATCAATATCGGCAAAGCCAAAGGGCATATGGTGGTAGACATTGGCGGAGGTACAACAGATGTAGCTATCATTTCCATGAACGGAATTGTGACCTCTCATTCCATCAAAAGCGCAGGTACACAAATTGACCACGCTATCCAAAAATATATGCTGCGCCGTTATAAATTACTCATTGGCGAACAAACCGCCGAACAAGTCAAAATGAAGCTGACCAACCTCTATGACCCAAGAGAAGATATTACCGCTACAGTCAAGGGACGCAGTGTCATGCGAGGGCTGCCGGATGCTGTCGAACTCAATGAAATGGAGTTATTTGATGCAGTGGAAGACGAAATTTTTGCAATCATTGAGGGAATTAAGAAAGTATTGGAAGAAACTCCCCCTGAATTAGTCGGTGATATTTACGAAAACGGCATTTTATTGACCGGAGGAGGTGCATTATTAGGTGGTCTGCGTGAATTGATACATAGAACTTTGAATGTTAATTGTGTCATGGCGAAAGATGCTATTCATTGTGTTGCAAAAGGTACAGGAATTGCATTCCAGAAAATCAATAATCTTCTTGATGGATTTGAGGGTGTGACAGTCTACAAATATCAATGAAGAAAATCGGAATCATTTCAATATTTGTCATTTATGCAATTATCATTATCAGCTATAGCATATATCAGTACCACTATTACCGCAAATCCTTTGATGAAATTGTCCCATATTCCCACACAATGGAAACGCAACCAACTGAAACAGCTCCTCAAACAGAATCCACTCCCACAACAAATACTCATACAGAAACCATTCCCACAAATTCAGCCACACTTCCAACGGAAACAACTACTATTTTATCCTCTGAAACCCTTCCCACCACTTCTACCACAAATTCTAAAAATTCCCGCAGTACTAAGACCATTTCCACCACTGCAACCATTACCCCGACAGAATCCAAACAAGAAGAAATTCCCGAAATCCCACAAGAAACAGAACGGATTGTGGAATATCCACTCAATCTCAATACAGCCACTTTGGAAGAGCTTTGTACTTTGCCCGAAATTGGCGAAACCATAGCACAAGCAATTCTGAATTATCGGGAACAGATAGGCGGTTTCATCAATCGTGAACAACTTTTAGAAGTTTCTGGAATCGGCGAACATCGTTATTCCGTTATTGCACCGTTACTCATGATTGAAAATGAACAGCCATTACCTGTGCAATCACCTGCCCCCGAACCAGAACCACAGCCAGACCCTGAATCTGTCCCCGTGGAGGAAGCACCTCAGCCCATTCCTGAACCCCCTCCCACTGAAACGCCTGAAAATCTATATATCAATTTGAATACTACCACCAAAGAACAATTGATGCTATTGCCAAATTGTACAGAACAAATTGCAGACAAAATCCTTGTATTGCGTGATGTTCATATTCATACGTTTTCCAATCCGCTGGAAATTCTCTATATCAATGAAAAGTGGGTAAATAGTGACGATTCGATAAATGGTGATGATTGGAAAAATGTCAAAATTTCAGAAGAATTATATTTCTCTTGGGAAAAATATCTTTTTGTGGATGATGAAGGCGGAAAGCAGTTATATCTATATACCAGAGCAGAGCCGGAATGAGTGCATTCCGGTTTTTGATTTCTGATTAAATCTACCAATTAAATATGTAAAATAGGATTGACTTTATTTTGATTTCATGATATAATAAGTCTAGAAAGGAGTGAAAATCATGACATTACAACAGCTACATTATGCGATTGTCATTTCTGAAAGCGGTTCTATGAATAAAGCTGCTGAAATCCTTTACATTGCACAGCCTTCCTTAACTAGTGCAATCAAGGAGCTGGAAAAAGAAACTTCCATTACGATTTTTAACCGCAGTGGAAAAGGGGTGACACTCACTGCGGATGGTGTAGAATTTATTTCCTATGCTCGTCAAGTTTATCAGCAATATGAAATTTTACAGGAGCGATACACCCATAACATCAAGAAAAAATTCGGAGTATCTGCACAGCATTATTCCTTTGCTGTCCAAGCGTTTGTGGAAATGGTCAAACAATTTAATACTTGTGATTATGAGTTTGCGATTCGTGAAACCAAAACTTCTGAAGTGATTGATGATGTTGTCACTATGAAAAGTGAAATTGGTATTTTATATTTGAGTGATTTTAACCGCCAAATGATGAACCGTATTTTTCAGATGCAGTCATTAGAATTTCATGTTCTGATTGATTGCGGCATATATGCCTATTTGAGTAAAGAACATCCACTTGCCAAAAAGGAAAGCGTCACCTTTGAAGAATTGAATGAATATCCCTGTTTGACCTTTGAACAAGGTGACAAAAGCTCATTTTATTTTGCAGAAGAAATTTTCAGTACCAATGATTACGCAAGGGTAATTAAAGCCTGTGACCGTTCCACTATGCTGAACCTGATGAAGGGTTTGAATGGATATACATTTTGTTCGGGGATTATCTGTGATGATTTGAATGGTTCAGATTATACCGCCATTCCCATTGCAAACGATAACAGTATCATGGAAATTGGTTATATCACAAAGAAAAATGTGATTTTAAGTGAAATGGGTAACATTTACATTAAGGAATTGCAGAATTATCTTGCCAACAATTGAAAAAACACAAAAAAGCGGAGCTGTATTTCACAGCCCCGCTTATGTTTTAGTGAATGAACTTTGATTCGGGAATTATGCTACAGGAAGAGTAACCAAATCAACGAGAGACTTCAAGATGTTCAGAGCATCAGTATCGTTCAAAGAATCATTGAGGTCAACGTTACCGTTAATCTTGCCCTGCGGATTTTCAATATCAGCAATACCGAGCAAGTACTGGTTCAGGAGCAGAACGTCTGCAATGTCAACAACACCGTTGCAGTCAACGTCACCATAGACGGTCTCTGTAGGTGTTGTGCTGCCATCTGTAGGCTTGAGGTCTGGATACAATTCAGCGATAGTACCAAGAGCCATCAGAGCGTCACCAGCGTGCCAGAATCTGTGATACTGGAGGTCAACAGAAGCAACGTTCTTGAATTCGCTCAGAGCTGCGCCACCCTCTGTGCTGGAAGCGGAAAGCTGGTCTCTGCCTGCCCAGTCAGCACCTGCGGCAACGTCCTTGTCATAAGCTTCATGCAGTGTCTGAACGAGGTCGAGAGCTTCCTGAGTGGTCTTAACGCCTTCCTTGCTACCGAAGTTGCCTTCATACATTGTACGCAGGCTGAGGAATGTTGCGCCGTTCTTGATTTCGTCGCCGTTAGGCATTGTGCCTTGGTAATCTGTAGGAACAAATACAGACTGGGAGAACATACGAGCCAGAGAACCATTATGGTCAGTTCTTGTCAAACCAATGTCATCACGACCAATGCTCCATACACGGTCAACCAACTGCTGAGCCAGATACAGACCAGCTGCCGGAACTTGCTTATCACCTACAGCGTAAGTAGTAGAACCAGCCTTTGCATTTGCGCTGTCAATACCACCTGCATAAGAACCGCCAACACTGGACTCTGTGAAGCCTGCAATATCAGCAGCGGTAACACCCTTAGCCTTTGCATAGTAGGTCAGAGTATTAGCCAAAGAAGAAATACAACCGAAGTCAGTATTACCATAGCCAGTGATGGTGCAAGTCAAACCGCTGTTTGCACTAGGAGAACCACTCCAGCTATCAGGCTGACCACTCCATGTCAGGTTAGAAGGCATATAGAAATCGCCGTCTTCTGTCAGGATGGTGTTATTAACGAACCATGCGCACCACTTGTCCAGAATCTGTTCCAGAGCAGCAGTCAGAGTCATACCACCCGGCTGAACGCCAGTTGTATCATTCTGCTTAGCCCAATAGTACAGTTCAGCAAGACGCTGTACAGCCCATACTTGGTTACCAATCCAGTGGTTAGAACCAGGGTCAGCATATACAGGGTGTTCAACGTACATCATACCATTGAAGGTAGAAGCACCGGAAGGATAAGCTTCATAACGTCCCTTATAGGAGTTAGTAGCACCACCAGCGATAGGACCATTTGCAGACTGCAACCACAGATAGAATTCAACCTGTCTTTCGAGAGAGGTCTTATAGTCTTCAACTGCGCCTTGTGCCTTCATTGCACCCTTCAAGCCATCTTCCTGAATCAGAGCATAAGCAGCAAGCGGGTTCTGATAGAATTCATGAGCATGAGAGCAACCAATCTGCCAGCACCAGTTCTGACCAGAGGAAGCCAAAGCACCGCCCCAAGATGTATACCAGTTCATCAGATAGTGAGCGCAATTTGCTTCGCTACCATTCTGCCAGTTGTTGACATCATTGGATGTGCCGATTGTACGATAGTACTTATCATACATATTGTTACGGAGTTCGTCACCCATCTTACCAGCCAATGTAGTAACATTGGAATCGCCAACGCCCCACATATTTGCATCATAAACACCCTGAATTGCACGGTCTTCAGCGTCAGGAGCGTTTGTATAAGCGTACTGAGGAGTTACTTGCTGGTCTCTGTTGAAGATACCCTTCAAACCTCTTGTGCTGTTACCATACTTCAACTGGTCTACGCAAGGATGCGGAACAGTTTCCCAGCAGGATTCCTGCTCACCACGCTGGAAGGTATTGATGAAGGTGAAGTTTTCGCCCTGTCCATAACCATACCAGTTCTCAACGTCAGCCAGCCAGTGCAACAGATACAGACCCTTGTCACCGGAATAAGCGGAAGTGAAATAACCATAAATCGGGTTAGAAGCTGTCTTGTTAGCTTCACCAGCCCATGCACTCGGGCATTGGTCGGGAGTATCATACTCACCGCAATACTGTGCGCTTACCTGTCCAGCTGTCCAGAAGTTGTCCTGTACAGTAGGAACCATAACTTCCAATGTCTTCCAAGCCTTAGCAAGGTCGCCAGTGTACTGAACATTGCCTGTGCTTACCTGGTCAGCATGATTCTTAGCAATGTTATCACGCATTGCAGCAACCCATACCAAATAGGACATAGCCTCGGATGTTGTTTCATGACCATAGTCAGGAGCTTCAATGATAACTTCTTCTACTGCATGGAACGGGATACCGAAAGAATCGCCACCGCCGGTATTTTTGGACAGATAACCATTGTCCTGACCATGTGTTACTACATCATCATACAAAGACAGGAATCTCTCTGCATAGGTGGAATCACCAAAAGCTTCAGCCTTGGTTCTTGTACCAGCAGCAGAAGCGGAGATTGTAGCTGTCAGTGCATTAGCTGCCATTGCAGCGGTCAGAATAGCTGCAATTACAGCTTTACTCTTTTTGAAATGCATTGTCAATTTCCCCTCTCAATTAAAAATATGTAAGAATAGACTTTTGCAGACATTCGCCTGCTTGTTCACGAGTCTGAATCGCCCTTTCGAAACCGTTTTCCGCAGTGCAACGGAACACAGCAAACCGAAGGCTTTTCACATTTTATTATACCGAATATTGCTCTCTTTGTCAAGCCTTTCACCAAAATACTTGAACTATTTTAATTTTTTTCGTCACTTTGAACACATGGTTTATGTCAAATTTGTTAAAACTGACAGAAACTATTTCAAGATTTCTTCATAATCATTTCATATTTCAGACAATCACCTGAATTTTGTCATAATCTTTTCACACTTTGATTGCATAATGAATTCGGAGATATTGCCTTTACTGGTATCATTTTTTCACAATGATTATGTTTCTATCGTTTTTGTGGCTCTTTCAAAAAATGTACATAAAATATACACGATTTATTCACAATTTTATGAGATAATAAAGTGTATATGTCTGTATGAGAGGGATACAGACCAATGCAGTATTGCTATTTCTAAGAGAGGAAAGGAGAGACATCATGGTTGAAATCAAAAATTTGACGAAGCATTACGGTAGAAATGTTGCTGTCAAAAACATCAGCTTTGAAATCCGTGATAATGAAATTCTCGGCTTTCTGGGTCCTAATGGTGCTGGAAAATCTACAACCATGAATATCATTGCCGGATATTTGCCCTCCACAGAGGGGACAGTCACCATCAACGGCTTTGATATTACTGAGCAGGCATCCGAAGCCAAAAAATGCATTGGCTATTTGCCCGAAATTCCGCCGGTTTATCCGGATATGAGGGTAGAAGAATACCTGAAATTTGTCGCCGGCTTGAAGGGTGTCAAGCGTGGAGAAATCCCAAAGCAGGTAGAAGATTCCATGGAACGCTTGCATATTTCTGATATGCGTCGGCGGTTAATCCGCAATCTTTCCAAGGGCTATAAACAGCGTGTCGGTTTTGCGCAGGCATTGTTAGGAAATCCAAAATTATTGATTCTGGACGAGCCAACTGTTGGACTTGACCCTGCACAGGTGAGTGAAGTCCGGAAATTGATTCTGGACTTGAAACAAGACCATTCCATTATTTTTAGTTCCCATATTCTGGCAGAAGTAAGCGCAGTTTGTGAACGTGTAGTCATCATCAACAAAGGCGAAATCAAGGCAATTGATACCATTGCACATCTGGAAGAAAGCATGACAGCCGATACTACTCTTGATTTAACCGCTGATGGAGAAACCACCAAAACAGTACGAATTTTGAAGGACATTCGAGGGGTAACAAACATTTCCGAACCGGAAAAAATCTCTGAAAATCGTTATCACTACCGCATTGAGTTAAAGGATGAATCCGTGAGAAACGAAATTATGTCGGCATTAGTCGCTAATCAAATTGGTATCGTGGAAATGTCCATGGCAAAATTGAGCTTAGAGCAGGTATTCTTAAAAGTCACCGCAAATTCTGGGAAAAAGCGTTCATCCTTGCAGGATTTGTTGGATGAAACACCGGAATCACCCGAAAACCCATATGATGCAGAATAAAGGAGGGTATCAGATATGTTTGCATTATACAAGAAGGAGTTGCAATCCTTCTTTTATTCGCCGTTCGCCTATGTTTTAGCAGCCTTATTCATGTTTATTTTTTCCATCAGCTTTGTCACGTCCATTTCTGATATGACAAGCAATACCTTGAAATTTTCATTCCCTAATATTTTCTATAACAATTTCTTTTACTTCATTTTCATCATTCCCATTTTGACAATGCGTTCATTTGCGGATGAAAGAAGAGGCGGAACAGAAGTATTATTATTGACAAGTCCGTTAAGCGTGACAAAAATTGTTCTTGCAAAATTTTTGTCAATTGTCACTGTATTTTTATTTATGATGGCAACCACGTTATTTTTCCCGTTATATGCCTCAATCAGTGGGCAGGTGATGTGGTCATCCCTGATATGTGTTTACATAGGCTTTTTCTTGTGGGGATTGGTGTGTATTGCCGCCGGAATGTTGTTATCCTCTTTGACAGGAAATGCCATCATAGCGGCAATTCTGGGGGAAATCGTCATGGAGGGACTGTTATTTTTAGATACTTTTGCAGGTTCAGCATTGGTACAGTCTTACCCGAAACTGAATTCAATTGTCAGCTGGTTTTCCATGCAAAGAAGATTTGTCTACTTTTCACAGGGAATGTTTCGTCTGGAAGACCTCATTTTCTTTTTGAGTGCGGCAGCGGTGGTTATATGCTGGAACATTTTCAGCATTGAAAAACGCCGTTGGAGTCATCGCTAAGGAGGTTGAATCATGGAACAAAAAACAGTAACCGCCAAACAGAAAAGCAAGAAATTTTCTGCATATGCTACCATCATGGGCGCATTAGCCTTAGCGATTGCAATTCCTCTGAATTTGCTTGCAAGCCGTTTAAATGTCATCTGGGATATGACCCCTTCGAACCTGTATGAACTTTCTGACACCACCAAAAATTTCTTGAGTGGCTTAGATAAGCAGGTGAATTTCTATTTCCTCATGGATATGGATGTACTTTCCACAGATGATAACAGTATGGCATTATATCACTCTTTGCAGGAGTATGCTTCTTATGACAATGTTAATTTTGTGGATTTCGAACCAGACAGCGACCCCGATTTAACCAAAAAATTACAAGATGAAGGGTATCGCCTTTCTCGTGGTGACATGGTCATTGAATGTGAAGGCAGAAGCAAGCATATCCAAGGTGTCAATATGTACCAATTCAAAACTTCTACCAATGAAAGTGGAAATACTGTCGTAGAAGAAGCCTATTTCACTGGAGAAAATTACATCACGGGTGCAATTGATGCTGTTGTCAGTGGAAGAGATACGGTAATTTACTTTGTGACAGGTCATGGCGAAAAGACCATTGAAAATGATTACACCATGTTAAATGCCAATCTCCAGAATAGAAACTACATCGCAGAAGAGCTGGTACTCTCCACAGTGGATGCCATTCCGGATAATGCGGCGATTGTCATTCTGGCAGCTCCTCAATCTGATATTTCCAATGATGAACGGAGAATATTGGATGATTATTTAGAAAACGGCGGAAATGTGTGTTTCTGGATGAGTCCCAATCAAGAGGAATTCCGTTATAAGAACATTGAAGCGATTCTGGATGAATTTTCCCTTGCAATGGACTATGATAGGGTATCTGAAACAGATTCCAGTCTGCATATCACTGGAGACCCTTACACTTATCGAGTTAATGTCGTAGCCTCGGAAGATGAACTGGATTTGACCTCAGGAGTCATTGACATGGTCAATGCAGGTGCAATCCCATTCATGAGTAATTCCCGCAGTTTCTATGCGAAAATGGGCGCAGAAGATACCTCAGTAGCCACAGGCTCATTATTACAGACTTTATCCACAACGGATTCTTTAGGAAATGAAACATCTACAGCTATCGGCGAACCCTATGGAGGTGATGACCCCTTAGCGGAAGAAGTCAGCGGACAGGTTCTTGATTTGGCGATGTATGCTACCAGCACTATGAAAAATGATGCCAAAGTCATGGTGATGGGAAATGCAGAATTCATTGATGATGTCAATGTTGCACAAGATTACATGATTGTACCTGTCAATCTGATGCTTTCCGTCTTTTCATGGATGTATGATAGTGATGTCGATTTGGATATGGGAATTGATGACAAAGAACGTAGTTATGATACAATGGTAATGAATTCTGAAAAATCAGCAAATACCACTTCTGTCATATTTATGGTAGTTCCCTTTGTAGTCGCCTTAGTCGGGGCTGGTGTATGGTTAGGGAGGCGTTACTCTTGAATACCAAAAAAACAAGAATTGGAATCATTGTCATGGTGGTATTATTAGCCGGAGCTATCGGCGGATATATTGCCGTTGACCGTTCCAAAACCAACAAAGAAAATGAAATTGCTAAAGAAAACGCTGAACTGCAACTTTTCAATTTTGATTCTGACAGTATTAAGAGCATTGATTTTTCGAATGAAGAATGCAAATATTCCCTTTCCCTTGCGGAAGATGGCACATGGAACATCACCGACACCGACTACACTCACGAATTTTTAGTCAATTCCTATTACCTCAATAGCATATGCAGTTATATGAGCGGATTAACCGCCTTGAAAAAAATTGACATTGGCGAAAACTCCCTTGCATCTTACGGACTGGATGAACCAGCTGTTCTGACCTGTTCCGACGGAACAAATTCATATACATTGTATTTAGGGGAAGAATCCGCCACACAGGAATATTATTATGTGATGCTGAATGATAAAGTTTATGGGATTGATTTCAATACAGGGGAAGTCCTTGCAGGCGGAATCAACTACTTGAAAGACCCCTATCTAGTTCCAGTCAGTGAAACCGTTGTCACAGCAACCACCTTGAAGAAAAGCGGTGAAACCGTCTTTTCCTTAGAAACGAGGGAAGATAATTTATGGCATATGCTTTTACCATTACCAGAAGCAAATGTCAATTCAGCACAGGTGAATTCCTTCATGACCTCTGTTACCAGAATTCAAGTAGAAGGCTATCCAGCCTATGCAGATGAAGTAAACCTTGCAGATTATGGGCTTGATAAGCCGGAATATGAATTCACAGTCACCGCAGAAGGAAAAGACTACATTTATGATTTTGCACCATTCAGCGGAGAAGATAAAACAACTTATTTCGTGGAAAAAAATTCCGGTCAAATCGGCTCAATCCTGACAAATTCATTAGGATTCCTGAAGACACAACCAGAGGAGTTATTGAGTACCAAGCCTGTCAATATTTCCTATGAAGATGCCAAAGAATTGGAAGTCACTGTGGATGATTTGCATTTTACCATGCAAATGAACCACCAAGAGGGAAAATATCAGCTGGATGACCTCAACATAGAAGAACTTGACAGCAGTATTTTGAATCTTTTCAAGAATTTGTATTTGACCGTCTCCAATATCAGCTATGAAGAAATGAATCTCGATGCTGAAATTCCGGAAGATGCAAAGCCAACTTGTGAATTCCGTTTCACCCGTCAAGATGACACAGAAACAACACTTTCTTTGATTCCAGTGGATGATACTATGTATTATGCAATGATTGACGATACCTATACCGGTTTCACCATTCGCAGACGTTCATTAAGTGGCAACACCGGAGTTTTGACCTATTTCGAAAAAATGACCGATGCTTTGGAAGAAGCTGGAATTGAATACACGCCTTCCGCTGTGGTACTTCCCGAACCAGAGGAAACAACCCCCGATTCTGAAACAGAAGAACCCCTTTCAGAAAAGGAAGCAGAAACCCCCGAACCCGAAACAACAGAGTAAAATTAAAAATCACCTGTTTTCCAACGTCAGAAAGCAGGTGATTTTTTGCTGTTAATTCGAAAGTGCTGTGATTTCGTCTGCAATTTCCTTGAAAATAGGGGCAGCTACATCATTACCAAAACCGCCATCTTCTACGAAAACCGTTACAGCATATTTTGGGTTATCAATGGGGAAAAAGCCTGTAATCCATGCATGGCATAGCTCAATATCTTCCTCATTGTAACGTCCGGTTTGAGCGGTGGAAGTTTTTGCACCTGCAAAAACAGTATCAGGAATAGCATTGGAAGTATCGCTTTCATTGATGGCGGCAATCATTAAATTTTGCAGATAATATGCCGCATTTTTGGGTAATGATTTGGCATACATAGGATTTTTTTCATTTTCAATGGTTTCATTATCAAGGGTATACCCTCTAATAAGCCGAGCAAGGGGCATACTGCCATCATTTGCGATTCCGCAAGTCATTTGCGTAACTTGTAATGGGGTTGCCGTCAATAGTCCCTGCCCAAAACAAAAATTTGCCATTTCCGCCGGAAGTGATAAATCGTCAATATTTGGGAGCGTTCCACTTGAAGAAATCAGGCTTTTAGATAGTGCAATCTGTGTACCATAGCCGAAACTTTGTGCCGTTTCCAACATAACACGAGGGTCAAGCTGTTGGCTCAAATCCACGAAATACACATTGCAAGAGTAAATCATAGCGTGTTTCATATCAACAATGTCATGCCCTCTCCAGTCGTGACACCGGAATACCTGATTTTTGATTTTGGTTTTTCCGGTGCAATTGGTGAGAAAGTCGGTCAGATTGAGTTTATAAGCGGTCGCACACGTCATCAATTTGAAGATAGACCCAACACTATACGCAGACAAGCACCGATTCACAAAAGGACTGTCGGGGTTGTCCAATGCATCCGATAAATGATTCGGGTCATAATCAGGGAAGCTAGCCATAGCCAAAATATCACCGCTTTCCACATCCATGACAACAATCGCCCCTTTTTCGATTTCCTTTTTTTCGCAGATTTCTTGAATCCGAGAATCCAGCGTTGTCACTACACCAGCATTTTGGTAAGAAATCTGCGAAACAATGGGCTTTTCTCCCATCAAGATATTTCCAAGAGCATCCGTTGTATAGGTGACAGTTGCCTTATCAGGAACACTGCGGAGGATTTTGTTATAGTCGGCTTCTAACCCAGTAACTCCCTCATGTTCACGAGTGTAGCCAATCAGATGTTGTGCAAGGTGCAGAGAATTTTGCCGTTCCGGAATCTCCAGAACACTGATTTCTGGACAATCAAAAGAATTCGTATCAACCCGACACACAAAAGGCTCACCATTTTGTAGTCCTTCCAATAAAGGGGACATTTCCTCAATATGTGGCATCAATTCGGCAATACTCCGGAAAGTAGGCACAACCGAAGCATAAAAGGCGGTATCCTGATTCACAAGGGGTACAAAATTCCTGTCATAAATCGTCCCATCTGCCTCACCAACTTTGACAGTCAATTGACTTTGATGAATCGCAGTTTCTAAAAGTTGGCTATTCTGCATTTTTGCAGCAAGGTTAGCCATCACACAGGTATATCCCAAAAGTAAAAGCAATGCCAATGCCATTAAACGATTTTCCACAAACAATCAACTCCCATACGATTTATGGATAGTATGGGAGTTTTTACATGATTTTATACAGCTAAATACAATTTTATCACCCCTCCAGCAAAACTGTAAAAGGTCCATCATTGCAAAGTTTCACTTCCATCATCGCCCCGAACACTCCATGAGCCACTTTTTTCACTTGTGGTTGAAGCTGTTCAAGGAAGACTTCATACAGATGTTCAGCAAGTTCAGGCTTTCCGGCATGGGTAAAGCTAGGGCGATTCTTCTTACAGTCGGCATATAAAGTAAATTGAGAAATGACTAAAATTTCGCCGTCCACGTCCTTAATGGAAAGATTGGTTTTTCCGTCCGCATCCGAAAAAATACGGATTTTAACGAGTTTATCCGCCAATTTTCGGGCAATTTCCTCAGTATCATTTTCACCTACACCCAACAAAACTACATAGCCCTTTTGGATTTGACCAACCATTTCATTTTCGACGGTAACAGAACCTTCCGTCACACGTTGTACAACTAATTTCATAAAAATTCACCTCAATGTAATTATACCATAAATTCGTACCATTTGCAAGCAGTTGACAGAAAGTAATATTTGGAGTATAATAGAATATGATAACCTTTGACAGAAAGAAGGTGAAACAATGGCAAAAAATCGATTTGGCTGGACAGAGGATGGTTCTTTAATCGTTTCCATGAAAGAAGAACATTCCGGCAGTCATGAAGCGAAAAAAATCATCATTCCAGAGGGTACAACTACTATAGAGGAAAACGCATTTTATGACCATTTCCGCCCTTTGCAAGTGAATGCATTTGTGATTCCTGAAACCGTGACAACCATCAAAGCACGAGCATTCCGGAATTGTCGCAGTTTGACAGCGATAATCATTCCGGAAGGTGTCACCAGCATAGGAGATGAAGCCTTTGCAGAGTGTATTCAATTGCGTTCAGTCGTCCTCCCTGAAAGCCTGATAAGCATTGGAAAAGATGCTTTTCTTGGAACACCTTGGCTTAAAAAGCAGATGAAATTTTTCCGTAAATTCCAGATGTTAGGTAAAAATATATTGTTGCAGTACACCGGAAACGATACCCATATCAGTATACCAAAAAATGTAAAATATATTGCTGGTGGTGCATTTGCGAAACAGGAACAATTGGTATCTATCAAAATCCCTGAACACGTTCAGCAAGTTGGAAACGGTGCATTTTTTCATTGTCTCAACCTGAAAGAGGTAGAAATTGCGGAAAACGTCAAGATATTGGGAGAAGAAATATTTGCAGGGTGTACCGCTTTGGAAAAAATAAAATTGCCGGAAGACCTGTTAAAACTCCGTCAAGGGGCATTCCGTGATTGTATCCGCTTGAAAGAAGTGACTTTCCCCATAGGCTTGACAGAAATTGGAGAGGAAGCATTTCAAGGCTGTACCATGTTGACAGAATGCGAATTCCCCGATACAGTACGAGTCATAGGGGAATCCGCATTCCGCAATTGCAGGATGCTGAAAAAATTGCATTTTCCGAAAAGGCTTGTTTGTGTGAATGACCATACCTTTGAAGGCTGTCGGAGTCTGCAAAAAGCAGAATTGCCGGAGATGGTCTGTAGTATTGGAGAAAATGCCTTTTATGGGTGCATTTCATTGGAAAGTGTATCCATTTCAAAGGAAGTGCGATATTTAGGAGAAAAGGCATTTTTTGACTGCAAAAGCCTGCAATCGGTTTGGATACCGGAACGCATTCCAGAAATAGCGACAGAAGCATTTCGAGGTTGCCAATCCTTGGAAATTGTTACCATTTGTACAGGGGTAGAAGTCATACGAGAAAAAGCATTCAAAGAATGCACCAGTCTCCACACTGTCACTATGGGGAATGGAATCAAAGCCATTGAAACAGAAGCATTTTATGGTTGTATCTCCCTAGAAAAAATCAACATTCCCGAAACAATCGAAAGTTTTGGAATCGATGCATTTGAAAAAGTTCCATGGTTCATGAAAAATCAGGAAACATTTCTGATTTTGGGCAGGGGCATTTTAATGGCATATCATGGAACGCTTTCACACGTTAAAATCCCTGAAAACGTCCGCAAAATTGAAGACCATGTTTTCAATGTCCTGAACCGTCCCAAAGTGATTACATTATCAGACAATGTCGAAAGCATGAATTGGCAGTACATCCCTGGTTTGACCTTGATTCTGCAAAGAAAAGGACACAGTGTCAAATTCAAGATGGATGATAAGCATTATCAAGCTGGCAGGGATGAAGAAAGAGTATTTGAATTTTGGCAGAAAAAGCATACTCCCACGAGACATCGCATTTTCCATGAAATGAGAGACCCCATTTATAAATTCCCCATAGCCATTTTAATGTATCTGACCGAACCCAATGACGAATTTTATGAATACTATGTACACCGGAATATGATGGACTTATTGCAATATATGATTGAACACAATGACCTTGAAAATTTGAGAGAATTTGTAGAAAAAGGCTTTGTCAATTCTGACAATATTGACAATTTGCTTGATATTGCAATTGAATCCTCACAACATGGCGGGAGTCTGGAAATCCAGATGTTTCTCATGGATTACAAAAGCAGTCATATTGGCTATCAAAGCATTGAAGACGTGATAGCAGAAGCATTTAATTTGTAATGTGAAAATGTTCATAAAATCAACTTGTATTTTAGCGGAAAATGTGTTACAATAAAAGAATCAATGATTTTTGGCATTCAGAAAGGATGATAAATTATGCCACATATTACCATCAAAATGTTAAAAGGACGCACAGAGGAACAGAAAAAGCTTGCCTCTGAAAAGTTAGCCACAGCCTTAGTAGAAGCGATTGGTTGCAATCCTTCACACGTTTCTGTTTCAGTAGAGGATTTCACCCCACAGGAATGGCAGGAACAGTATCAAAAGGAAGTAGCCAAAAATGAACATCTGGTATTAGTTCCAGATTACGACCCAAAGGAGTTGCTGAAATGAGTTACATATTGGCATCAGGTTCACCACGCAGGCAGGAGTTGTTGAAGCTCATCACAGAAGATTTCATGACACATCCAGTTGATGCAGATGAAACTTTACCGCAGGGAATGCCAACTGAAATGGCAGCGGCATTTTTAGCCGACCGCAAAGCAAAAAAAGCTTCTGAAATTTTCCCTGAAAATATTGTCATTGGCTGTGATACAATTGTAGTTTTGAATGATGAAATCATGGGAAAGCCGAAAAACCAAGAAGATGCATTTCGTATGTTGAAAAGTTTGTCGGGTGAGGTGCATACAGTCATGACTGGAGTGTCATTGTATTTCGGCAAACAAACAACAGTATTTACCACGGAAACAGAAGTGGAATTTTATCCCCTCTCAGATGACGAAATCCACGCATACATTGAAACCGGCGAACCCTTTGACAAAGCCGGCGCATATGGCATACAGGGCAAAGGTTCACTGTTAGTTCGAGCGATAGCAGGCGACTATTTCAATGTGGTAGGTTTGCCAATTTCGGCATTATCAAGGCAGTTGAAAGCCTTTGAAAAGGCGATTGCACGACCCAAAATCCACATCAACCGGAGATAACGACGTATCATTTTGTGGGGGGCTATTCCATTGACTGCGGAACTGATAATAGGGCTTTTCTTGGTGGGGTTGATTGTATTTTGTACGATTGCCTGTTTTTGGGCAATCAAAACAGCCCCCGACAAAGCCGAGAAAAAACAAAGAGATGAAAATTTCGAAAAGAAAAGAGGAATTTTATTTGATATTTTGATTGTTTTGGGTGAACTCATCATTTTCACAGGCGGATTATTAGGGGATGAAATGTTCTTGTGTTACATAGCGATGGGCTGTGCGATATTTGTCGCAGTCGGAACGATTCGGGTAACGCAGACCACCCCCACATCCCCTGAACCCACCCCGACAAACGAAATGAAAAAAGCTGTCATTCCCTACGGAAATACCAGCATAGAACAAATGGCATTTTATGAGTGTTATCATTTGGGAGAAGTCGAAATCCCAGAGACTGTCACAATCATAGGAGAAAAAGCCTTTTATAACTGTCGCAGTTTGCATCAAATCGAATTACCCCCATATTTAGAGCGAATTGAAGCAAATGCATTTTGTTATTGTCAAGCGGTATTTGAATGGAAAATTCCGTCAACAGTAAAATATATCGGCGAATGTGCTTTTTTCAAGTCAGGATTTGTGAAAATTGAGTTTCCTGAAAACATTGCAGAAATCGAAATCAAATATGGTGCATTTTCGAGAGGTGGTCATTTATGTTTCACCCGAAACGGACGGAAATTTCATTTTCAGTTACGCCGTGCATGGCAGGAAAAGCCCGAAGAACAGGCATTAGCGGAATTCCTGAAAACTCCCACGGCAGAAACATTTCAGAAAATGAAGCAACCCTATTATAAAATTCCGCTGTCATTGGGTTATTACGACATTGATAAAAGTATCAAAAACTATCTGAAAAGCGCAATACAGCAAGTTGTACCAGAACTGATACACAAGAAAGAATTGGAAACCATTTCCATGTTATTGGATGACAGCATCATCACCAAAGGCAATATTGACAGATTCATTGAATTAGCGATTGATGAAGCCCAGAAAGGCGGTTCATTTGAAATTCAAGTGCTTTTGATGGATTATAAAGCGCAGCATTTCGGATTTGAAAGCATTGAGGACAGATTGAAATTGTGAGGTGTTATAAGTGAGATTTCATATCGAAGATACAACCTTGAAATCATACAAAGAGAAAGCTGGAGTCACGGAAATTATCATTCCGGATAATGTGACAATCATCGGAGATAAGGCTTTCCAGCTTTGCACCGACCTGAAAACAATCATCATACCAGATACCGTCACAACTATTGGAGAAAGGGCATTTCGTTTATGTGCCTACCTGAAAAATATCACCATCCCCGAAAGTGTGACGACTATCAAAGACAGCGCATTTTATGCCTGTAAGGGCTTGAAAGAAGTTATCATTCCTGAAAGTGTAACGAAAATCGGGAAAGAAGCCTTTGCAAGCTGTACCGGCTTGAAATGTGTCACCATTCCCAGCAAAATGACAGCCATTGAAGAAGAAACTTTTGCAAAATGCACCAGCCTGACCCGTGTCAACATCCCCGAAAGCGTGACCAGCATCAATAACGGCGCATTTGCGGATTGTAAATGTTTGGTGAGAATCAACATCCCGAATACAGTCAATCATATTGGATTTGGTGCATTTGAAAATTGCATCAGCCTTTCAAGAATTGTATTGCCGGAAAACATGACTGAGATTGAACCGTACACATTTTATGGATGTCTGAGCCTGAAAAATATTGTCATTCCGGAAAAAGTAGAACAAATTAACCGTTTTGCATTTTCCGGCTGTCGGAGTCTGAGAAAAATCACCATTCCGCAGACAGTGAAAATCATCCAATTAGGGGCATTTTTCGAATGTAGAACGGTAGAAAGCATACAGCTCCTGTTGGAGAATGGCTCAACTTTCACGATTGACAATTTTAATGAAATGAGGACATATGAAAATCCTGATTTAATCATTGACACATTGATGTCAATTTTATTTGAAAAGGACTTTTCGAAAAAACTGCATCCCAATTTGAAATATAAATTGATTCTGGATTACTTCATTGTATCTGGTGATGAAGAAACAAAAGAATATATCAGAGTGAATTTCATTGATTTTGTGGAACATTTTATTCAAACAGGAGACATTGACCGCATTCAAAACGTGATAGATTATGCTAATTTTTTCACGGCTGAAAATATTGACCGTTTTGTGATGTTTGCAATTGATAAGGCACAAGAAGGCGGAAAATTGGAAATACAGTTATTGTTGATGGATTATCAAGCGCAAAATTTCGGCTTTGATGCCATGGAAGACATCGAAAGGCGTTTTGCATTGTGAGGTGAAAGCATGGCATTCCAGATAAAAGATAATATTTTATTGAGATACATCCCTGACGAGGGGCAGAAAAAAGCCGTCATTCCCAGAGGAGTGGAAGAAATCGCCGACAAGGCATTTTCTGACTGTTACGGTTTGGAATCGGTATTCATTCCAAACGGAGTGAAGCGAATCGGGCGAAAAGCATTCTACCACTGTTGGAATATGCAGAAAATCAACATTCCGGAAACGGTGACAGAAATCGGTGAGGAAGCGTTTTATCATTGTGAATCGTTGAAAGAAATGCAATTGCCGGAGAAACTGGAAATAATCGGGAAATATGCCTTTGCAGGATGCAGAATGAAAGAAATGACCATTCCGCCCTTAATAGAGGAAATCAGTGCAGGATTATGCAGTGAATGCAAAGAATTGGAACATATCACAATTCCGGAAACAGTCAAACGCATTGGAGATAATGCATTTGAACATTGTCGGCATCTGAAAAAGTTCACATTCTTTGATAAATTGGAAACAATTGGAGCATCCGCTTTTGAGGCTAGTGGATTAGAAGGCATTCTCAAACTTCCCAAGCATCTCTTGACAATTGGGGAAACTGCCTTTTGTGAGTGCAGAGGGCTGACGAAAGTCATCATTCCAGAAAGTGTTACCCTGATAGAAAAGGGAGCATTTGCTTTATATAAGAATTTGAAAATAATGATTCCAGACACG
This sequence comes from Oscillospiraceae bacterium, assembly GCA_036373775.1. Lineage (GTDB taxonomy): Bacteria > Bacillota > Clostridia > Oscillospirales > Ruminococcaceae > UBA3855. The sequence continues at coordinate 88,326 of JAZAUD010000004.1, read as the reverse complement.
GAAATCAAGATGAAACAGAATTGTTTTGATGCAGGACAGAAATTATTTTTCCATAGGAATGGGAAATGTTTCATTGTGGTATTAAGGGAGAGCTGGTCATGGACAGCATTGGAAAAAGACCTGTCATTTTTCCTACAACATCCAACATTTGGCACATTTGAACAAATCCGAGTAAATGAATATAAACAAGCTGTAGCAATCGGCTTTTATGACAAAATCCCCAGAATCAGGGAATATTTAACAAGCCACATTGCAGAAGCAATCCAAATTCTGATTGATGAACAGCAAATTGAAACAATTGAAATCCTATTGCATGACGGCATTATCACGAAAGAAGCGATTGACCCCATCATAGATTATGCGATTGCATCCGCACAGAAAGGCGGTTCATTTGAAATTCAGACCCTACTCATGAACTACAAAGCCGAACACATAGGCTTTGAAAGTATTGAAGACAGATTGAAACTATGAACAAATCCGGCGAAAGGTCTTGACTTTTCGCCGGAATTCTGTTATACTATATTTGTATATGTTGGGGATGAATCCCCATATAAAAGTTAAAAATTGGAGTGATTACAATGGAATGGCGTGGTTTAAACGACCTGCGTGAACAATTCCTCTCATTTTTTGAGAGTAAGGGACATACCAGAATGGCAAGCTCCTCCCTGATTCCACAAGGAGACAAGAGTTTATTGCTGATTAACTCAGGCATGGCACCTTTGAAAAAGTACTTTTTGGGGCAGGCAGTCCCCCCGAATGTGCGTGTCACAACTTGTCAGAAATGTATCAGAACCCCTGATATTGAGAACGTTGGCAAGACTGCAAGACATGGCACATACTTTGAAATGTTGGGTAACTTCTCATTTGGCGATTATTTCAAGAGAGAAGCCATCAATTGGGCTTGGGAATTCTTTACGAAGGTATTAGAATTACCCGTTGACAAATTGCATTGTTCGGTATTTGAGAATGATGACGAAGCCTATGACATTTGGACAAAAGAAATCGGGGTTGACCCCTCCCACATGGTACGCATGGGAAGAGAGGACAATTTCTGGGAACATGGTTCAGGACCTTGTGGTCCTTGTTCAGAAATTTACTTTGACCGTGGCGCAGAAAAGGGCTGTGGTAGACCGGATTGTCATGTTGGTTGCGAGTGTGACAGATTTGTCGAGGTGTGGAATCTGGTATTCAGTCAGTTCGATTCCGACGGAAACGGACACTATGCTGAAATGGAACACAAAAACATTGATACCGGCATGGGCTTGGAGCGTTTGGCTTGTGTGATGCAGGGCGTTGACAATCTCTTTGAAGTTGACACCGTGCAGAACATCATGAAGCACATTTCCAGAATTGCCAATGTCAACTATCATGATAACCATGATACAGATGTATCATTGAGAGTTATCACTGACCATATCAGAAGCACAACTTTCATGGTAGGTGATGGAGTACTCCCCTCCAACGAGGGCAGAGGCTACGTTTTGAGAAGACTGCTCAGACGTGCTGCAAGACATGGGCGCATGATTGGCATTAAGGGTACATTCCTGCATGAAGTCTGTGATACTGTCATTGACGAAAACAAGAACGCATACCCTGAATTAGAGGAAAAGAGAGCCTACATCAAGAAAATTATCAAGGTTGAAGAGGAAGCTTTTGCCAAGACCATTGACAAGGGTATGGAATTGTTAAATGAAGTCATGGACAATGCACAAACTAAAACATTGGCTGGTGAGGATGTATTCAAATTGGCTGATACCTATGGTTTTCCCTTTGATTTGACGGTTGAAATCGCTGGAGAACGTGGCTTTGATGTTGATGAAGAAGGCTATCGAGCATTAGTGCAGAAACAGCGTGAAATTGCAAAAGCTGACCATGCAGCAAAAGCAAGTTCCTCTTGGGCTGATAACTCCATCAAGTTGGAAGTGCCAAAAACAAATTTTGTCGGCTACACCGAAAATGAAGTATCCGCTCAAATCGTGGCAATTGTCAAAGAGCAGGAAATCACAGAAACCGTCAACGAGGGAGAAAATGCTGTCATTGTATTGGATAAAACCCCCTTGTATGCGGAAAGTGGCGGACAGGCTTCAGACCATGGTAAAATTTATACAGATTCCGGAGTATTCAAGGTAAGTGCTGTCACTAAGGACGAGGACGGACATTTCCTGCATTTTGGCAAGCTGGAAAGCGGTATTTTGAATGTTGGCAATACTGTTACTGCAAAATATTGCAAGAAATTCAGAAATAATGTCATGAGAAACCACACATCCGCACACTTATTACAAGCGGCATTACGTCAGGTATTAGGCGAACACGTTCACCAAGCCGGACAGTTAGTCAATGACAAAGCTTGTAGATTTGACTTCTCTCATTTTTCCGCTATGACAACAGAGGAAATTCAGAAAGTCGAAAATCTTGTCAACACATGGATTTTAGAAGGAATTCCGGTGGAAGTCAATGAAATGCCAATCGATGAAGCAAGAAAATTGGGCGCAATGGCATTATTTGGCGAAAAGTACGGCGATATTGTCAGAGTGGTAAAGGCTGGAGATGTTTCCGTTGAATTCTGCGGTGGTACTCATGTCAAGAATACTGCAAATATTGGCTTATTTAGAATCATTTCTGAAAGTTCCGTTGCATCTGGGGTGCGCAGAATTGAAGCCGTGACAGGTGCAGGAGTGTTAGAACTCATCAACTCCATGCAGAACACCATCAACGAAAGCGCAAAGGCTTTGAAACTGAATAATCCAGCTGAACTTCCTGCAAAGTGTGTGGCATTGACAGCGCAGTTGAAGGAAACCGAAAAGACAGTTGAAACACTCCGTCAGAAAATGGCTGGCAGTGCGATTGATGACCTTTTCAAGAATGCCAAGGATGTCAAGGGCGTTCAGGTAATCGGTACAACCGTGGAAGGCGCAAATGCTGATATGTTGCGCAAAATGGGCGACCAGATTAAGAGTACTGACAAGCCTGTGATTGCAGTATTGGCAGGAATTGGCGGAGAAAAGGGACAGCTGTATTGTGCAGTCACCAAATCCGCATTGGAGAAGGGCGCACACGCTGGAAATATTGTCAAGAAATTAGCAGCCCTGACAAATGGCAAGGGTGGCGGAAGACCTGATTCCGCTATGGCTGGCATTGGCGACCAGACGTTAGTAAAAGAAGCCCTGAATCAATTAGAAAGTATCGTATCCGAATTTATCAAGTAAGGAGTTGTATCAAATGGACAAAGATTGTTTATTCTGTAAGATTATTGCAGGGGAAATCCCCTCAGCAAAAGTATATGAAGATGAATATGTATATGCATTCAAGGACATTCAGCCGATTGCACCGACACATTATTTATTTGTACCAAAGACACATATTTGCTGTGCCAAGAAAATCACCGCTGAAAATTCACAAGTAGTTGCAAAAATCTTTGAAGCTATGGCGAAGGTATCCGCAGATGAAAATATTGAAAGCTATCGTGTTGTCAATAACTGCGGAGAAGATGCCGGTCAAAGTGTCATGCATTTGCATTTCCATATGTTGGCAGGTACAAAGATGGGCTGGGGCGAACAGTCTCTCGGCTAATGTGAGGAATTCAAAATGAGTGAATATTATGAAATGAAAATCGCCGGACTGGACAGAAAGCTGAAACTTTGTGCAGTCAACGACAAATTGGATATTGCCGCATTTATCATGTTTTCAGATGTAGAAGTCACAGTGAAAAGCGCAGAACAGTTGTTAGCAAAGTCGCCTGAATTTGATGTGATTATCACAGCCGAAAGCAAGGGCATTCCGCTTGCGTATGAAATGGCAAGACAAAGCGGAAAAAGCTATGTTGTGGCTAGAAAGTCCGTGAAGCTTTATATGCAGGATGTTGTGTCCGTCAAGGTGAAATCCATCACAACAGCAAATGAGCAAACCTTACATTTGGACGGCGAGAAAGCGGAACTGTTAAAGGGGAAGCGTGTGTTAATTGTAGATGATGTCATTAGCACAGGTGAATCCTTGAAAGCCTTAGAAGCCTTAGTACAGCAGGCAGGCGGAGAAATTGCCGGAGAAGCGGCAGTATTAGCAGAGGGAGACGCAGCAAACCGAGAGGATATTATTTTCCTTGACCCTCTTCCGTTGTTCTTTAAGGACTGATGAAACGTCCGGCGTTATATGTAGGAGTACCATTCATGATAGGGCTGATATTATCAGCGGTCATTGTGTGGCAGTTATGGGCAACTGCTTGCGGAGTGGTGACACTGGTAGCAGGTGGGGTATTGCTATGGCGCAAGGATTTGTGGAAATATGTACTGCTCAGCACGTTGTCATGTTTGACAGCGTGCTGTGTCTATTGGTGTGCAGAATTACGCACAGAAATCCTTTTGAATTCCGTTCCCTTAGAAGCAACAACATTCACCGGAAAAGTCATCAATTTGAGCCAATCTGACACCAATTGGACAACCTACACCCTAGACGGCACTTTTGAAAATGCAGTAAAAGCCAAAGTGACAGTATCACTGGAATATCTCCATTTTTCCTATGGCGATACGCTCACAATTTCCGGCACTCCTACCCGAACAGAGGGAAGCTATTTATACAGTAATGACTACAATCGTTCAGAGAATATTTTCCTGACATTTGGCTTTGAAGCCGAACTGAAAGACCATCATACCCCTGAAAAGCCGGATTTCAAAACGAATATCCGAACATGGCGCAGTACCATGACCGAACGCATTCACAAGTATATGAAAAAAGAAACCGCCTCCATGCTGACGGGGATGTTATTCGGTGATAAGTCCGGATTTTCGGGCATGAGCAAAAATGCCCTATATCGAATGGGAATCGGTCATATTATGGCGGTGTCAGGCTTACACTTGGATTTTCTGGCATTATTTGTAACATGGGTATTAGAACGACTGCACGCAGACAGAAGAATCAAATTTGCAGTATTGGCGATATTGTGCGGATTATTTGTGATATGTGCCGGTGAAACTATCTCCGTCAAGAGGGCGTGTATCATGGTTTTGTTGGGACAATCAGCAGGGTTATTTTTCCGCCAACCGGATGGAGTGACTTCACTCAGCATAGCTATGTTAATCTTAGGCATATCCAATCCATTTGTCATACACAGTGCAGGATTTTGGCTGTCATGTAGTGGAGCTATGGGAATTGGAATCCTTGCGCCATACATGACCAAAGACCTGAAACAGGAAACTACCTTACAAAAAGCCCTTGTCAATTTCATTTCTGGATGTTGGGTGTTTTTGGCAGTATTCCCAGCAAGTGCGTTATACTTCAATGAAGTGTCGTTAATATCGCCATTGAGCAATTTAATCCTGACACCATTTTGTATGGTAGCCATGGGGTTAGGGGCGACAGGGGTATTATTAGGCGCACAAGGGAAAATAGCACAATGGTTGTTTTTGAGTGCAGAAGCGGTAGAAAAGTGGGTACTCACAATTGCAAAGAGCGTATCAAAACTATCATGGACACATACCGGTACAGGTTCAGGAGAGCTGATATTTTTCATCACAACAGGAATTATCCTGATACTATTCTGTCACCTTATCGCCAAAAATAAGCCCTTGACCTCCGTCACAGCCGTGATAGCAGTCACCATAACGGCAGTGATTCCGGCAATTCGTCACGCCTACCAATATGAAGACCTGCGAATCGCTCAATTAGGCAGCGGAAGAAATTGTGTTGTAGTTGTGACAAATGGCGAAGAATCCGCTATTTTTGATATGAGCAATTCTGCACAAGGGGCATTATATGCCAATGCTTATCTCACAAGAGAAGGTATTCCAACGGTGGGAGAAATTGATTTATCCCATCCCACAAGAATCAATTTAAAGCGTTATGGGGAATATTTTCAGCCGGAAACAATCCATATTTTGAAAGATACTGTATTATTTTCTGAATACCCCAAACTGCAATACAAAGAGATGCTATTTCACGGCGCAAAAATTACAATTGCACCTGAAAAACTTTCAATCAAATATGGAGGGATTGAATACCTCTGTACGAAAAGCAATCTATTACAAGAAGAAACCCCCGAAATTCTGACCATATTCGGGTATAGTGAAAACCCCCTGCCGGAATGTGGTATCATGATGGTACTTGACGAAAATTCCCCCTACATTGCAGATAATCATACTTATATTGGGGAAAATAATCTTGAAATCACTATCAGGTCTGACGGCAAAAGCCGAGTAAGGAGATTATATGCCAATTCTTGATATAAAAGGTTTGAGCGACCACCTCAAGAGTAAAAAATTTGCGAATTTATATTATTGTTATGGAAGTGACATATTCCAAGCGGAACAAAGTACAAAGAAAATCATCAAAGCCCTCACAGGCGGAGAAATGGAAAGCGTCACGAAATTCGACGGTACAAATTTAGATGTCAGTACCCTTGCAGACGAGGCGGAATTGTGTCCCATGTTTGCAGAATATAACTGCATCTGGATACACGATTTCAATATGGAATCTGTAAGAGAAGACATCCGGAAAGCTGTCAAAAATATCGTGGATAATGTTTCCGAACAAACAATTTTAATCTTTGATGTGACAGGCTTTGACATTTATGGTGGTAAAACCGGAAAAAATAAAAAGCCCACTGCCAAAAATAAAACCCTCATTGATGCAATCGCCAAAAAAGGGATTGTCTGCTGTACCGAACCTAAAACCGTCAGTCAGACTGCCTCAGAACTTATGGCAACTGCTAAGAAAAAAGGCTGTACTATGGAAAAACCAGCTGCTGTCACCCTTGCCGAACAATGTAACTGTCAGTCTCTGTTATTGACGCAGGAAATGGAAAAACTCTGCGCCTATGCGGACGGCTCAGAAATCACATTGCAGATGGTGCAGGAACTTGTCACCCCACAGCTGGAAACAACCGTCTACGCCCTGACGAATGCCGTATTACGACATAAAGCAAATGATGCCATGAAGGCTGTAGAAGAATTACTAGCCATGCGAGTCGAAATGCCCTACCTGATGGCGACAGTTTCCGGAAGTATGCTTGATGTACAAAGGGCAGTATGTGCAAAGCAATCAGGGAAAACAGTTGATGATGTAATGAGTGACTTTCCCTATAAAATGCGCTTTGCTGTAGAAAATGCATTCCGTAACAGTATGGGCGAAAATATGGAACACCTCACAAGGTGTTTGTGTTTACTGCGGGATGCAGAACAGCAAATGTATTCCGGTACAGGGGATGAAAGAGTGATTTTTGAAAAAACTATCGTGGAAATGCTCAGGAGGTGAAAAAATGCTCCAGATTAAGCAAGCAATTATTGTGGAAGGGAAATATGATAAAATTAAATTGGATTCTTTGGTAAAAGCTGTTATCATCCCCACTCATGGATTTCAGATTTTCAAAGACCCCGAAAAATTGGAATTGATACGCTGGTATGCCAAAACCACAGGCATTTTGATTCTCACCGATTCCGACAGAGCCGGATTCAAAATCAGAAGCTATTTAAGAGGTTCTATCAAAGAGGGAACTATACAGAATATCTATATCCCTGATATTTTCGGCAAAGAGAAGCGAAAAACCAAACCTTCCGCAGAGGGAAAGCTTGGAGTAGAGGGAATTGATGCGGACATTCTGAGAGATGCATTCGAAAAAGCTGGCGTTCTTTCACAACAGATTGAACCCCATGAACCCATTACCAAAACTGACCTTTATTTTGCCGGACTAAGCGGAACAAACAACAGCGCAGAAAAAAGGAAAAAATTTCAGCAGTCCCTGAATTTGCCGTCTGTCCTGTCTGCCAATGCATTATTAGAGGTATTGAATGCTAGAATGACAAGGGAAGAATTTCTTGCTATGACACAGGAGGAAATTTAATGTATCTATCATCTTTTACATTTATAGTGGTATTGCTCCCCATCATACTGGTATCTTATTATCTCATACCAACAAAGGGAAAAAACGGATTATTATTATTTTGGAGTATGATAGTATACGGATGGGGAAATCCATTCCGGTTATTATATCCGGCAGCATGCGTATTTTTTGATTATGGGATTGGATTAGTATTAGAAAGAATGCAGAACCGAAAAAAAATCAGTACCATTATATTGGCATTTTCGGCATTGATACAAATTATTGCCATGACGTTAATTCGGACAATGGTGCAGGAGAGGGAAGGCTTTTTATTTCCGTTCGGAATTGCAGTTTATACATTGCAGGGGTTAGGGTATCTCATTGGAATTTACCGCAGAAGGCATATGGCATCTGTGAAATTTCTAAATGTTGCGCTGTATATCTTCATGTTTCCGGTAATTTATGCTGGTCCTTTAATGACTTATCTGGAATATCAAGAACAATTGGAAAAACGACCATGTAACATCATGCAGTTAAGTAAGGGACTGCAATTATTTATCAGAGGTTTGGCAGAAAAAGTGATTCTTGCGGATACATTTGGTTATATATTTCGTGAACTGCGTCAAGCTGGACAAATGAGTATGTTGACAGCATGGCTCACCACGCTTTCTTTTTCGATGTATCTCTATTTTGAGTTATTAGGATACACAGAAATGGCGAGAGGGTTAGGCAAATGTTTTGGGTTTCAGTTTCCGAAAAATTTCAGCCATCCATTTTTCACTTCCAGCATCACAGCATTCTTACAAAGTTGGAATGTCACTTTGTTATTATGGTTTCAGACGAATTTCAGATATTTTCTATTTCGCAATTTTGAAAGGAAATGGCAAAGATACCTATTTTTAATTCTAACATGGGCGTTCATTGGGGCATGGTATGGCTTAGAAATACAATTCATCATCTGGGGTATTTTCATGGGGATTTTGGTAAGCATAGAACAGCTCACAGGATTAGATAAAAATTTCATAGAGGAAAATTCTGGAGGAAAAGGCTATGTATTTGGCTTAATTTACACTGCGATTTTACAGCAATTTTTATTTGTATTGTTATTTGCCAAAAATCTCACTGAAGCTGGAACTATCTGGAAAGCAATGTTAAGTTTTGGCAATGGCATTGCAGACCAGACGGGATTCTATTTCTTCACGTCATATATTGCCCTACTGTTATTGGGGCTTTATATTGCAGCGGATTTATTCCAGAACATCACAGAAAGAATTGCAGTTACAGAAATAGGGCAGAAGCTATTCATATGTGAACCGTTAGTATATGGTTTATTATTCTTATTTTGTTTGGCATCAATGCTATATGGGGAACGTATGACGGAACTATGGTTAAAAATTTAGGTGCTAGAAATGAAACAGAAAAAATTACATTATTCGATTGTATTCGTTATTCTGCTGATTGATTTGACCCTTGGCATAGGAACAATCAAAAGCTATGATAAAACCGCCCTCATGCGTCCAACATTGCAACATTTTTTCAATGGAACATGGGCTGAACAAACCGAAAAATATTTACAGGAGCATATTGGATTCCATGATGTACTTTTCCGAATTAAAAGCAATGCTGATTTATTCATTGGGGAAAAAATGATTCAAGGGGTCTACGTCACAGATGAAATGTTGCTGGAAAAATTATATGCATCTGATATTCCCGACATTGTAACCGCTGCCGAACCAGTCAATCAATTTTATGAAGAAACCCAAATTCCCACCTATTTCATTCTTGTACCCTCAGCATCAGAAATCTACAAAACTAAATTACCAGCTAATGCTATCAATGCCGAACAAAAGAACAGAATTCAGCAAATCTATCTGGAAACAGTCAACGGTGTGCATTGTGTTGATGCATATAATATTTTATCCTCCTTGAAAGATAATTACATTTACTACCGTACAGATACCAGATGGACGTGTTGTGGAGCGTACTACGTTTACCAGTCCGCCATTCAAAAGATGGGCTTTACCCCTGTATCTTATCAGAAATTTGTTATCTCTCATATGAGTACAGAATTTCGGGGAAATCTTTATGAAAAAACGCTATATAACGGAGTAAGAGCAGATGTATTAGACCGCTATCGAAATGAATCCAGCGGACAAATTACTTCTATCACTGCATACTATGCAGACGGTCAGACGGAAGACAGAGGTAATCGCCTTTATGATACTACCGCCCTCACTGGTGATGATAAATATCAATACTATCTAGGTAAACCCTGTCAGAAACTCATCATCCACACTAACATTGAAAACGGTAAAAAATTGTTATTATATAAAGATAGCTTTGCAGATTGTGTTGTCCCCTTTTTGATTCATCATTATAGTGAAATCTGCATCGTGAACCTAGAACAAACCGGAGAAGACTTCCATCATGTTGTGGATATATCCGAGTATACCCAAGCCCTATTTTTGTGCAGTATGAAAAATTGGGGCAATTTATTTGCATGACATTCGAATGGTCATTTTTATTGAGACTTTTTTCATCTGACCGTTGCTTTTTTTATGATTGTATGCTATAATAAGGACAAATGAAATGCGTGTGGAATGGAAAGACTAAATTCAAGTTGATTCCTTGAAAGGAGCATCTTAATGGCGAAAAAAGATAAAATTGAATATATTTGTACACAATGTGGTGCAACTACTACCAAATGGAACGGTTGCTGCCCTTCCTGCGGTCAATGGAATACTTTGGAAGAATCCATTCCCATGGAAACTATGGGCGGTACTCATAAACTTGTTGACCTTTCCAGCCGAATTCATCTCATTTCTGAAATTACCAGCATGAATGAAACTCGTTATCAAACTGGTTCGGGAGAACTCGACAGAGTTCTTGGCGGTGGGCTTGTCAAGGGGTCTATCGTATTGTTGGGCGGTGAACCCGGAATTGGGAAGAGTACGCTACTTTTGCAGATATGCCAATATTTAGGACAGAATCACCGTGTACTATACGTTTCCGGTGAGGAAAGCGAACGACAATTGAAATTACGTGCTGAACGTTTAAATGTGTCGTCTAATAATCTCTATATCCTGACTGAAATGGATGCGCAAGCAATTTGTGATACTATCGAGGTTTCAAAGCCGGATGTTGTCATTATTGATTCCATTCAAACCATGCAGATTCCTCAAATTTCCTCCACTCCTGCAAGTCTAACACAAGTTCGGGAATGTACCAATTTATTTATGCATACGGCGAAACGGCTCGAAATTCCGTTTTTCGTTGTCGGTCATGTCAATAAAGACGGTGCAATTGCAGGACCAAAGGTCATGGAACATATTGTGGATACCGTTTTATTTTTTGAAGGGGAACGACATATGAGTTATCGTGTTCTAAGGGCGGTCAAAAATCGTTTCGGCTCTACAAATGAAATCGGTGTTTTCGATATGCAGGAAAAAGGCTTGAAAGAAGTCGAAAATCCCTCTCAAATGCTCCTTGCTGGTCGTCCGTTAGGGGTATCGGGTACTTGTATTGCCTGCGTGATGGAGGGTTCAAGACCCATCCTCGCAGAGGTACAGACGCTCATTTCAAAATCTGGATACTCTACCCCAAAACGTACGGCGACAGGGTTTGACTATAACCGTATGAGTTTGATTCTGGCTGTCCTCGAAAAAAGATGCGGACTCAATAGCGGTACTTTAGACGTGTATCTGAATATTGTCGGGGGATTTCGATTGGATGAGCCTGCCGGAGATTTGCCGGTTGCATTGGCTTTGTATTCGTCTCTGGTAGATAGGGCTTTACCTGATAAATTGATTGCCATTGGAGAAGTGGGGCTTGCTGGGGAAATCCGTAACGTATCGCATATTGTCAAACGTGTGGAAGAGGCTCGGCGCATGGGCTTTGAGGTTTGTATTGTTCCAAAACAGGCACTCTCCGCACTCCCGAAAAGTTCAAAAGCTCTCCGCATTTTCGGGGTAAGTTCACTACGGCAGGCATTCAGCGCATTAGGCAGACTTGAACAGGAAACGCTTGACAAACAGAAAGATGGAAATGTTAATCAATGAAAGGAGTTTATCAATTATGATTTATACTATCACTTTTAATCCGGCTTTGGATTATTATATGAATGTCAACAATTTTCGCCTTGGTGAGGTCAATCGTGCCAATTCTGAACGCATGAGGGCTGGCGGTAAAGGTATCAATGTGTCAATCGTTCTGCATAATTTAGGAATGGAAACAAAAGCCCTCGGATTTCTCGCAGGGTTTACAGGGGTTCTCATTGCCAGAATTCTCAAAGACCTTCCAAAGGATTTTATTCCTCTCGCTGAAGGGAATTCCCGTATCAATATGAAAATTTGCTCCCCTAAAGAGGAAACCGACATCAATGGCATTGGTGCAAAAATTACGGAATCTGCTATGAATGAATTGTATCAAAAATTGGATGCTATGCAAGAGGGTGATACTCTTGTTTTGGCTGGGAGTATTCCCAATGGTGCGCCTGATACCATGTATGCGGATATGATGGACAGATTCAAAGATAGAAATATCCGCTTCGCTGTGGATGCTTCCGGCGAATTGCTGAGAAATACCCTTGCTAAAAATCCGTTTGTTGTCAAGCCGAATCATGTCGAATTAGGGGAATTGTTCGGGGTTCGCCCCACTACTCCAAAAGAAGTGGAACGCTATGCAAGAAGATTGCAGGAGATGGGCGCACAAAATGTGCTTGTTTCCATGGGAGATAAAGGGGCTTTGTTATTGGGGGCTAGCGGTGAGGTCTATTTCCGCCGTGCGCTTCGTGGAAAGGCTATCACTACCACTGGTGCAGGAGATTCCATGTTAGCTGGATTTCTTGCAGGTTGGGAACGATACCATGATGAGGAAAAAGCCCTTTTAATGGGAATTGCTGCGGCTAGTGCAAGTGTATTCTCTGGTAGTTTAGCGTTACAGGAAGATGTAGAAGCCATTTTCAAGACGCTCAATCATCCGATTGTATGAGATTTTTCAAGCAGTTCGTTTTTACAATCGTTATGATTGGGATATGTGCCATTGTGGGAATGGGGTGTCTGTTTGCGGTGTATCTCATTCCGGTTGACAGAATGCAGGAACATTTGACCACTTCGGCGGAAACGCTTTCCCATGAATCAACACATGAGCCTTTTCTTGGCATTCAAGGCTATACGCTTGACATTCACACGGATTCTTTGATGCTCATGGAAACCGCAGACAATGACGAAATGCATTCGACTTTTCAGCGGTCTTTGCTGTGTTCACATTTGACAGATGAACAGGAAACAGATGAGTTTCATATGAGAGAATTTCTCATTGCTTATGCAGGGAATCAGAATCCGCCTTGTTATCGGGTGACTTATGCCCGCTATTGGCATGGGTATCAATTGTGGCTGAAACCATTGCTGTATGTGACTGATTATCATGGAATCCGGTGCATTGTTGGTATCTTTCAAATCATTATCACGGTATTGTTATTGGGGATTGCTTGGAAACGAGACCGGAATCTTATTTTGCTACTGCTTCCGGTTTGTGGGGCATTGCTTCCGCCGGCTATGGTCTGCATGGAATACATGAGTTTATATAGCATTATCGTGATTTCGTGTATTATTTTGTTAAAACGGAAAAAATGCGGATGGTATTTCTTTGTCGGGGTTGGAATTGCAGTTGCTTATTTTGATTACCTCACTTATCCTATTGTGTCTCTGGGGATTTTATTGCTATTGTATGGGATGATGCAACCATATCATTCTTGGGAATTCGTCAAATATTCCTTTGCGTGGGGGATTGGCTACGCTGGGATGTGGGCTTGTAAATGGGTTGTTGCTACCATTTTTACAAAGGAAAATGTATTTTTGGAAGCTTGGCAGAATATGGCACACCGTACCGCTGATAATGCTTATTTACAGAATTTCAATTTATGGGATGTGATTGTGAAAAATATCCATTATTTTGTAAGCAATCCGGCAATTTTGTTATCTTTGGGGTGCTTGGCTATTGAGATTGTGAGATGCTCCAAATTAAAAAAACGTTTCGATAAAACAAAATTATTCGCTTGTGGATTTGTGGGGCTGATGCCGTTTTTGTGGTATACCGTTCTGAAAAATCATTCGTGGGTTCATGCATTCATGACTAATCAAGACCTCTGCACGGCAACAACTGCAATTTTATTCTTGATGTCACCCAAAAAAAACCCGTCCTCTTAAATTGAGGACGGTTTTTAGCTTGCTTCCAAAGTCAGGAAATTCGTCAACTGCTCAATTGGAATGGGTTTCGAATATTTATAGCCTTGCAAATATTTTGCACACATACGGACACAGCTTTTTTCATCCACATCATTTTCGATTCCTTCAAACAATACAGAATAGTGCAATTTATCAAACATCATTGCAAAGGTGCTTACCATATAAAAGGCAGAATCACTTTTTCCGGATTCAATCAACATGGATCGGTCAAATTTGATAATATCAAAGGGGATTTCCATAATTCTATCAAAATTGGAATAGCCTGTTCCGAAATCATCTAAGTAAAATTTGATACCTAATTTTTGCAATTCCATGACTTTTTGCTTCATCAAATTGAAATCAGATTCGTTCCGGCTTTCTGTAATTTCAATGGCGATTTTTTCATAAGGTACTTGATTCCTTGCAATAATTTGCTGGACTTCCTGACAGAAATCTTCATAACGAATATCCAGCGTAGAAAAATTGACAGATACTCGGTTGATATAATATCCTTCTTCCATCAAAGTACGCACAGCCCCACAAGTCTTATTGAGGATAATCAGGCTCATTGCATGAATCAAATTATTCTGCTCTGCTAATGGGATAAACTGGTCTGGGAAAACCATTCCTACATTGGGGAGTTTCAAGCGCATTAACGCTTCGGCTGTATCATATGTTTGGGTCACAATATTGAAAACAGGCTGACAATATACAAGGATTCTTTCATCATCAAGGTCATACTGATTTACAATATCTTCCAACTGAGTCAGAATGTAGCTATCTTTATAGAAACGTTTTACATCCTCTTCCCGCACTTCATAGACGGTATTATTTATCATAGTGGTTTCGACAGAATCCATAATCCGGATATATTCATGACTGGAAGTAATGTCTGATGTTGTTTCCATGATAACAACTTTATAATCCATCTTGAATTTGTCATGTCCGGAGGTGAAATTTTCAACCATCTGGTCAAAAACTTTATCCTGATGCAGATTGAATCTTTTCTCAAAGACCAAAAGCATTCTATCATTGGGGAAATGGTATAATACTCCCCTTTGAACGTTCTGACGGAAAAATTGATAGAATTCAAACTTGACAGATTGAGATTCTTTAATAATTTTCGAAAAGTTTGACATGGTACAGCTTACCAGTATCATGGTACGATTTTTATTCAGTTTGTCGTCAAGTTCATCATAAAAATAACTCTCGTCCACTGCGCCGGTATCAATATCATACGGATTGGAATGGAACAGGAAAATTAAGCCCAATACAGGGAATAAATATGTTCCACAGGTGAATGAAGTCTGTCCGTGAATTCCCTGCATAATTAACATGAACATTGCAAGTACATTTGGTGCAAATAAGCCCCAAAATACTTGACGTATCATTCTGCTACGAAAACGTATCAATACAATGAAAATCGCAATATTGAAAATGGCATACAATGGGATATACGGATTGAAAACAGTGTATACCTTTCTGTCTGCGTCTACCCATGCCGTGAAATGGAAAAATATTCCTACAATATCCACCACTGCCGCCAAAGCTATCAAAAAAAGTGAAAAATTGCTATGTTTCTTTGAATTTACCGGATTTGCCCACAGGCACTCCTGCAAGTAAAGCAAGTAAAAAAACGGCACAAGTGCTAATACAATATGATGAATGGCACGGAATAAGTAAAAGAACAATACTTTATTGGGTAGGGAAACTAATTCAATTTGATAGATAATATTGGTAAATGCTGAACCAAAACAAAGTATTAACGTTTTTAATGCAAGTCCAAAATTTCGCTTTCTATGTGAATATGTCTGCATTAAGATAATAAACATCAAAATACAAATCGAAACAACTGTCAAGTCCCCAACAGGTGTGTATTTTCCTGCGTTTAAAATAGGAATCGCATCTTCTAAATTAAGCCAATCTGAAAGTTTCATCCTATTACACCCCCTTTCATATTTTGTGCATTCTGTAACATTATATCACATTTTTTATCAATTGTCAATCATTTAACAATAAATTTACATTTCGTTTAAAAAATACGGCAAATTGCACAAATAGAAAGAGTAGATTTTGGAGATAAGGCGATTATAACAATACACAGCCTTGGTTATCAATTTTCATATCTTGTACTTTCCAGCCATTCAAGCCAATATTATCCAATGAAAAGCGCATTTTTCCTGCAAAAAATGTGTTGTCCTCGTCTGCGATTGCCATAATAGTTGGTCCAGCACCAGAAATATAGGCGGCATATGCGCCATGTGCATAGGCAATGTCAAATACTTCCCTTGCATGGGGTATCAATGCCATTCTGTAAGGCTGGTGCAATTTATCATGAACGGCGGTTCGCAGGTTCTCAAATTTCCCTGTCAAGAGGCTTGCGGAAAATAAAGCTGCTCTTGACAAATTGTATACAGCGTCTTTGTGGGCGACTTCTGTCGGCAGGCAGGCTCTTGCTTTTTCGGTTTTTAGTTCAAAGTCGGGTATCATTGCCACAAAACGGAGCTTTGTATAAACTTCCTGTTTCACCCAATGCACCCTTCTCCCATCAAAAACCGCTGTCACAATTCCCCCTAATAAGGCTGGGGCGGTATTATCGGGGTGTCCTTCAATCTGTGCTGCTAAGTCTACTAAATCATCCGTTCCCAAAGGATTCCCAAGTAATGTATTTGCGCCCATCAATCCGGCAACAATGCAGGCGGAACTTGAACCAAGTCCCCTTGTCATGGGGATGGTGTTGGTTTGAATCATCCTCAATCCGTCAAGCTTCTTTCCACATATCTGATAAACGTCTTTGACAGATTGGTAAATCAGATTGTTTTCATCCGTGGGAATGGGCGTTTCATCAGCGGAAGTGATTGCAATGGTATCAGATTCTTCCATTTCCACAAAATTGTAATATTGCAAGGCAAGCCCTAGGGCATCAAAACCAGCCCCAAGGTTGGCACTGGTGGCAGGGATTTGTAATTTTATCATAAATTTTTCTTTCCTTTCATCAATTTTTTTACAATTGGATTGCAATTGTTCATAAAAATATCAATATGGTTAGCTCAAAACACTTGACATTTACTACAAAAATATGGTATAATAGTTGAAAATTCATAGGAGGTATGTTGATTGAAGTTATTTACCAAAGAATTCACAAGGACTATCAAGAGGGCATTTAATTTGCACGAAGACACAGCAACTCATGAAGAAATTCGACAGAGAATCTTAAGCGGCGGACAGGTCACGGGTACAAATATGTGCGTTTTGATTTGTGCAATTCTGATTGCTTCTGTAGGATTGAACACAGGTTCAACGGCGGTCATTATCGGGGCTATGTTGATTTCTCCTTTGATGGGTAGTATTTTAGCCATGGCATACGGCACGGCAGCAGCGGATTTCATGCGATTCAGACGGCATTTTTATGGATTTATGATACAGTTGGTAATTAGTATCTGTGTTTCGACTTTGTATTTCCTGCTGTCGCCTATCAATGAGCCAAGTTCGGAATTATTGGCAAGAACACAGCCGAGTGCTTATGATGTTGTGATTGCTACCGCCGGCGGATTGGCTGGAATCGTGGGAAGTACCCGACAAGACAAGGCGAATAATATCATTCCAGGGGTTGCCATTGCTACCGCACTCATGCCCCCTGTCTGTACCTGCGGTTATTCTATCGCACATTTGGAATGGCAGATGTTGGTAGGAGCGTCTTATTTGTTCATGGTAAATACCTATTTCATCTTTCTGTCTGCTGTCATCATACTGGAAGTTCTGAACATTCCAAAGGTCAATACATTGACAGAAAAACAGTGGAAACGGCTCAAAAAGATGATGATTCGTAATACTATTTTAATCTTATTGCCGTCGATTCCATTGACTATCTTTATGGTAAAAGGCTAACAATCAAAAAGGGTATCCCTTGAATAGGGGATACCCCTTTTTTGATATTTTCTTGCAATCACTTCAAATAACTATACAGCTGACATGAAATCATTCCATTATAGAGCTTCCTGCGCTTGTCGGCTTTTTTGCCGAAACAACGCTCAAAATCAGAATCACCACAGATGACATGGAGTGGTGCTGTCAAAACTTTTCCCATGGTTTGGTAGATTTGCTGTGCTTCTCTCTGTTCTAACATTCTTTCACCGTAGGGAGGGTTACAGAAGGTGACAGCTCCAGAAATGGGCTGGAAGTCCTTGATGTCACGCTGTTCAATGTGCAGGAATTTTTCGACTCCTGCTTTTTTGGCATTGTCAAGGGTCAGGCGGACAGCTTGGAGGTCTATGTCCCATCCCCAACCCTCAAAGGCTACATTGCGGTTGATTCTGTCGAGGGCTTCGGAGCGTGCGTTTCTCCATGCCGAATCTGGTACACTGTCCCATTGTTCCGCCTGAAATCGGCGGTCAAGTCCGGAGGCAATGTGACATGCACGGCGGGCGGCTTCAATCAGAAATGTGCCACTTCCACAAAAGGGGTCACATACCAGTGTATCACTCCGCAGTCTGCCTAAATCCAGAATTCCAGCGGCTAACGTCTCACGAATGGGCGCAAGGTTGGAATTTCTGCGGTATCCTCTCTTATGTAAGCCTTCGCCGGATGTGTCAAGGTATAGGCTGACTTGATTTTTCAGGATGGTGAACTGCAATTGGTGAACGCTTCCTGTTTCAGGGAGGAAACTATTCAGATGATAGGCATTCTGTAACCGCTTGACAGCGGCTTTTTTCAAAATCTTCTGACAGGCTGGAATGCTGTGCAATGTCGAATTTACGGAATGTCCCTTGACGGGAAATGCATCCTCTTTTCCGATGAACTGTTCAAGGGGTGCTTGATACATCCCTTGAAACAATTCCTCAAATGTTTCTGCTTTGAATTCGTTCAACAAAATCTGTACACGTTCTGCAACAGAAAGATTGATGTTGGCTTTGGCGAGGGTGTCCCAATCGCCTGACCAGTTGACACGTCCATCTTGTACGGTAATCTCTGTACCGCCGATTCTGGTGACTTCAAACCGGAGTACTTTCTCTAAGCCAAAATGACAGGGTGCTGAAAATCGAATACTCATGCACTCACCGCCTTATTGTAATGTGAAGCCACTGCTACCAGTTCCACCACTGGAAGAATTTCCACTGCTGGAAGAATTGCCACTGCTGGAAGAAGAGCTACTGGAAGAACGATTACCAGAAGAATTTCCGGAAGAATTATTATTGTTGTAGCGAACTTTGGGAGCTGTACAAGTTTTGCAATAGGGTGCATTGGTCGATTTCCAGTAACCAGTTTCGCCCTTCGGGCAATATGCGCCGGCAATTTCTCCGGTATTGGTACACATAGGAGCAGCGATAACTGTCTCACAAACTGGGTAACTTGCTTCGGATTCAATGTTATTCGCATATTCACCAATGACATTGTACCACATTTTAGCAGAGTTGATAGAAGTATCCAACATTTCACGCTTGGGATAACCAATCCATACACCAGAAACGAAATCTTCTGTCAAGCCAATAAACCAGAGGTCGCCCCATTCCTGTGTTGTACCCGTTTTACCAACAACTTCCTTGTTGCTGAGTTGTGCTGCACCTGCTGTACCATTGGGAGATACTACATTTTTCATCATACGATTCATGACATAAGCCGTTTCTGGGTCAATGACATCATGTGCATTTCCTTCACTATCATAAACCAATTCATGGTTGCCCTGTTCCAGTCTGGAAACAACGTGCGCCTTATAGTAGACACCACCATTACCATAGGGAATATATGCATTCACCATATTTTTCATGGTGACACCATATGTCAACGCACCTACAGAAAGCGGAGATAAGTCAATATCAGAATTGCCTTGTCCGTCAACTTCTGTCAATTTCAAGCCCATCTTTTCCGTGGAATAGATATATACTGCTTCCGGAGTCAATGCATCTACCAGACGTGCCGAAATGGTATTCAGAGATTTCATCAATCCATAATACATATACAAGTCACCGCCGGAATAGTTCAGGCTGGTAGAATTGGAAGAATAGTTATGAGGCCACAATGAACCATCTGGCATAGTTAAACCGTAGTCACGGATTTTAGAACCCCAATGGAATTCATCTGAATAAATACCAAATCCATAACCAGCGACTGGCTTAATGGTTGACCCCGGTTGACGTGTTTCCATGGTTGCAAAGTTCATAACAAGGGAATCCTTTTTTTCACCAATCGCACCAACACAGGCAAGCACTCTGCCTTCATAGTCCATTGCAATGAATGCACTTTGTGGATATACTGGCTCATCATTATAGTCAATCACACCATCTTCATTTGTGTCATTCTGGTAACGTGCGGAATTTCGGGTATTGATGAGATTATTCAAATCTAAATATTTTTCTTCGACATATTCCTGCATCACTGGGTCAATGGTGGTATAAATCTGATAACCGCCTGTATTGATACGGTGCAAGGCTTCTTCTTTGCTGATGGCATAAGTTTCCATCAAATAATCCTGTACTTCTCGGAGAGCGGTTTCTACTGTCCAGCTCATAACCGCCTTATCATCATCCACTTCTTTAGCGATAGGATGCGCTTTTTTATACTCTGACATATCTGTGAATAGCAACTTTTCGTTCAATGCTTCCTGATATTCGTCATAGGATAAAGCACCGTGTACATACATCTGCCAAAGTACATACTTCTGACGGTCACGGTTTCTCTTTCGTCCAGAAAGAACCTTTTCTCCTGTTTCATCATCAATGTAATAAGCAAATGGGTTAATGGTTTCCGGAGACTGCGGAATTGCTGCTAAACATGCTGCTTCTGCAACACTTAAATCACCGACATTCTTTCCAAAATACTTGATAGCCGCCATTTCAATGCCATTGGC
This sequence comes from Oscillospiraceae bacterium, assembly GCA_036373775.1. Lineage (GTDB taxonomy): Bacteria > Bacillota > Clostridia > Oscillospirales > Ruminococcaceae > UBA3855. Next base: position 67,451 of record JAZAUD010000004.1, on the reverse strand, counting down.
TGAACCGCCAAACCCAATATAATTCAAGTACGTTTCAATAATTTTCTGTTTCGAATAATTTTTTTCCAATGTCATAGCACGGAAAATTTCTCGAATTTTACGAGCCGGTGATGGGTCATCATCACCAGTAACGTTTTTAATCAGCTGTTGGGTAATGGTAGAACCACCACGGTCAGTATCCCAGAAGTGCAACACCAAGTTGATACAAGCGGCAATCGTATTCTTGTAGTCAACACCATCATGTGTATAGAAACGTTCGTCTTCGGTGTATACAAATGCATCTAATACGTGTTGCGGAATGTCTTCAATATTAACCGGAATACGCTGTACTTCGTTACTTACCTGATAAAGCGTCACGAGATTGCCATCTACGTCCGTGCCGTATACATTAGTATTATAGGAAAGTTCCATTTCTTCAAGGGTAATTGAAGAGGCATCTTCCATGAAATCCAATACATATACTGTTGTTGCTGTGGCAACAATTGTTCCCGTGATAATCGCTATCAGGAAAATTGACAGAACGGTAGAAAGCAACACGGAAATCAACCGCTTAATTACTCTCCATACCTTTGAAGGTTTCTTCTTTTTTGCTCTGGAAGAAACGACACCTTTTTTGACTTGCTCTTGCATAGAATCTGAATCCTTTCTTTCTAGGGGGTGACTCCCTTTTTTCCTCATTCAGGGAGCAGATGCAAATGAAAGATACCATCCCAACATGATGTATCTCTTGATTATTACTATTATAACACACAAATTTCATTTTGTTAAGACCTTTTTCGAAAATTTCGAAATTTTCGGAAATTCTTCAACAAAATGCACAAAAAAAAGCGGTACAGCCTTCACAGAATAGGAAATCCGGCACGAATTCCAACCCAAATTTTCAGGAAATATTTTCAGCTGTGAATTCATTCTCAATTGCAAAGGCATGATTCATGGGTCCTGAACCTTTGCCAAGGTTCAACATTGCACCCAATGCACCGGAAATATAACGCTTTGCCCGTTCAACGGATTCTACCATAGTAAATCCTTTCGCTAAATTGGAGGCGATTGCACTTGATAATGTACAGCCTGTTCCATGCGTATTAGGATTGTCAATGCGTTTCCCTTTCAACCACATTGCACCATCTTCCCAATATAGAAAATCATTGGCATCATTCAAAGAATGTCCCCCCTTCAATAATACTGCACAATGATACTTTTCATAAATCATCTTAGCTGTTTGTTCCATCGCTTCCACGGATTGAATCGAAATACCAGTCAATTCCTCTGCTTCGGGGATGTTGGGCGTGATAATGTCCGCTATGGGAATGAGCTTTTCCTTCAATACGGAAATTGCATCTTCACTAATCAATTTTGCGCCGCTGGTGGCAATCATAACAGGGTCAAGGACAATATTTTTCGCCTGATACTTTGTCAATTTGTCTGCAATGGTTTCAATTAAGCTCCCAGAAGATACCATTCCGATTTTGACAGCATCCGGAAAAATATCCGTAAAAATACAATCTATCTGTTCTGCAAGAAATTCGGGGGTAACGTCCATAATGGCGGTAACTCCCCTTGTATTTTGTGCGGTTAATGCCGTGATGGCACTCATGGCATAAATTCCATTTGCAGTCATGGTTTTCAAATCTGCCTGAATGCCTGCGCCTCCACTGGAATCACTGCCGGCAATTGTCAAGGCGGTTTTCATGCTTCTCATGCTCCTTTCATAATATCTCTTTGGCTTTTGTGAGTAATTCCCTGCACCTTGTTTCAATGTCCTGAGCAGAAAAAATCGCTGATACTAAGGCGAAACCATCCATTCCCCAACCTTTCAGCTGTGACATATTTTCTTGGTTGATTCCGCCAATCGCTACCACAGGAATTTTCACAGTATCGCAAATTTCACGGAATACAGCATCATCAATCTGTCTGGTGTCGGTTTTGGTAGAAGTTGCGAATACTGCGCCAACTCCCAAATAATTTGCGCCGTCTTCCTGTGCTGTCAAGGCTTGTTCAAGGGTTTTCGCTGTCACACCAATGATTTTATCTTCCCCCAGAATTTGGCGGACTTCATGGGGGTTCATGTCGTTTTGACCTACATGAACACCATCCGCACCCGATTTGAGTGCAATTTCAACGTTATCATTGATAAGCAAAGGCACACCATACCGACTGCAAAGGGCTTTCATTGCAATGGCTTCTTGTAAAAAATCCTCAGCATTGAGTTTTTTTTCACGAAGCTGAACACAAGTGACACCGCCTTTTATGGCGCATTCCACTTGTTCTAATAAGGTTTGGCGATTTGTCCACATTCGGTCAGTCACTGCATAAAGCTGTAAGCATTCTTTTGTAAATTTCATGCAAATTCATCCTTTTTCATTCAAATCTTTAATTTTTTATTGTACCAAATCAATATGTATAAATCATGAATAATTCATGACAAAATTATGAAACTCCAAAATCTAGTTCCATCAAAAACAAAATCCGGAACATCAAAATTCCGGATTTTGGGATATTTCTAATCTTCTCATTCTCTTTCAGGAATTATTCTTCCTCTTCCTTTTTGCGGAGCATCCCAGAATTCAACATTGCTCCTGCACCGATTCCAGTCAACAAGAATGCAATGAAAGCACCGCCGACTGTTTTCAGGGAATTATTACCAGTTTCCGGCAAATTTTCGCCGTCTTCTGTGGTAGCAGTTGTTTCTGTGGGAGTTGTTGCAGTTGTAGCAGTGGTAGCATTTTCTGTAGCAGTTGTGGCGGTTGTTTCTGTTGCAGTGGTGGTAGTTGTTTCCGTGGTTGTGGTTTCAGTGGTTGTTTCCTGTGGGGTTACTTCTGCTTCAAAGTCGAAATCATAGGTATTTTCATAGCCTGTTGCAGTGATGGAAAGGGAATATGTGCCACTTTCAGCAAACACAGCATTTCCGTTGCTTGCGGCTTCTGTATCGATAGTACCGTCAGCCTTGACAATGGTTGTACCTCTCCTACCAGTGTTGTAAGCATTTTCGCCAACCTTGACAGAGGTAATATTTGCAATGAAGTTTGTGACATCTTCCTCTGTGTAGCCTTCCGCAGCTACTAATTTCCCATTGTTGTAAACCACTGGAATTTCAGCAGTAGAAAGCACAAATGTACCCTTTACATCAGCATATTTTCCATTGGTATCAGAATAGGTAACAGTGTAACTCTTAGGCTGTGCATTTTCATAGGCGATTGTTCCGCCGTCAACTGTGAAGCCTTCCTCAACCGTTGCAGAAATTGCATAATCTGTCGGGAATGCGGAAATATCAGCTGTGACTGAACCTGTTCCAGAATTGCCGTTTTCAACTTCTACACCAGCTGTGAAAATTTCAGGGAGATACAAATTCAAATTGCTTATTGTTCTATAACCATCTAATGTGATGATTGTGAAAGAATCAATGGTTGCACCATTACTGCTGTAGTAGTCGGGGTTGTCAGTGTTATTTCCATGAGTCTCTGTTACATAGCCGACAGACCAAACATATTCGCCATCAGAACATAGCCACTGAAATCATTGCTCGTTGCTTCTTCTGCAAAAGCAACCGCCGGAACTGCATTCGCTATTACTGCCAAAGAAAGCACAGCAGCAGAAAACTTCTTGTGTTTCATCATTGGAAACACTCCTTTCACTGAAAAAATTTTGCTACTCTCTAACCTGTCAATTAGCTACTACCAACATTTATTGATAACCATATCAATTTTCAATGATAAATAGTTGTTTTCAGACAGCTTATTTTTAGTTAGTAATAAGTAACTAAAGATAATTATAACGGATTTTCAAATATTTGTCAAGCGATTTTTTGGATAAAAAGAAAGTACTTTCACTTTTTTTCAGTCTTTCCAACTGCTTCTTAATGCTTTTTATCGCAACCAAAGAACAAAAAACAGGTAAAATTTACTTCTGTCGTTTGGAATGCTTATCAATTTTTTTGATAGTGGCTAATATTATTTTCATCTAATCAAATTTTGTTACCCATAGCAACATTTTTACTGTTTTAATGGCAAATCCTCAAGATATGAATATTGTTTGCTTGTCTTGCATAGGATACAACAAATTAAATTTTTCATAAAGGTGATTCATTATGCATCAAAAATATGTTGTTAAGATTGTTGCTGGTGTGTGTGCGGTCGTTCTCACTTTCGCCGGTGCTTGGTATACTAGCGGAAAAGTAAAGGAAAATCCATATATTTCTGTCAGTACCTCCCAACAAGAAAAACAAGTGATTGTACTCGACGCAGGGCATGGGGGGTATTCTTAAACATAGTTCATTCCAAAAAAATCCTCCCTTAGGGGAGGACTTATTTTTTAACTTTTTCAATGATACAGGTGTGTCCTTTTTCGTCATCATAGCTAATACCCACAAGGAGAATTTCTCCGGTATACTGTGAAATCTTCTGTGTGTAATGTTTGTTTTTAATCTGCTCAATTGCAGTTTTGGCTTTTTTGTTGTGTTTGAGTTCTACGACAATCGCAGGAGCATCCACATTTTTCATAGGGATAAAGGTAATATCCGCAAAACCGTCTCCAGTTGCAAGTTCACGGTGTAAAATATACTGCCGTTGTGCAGCATAATAAGCAATCGTAATTACACAAGCAAGAGAATTTTCGTCATTATATTGCAAGATAGAGGCATTTTCACTATGTGCCTGAGCAATCATTTCTGCAACTTTATCAGCTTCACCCCTTAGGGTGGCTTTCAATAATTCTTCAGAATTTCGGATTGCCTTCATTAAATTTTCCCATCCGCCGTCTTCAATCGAATTCAAAAACTCCTGATTCACTTCACTGTTCGGAATCCAAACTTCACCAGTATTTGTGCCAAACTCTGCATGATATGTCAGATACCCCAGATGCACAAGCAAGGTCAACACATCATCTGCACTATTAAGGGAAGTCATATCGTTTTGAAATTTTGCTGTATTGACTTTTACGTGTTCCCCTGCAATCATGACAGAGATTTTTTCTTTGAGTCCATCAAAATTTTTCAGGATATATTCTCGAAGTGCCTCATAAGTTTCCGTAGATGTCCAGTAATTTCCGTAATTTTTCCTTAATATGGATTCTACCACCGATTTGGGATTATAGATAGCAATTCCGTTCAGGTCATAACCATCATACCAATTTTTCATGGTTTCATAGTCCATATGATATTTTGTGCAAAGTTCCTGCACTTCTCCATCTGTAAAACCAGTATATTCGGCGATAGGGTTCGCATCTGTCATGGAAATTTCTGTAAACATATTCAAAGCAGAATGTTTTCCGTACTTTTTGATTGGCAAAATTCCAGTCATGTAAGCTAATGCAACGTAACTTCTATTTTTCAGCAGGTCACGAAGGACATCAAGATAGATTTTTTGCGATTCCATATCATCTTTATGCTCACGGAAAATGCAGTCCCATTCATCAATAATCAATACAAACGCTACTTTCTTCTCATGAAATACTTCCGCCAACACTGTAAAAATATCATTCCAGTCAAAACAATCTACGTCACCGTATTCTTTTTTGATTTCATGCAGGATACGGCGATTCAAATAATTCAAGATTTCTTGCATATTCTTCCCATAAGACATCAAATTCGCCATATTGATATGAATGACATTGTATTTGTTCAAATGCTGTTCAAAAGACGGTATATTGCTGACTTTCAGATTTCGAAACATTTCAGCAGAATCACAGCCCTTACTGTAATAAGCAACCAACATATTGGCTGTCATGGATTTACCAAATCGCCGTGGACGACTGACACAAAGATATTTCTGTTCCGTTTGTATGACACGATTGGCTGTTTCAATCAATGCCGTTTTGTCTACATAGATTTCTGAATTCAACACCTGCTGAAAATCAGTATTATCTGGATTGAGAAAAATGCCCATTGCTATCCCCCTAGTTATGTTATCTTCATCATTGATTATAACATATTTTTGCGGAAAAATCAAGATATTTTTATGTCGTCAGAATCTGCTTATTCAACCATTTTCCACGAGCTGTGCGGATGAGAAGCATCAACCCTCTGCAACATAATTCAATACACATTGCAAGCCAGATGCCAATTAACCCCATTCTCGAAACCAGTATCAAAGATAATGTGATTCTCACGCCCCACATACTTACCAGATTGATGATACTTGGTGCGAGTGTGTCACCTGCTCCACGCAACACCCCTGAACATACGATGGATGCCCCATACAACGGCTCTGCGAATGCTTCCATCCGCAAAACCTGAACTCCCAACGTCTGCACCTCTGCGACATTCGTCAATATTGCAAACATCCACGGCGCAATGAAATACATCAATATTGCTGATATGCTCATAATTCCCATTCCTGACAGAATCGTTATCCATGCATAGCGTTTGGCAAGGTCTTGCCGTTTCGCTCCGATACTCTGTCCAATGAGTGTGGTTGCAGCCGTTCCAATACCATACCCCGGCATATAACAGAAACTCTCCGCTGTGACTGCCAACGAATTGGCGGCAATCGCTGTATTTCCAAGGGGTGCAATAATTTTCGTGGCGGCTACATATGCCCCACAAGTCGCCGTATGTTCCAATGCTGTCGGTAAAGCAATCTGAATGGCTTTCGTTAAACAAGTACGCTGTAATTTCCAGCTCCCTCCCAATCGTAATGCCAACCGCTCCGAACGTAACAGCAAAAAAGCCGTCATCAATATTGAAATGCATACTTCTGAAAGTGCTGTCCCCAATGCTGCGCCTTGTACCCCTAACCCAAAACCGTATAGCTCCATTGGTACATGAATCAATGGTATCATGACCATTCTTGTCGGGAAAATCAATATCAAGTTAAATACCACATCCAACACACACAACAACATATTCAATATGCTTGGCGTGTGCATATTTCCGCTACATTGCAACATCTGCGCCGATAACATCCGCATTTGCTCAAAGGGAAGAGCTAATGCAAATATGAGGAAATACGCTGATGCACTTGCACGGATATTCTCTTCTCCGCCTAACCATTCCGGCAATATGCCACTAATCGCCACCGCCAACATGGCAAGCAATCCCCCGAACAATGTCGATACTATCAGCGATTGCCTTAACACGTTTCGGGCTTCCTCTTCTCGCTGTGCGCCTATCAACTGCGCCACCTGCACCGAAAACCCTACTGACCCCGATATACATAATCCGCCTATCAACCATGTGGATGTACTGACTAACCCAATGGCTGCCGTTGCTTCCTTGCCTAAACTGCCTACCATTCCAGCATCAATATATTGCATGATGACAGAGGTTACTTCCGCCAAAATCGCCGGAACGCTCAACCGGATGACCTGCCCGACAAGATGCCGGAAAGATGTATCTTCCGTAACAAGCTTATGCATCATGCAAAGCCCTTTCCAAACGATTCAAACCGTCCTCAACGTATACTGAGGGACAAGCAATATTCATTCTGAGGAAAGTTTCTCCTCCCTTGCCGTATTGCATCCCACTGGAAAGATATAAGCCTGTTTTTTGGCGAATTTCTTTCGCAAGCTGTCCAGAGTTTTCCGTCACTGCGGAACAGTCCAGCCACAAAAGATAGGTTGCTTCTGATGGTACAAGCTGGATTTCAGGCAACTTTTCAAGGAGAAAATTTTTCACGATTTGTTTATTTTCATACAGATAATTCCGCAATGCATCCAACCATGCACCGCCTTCATTGAATGCCGAAATTGTCGCCTGTACAGCGAAAGCATTCGGTTCACCGCATTCATCTGTATTTAATGCTCTCCAGACTTTGTGCCGTAACTTTGGATTCCGCACCACGACTGCGGAAGACTGCAAGCCTGCAATATTAAAGGTTTTTGTTGGAGAAATACAGGTAATGCTATTGTTGGCACAAATTTCAGAAACTGCCATAAATGGAATATATTCCTTTTCGGGGTCGGTAATATCACAGTGAATTTCATCAGAAATGACAATTACTCCATATTTTTTGGCAAGTTCTCCGATTCGTGATAATGTTTCTTTGTTCCATATTTTACCAATTGGGTTATGGGGATTACTCAAAATCATCAAGGTAGTTTGTAGGTCGGAAAGTTTATTTTCCAAATCTTTCCAATCAATCGAATAAACTCCATCTGCATAGAGTAACGAACATTCTAGTACATTCCGCCCATTGTTGCGGATGCAATTGTAAAAGATATTGTAAACTGGTGTCAAAATCAAAACATTTTCTGCTGGTGTGGTGAGTTTCCGCACACAGCTTGACAATGTGGGAATCACGCCAGTACTGAAAATCAATTCTTTTCGAGAAAATTTCACATGATGGCGACTTTCCCACCAGTTCATATAGGCATGATACCATTCATCTGGCAATATCGAATAGCCAAATATGCCGTGTTCCGCACGTTTCTGAATCGCTTGGATGATTTCGGGGGCTGTCTGGAAATCCATATCCGCCACCCACATGGGCAATTCATTGGGGGCAATGTCCCATTTCAAGGAATTGGTATGACTTCTGTCAATCAGGGTATCAAAATTGTAATTCATGGCTGTACCTCACAAATAATTTTCGTTTTTTCGGGGTCAATCTGTTCCGACTCTAAAATCAATTCTCCAATCGATTTCGCACGGAGTACCCCACCGGCTGGATTTTTCACGCTGTCAATATGGCTGACGATTTCCGCATCAATTGTGGAGTATTCAAATGCAAGAGTCGTTTCCAATAATTTGCAGTTTCTCATTACAAGGTTCTCAATGTAACAGAACCCTTGCAAGCTTTCAACGGTGCAATTCTCCAATGTGATGTTATGGGAATTCCAGCCGAAATATTCGCCTGAAATAAAGGAATTCCGCACGGTAATGTTTTCACAATTCCAGAATGCATCTTTGCTCAATAAAACAGAATCCTCTACAATGAGATTTTGTGCGCCGTCAAAACTGTAATTTCCTGTCAGACGGAGGCGGTCAATTTTTGCATCTTTGCAGTTCATGCCGAAATAGTCACCCTTTGCGGAAACATCACAAAGAACTACATTTTGACAGTTCCAAAGTGTTTCTTCTGCATTGGGGAAACTGACATTCTGAAGTGTGACATCATCACAACGGCGGAAATTTTTCGGGGCTTCAATGATGGCATCTTCTACTGTGATATGTTTCGTGTACCAGATTCCAGCCCTACCCATTTCGAAAATGGTGCAATGTTCCATGTGGATGTTGTCACTATACCAGAGAGGATATTTCCATTTGAACATGGAATGCAACAAATGAATGTTCCGGCTGTGTTTGAGTGGAGATTCTCCGTCTTCAAAAATGCTGTCTTGTATGGAGAGGTCGTGCGCCTGAAACATGGCACGCTCTCCGGTTAAAATTGCCTGTTTGATGGTTTCCATGATTTTCAACTCCTTTTGTTTTGATTGGATATGGAATATTATACCACATTTTTCATGGATTTGCAAGCGAAATTTGACAGGTGTAAAATGATTCATTGGCAAGAAGTGGAAAAAGGGGAGCGGTTTCATGCATCCACACTTTACAACAGATTGAAGACCGACAATATGAAATTGGCTTGAAGAATCAGGGCTATCAAGATATTCTGAAATATGGTATTGCATTCTGTGGAAAGTATTGCAAAGTCATGATGTAAAAAACGCCTCCCGAAAGGGAGGCAGTTTTCACAATTTCCAGTAGATATGTATTTCTCGTTCACCGTCTTCATTGAGCATACCAATTTTGACCATCTCAATGAATTCATCTGCAATACTCCGGTCAAGGTGTTCAAAATGCGTGTATTTTTCAAGCAATGCCTTTTGACTTTCGGCACTTTCAAGCCGTTTCTGACAGTCTTTGATTTGTTGTGTGATTTGGTCTATCTGTTCGGAAATTGACAGCTCCTCGGCGGTTAAACTTTCACGGAATAATGCATAATCTTCATCAGATAAAATGCCGTCAAGTTTCTCCTTATACATTGCAATGAGCCGATTTTTTGCGGATTGATGACGTTCTTCCAGAATCGAACGTTGCTTTTTGAGCATGTCAAGCTGTTCTTTGTGGATGTCATCAAGCCGGATTTTCTCAGATTGGCAATATTGTTCAATGATGGTGTTCAGTTCATCCAATATTTTTTGCTCCAATACTAAACCGCTGATGGATTTTCGATTTGGGCAGTTCATTGCTCCTGTTTTGTAGGTGGCACATTGAAGCCCATAATATTGGATGGTCTTGGCTTTGTTGTAGTATACATTCCGTTTCATGGGTCGTCCGCAGATGGCACATTTCACTTTTCCAGAAAGTGGGGAAAGTTCTTGTGAACGTTTCCCCACTCTGGTGTTACTATGCAATCGCTCCTGTACTCTTGACCATGTTTCTATGTCAATGATAGGCTCATGAGCATTTGGAATTCTTACCCATTTATCAGGCGCAATTTTTTTGCGCTTTTTATTTTTGTAGCTGACATGATGTGATTTCCCCTGTACCAATGTACCAGTATACATTTCATTGGAAAGTATCTTTGCAATGGTGGATTGTGTCCACAAGCCTTTTGTGTTGCTTGCATCTGCATTGCCATTGACATAATTTGAGCCTTTCCGCCGTTTGTATTCGGTAGGGCTGACTGTTCCTTGTTCGTTCAACGCCTGGACGATTTTCCGGTAGCCGTTCCCCTCAACGTACATGGTGAAAATCTGCTTTACAATTGGTGCAGTTTCAGGGTCAATGACAAGATGGTGCTTGTCATTCGGGTCAATCTGATAGCCATAAGGCGCAAATGAACCAATAAATTGACCTTGTTCACGCTTATAGGCAAGCGTTCGACGGATTTTGGTAGAAATGTCCTTGACATACATTTCATTGTAAGCACTTGTGAAAAGGCGCAGGGTGCTGTAAGTTTCGCTGTCCGTGTCGGCATTATCTGCAACGCCAATAAACCGGATTCCCCATTCCAGAAATTTATCATTGATAATCTGCTCAATCACGACAATATCTCTTGAAAATCGTGACTGGTCTTTACAGAGAACAATATCAATTTTCCCTGCTCCACAATCATGCAGTAATCTGTTGAACTCCGGACGGCTACGGTCAATGCCACTGTAGCCGTCATCACAGTAAATGTCATAGATTTCCCAGTTGCGCTCTTGACAATATTCTCGAAGCATCGCCTTTTGATTTTGAATGCTCTGACTGTCGTCACTTTTTGGCTTGTCTCTGTCCTCAATCGAAAGACGGCAATAAATCGCTACTTTTGGCATTGACATCGCCCCTTTTCAATCAGCATTTGATAAGCAGTCTTTCAGCCTGCTTTTTTGCTTGGATATTCGCCACTTTTTCAACCTTAGCGGTGACTGTCTTTTTGAGCAACTCCAAATCTGTCGTTTTGAATGTATTCTTGGTGCAAATCTTCTCTTTCATTAGAATCATCCTTTCTTTTCCATCGTATGCCAATCTTCGAAATATTATGATTTGGCATGGTTTGTTTTTTCGGAAATGGCTTGACCTATGAACCCCATTTAACACCACCCCCCACATGGGGGCATGGATGGCGGATGTGTGAGCATCAATGGAGATGTAGAAAAAAACATCAATCTTGCAATCTTGCTGAACTTAAAAGCAATGTTACAAGCTTCTGGGTATGAAGTTCTGACCACCAGAGAAACAGACACATCCATACATGATGAAGGGGTTGAAGGGATTGCGAATCAGAAAAAATCTGACATGGACAATCGGCTGGAATTATTCAATTCCATCAAAGGAGCGGTATGTATTTCGATTCATCAAAATCAATTCACTGACCCGAAGTACCATGGTGCGCAGATGTTTTATTCTGACTCGAATTCTAAGAATGCAGTTTTAGCGCAGACATTACAGAATCAATTTGTAGCATTTTTACAGCCTGAAAATCAAAGAGAAACGAAACTTTGCGGAAAAGAATTATTTTTATGCTATTATAGCAAAAACCCCACAGTCATGGCAGAATGTGGATTTCTCTCCAATCCAGAAGAAGCCGCCCTGTTAGTGACTGAGGAATATCAGCAAAAAGTTGCCTTTACAATTTATTCCGCACTGATTCAATATTTTGCAGACCAGAAACATTAAAATCAACCGTCCGGATTTTTTCGGACGGTATTTTTCGATAAAAATAAAACATTTATTTGATATAAAATGTCATTTTTTCGGAAAACTCTTGACTTTTTTTCGAGATGGTGTTACAATGAAAGTAGATACTATAAAAATATGGGGGAATGGCGGTAAGCCTTTTTACAAATCAAAGGAGTTGTATTATCATGAAAAAAAATAACTTAATAAAAAAAGTTGCCGCTATCTCGTGTGCTTTCCTGTTAGGACTTACAACAATTCCAGCAGTTCCCACAGAAGCAGCCAATAGTATGCCGGATTTTTCCTGTCTTGGCGCAGTAGGTACATTAACCGAAACCCAGACAATATCAGTCGCTGAAAGCATTTATAAGGCAATGACAGAACATTCTAACGTTGCAACTTTTGATTCTTCAAGCCGTTCCAAACGAATTTCAATCACAACTGATAACATGGAATCTATCAGAATGATTTATCATGTCTTGATTAGTGAATATGAGGTTGGAATTCTTGCAAAGAAAGTTTCCCTTAACTATGGGCGTGCAAATGGCTATTACATTGGTACAATGCGTTTTGGTTATTATGTAGATGATTCCGACTATGATGCCACATACAAGACAGTCATGAACCAACTTGATGAGATTTCAGCCCTTGTTCTGGATGAATGGTCTGATGAAGAGAAAGCACTTTTCTTACATGATTATCTTGCTTATCATTATGATTTCGACCAGACGGAGTATGAGACGGAGGAAGAGGAATATGTCTGCCATTCTGCTTATGGAATGCTTACCAGAAATATGGGAGTCTGTGAGGGATATGCTTGCTTATACAGTATGCTCTTAAACCGTGAAGGCATTGAGACGCATCTCATGACAAGTGATAAGCTTGGTCATGCTTGGAACATTGTCAAAATTGATGATAAGTGGTATCATGTCGATGTCACTTGGGATGATTTTTATTATCATGAAGGCGCAATGAAGCATAATTCATTCCTGAAAAATGCGGAGGATATGCGCTTATCGAACCATACACAAGACGATTGGAAAACATTAACCAAAGTTCTTGAAAGTGATATGGATGTTGCAGAAGAAAGCCTTGATGGTTTTTGGAAAAATAGCAATGCAATTGTTCAATACCGTGATGGGCAATGGTTCGCAGTCACCTCCACAGATGCCAATAAATATACTGTTGAATATTGCTGGTACGATTATGACCCCACCACCAAAACCGCTGAAAAGACATCACTCACCTCTGATACAAGATATTGGGTTACTCCAGAAAATGCAGGTATTGTATATGTAGGAAATTACAGCGTTCCAGCCTTTTACAAGGATGTTATTTTCTATTCCACTCCAAATTCTGTATTTTTGTTGAACGGCAAACAGCCCTATTGGTTATTTGATTTGACAGAGGAACAAAAAGCAGAAGGGCAAATTTTTGCAATTCATATTGAGGGAGATACACTCTATTATGATGTTGCACCCTCTCCAAATGATGAGGGTGTGGAATATGCTCTTGATTTAACTCAGTATGCAGATGAATACATTGGAAGCCTGTTTACTACCACAGAAGAAACCACTACGACAACTACCACTACTACAAAGCCTACCACTTCCACAACGACTACCACCACAACTACAAAGCCTACCACTTCCACAACTACTACCACTGCAACTACAAAGCCTACCACTTCCACAACCACTACCACCACAACTACAAAGGCTACCACTTCCACAACTACTACCACCACAACTACAAAGGCTACCACTTCCACAACTACTACCACCACAACTACAAAGGCTACCACTTCCACAACCACTACCACCGCAACTACAAAGCCTACCACTTCCACAACGACTACCACCGCAACCACAAAGCCCACCACTTCCACAACGACTACCACCGCAACTACAAATCCCACCACTTCTACAACCACTACCACCGCAACTACAAAGCCTACCACTTCCACAACTACAACAGCTACTACCTCTACGACCACCACAACAGAAACAACCACTTTAGCTGGTGATGTCAATTTTGATAATGCCGTGAGTGTTTCTGATGTGATTTTATTACAGCATTATTTACATAAAGTGGATTCTTTCACCAAGGAACAATTTCTCACTGCTGATTTGAATGCTGATAAGACTGTAAATGTGATTGATTTGGCATTGTTAAAACAACGCCTTATCAACCAATAATACAAAAATAAAGATAATTCATTAAGAAAGGATTTATGATGATGACCATTACCCAACTTTACGACTTGACAAAAACAATGGCTGGTGATTATCTCCAGCAGTTCACCTATCCATGGGAAGCCCTTGGCGGAATCCGTGACTTGATTCTCTCCATTGGGGAAAACCTCAGCCCTGAAGAATATGATAACCCCTCTGAAGGGGTTTGGATTCATAAGACAGCGACAGTTTTTCCTTCTGCCTACATTGGTTCACCCTGTATCATTGGCAGAGAAACAGAAGTTCGTCATTGTGCGTTCATTCGTGGCAGTGCCTTAATTGGTGAACATTGTGTTGTAGGGAATTCGACAGAACTCAAAAACGTGATTTTATTTGACTATGTGCAAGTACCGCATTACAATTATGTGGGGGATAGTATTCTTGGCTATCGTTCTCATATGGGTGCAGGTTCGATTACCTCGAATGTCAAATCTGACAAAACGCTTGTTGTGGTCAAGAATGACAGTGAACCCTTTGAGACAGGTCTTAAGAAGATGGGTGCAATGCTTGGCGACTATGTAGAAGTTGGCTGTAACAGTGTCTTGAACCCTGGGACAATCATTGGACAGCATTCCAACATCTATCCAACTTCCTGTGTTCGTGGAACAGTTCCGCCTAATTCTATCTGGAAACAAGACGGTGTCATCATTCGCAAAACAAGATAATGGCAATTAAAAAGGGGTGTTGCACATCACATTGCAACACCCCTTAAATTTTGTTTCATTCTTATTTTTCGAATACAATTTGACTTTTCCAATAGAGCCAACGGACAGATGTAAAATTTCTTGCAAAAAATCGAACAATCCTCACAAAGCAAAATGGAAAAATTATGCAGATATACAAAATTTCACAAAATATCAAAAAAGCAGTTGACAATTGCATCATAAAATGGTACAATGGTAATAAGAAAAAGAGGTTCAGCTTTTGAATGGTAGGGTGATACCAATGGTGAAGTGAATTTTGTTTTAAAATTTGAATGGTAAATTAAGAAGGTTGATTGAATCATGCAAAAATTAAAGAAAGTGCTTGCTGTTTTGCTTGCTGTGTCTGCAATTGGCGGCGGTGTGAGTATTCCTGTCAGCGCAGAAGAATTAGTTTCCATGGAAGAGGACATTATTGTATTGTAGATTGGGCAGATGTTGAGTTTGTGCAACAGTACCTTTTGGGAAGAGATGCATACCAAAAATTTATTTTAAGAAGTTATAATGGAAATTCTCTTACAGAGTCGTGCGTTGATTTCCCGAATATTGGGTATAATATCGTCACATATAGTGAAAATTCTGCTACAGATGCACGCTGTTATTTGAAATATGATTATGAAACTGGAACAAGTTCAACCTACTGGCTGACACCAAGCTTGTCAACAACGAGTATTGGTAGTGTTGCACCTAATAGTGAAACAATTACTCGTATAGTGGATGGTTTGGATGACAGATATTCTACGACATTACCCGAAAATACCGGAATTGTCAAAATTTCATGTACAAATTCAGAGGGAACTTCCACTGGAACTGGATTTATTGTAGATAATGGTGTAATTGCAACTGCTGCTCATGTTGTTGACAATGTCAGATATGGTGATACTTTGACAATCACTCTTCACAATTCAAACGGAACCCTTTCGACAACTACTCTTACTCCTGCGGAAGTTCATATTCCTTATGATTATATTGTAGGAAATAACCAAACAAAAAATGATTATGCGTTGATTTCTGTCACTGAGGATTTAAGTAACTACCCTAAATTTGGTATTGGAAATTGCTATAGTTTAAACTTAAGCGTTTTTTCTGATATTCCAATTTATGTGACAGGAAACCCCGGAACAGTATATGCAGGTACAGACCATGAAATTGATAATACAAATAATTACAATTTGTATTCAAGTGTTGGCTATGTTGTCCCAACTAATGATGAATCTATGTTTTATTTTGATACTGATGCAACTGATGGCAATAGTGGAGGTCCTGTTTATACCATAACGAAAAGCGTAGTTAATGGTAATGCTTCCTACTATTACACTGCACTTTCTACTGTCCATGGAGATGGTGGAAGCTCAAATAGAAATTGTGGTGTTCGCTTTACAAAATATCATCAGAAGTTTTATCTTGGAAACTCTAATATTGGGTTTGGTAGCTAATTGAATGGAGGTAATCTTATGAAAAAGAAATTAAGTGCATTTTTGGCAATGGTTTTAAGCTGTGTTTGTATTTCTGCACCGTTGGGCGTAAATGCTGAGAGTGCTTTGAATATTGAGAATGAAAACTTCAATTATGAAGCATTGCTTGGTTCAGCTAAAAAATTTACAATGCTTAATGATGTATTACAGCCGAGTGAAGGGGAACGCATTACCGTTGTAACAGGAGTTTATGATAGGTGCTATATGCTGACAGAACTTAATTCAAGTGATTACACTTCCTCTACGCTAATGTATTTTGAAAAAATCGCTCCTTTTATAGGCGACAGACAGCTTCATCTTGGCGATGTTGTTTCCCTTAAAAATTGGGATGTATTGATGACACTTCCGTCCAAATACGGACAACACGGCACAGAAGAGCATCTTTCAGAAGATGGGACTATTGTTAAAGTAGAATATCCGTCTGAGGTAAATTATCTTGGTTTCGGAACTGATATTTTTGGTGAAGAATTCCTTACAGTTATCAGACACGAGATGGCTGACAATATCAAAAAGTATTCGTCTCTTGGATGGAATTCAAATGAGCCTTTTGAATCTCTCATTGTAAAAGGTGATATGACAGAAGATGAAAATGTTAGCATTGTTGACGCATTGGCAACCAATCAATATTTATTAGGCATTCACAAGCCCAGCAATTATGGCATTCTCGCTGCCGATGTGAACCATGATGGAAGTGTCACTGATGCAGATTCGCTCATGATTCTGAAATCCCTTGTCGGGCTGGAAACATTAGAATAATCGCAAAACAAGATAATGGCAATCAAAAAAGCCCCCTTTGATGGGGGCTTTTTTCGTGTGATTATCAATTGAGAACCTTCTTAACGGTTGCAACGATATTATCAGCGGATAATCCGAACTGTTTCAGCAAATCCACCGCAGGGCCCGAATGACCATATTCATCATTGACACCGATTTTGGTAACTGGTACAGGATAGCACTCACAAACAGCACTGCATACCGCATCCCCTAAACCGCCAATAATGCTATGTTCTTCAACAGTAACAATCTTTCCGGTTTCCTTTGCAGCCTTGCAAATCAATTCTTTGTCAAGTGGCTTGATGGTGTGAATATTGATAACACGAGCGTCAATGCCTTCACTTGCCAAAGTTTCCGCAGCAGTCACAGCTTCTACAACCATTAAACCAGTTGCAACAATGGTAATGTCTTTACCTTCACGCAGAGTAACCCCTTTTCCCCATTCAAATTGATAAGTTGCAGGGTCGTTGAGAATTGGCGCAGCCAATCGCCCAAAACGCATATAAACAGGGCCTTCAAACTGAATGGCAGCTTCTACAGCGGCTTTTGCTTCGGTATCATCTGCCGGAACAATGACAGTCATTCCCGGAATGGTGCGCATTAAAGCAATATCTTCATTGCATTGATGGGTTGCGCCGTCTTCCCCGACAGAAATTCCGGCATGAGTTGCACCGATTTTCACATTCAAATGTGGATAGCCGATAGAGTTTCTCACAATTTCATAGGCACGTCCAGCCGCAAACATGGCGAATGTGGATGCAAATGGAATTTTCCCAGCAGTTGCCAGACCAGCAGCCACCCCCATCATGTTAGCTTCTGCAATGCCACAATCAAAGAAGCGTTCAGGATAGGCTTTTTTGAAAATGCCTGTTTTGGTAGCGGCGGCGAGGTCAGCATCCAATACAACGAGATTCGGATATTTTTCAGCTAAAGCAGTGAGAGCTTCGCCGTAGCTTTCTCTGGTAGCCTTCTTTTTTACGTCTGCCATGATTACGCCTCCAATTCTGCAAGAGCCTGTCTCAGCTCATTCATTGCCTGTTCGTATTGTTCAGCGTTGGGGGCTGTACCGTGCCAACCAACTTGATTTTCCATAAAGGAAACACCTTTTCCCTTGATACTCTTCTGAATGATGGCAACGGGCTTGCCTGTGATAGATTCCGCTTCACGGAATGCATTATCAATCTGGTCAAAGTCGTGAGCATCCTCTACTATAATGACGTGCCAGCCAAAAGCCTTGAATTTTTCGTCAATGGGTTCAGGGGAGCAAACTTCCGTAATTTTGCCGTCAATCTGCAAGCCGTTATTGTCAACGATGGCAGTCAGGTTATCCAATCCATAGTGAGCCGCAAACATAGCCGCTTCCCAAACCTGTCCTTCTTCAATTTCGCCATCTCCGAGGATGGTATACACATGATAGGATGCACTGTCAATTTTTCCAGCTAATGCCATACCGCAAGCGGCTGAAATGCCCTGTCCCAATGAGCCAGAGGACATATCCACCCCCGGAATGGTAATGCTTGGATGACCTTGTAACATTGCCCCGATATGGCGCAGGCTTTCCAGTTCCTTTTTGTCGAAAAATCCACGTTCCGCCAATACGGCATAGAGTGCCGGTGCTGTATGACCTTTGGAAAGTACCAATCTGTCACGGTCAGGCATTTCAGGATTTTTCGGGTCAACGTGCATTTTTGCAAAATAAAGATAGGTCAACAATTCTGCAATGGAAAGCGAACCCCCAGGGTGTCCGGATTTTGCATGAAATGTTCCGGTTAAAACTCCCATGCGGATGTTGACAGCCGTTTTTTGCAGCTGCTTTTTAATTGTTTCGTCCATAAAATTACCTCCATAATTTATCAAACAGCAAAGTTGCTGTTATTTGTTTTTCAAGTATTGGTGAAATCATTCCCCGAAAAAGTCTTTCCCATACTGTGCAATGATGTTATCAAGTGGCAATGTTGCGCCAGCATGACCGCCCTCAGGTACAATGATACAATTTTTTTCGCCAATGTAAAACTTTGTGAAATCATGAGTATCAATCACATCATCCAAAGCCCCCAAAATCACATGAACATTATCACCGTTCACCCTTGCAAGATTCGACATTAAATTCAGATATTCCCGAATGAACAGACGATATTTGTTTTCCCTTGGCATAATCAGAAAAGGGGTAATGCAGGGATTTATCAAAACCGCCTTACATCCTTTCAAGGCTGTTACCTGTAAGGCGAAAAATCCCCCCATACTGCTCCCAATTACTGCACTGCACTGCTCTTGTTCGTAAGTATCCATTAACAGGCGCAAAATTTCGCTCGGCGGTTGTTCGTCATAATTCAACTGCGGTGAAATCGGTTGATAGCCGTTTTTCAATAAGGCGGTGCTGGCTGTGTTCATTGCCTTTGCTCCATAACCATGAATGCTGAGTACTCTCATAAAATCAAATCTCCTTTCAAGATTTTGTCAATCAATTCTTCCATTGCACCTTCTTCACAAGTTCGGGAAAGAATCAAATCAGCGCATTGTTTCACATTATCAACGGCATTCGCAGGACACACCGCAAAATCAGACGCCTGTAACATTTCAATGTCGTTGTCAAAGTCGCCAACAGCGATTATTTGAAAGCCTTCCATCCCTGATAAATGCCGATAAACAGTTAATGCACTTCCTTTGGATACACCAGAAGGCAACATTTCATAAAACCGCCGTTCAGAACGTACAAAGTCAACCCCTTCAAAATGCTGATTATCAATATATTCAATAAATGCCGGAATATCATTAGCATTCATTGCAAAGAGGACTTTCAGCCATGTTCCGGAAACTTCGGCAATCGTTCCATATTGTGGAATAACCCCACAAATACGAATATGTTCTTTCTCATATTCTGTATTATTGATAACCCATGTATCTTCTAAACAGAGGACTTCACAACCGGAATGGAGATTTTCGGAAATAATTTTTTTCGTCATTTCCTTTGCGGAATCGGGCAGGGGATGCGAAAACAAGACTTTCTTTTCAATGGGGTCATAAATCGCACCGCCATTGAAAACAATCATGGGACTTTTCAAGCCCATTTGTTCGGGATAGCGTTCAGAGGATTGAATTGTCCGCCCTGTTGCAATGGTGAAAATACCTCCGGCTTCTTCAAACCTCCGGACGGCGGAAAGGTCTTGTGGTAAGGGTATCTTGCTTTTGGGGAGAAATGTTCCGTCAAGGTCGGTGATGATGCATATTTTTTGTGATAACATGATTATACCCTCCTCCGGAATTGCTTTTCTAAATTATATTTCGAAACCGTGAACATAACCGGTCGTCCGTGCGGACAATGACGGATGTTTTCATCATTACACACCTCATCCGCTAATGCCTGCAATTCAGAAATGGAATTCTTATCATTGGCACGAATCGCCGATTTACAAGCCAATTCATGCAAAGTGTCATCTAATGCGCTTGACTGCGGATTCACTTTCCCAATCAAGAGATTATGTGCAATTTCCTGTACAATTTCATCCAAATTCATCCCTGCAAAAAAGACAGGAGCGGAAAACGTTCTGACATATGGCTGATTGGTGAAATCAAATGTAAAGCCCATTCCGTCAAGTCGTTCCTGATTATCCTGCATGACGGCGAATTCATCCAAAGTCAGGAGAATTTCACATGGTTCAAGTAACATCTGTTTAAACTGCTTGCAATTGGCTTTTCTGAGCCGTTCAAATATCACTCGTTCATGTGCTGCGTGCTTGTCAATGATAATGAAAGTTTCCCCCGACTGTGCTAGAATATAATTTGCAAACAATTCCCCGACTACCTTCAAATTGGGATAGGGAAGGGGCTTTTCTGCAATTTTGGCTACTTTTGGGATGGGCATAGAATCCGGCGCATTTTCGGGGAAATAGGTTGGTTCTTCGTCAGGGAATTCCTCTTTGTCATCGCTTGCATCAATATCAATATATTTTTCAGATGCCACAGTTGGAGCATCCCATTTTCTGGGGGGCGGTGCTTGTTCCAGAAAAGCCGGCAACCCAAAGGGCATATCTTCTTTTGGAAGGGGCTTTTTTTGTTCCTTGACTGATTCAGGAGGGGGAGTTTCTGGAATGACTTGTTTTGGTTCGGGTTTGGGTTCAGGAGTTGGAATGGGTTCGGGGATGATTGCTTTCTGTTCCGGTTCGGGAGCTGATTTTTCAGGAATTAAGGGCTTTTGTTCGTATTGTGGCTGTGGGGGAGATGTCCATTCACGTTTCGGCATTTGGAATTCATAAATCAATCCAGCCTTTAACATGGCATTCTTCACGGCGAAATATATTGCATCAATGACCTTTTTTTCGTCCGAAAATCTTACTTCCGCTTTCGCCGGATGAATATTCACATCTAATGTATCCGGCGACATTTCCAGAAACAGCACACACGCCGGAAATCTCCCTGTCATGACTAAATTTTCATAAGCACTTTCCAAAGCCACGGAAAGCGTTTTTGAATGGACATACCTTGTATTGACAAAAAATGTCTGATATGTTCGATTGTTCTTCGAATATAACGGCTTGACTGCGTATCCGGTCACTTTGATGCCGTTTTCTTCATGGTTGACTTCCATCAGGTCATGAGCGAAATCTTTCCCATAGACCGCATAAATCGCTGAATATAGCGAACCTGAACCATCAGAATTGAAATCCTGCTTGTTGTCACGAATCAAACGGAATGCAATGTCAGGGTGAGAAATTGCTATTTTCTGGATAATTTGTGAAACTGCTGTTCCCTCTGTGCTTTCACGTTTCATGAATTTCTTTCGGGCAGGGACGTTGAAAAATAAGTCCTTCACAATAAATGTCGTTCCGTCGGGACACCCACATTCTTCTAATTCAGAATGCGTCTCCCCTGCAATTTCGTACATTGTCCCAAAATCATCCTCTTTGCGCTTCGTCATGACCGTGACTTTCGCAACCGCCGAAACAGAGGCTAATGCTTCCCCTCGAAATCCCAATGTCAGGATGGTGTCAAGGTCTTCTTTCTCTGAAATTTTGCTGGTGGCATGGCGTAAAAATGCTGTCGGTACGTCTTCCGGCGACATTCCACAGCCGTCATCTGTAATTCTCATGAACGTTGTACCGCCGTTTTTGATTTCGACTGTGATGTGTTTCGCTCCGGCATCAATCGAATTTTCTACCAATTCTTTGATAACAGACGAGGGGCGTTCTATCACTTCCCCCGCTGCTATCAACTCTGATACCGATTTGTCAAGAACTGAAATAACCGCCATTTCAAAAAGACCTCCTTTGTTTTTTCGGATTCATAAATCAAAATTTTGAAACTTCCAGTGGATAAAAACACGCTCCTAAATCCTTTTTATCTGAATTTAATTCTGTCATTGGGAGAGAATCCGTTCCATTGAAATAGTATAAGTCATAATTTCCACTGTTTTTTGCAAGACTGTAAATCATAGCATATTTATTTACCGGACAAGGGTCGGAACAATCGAAATCCGGAGAGTCAAAGGCACAGAAAAACAGATTTGTTCCGTCATACTGCATGATACAGTCATGCGGATTATAGGATGAAATTTGTTTGGTGAAATATAGTTTATCCTCATAACAGATGGGATAATATGCTCTTACACCAGATTCAGAATAAACGGTGCTGATATGATGATTCTGTCTGTTTATCTTTCGAATTTCCTGTGCTTCTGAAAAATAAATCCATTGTCCATCATAAGAATAATAGGGCATAGATTTTTCCGAAAAATCATCCGTCAACAAAGTAATTTGCTTTGTCTGCAAATCAAGTTCCGCAAGCTGAAAACAGTTTCCTTTACTTCGTTTGAAAACAATTTTCTGACCATCCGGAGAAAATTTGGGGTCTTCACAACGAAAACCACTACATTCCGACAGATTGATAGTTTTTTGTGTGATGGCATTATACAGATAAATATTCCATTCATTGGTATTGCTATCGATTGCCATGAATGCAATATCATGCGGAAACTTGCCAAAACTCCCATTCATCGGACTTTTGAAATTTCCTGTAATTTCAATAATATCTCCATCAGGGGCACGGAGAAATAATTGACTGTCATTGTTTTTATAATCGGAATAACTGTGCCATAAAAGCCAGCCTTCAGGAATCTGAACCATATGTTTACACCTCTGTTCTTCTATTAAATTCCGATTTATCTCACAATCCCATTGTTTCCATCCTCTTCAAAAGTTTCTGGAAATATTCAGGGGCTGGGGCGGTAAATTCCAGATATTCGCCTGTGACCGGATGAATAAAGCCGATTTTCCGAGCGTGCAAGCATTGCCCTTGTGTTCCTTTGACTGCTTTTCCGTACACATCATCCCCATAAATCGCATGACCGATATAGGCAAGATGTACCCTGATTTGGTGCGTTCGTCCGGTTTCTAACTGCAAATATAAATGTGCTGTATTCGCAAACTGCCTGACTACTTCATAATGTGTAATCGCATCTTTTGAATTTTTGTCTGTGACCGTCATTTTTTTGCGGTCAATTGGATGCCTGCCAATCGGGGCATTGATAGTTCCGGTCAAATCCTTGAAATGTCCGGTTGCAATTGCTTCATATTCTCTTGTGAATGAATGTGTTTTGATTTGTTCCGCTAATCCCTGATGGGCTATATCATTTTTGGCGACAATCAGCAAACCAGAAGTATTTTTATCGATTCTATGCACAATTCCGGGTCTGATAACTCCATTGATTCCTGATAATGAGCCTTGACAATGATACATCAGCGCATTGACGAGAGTTTCATCATAGTTTCCGGCAGCTGGATGGACTACCATTCCTTTGGGCTTGTTGACTACCAACAAATCATTATCTTCATAGACAATGTCAAGGGGGATGTCCTGCGGAATGATTTCAATTTCTTCTGGTGGGGGAACGTTGACAAGAATTTGCTGTCCGGCTTTGGGTCGGCAATTTTTCGGGACGGTCTGACCGTTGACAAGCACATTTCCGGATGCAATCAACCCTTGCACAGCGCATCTTGTCAAGCCTAATTCCAAAGAGGCAACCCATTTATCAAGACGGTTTCCTTCCGCTGTTTCAGGGAAAATCAATTCATGTGTTATCATGGTTCACCTCTTTGTGGTTGGGGTTCTTGTCGTCTTCCATAAAGAAAAGAATATGAATTGCTAATATGATTGTACCCACTGTAATGAAACAATCCGCAAAATTGAAAATTGCAAAATTGAATAACTGCACATCCAGATAGTCAACCACTGCGCCACCATGAAAAATGCGGTCAATCATGTTGCCAATCGCTCCGCCTAAAATCATTGTCAGGCTCGTTTGAAAGAGGGGCTTGTGTTCCTTGCGGTTCTTGATAAGGAAATAACAGCAGATTCCCACGCCTATGACAGTGATTATCAGCAGAAAGGCACGCTGTCCCGAAAAACTAGAAAACGCTGAACCTGTATTTTCAATATAATGCAGGTGCATTAAGTCCAGATTGCCGATTTTCAGAAAATCCCGTTCTTCATAAAGGCGCATATTTGACATGACCCACATCTTGATAAACTGGTCTATTCCTGCGATTGCTATGATACAGAGGGCTGAAATAATGAGCAATTCCTATTCTCTCCTTTCAAAAAATGGCGGTCTGCCGTCCCAAACAGACGGCTAAACCGCCGTAAATTGATGTTATCTAAACTTATTCGCCTACCACTCCGGCACAACGCTTGCAAAGTGTCGGATGCAGGGTAATCTTGCCGACTTCTTCGGAGTAGCACCAGCATCTTTCGCACTTGTTACCGGATGCCTTTTCAATGGTGATATTCATACCAGTATCGCCGGAAACTTCGCCTGTCTGAATCTCGACAGCGGACACGATAAACACATCTTTCAATTCGGTGTAGCTGTTCAGACGTTCAGCCGTCTTTTCATCTGCGACAGTGATAATCACCTTTGCTTCGAGAGACTTGCCAATCACTTTTTCATTACGCTTTTCTTCCAGCTTCTTGTTGACTGCTTCACGAACTGCATAGATTTCATTCCACTTTGCAGTGAAAGCTTCATCAGCAGAAATTCCTGTCTTGCCGTTGAACTGATTCAGGAATACACTTTGTGCATTATCAAAGGACTTATGAGGGAGATTCTGCCAGATTTCTTCACCTGTAAAGCTCAAAATGGGCGCAATCATTCTTGTGAGTGTGTCCAGAATGATATACATGGTTGTTTGTGCAGCTCTTCTTGTCGGGGAATCAATCTTTTCACAATACAGTCTGTCTTTGATAATGTCAAGGTAGAAACTGGACAAATCAACTGTGCAATAATTGTGAATTGCATGGAATACAATGTGGAAATCATATGCGTTATAGCCTTCGAGTACCTTGTCAATGACTGCATCCAAACGCATCAATGCCCATTTATCCAGTTCTTCCAGCTTGTCAAGGGATACCATATCTGTATCGGGGTTGAATTCTGTTTCGCCGTCGCTCAGGTTGCCGAGGATATAACGAGCGGTATTTCTGATTTTGCGGTACTGGTCAGAAAGCTGGCTCAAAATGTCCTTTGAAATTCTGATGTCGCTGTGATAGTCGGAGGAGGCTACCCACAAACGCAAAATGTCTGCGCCGTACTGCTCAATGATTTCTTCTGGAGCAATGCCATTTCCAAGAGATTTGTGCATTGCCTTGCCTTCGCCGTCAACAACCCAGCCATGTGTACAAACGGACTTGTAAGGAGCTGTCCCCTTGTATACGACAGAAGTCAGCAGGGAAGATTGAAACCATCCTCTGTATTGGTCTGCACCTTCAAGGTACAAATCAGCGGGCCAAGTGGTTTCGTCGTAATTTTCCAGTACAGCAGTATGAGATACACCAGAATCAAACCATACATCCATGATGTCATATTCTTTGGTGAATTTGGTGCAACCGCATTCGCATTTCGTATCAGCTGGAATAAGTTCAGAAACGTCTTTCAGCCACCAAGCGTCAGAACCTTCTTTTCTGAAAATATCAGCAATATATTGAACAGTTTCCTCTGTAACAATCGCCTTTTTGCAATCCTGACAATATACAACAGGAATCGGCACACCCCATGTTCTCTGACGAGAAATGCACCAGTCACTTCTATCACGAACCATGCCCTTAATTCTGTCTTCGCCCCATTCAGGAATCCACTGTACATCTTCAATCGCTTTGATTGCTTTTTCCTTGAATCCTGCCACGGAACAGAACCACTGTTCAGTTGCACGGTAGATAATCGGGGAATGGCATCTCCAACAGTGCGGATACTGGTGTTCAATGTTCTGCATAGCGAGCATAGCACCGAGTTCCACAAGTTTCTCTGCAATTTTCTTGTTAGCTTCTGCCGTATCCAATCCGGCAAATTCTCCGGCTTCTTCGGTCTGATAGCCCTTAGAGTCAACACATACAATGATACCAATATCATCATAGTTTTTGCAGACTTCAAAGTCTTCTACACCATAACCGGGGGCAGTGTGAACGCAACCTGTACCACTTTCCAATGTGACATGGTCGCCGACAATAATCGGGGAAAGTCTGTCATAGAGTGGGTGTTTTGTCTTCATGCCTTCGAGTTCTGCACCAGTGAAAATGTGGTCAGTGGTGTAGTCCTTGATTCCGGCTGTTTCCATAACACCCTTGACGAGTTCGTCAGCCATGACATAATATTCGTCGCCGTTCTTGACGAGGGTATAATTATATTCAGGGCCCACGCAAATTGCAAGGTTTCCGGGGATTGTCCATGTAGTAGTTGTCCAGATGACGAAATACACATTATCCAGATTCAAGCCTAACTTTGTGAAAATACCCTTGTCATCGGTGACACGGAATTTCACATAGATAGAACGGCAAGGGTCATTCTGGTACTCAATTTCAGCTTCTGCCAATGCGGTATTACAATCGGGACACCAATAAACCGGCTTCAAGCCCTTGTACAAATAGCCATCTCTTGCCATTTTTCCGAAAACTTCCACCTGACGAGCTTCATATTCCGGACGCAATGTCAAATAAGGATGGTCATAATCAGCGATAGTTCCCAAACGCTTGAACTGCTTTTTTTGATTTTCAACGTGGGTCAAGGCAAAATCCTTGCAAGCCTTACGCAGTTCAACCGGCGGAATTGCACCATTTTCCACGCCCATTTCCTTGAGGGCTTTCAATTCGATAGGCAAACCATGAGTATCCCACCCCGGAATATAGGGGGTATAATATCCGGTCATATTCTTATACTTGAAAATGAAGTCTTTCAAGGTTTTATTGAGGGCAGTACCAATATGAATTGTACCGTTCGCATAGGGAGGGCCATCATGGAACATGAAAGAAGGCTTTCCAACATTCGCCTGCATCATGAGGTCATAAAGTCTTTCAGTTTCCCATTTTGCGAGAACGTCGGGTTCACGTTTGGGGAGATTGCCACGCATGGGAAAGCTGGTTTTCGGCATATTAAGGGTATCTTTATAATCTTGTGCCATGGGTATTTTCATTTCCTTTCTAAATCAAATTAAGCTTCGGACTTTTTATCAGACTTTGTTTTTGTTTTTTCATCTGACTGAATATCACTGAAACGGGATTCAAAAGCCTGTTCTACGGTTTTATCGGAGAATCTTTCCTCGCTGAAAAGGTCGCTGGACTTTTTGGGAGCGGACTTTTTATCCTTGCTTTCTTTTTCAAGCAGTTTGTTACCAGATTCAACCTCTGCAACAGTTTCACGAATAATTTTTTTGGCATCTTCCGCAATCGAGAAATCTTCATCGTCATCAATATCGTCATCATCCACTTCAGGCATAGCAGAAATGACTTCCAGATGTTCTTTATACATATCAAACAGACTGCGCTTGAAATCTGCAACCATCTGACGGGCTTTGACTAAATCCTCATGCGCCCTTTCAATTTCAAGGCGGTTTTTCTCCATAGCAAGTTCATGCTGTCTGGTAGCCTCATCAATCAAAATGGCAGCTTCACCCTTAGCCTTTTCGAGAATCTGATTTGCCTTTTCATTGGCTTCAGCAACGATTCTGTGACCCTGTTTCTGTGCATCAAGAAGCGCATCCTTAATGGCTTCTTCATCCTTCATGTACTCACGAACCTTATCAGCCAAAACCTGAATTTTATGGTTACTGTCCTCACGTTCGTTGTCAATTTCCATGAAAGTTGCTTCAAGCTTTCCGAGGAATTCGTCAACATCCTCTGGACGATAGCCCCAAGCAGCTTTCTCAAAACGCAAATCTCTAATATCCTGTGCATTCATCATTGTACATTCACCTCAACATAAATTTACTTTTATAAAAATTGTTCTATGATAATAGGAAGCCGACCCTTTTTAGTAGGTTCGCCGACTTCTTTCAAGCGGAATTTTCCGTGACCTCTGACAGAAAATACATCTCCTGCCTTTAGAATTTTATCCGGCTGTAAAACTTCCTGATAATTGAGAGTCACAATCCCCGAACGAATCATTACAAGGCATTGCCCTCTCCCCTGATTAAGTGCCGTCCTCAAAATGGCATCTAAACGAGGACTTGAAACAGTTCCAGAACGTTCCTTGATATTCTGTGAATAATCATTTGCAAAAGGAACAGCATCTGTCACCTTGACACCGACTTTTCCGATTTTTGTCAAATTCAATCCTACAATTGCCGCTGCACCGGTTACAAAACATTGTACCCTTCCGGACGTTACCAGAATATCCCCAATGGTATCACGTTGTATTTGTTGTGCCATCATAGCACCAAGCACATCTCTATGTGTAATGCGGTAAGCCTCCGGAAACGTAAATGTCAGGCATGAAATCGGGTATTCTTCATCCATGGGCGGTAAATCCTCCGGATGGATACAGAGAATCCCTCTTTCCGCATCTGGATACCCTCCAAAAAATCGGTAAGTCCCTGCACGACATTCAGCCTTTGCAAGCAGATATTGTCTTTGGTCAAGAAATGTTGTAAAACTGCGGTATGCACCTCTTTTGACAAAATCCTGAATATGTGCCAAAAGAATGCGGTCATCCTGTTGGTTCATGGATTAAATCACAACTCCATTATTTTCCAACTCTGCTGCCAAATCATCCCCGATAAATCCAACATTATAAGGGGTAATAATATAAGTTAAATTGGCAACAGGCTTTAAGCTTCCACTAATCGCATACGATACCCCAACAAGAAAATCAATAATTCTTCTGCGGTTTTCCGGAGATGCTTTTTCCAGATTCAAAACAACAGTTTTTCTGCCAATTAAATGGTCAGCAATGGGTTTCGCATCCACAAATACTTCCGGCTGAACTAACACAACCTGTAATTGTGCCGTCGTCTGAATATTCACAATATTAGAACCAGATTCTCTGCTTGATGGTGCTTCTTCGCTTACACTGGTATGCTGTGGTTGCTGCTGGGGCATTTCTGACATATTGGGTGCAGAAGAACCACGGTCTTCCGGCATATCAGACGGAAAGAAAAATTCCCTCATATTCTTGAAAATTTCCATCATCTTCTCCTTTTCTCCGCATGAGTTAAAATTCCGGAACAGGACGCATACGGTCGCCCAATTCTTCAGGTATAATTTCTTGCTCCGAAAAGTGCTGAACCAACTCTTACAAGGTTCGAACCATGTAAAATGGCTTCCCTATAATCGTCACTCATTCCCATAGAAAGAATCTGCATATCTGCATTCGGGAGTTCTTTCGTTTTCAGAAAAACTTCCTCCATCTTTTCAAGAAAATAAGTATCCTGTCTTGGCGGTGGAATGGTCATCAATCCACACACATGAACATGGGGAAATTCCTGCACCTGTTTGAGCAACTCAGGAAGAGTTTCAGGGGTTGTCCCGCTTTTGGTTTCTTCTGCACCAATATTGACCTCTAAAAGAATCTCTTGTATCAGTTCATGTTTTGCCGCTTGCTTTTCGATTTCCTGTGCCAATGACAGGCGGTCAACGGAATGAATCAGCCGGACATTTCCTATCAGGTACTTGACTTTGTTCGCCTGTAATGCGCCAATAAAATCCACTGGAATCCCAGAACGGTAGGCATCCTTTTTCGACTGCCATTCTTGTACACGGTTTTCGCCTAGTAATTGAATTCCGCAGTCAATCGCCGCATTCACGAGAACAGGGTCAACCGTTTTCGTGACTGCCATAAATGCAATATCTTCGGGCTTTCGTCCGCTTGCAAGGGCGGCTTCTGCAATTTCACCCGAAATCCTTGTATAGTTTTCACAAACCTGTTTACTGTCCATCTGCATCAATTCCTTTCCTGATGATGGAATCATACAACATTAAATATCCATTTTCTTTTGTCTGTGCAGAAATCACATAATCCACACCCTCATACACCACATTCAGCCGTCGAAATTCCGGCTGTTCTCCATTGAGTATGTAAACACCTCTGACTGTCTCTGATTCTCCTGTTTCATCATCTGTCAATGTCTTAAAATGGATTGCACTTCTTGGGACTTTGATGCCCTGATAATCCGCACGGATAATTTCAACATTCTCTGTACGGTGCTGTACAAGGTCATAGGTCATCTCATCACAAGTGATAACAACCACGCTTTTTTTGGGGTCATCAGAAGGGTTGACGTTGGTTACTTTCCCCTTGACAACTTCCGAAGTTGAAGCGAATTTCAAAGTTACCATATCCCCAGTTTGGTAAATGCGCTCCGAATTATCCACCACTGCTGCAAGTCCCCATTGATAACTATTGATAAGCTTTCCAACAACCCCATTGTTATTATTAGGATTGTCCTTGACATCGCTCAATTGCTCTGGTGTCAAGCTGTCCAGCATCTGCATACTGAATTGATTTTCGTACCCATCCGCATAGCTTACAAAATAAGCGGCTTCCTCCGCCGGAATCACGTCAAGGGGTTCTTCCTGTGAATTCCGCAGTGCCTCCAATTCTGATTCAAGGCTCTGCATTTTCACAGTATATCCTGCATCTTTTCCGGTAACAAGCTGATAAGTGGAAAGCAATACCACCATTTCTTCACGTTGTGACTGTAACTCCGTGAAATCGTCCTGTTCCCGATGGTACAGAAAATTTTTGTAATCCTGCATGAAAAGCTCTGAAATATTAGACGGTTGAGCGGTTTTTGTTGTTCCGGGGTTAGAAATTCGTTCCAGCAATGCTAATTCATTTTCCAGCGTTGCAATCCTCTGTTTAATTTCAATCTGTGTTTCAGAGGAATATACATTTGCAATCACACTGCCAATCCCCAACTTTCCCCCATCTGAAACTTCATAACTGATAACACCATTTCCATGATAAGTAATAACTTTTTCATCACGGATGAAAACCCCCTGTACGCTTTCAGAATCGCTTCCAACAGATAACAGGGCTGTTTCTGTGACATAATTTTGCTTTACTGCTTTGATTCCCACATTGACAACCGTGATAATCACGAAAATTGCTACCAGTACAAGAACAACCGTCAAAGTGCCATTATTCATGAATTACTCCGGCTTGTCCTGTTCAGCATCCAAAATTGCAACCGGACGAGAGGGAGCAATGGTAGAAATAGCATGTTTATAAACAAGTTGCTGTTGACCTTGACAATCAAAAATCACAACATAATTATCAAAGCCCTTCACAATGCCCTTACACTGGAAACCATTCACAAGGTAAGTTGTCACCAGAATTTTTTCCTTTCGTGCTTGGTTCAGGAAAGTATCCTGAAGATTCATCATTTTATTCATTGGTAAAACTCCTTTCTTCTGACACACCAATCAAACAAAATTTTGATGGTGTTAGTGCATCCTTACGGAATCAATCACTTATTATCCATTATATCACATTTTTTCAATTTTGGCTATGATTTTTTCTGCTTTTTCAGAAAGTTTTAGCACTTTGTCATATTCGTATACTTTCAACCAGCGAATTTGAGCGTTTCGCCGAAACCATGTGAGTTGTCGCTTGGCATATCGCCTTGTTTCCTGTCGCAAAATGTCAAGACACTCCTCCAAAGTTGCTGTACCGTCAAGGTAGGGAAGGAGTTCTTTGTAGCCAATCGCAGCAGCAGCGGTTTGCATTTCCTGCCCTCTTGCCTGCCGGACTTCCTCAATCAGACCCATTTCTACCATCCTATCCACACGCTGATTGATTCTGGAATATAATACCTCTCTGTCCCAGTCAAGCCCTATCATGATACTATCATAAGGGGACGGACGAGAAACATTTTTCTTTTTGTACTCTGTAAAATTCATTCCACTTGTGAGACAAACTTCCAGCGCACGGATGAGCCGAACGGAATTATTAGGATGTATCTTTTCAGCGGCTTGGGGGTCAAGAGATTGCAACTCTGCATATAATTTTTCTTTGCCCTCTATTGCAAGGCGGCTTTCGAGTTCCTTCCGGACAGTGCTGTCTGTTTCGGGCTGAAATTCCATTCCTGACAAAACAGAATCGATATAAAGCCCTGTACCGCCCACCATGATAGGCATTTTCCCCCGTGCATGGACTTCCTGAATTTTGGCATTCGCCAACTGCACATAATCCGCCACGGAAAAACGCTCGGAACGTGGAATGATGCTGATGAAATGGTGAGGAATCCCCTGCATTTCTTCCTGTGTAGGTTTTGCAGTGGCAATGTCCAGCCCTTCATAAATCTGCATCGAATCCGCCGAAATCACTTCCCCGTCAAGACGTTTCGCCAATTCTACCCCCAGTGCCGTCTTGCCTGAGGCTGTCGCCCCAACAATGGCTATCACTTTTGTTCGTTCCATTGGGTTCACTTCCTTTCCAGATTATGGGCAACAATTTCCACATGGACTGTACCCCATTGCAATTACTTCATCACGAGTTCCATAAAAAGCCTGACGGTTCTCGGGATTCATTTCGTAAACGCTGGAACAATTTGGTTTATGGAATTTCTTGCGGTAGGTATTCAAGTAATAGGTGACTTCTTGGGGTTCTGGTGGAGCTTCCACAACTTTTTCAATTTCGGGGGATTCAGACGAGGCAGAACCTCCAGTAACCTCTTCTATCATACTACCAAATTTATCCAATAAGGGGCTTTCAATTTGTCCACTTTTCCACGCAAATACAGTAACCCCTAAAAGCAAAATCAAAAGCAGTACAATACCGGAAGAGGACGTTTTTCTATTATGGGATTTCGTTTTTCTCCTACCACGGTCAGAAAAATCATTTTCACCCCTACTTTCACGGTTTTTCCATCGGCAATGTTTGCAACGCTCTGGAAGCTGCCAACCCTGCGCACTGTAAAATTTAATATCTTCATCAGTAAGCGTGAATTTTTTTCCGCACTGTTGACAAATTTTTTCCAATTCTTTCACCTTCCACATCAAGAAAGCAGAGCAGTCAATTCCTCCAGCAATTCCCTGCACTCCTTGTCAGAGAGTTCGTCAATATTAGTTTTCCGGAGACGTTCAGGAATTTCGGATTCCTGCGCCATTCCAAAGGTAATTTGTCCGGAATGTTCCTTGACAGCGATTTCAGGGGCTTGCAATTCCATTTCGTTGAGAATTTCCCTTGCACGTTTGAGGACGGACATGGGAAGCCCTGCCAATTTTGCAACATCAATACCATAGCTGTCATCAGTCCCGCCCGAAACGATTTTTCTCAGGAAACGAATCCCATCTTTTCCCTTTCGCACAGCGATACTGAAATTTTTGATACCCTGCATTTCATTTTCGAGGGCTATCAATTCATGATAATGTGTCGCAAACAAAGTTTTACAGCCCAAATTTTTATTACCGCAGATATATTCCGCAACGGCTTTCGCAATGCTGATACCGTCAAAAGTGGAAGTACCTCTTCCGACTTCATCCAAAATCACAAGGCTATCTTTGGAAGCATAGCGGAGAATTTCAGCAACTTCTTTCATTTCCACCATGAAAGTACTTTCTCCGGCGGCTAAGTCGTCAGATGCGCCGACTCTGGTAAAAATCCGGTCAGCAACCGAAATTCTCGCAGAAGTTGCCGGAACAAAGCAACCCATTTGCGCCATGAGAACAATCAAGGCGGTTTGTCTCATGTAAGTAGATTTTCCCGACATATTAGGACCCGTAATAATGGCAAGCCGTGTACCCTGCGTATCAAGATAAACGTCATTGGGAACGAAAACTTCTTCCTGCATCATCTGTTCAACAACAGGGTGTCTTCCGTCGTGGATTTCCAATGTCCCATCAAGCACAATATCCGGCTTGCAGTAGTTATTTTCGGTAGCGACTTGTGCAAAGCAGTTCAATACATCCAGTTCAGCGATAGCAGAAGCGGTTTCCTGCACCTGTACCAATGCCCCAGCAAGGTAATCACGGACTTGTGTGTATAAATCCTGTTCCAATTGTAAAGCCTTATCCTTGGCATTGACAACGGTGTTTTCTGCCTGTTTGAGTTCTTCCGTAATGAACCGTTCCGCATTGACAAGGGTCTGTTTTCGGATATAATCATCAGGGACTTTATTCAAATAAGAGCGAGTCACTTCAATGTAATAGCCAAAGACCTTATTAGAACTGATTTTCAGGTTTTTAATACCAGTCCTTTCACGTTCTCTTTCGCAGATTTGCTCAATGAGACTACCACCGCCATTCATAGCATCTCTGAGCTGGTCAAGAGTGGGGTCAAAGCCTTCCCGAATGACACCGCCATCTTTCAAAACAGCGGGCGGGTCTTCCATAATGGCACGGTCAATCAAATCAGCAATATTCTGCAAATCCGAAATGTGATGATTTAACCTGTGAATCAGTGGACAGTCTGACAGCTCCTCTAAAATTTCTTTCAGCCGTGGGAGTTCCTGTGCAGTGGTACAAAGGGAGCGCAAATCACGAGGCATAGCCTTTTTATAAACGATTCTTGTCATAAGCCGTTCAAGGTCATACACCCTATCAAGGCAGTCACTCAATTGAATCGCCTGAAAGCGGTGTTTCATGAGACATTCCACAGCGTCAAGTCTTGCCATAATTCGGGCAGGGGAGCGGAGCGGTCTTTCAATCCAATTTTTGAGCATTCGTTTTCCCATAGAAGTATGAGTGGTATCCAAAATCCCCAATAATGAGCCTTTTTTCTCATTCGTCCGGATAGTTTTCGTCAATTCGAGATTTCGGAGTGCATTATAATCCAGAACCATATAAGCATTGCTGTCATCTAAATGCAGAGAAGTGAACCGTCCGACTGGTAATTTTTGAGTGAGTTCGATATATTCAAACATCCCACAAACAGCAGAAGTTTGCGCTCCTGTAGGTTCAAGTCCCAATTCTGCAAGGCTTTTCACGGAGAATTGACGGCAGACACAATCCGTCTGTTTTTCGGGGTTGAAACAATCAGCATCCCTCAAAGTGCAAACGCATTTCAAGCGAATTTTAACAAATTGTGTCACTTCCTTCATATCAAGGAAATGCTCATCAAAAATAATTTCCGTAGGGCTGTACCTTGCCAACAAGCTGATAATATCATCTGGCGTATGCTGTAAGCCCATTCTGTAAACAGATGCTTCCCCTGTGGATAAGTCCGCAAAACAGAGCGCAGTACCGTCCTCTGCTTTACAGATACTGCAAAGGTAATTATTGGAAGCATCGTCAAGCATTTCATTTTCAATGACTGTTCCGGGGGTAACAATCCGAATCACTTCACGTTCCACCAAACCTTTAGAAAGTGCAGGGTCTGTCATCTGTTCACAAATGGCGACACGATAACCAAAGTCCAGTAAACGCTTGATATACAATTCTGCACTATGGTAAGGAACACCGCACATAGGCGCACGTTCCGAAAGTCCGCAGTCCCTCCCTGTTAAAGTCAGCTCCAAATCTCTCGAAACCTTTAGAGCGTCATCAAAAAACATTTCGTAGAAGTCTCCAAGCCTGTAAAACACAATACAGTCAGAATATTGTTTTTTGGTTTCAAGATATTGCTGCATCATAGGTGACAGCTTATTTTTATCAATGTCTTTCAATGTTATCATGCGTTTTCCTCGATTCTAATGGTTATCAATCAATTTTACGTTTCACGAATTAGCCACAACCGCCACAAGTAGCACAACTTCCAGTACATGATGCTGTATTCACATCAATTTCATCAGGGTTCATACCGTTAGCTGACATAGAAATCACGGTGTTAATCTGGTTAATAAGCTCATCAATTCCAGCTTTAGCGGCTTGATATGCCAACATTTTAGGGCTTTCCATAATTTTCTGATAAGTGGACTTAATCACATCATTGAGTTGAGCAATTTTATCATTATCCTTGTCAGGCTTACCAATTTCCATCTGCAATTCTACCCTTTTCAAGTTGAAAGCAGAAATGAGATTCTGGAGCTGTTCATCCTCATCATTTGCCTGTTTTGCGAGCATATAAGCAATATAGCGGTCATCTGCCTGAATTGCCTTGCCGAGTTCTCTAGTCATTTCGATAATATCCATAGTAAAGCATCCTTTCTATCATTTGCATGATTTCATGCAAGTTTATCAAATTCAATCTGTTCTCCCTCAATCATACCGCTGTGACTGTCTGTAATTTTGACAGATACAAACGTACCCAGCATTTCAGGAGTACCGGAAAATTCCACCAGCATATTTTCCGAACTGCGTCCGGTCATTTTGCCGGAACGCTTTTTACTTTCGCCATCACAAAGGACTTTGAGTGTTTTCCCAATGAAACGCTTGTTATTTTCCACGGAAATTTCACGCTGTAAAGCAAGCAATCTTCCCATTCTAGCAGATTTTTCCTGTTCGGGGGTATTATCTGGCATGATAGCAGCTTTTGTTCCGGTACGTTTGGAGTAAATGAAAGAATACATATTATCATAGCGAACTTTCTTGACAATGTCAAGCGTTGCCTGAAAATCCTCCTCTGTTTCGTCCGGAAAGCCAACAATCAAATCTGTTGTCAAAGAAAAATCAGGGTCTTTGGAGCGAATATATTCCACCTGTCCGAGGTACTTTTCCACAGTATAACGGCGGTTCATGCGTTTCAAAATTTCGTTACTTCCGGACTGTACCGGTAAATGCAGATGTTTTGCAACGTGTTCGCATTCCAGTAAAGCATCCATCAAATCTGTTCCGGCATCTTTAGGATGTGACGACATGAAACGAATCCAATAATCCCCTTCAATTTTATCAATTTCCCTTAAAAGTTCAGGGAATTTCATCCCACATTCCGGCGCATACGAATTGACATTCTGACCCAATAGCATAATTTCCTTATAGCCTTCCTGAATCAGCCCATGCACTTCCTCAATAATCGCCTCTGGTGAACGGCTTCTTTCCCTGCCTCTCACATAAGGTACGATGCAATAAGTACAAAAATTATTACAACCGTACATAATCGGCACAGCAGCCTTAAAAGTGCTTTCTCTGACTGTTGGCACACCTTCCGGAATATCGGTATAGGTTTCAATATCCCATGCATGACGCATTCCGCTCATATGCGCCCATATCATCTGCGCCAGTTTCCCGACTGCGGACGAACCAAGCACAATATCCACATAGCGGTAAGATTTAGCGATTTTATCAGCAACGGTTTTTTGTGCAGTCATACAGCCAGTCACACAGAGAATCAACGCTGGATTTTCCATTTTCAGTTTTTTGATACTGCCCAAAGTTCCAAAAACTCTGTCCTCTGCATTTTCACGAACAGCACAAGTATTATATAGAATCAATGAAGCCTGATTAACGTCATTCGTGAAATCATAACCCATTTCCGCCAGAATGCCGGAAAGTTTTTCACCGTCGGCAACATTCAGCTGACAGCCGAAACTATGCACATAAGCAAGCGGTTTCTGTGGTCTTTCGTCAAGCCATTTGCGGACTTGCTGAATGCATTCTTCTGGTGAAGGAAATTGATTTTGTTGTAATGTTTCCTGCAAAATGTTCACATCCCTTTCAAAAAGTGTCACATTTAATTATAACATAATTTCGCCAAAATTGCAAGAGGTTGTATAAACGTTTCTAAAATATTAGTTGTATTTCACTTTAAATTTTGAAATATCGCTCTTGTCTTCCTCGCAATCTGCCTCTGCTGGAATTAAATGCGCCCCTGTGATGTAGCCAGTAATATCCTCATCCTCTTCCAGATATACAAGACCATGATTGAATGTATCGTCGCCTATCCATCCATTGACATAAATGTTTTGCGCACATCCCCAAAGAATCCCGAATCTATTTTCAACCGTCATAAGCCCATTTACAATAATATTTGAGGTGTAGCGATATAGAGCTTCTTTCTCATTTACCGTTCCATTCTCATTCTTAGCAATTTCATCATACCCAGGGCCGCTACTTCTGCGCACGTTCAAACCGGCTCTATTTTTGGAACAAAATACATTTGAAAAAACACAATGCGATGAACCGCCCCATAATGCCACTCCATCATAGCCGTTATTGTGACAGGCAATATTGCTCACAACAGCTCCATAGACTCCATTCAGAAGAAGACCATTAAAGCCGTTATTGCTAAATTCGCTGTCTGATATGGTGATGACCGGAGGGCGTTTGTATCCACCCCCGATTTGAATACCGCTTGCATCTCGGCAATTTTTACGGCAATACCCATTATCAATAAATTTGCTTTGAGTTATTGAGATATATTGCGTATGATATACATAGACCCCTTCAATTAGTGCATTCGTAATCGTAACTCCATCAAGAACCAGTCTCTTAGTACCATACACTTCAATGCATACAGTGTGGTCGAAACAGGATGATCCATTCTGTAAAATATCATTATCGAAAGCATCTTTATTTGCATCAAATTTGAGATTGTGAAATTCAAGCTCTCCACCGTCTTCAATAAATAATATGGAAGTTTTAAATACCTTCTTCCCCTGATATTTCTTCGGACGTGAGGTATCAGCCGGCATGAGCTTGATAACGCTCAAATCGCCTACACCATACCAATGAATATCCACTCTAGACAGATGAATTTCCTCACTAAGAATATAAGTACCAGCTGGAAAAAATACCGTCTCACCAGACTCCGCTGCCCTTTTGAGAGCAGTAGTATCATCAGTGATTCCATCTCCAACTGCGCCAAAATCTAATATGCTTTTCATGTTTGCTTGCATATAGTTTCCTCCTTATGTCAAAAATTCATGTTTATTATACTATACTTTTTAGGAATTGTCAAGGAGTAGAACAGAACGCACCACGCAAATCAATTCGTTATGTCAAACTGGTACAAATTACTCTCGTAAAATTCGAAATATTTTGAAAATTGATTTGCGTACTCACTCCTTTTACTATTATAACATATTTCCTAAAAAATGCAAATTTACTATTGACAAAAATTCAGAATCGTTCTATAATGGTAATGATACTCTATGAAATTTCTATGAAAGAGGGCTGTATATGAATATTTTAATTGTTGGCTGTGGAAAGGCAGGCAAAATCATTGCACAAACGCTTTGCAATGAAGGGCATGAGGTGACAGTCATGGACAGCAACCCTGAAATTGTTCGAAGTATTGTGGATGACAATAACGATATTCAGGGCATTGTTGGAAGTGCATTGATTGTGGAAGATTTGAAAGAAGCAGGGGTGCAAGAAGCAAATATTATTATTGCTATCACAGATTCTGACGAAATCAACATCATGTGTTCACTGATGGCGAGAAAATGCGGTGCAAAGCATAGCGTTGCCCGTGTCAGAAATCCCATTTATGCGAAACAGATGGTTTTCATGCGTGATGAATTGGGAATCAGCATGATGATTAACCCTGAATTCCAGACCGCCAACGAAATCGCCCGTATGTTGCGCTATCCCAATGCCTTACAGGTGGAAACATTTGCCAAAGGACGAATGGATTTGGCAGAAATCAAGGTAAGTTCAGGCGGAATATTGGATGAACTGAAACTTTCCAATATGACCTCTAAACTGGGAGTAAGAATGCTGGTTTGTGCAGTGAAACGTGATGAAGAAATTCTCATTCCGGATGGTAACTTTGTACTCCATGGAAATGATAAAATTTACATGACTGCTGTGCATAGTGAATTAGCAAAATTTTATAAAAAAGTCGGCGAAGTCAAATCACAAATGAAAAACTGTATCATTGTAGGCGGTGGAAAGATTGGCTACTATCTTGTCAAGCAGTTATTGGAACAGGGCTTGAAAGTCAAAATCATTGAGCAAGATATGGCACGTTGTGAACAGCTTTCTGAATGGTTCAACAAAGCAGATGTCATTCATGCCGATGGTACAAACCAAGACATTTTATCAGAAGAAGGCATTGCAACAACGGATGCTTGCATCATTTTAACAGGCATTGATGAGGAAAATATTATTCTTTCCATGTATGCAAAAAAAATTGGTGTACGCAAAGTGATTACCAAAATCAATCGTTCGTCATTGATGTCAATGTCAGAAAGTATGGGCTTGGAGAATATTATTTCTCCGAAAGAAACGACAGCGGAATTGATTTTACAGTATGTTCGTGCAAAGCAAAATTCTCAGAACAGCAATATCATTACATTGTACCGCCTTGCAGAAGGCAAATTAGAAGCCATTGAATTTATTGTCAGAAGCGGTGCAAAGTATGTGGGTATCCCCCTGAAAAACTTACATGTGAATGCTGGTTTCTTGATTGCTGGAATCATCCGCAATAGTAAGAGAATCATTCCTTCTGGTGAAGACATCCTCAAGGTGAATGACAGTGTTGTTGTAGTGACAACAAACCGGAAAATTACAAGCCTTGACGAAATGTTTCAGGAATAGGAGGATACAATGAATCATAAAATGATAGTATATCTGACAGCACAAATTGTCCGTGCCGTTGGAATATTGATGTTTCTCCCTGCTTTAGTTGGAATCATTTATCAGGAATGGCAGGATTTCTTTGCGTTTGCTGGAACAGGGGTAGGAATGATAGGATTAGGAACAATTTTCACCCTGAAAAAACCCCAAAACAAAGCCGTTTTTGCAAGGGAAGGTATGTGTGTGGTAGCGTGCGCATGGATAGTAATATCATTTCTCGGTGCATTACCCTATGTTTTTACAGGGAACATCCCAAATGTTGCAAGTGCATTTTTTGAGACAGCCTCCGGCTTAACCACAACAGGTTCAACCATTCTTGATGATATTGAAGCGGTTTCGAGGTCTTGCCTATTCTGGAGAGCGTTCACGCATTTCATAGGAGGTATGGGGGTACTGGTTTTTATGTTGGCAGTCCTTCCGCAAAGTGACACAAGAACCATGCATTTAGTTCGTGCGGAATCGGCAGGACCCACAGCCGGAAAATTAGTCGCAAAGATGAGCGATTCTGTAAGAATTTTATATGCCATTTATATTACTTTGACAGTAGTCGAAATGATATTCTTGTTAATTGGTGGAATGCCTTTTTATGATGCCATTACAACGGCATTCTCCACCGCCGGAACAGGTGGATTTTCGTGTAAAGCCGGAAGCATTGCAGATTATAACAGTGTTTATATTGAAGTGATTGTGACATTGTTCATGATGTTATTTTCTGTGAACTTCTCATTATACTTTCTGATTGTCTCCAAAAAGTGGAAGCAAGCCCTTGCAAATGAAGAATTGCACGTATTTTTAGGAATCTGCATCACATCCATTCTGTTGATTTCCGTTGACATTACCAAAGTATACGGCAGTTTTTGGACAGCACTCCGATATGCAAGTTTTCAGGTATTGACCATCATTTCAACAGCCGGTTTCGCAAGTGCGAACTATATTGACTGGTCTTTTTTCTCACAAATGATACTGATGATTCTCATGTTTGTAGGTGGCTGTGCTGGTTCGACTGGTGGCGGACTAAAGGTCATGAGAATCATGGTACTTGTCAAAAGTGCATTGAAGGAAATCCGCTGTACCCTAAACCCACGTTCCGTGGTAGTTGTCAAGGTAGACGGCAGAGCCATGGACAAAGAAGTCGTGCATGGAATCGGCTATTATTTCATTGTATTCATGATGATTATGGTGATTTCCATATTACTGCTTTCACTTGATGGGCATGACGTGCCGACGACAGTCACCGCCGTCATCACCTGCATGAACAATGTTGGACCCGGTTTGAGTGAAATTGACCCGTCTCATTCCTTCTCATGTTTTTCCTCATGGGCGAAAATCCTGCTTTCCATGGATATGTTACTTGGAAGATTAGAAATTTACCCCATGTTAGTACTATTGACATTACGCAAACACTAACAAACAATGTCCCGAACGCAAAAATTCGGGACATTGTTTGTTATGTCTTTTTTCTTCGAACTCTGGAAAGATGGCGCAAATCCTGAAAACGTGGCTTGAATTTGTGATAAACCGTCTTAGCGGATTGACCGTCATGGTAATAACGAGCAAGGGCATTATTGAAATCTACCAGCGTATCTGAAACGGAAATGATTTCACAAAGGCGGTTCACCGTCTCATCATCCGTACTTTTCCCCAAAAGATTGCGGACAGTATTATAATACTGCACAGTGAAAAGAGGCGTGGAATGCTCCACAGGAATCAATGGGATAGATTTCGAATCAGAATTGCAGACGGTTGAAATCGTAGCAAGAAAATCTTCTTTCACTGAAATTTCCGCATCGGATAATTGCATTTCTTCAAGGGTATCAGATACCATTTCGGAAGCTGGTTCAGATTGGAATACCGACAAAATATCGGGTACAATCTGCAAATGTAAACGCTCATTCTG
Source organism: Oscillospiraceae bacterium (assembly GCA_036373775.1). Classification (GTDB taxonomy): domain Bacteria; phylum Bacillota; class Clostridia; order Oscillospirales; family Ruminococcaceae; genus UBA3855. Next base: position 24,675 of record JAZAUD010000004.1, on the reverse strand, counting down.
CAAAAATCTTTCATAAAAAGCCGTTCCAAGCTGAAAATCTTTATCTTTACTGACAATATAAATTGTACCTGTTTTCCCTGAACCAATCAGATACCCCACATACATCATCAATTGAATATCAAGCGCATTTTTCACAGGTTCGCTATTTTTCAAGCTTGCAGAAACTTCATTCAATTTCACTTCTGCTTGACAAGCAATCAATTGTTCATACAACTGAAATGTCAACCCACAACGATTTTGTGTATAAAAAATATGCAATTCATCTTCATTTGTCAAGTGTTCCATACCCTGCAATCCATCAATATAAACATTTTCATAGTCAACCAGATAAGCAGACATCATAGTCACCTCCTTGTCTTTCGATATCGTGTACCTTTTTGATTATAGCACTATCATTTTGATTTGTCAAGCAAAACACGCAGAAAAAGGACTCCTTTTAGCAGGAAGTCCTTTTTCAGTTATGAAGAGAAAGAGATAATTGCTTATTTTTTGAGCATCTGTTTCAATAATGCAAGGTCAATCACATTCACCTTACCATCACCATTCACATCAGCATTTTCAAACTGTTCTTTTGTCATAGTATCCTTTTTAGAGATATAACGCTGGAGTTTCACAATATCCGCAACTTCAACCTTACCATTTGCATCAGCATCCCCAATCGGCTTAGCAGTAGTAGGAGTTGTAGTAGTAGCAGGAGCAGGAGTAGTGGTTTCAGGAGCAGTTGTAGCGGCTGTTGTGGTAGTAGTAGCCTCGGTAGTGGTAGTAGTTGCCTTAGTAGTAGTGGTAGTAGCCTTTGTGGTAGTTTCGGTGTTAGCCTTCCAATACTGACAAGCATTGTTGGTATTTTCCCACTGCTGAACATTTGCGCCGGAATCCTTAGAAGCATAACCAACTTCAACCAGACAAGCATCTTTAGAAGCACGAGACATAATCGTGTAAGTACCATCCAGATTCTTAGAGAACTTGAAAAGCATCATGCTGTCTTTGGTAGAATAAGGAGTAATTGCAATATTACCGCCATTGCTGGAGCTGAAAGCCTTCAAGACATAATTCGGGTCAGCAACAGAACGGATATAGTAGTAATTTCCACCGCCTGCGAATTCCTGCAATGTCCATTTTTCGCTTGCATGGTGTCCAGTTGTCCACTGCTGAACATTGGTGTTATCTTCCATTTTACCGGCTTCAATATCCATCACCATGCCGGAATTGACGTTTTCGAATTCATAAACAACACTGGTATCCATCTTACAGCCGACATTCCCGACGGGTTCAAGAATCCAATCTTGACAATTAGCACCATTGACTTCCCACTGTTGAACATTATCACCTGAACCTACCCCAGCGCTAGCGATTTCAACAGCGGATTTGTCACCGGAAATTCTGGTTCTGATTTTGTAAGAACCGTCCGCATTTTTGGTGAACATAAATTGTTGATTCTTTCCACCGTTATACTGATAAATGTCAATGTTTGTACCGTTTGCAGATTTTTGACCGACAACATCCAATACATAAGTACCGCCATCACCCACAGCAGAAGCAAGCACATAATAACCATCCCCTTGGTCAATGAGCTTCCAGATGTCATGAGTGACACCATCCGCAGTACCCCACTGCTGAACATTTGTACCATTGGCAGCCTTTGCGCCGTCAACCTGCATATACAAACCGGAATTCACATTCTTGATTCTGAATGAAGCCCCATTGGTGAAAGTTGCCGGAGTAATCACAGAAGAAGTACCGCCAAAATCAACGTGTTTCAGGAAAGGACAATCATATTTTGTTGTCACCCAGCCGGAAAATTCGCTGTTGGTGATGTACTTCATATTCCCTGCGCTGGTCTGGTCGCCTGCGTACTTGGTACAAAATGCTTTTGTATCGGTGTTTTTGGTGTTGTAAGCATCTAACAGGGAATAGCCATAATTGGATTTGTTCGGATACCATGAGCTCGTTTTCTTGGGGGAGAAAGAAATTTTGGAAGGTGTGCCGTTCAAAGCTTCTGACAAATAAGAGTTGGAATCACGACAGGGGTCAGTCCCTCCGCCCATTGTCAGGGCTTGCTGTAAGGTGTAGCCATTGAAATAGTTATTTTCAGAAACCATATCCGAACCGTCACCGCCGATAATTCCGGTAGTGCCTGAACCGTTGTTATCCTTGCCATAGGCGGAATAATAGTTATTATAGATATGCGCTGAACCATTGCCCAACTGCGGACATCTGCGGACATTCGCATCCCACCAGTTATATAATAATGTCGTGCGGTCTCTGGTGATTTCGTCATTCTGCGTACCATATGCAACTGTCCAGTAACGATTTTTCATGTGACAATAGGAAATTGTCACATAATCAGGTGAACGCAGTCTGTCTTTTGCATCCATGTAGGATTCATAGGGTGTGTTAATCCAGATAAATTTACCAACTTCATCCTGTCCATCACCTTTACGATTATAGGAAAGCTGTGACTCAAAATAAATATGGTCAATCCAGACCTGACGACCAGACCAGACGTTAATACAAATCCGGTTCGGGACGTTCTTTGCAATCATTTTGAGGTTGCGGATGACAATATTGTCAGAGGGTTCATCTTTGCCGTATTCGTTGTTAGTTCTGAGCCACGGGTCATAGAGTGTATGATTGCCATAGCATCCGACAAGGGTTTTATTGTCTCTGATTCTGGTATGAGACTTTGACTGCATATCAATATCAGCCGTGACAACAACGGTTTTCGGTTCGGTAGAATCCAATTGTTTCACGAGGTCGTCCGCCGTGGAAACATAAACCACTTCACCCAAAAGACCGCCGATAGTACAAGCTTTTTCACCCTTGGAAGTATTGGCATTTCCCGCCCATCCTTCACAGCCATCAAGATTGAGCTTATATTTTTGATAAGTTGCGCCGGAATAGTTAGAAAGCCCGAACCCTGAACCCTCTGTATAAGTCAGAGCCTTAGTAGTATCAGCATTACTTGTAATTTTATAGTAGAGAGCATAACCATCAAAATCCTTTTGAACGCTTTCAATCTTCCAACGCTGATTTGCGCCGTCCGTATCCTTAGCAAGGGAAACCCCTGTTCCGTTAGCGGTCAAAATCAAACCGGAATCGGCATTAACAATCTCAAACACGCCGGAACTAATCCAATTGACAGACCATTTTTCAGCATTTGTACCATTCAATCCGGAAGCTGTCAAGGATGCACCGGAAGCATTGACATTAGCGTCCGTGTCCGCCATTCCCAAACGGAAATACTGCACCGGATAAGATACTGCTGCTTGTGCGGTGATAGTTGCCTGTTGTGGTGTTGCGACAATTCCAACAGCACACAGCATTGCAGTGGAAAGCAGACCAGTAATTATCTTTTTCATCTTCATCATAATAATTCCCCTTTTTCTGTCTAATATTGAACGAATTATGAACTAATTTAATTATATCACATTCTTAATAAAAATACAATGATAAATACTGTTCTTTTTATTGCATATCTTGCACTATTCGACGGTAGACGAAAAAACCGCCATCAATTGACAGCGGTCTTTTCTGGATATAGAGGTTATTGGTTAATTTTATATTGAGCAACATCTTCCTGCAACTGTTCAACAGTCCATGTTTTTCCGGTATGGTTGCAGATGTAGGAATTTTCATCAAGAGGGGTATAAATGGCATCGGGCATTGTCCAGCATCCAAATGAACCTTCCGGAAATGGTTCTGTTTCTTTCGAGAAGAATAACAGCCATGTATCACCGACTTTGGGAAATTCCAAAAATTCGCCTTTATCGACAACATATTTTTCACTTTCATCAATTTCCAACACATTGAATTTTTCTTTCAAGAGTTCTTCAAAGATATTTTTCGGCATGAATCCGCCCATGACATAGACGGAAATTTTGTCACCGGCTTGAAAATCCGTGTAATAGGGTTTTGTCAGGGTGAAATCTAATTGCATAAAGGCTCTTTCTTCGATACTGGTATAGATGATATTTTCAATTGTTCCCTCTGCAATTTGTTCATGCTGTTCAATGAGATTCTGTGCATTGGGTTCGTAGGCATAGCAGAAAATACCGCCCTGCCCTTCGGGAATGGGAGGTTTTTCGTTTTCGGGAATGTCATAGATAATTTCAGGGGTAACAGTATAATCATTGCCGATTGGTAAAGTCGTTTCTTCGGAGATGGTTTCAGTTTCGGACGGTGTTTTCTCGGGAACAGTTTCACCGGTGGGGAGTTCACTTTCATATCCGCACGAACTCAACAGCATCATGATTCCGCATATCAAAAATAACATGGTTTTTGTTTTCATGGTGATTCCTCCTTTGCTTTTACTGAAAATACGTTTGAGAAGGGGGATTTTTATGGAAAAATCCTGCACAAATTTCGCAAAAGAAAACTGTGCAGGATGCTGAAATCTTAATCAAGTCTGAGTTCCTCAATTTCAGAGAGGATTTCTTTCTGTCTTTGGCGGAACATCAAAGACTTATCATGAATAAAGTATTCTTCCACACGATATTTGGCAAGGAATTTCGCAGAATGGGGGTTAGCAGTCAATTCTGTCACGAGGATAATTAACTCCTGACCATTGGGGAATACCTCATCCCCAAACTGGAACATATTGGTAACGTGCTTTGATACATGATTGACAACCTTCATCAATTCTTTGACACGAACATCAAAATCCGCCTTCACGACTGAAAAAGCCTCTGCCTGTGGTTGACTTTGGAGGAGTTTTTTCTGTTCATGCAAAATGTTAATCAGTCGGGTAAGGTGAATTTGCTGTGCATCCGTCAAACTGCGTGATTCCATGCCATTTTTATAGCGTGTCTGTTGAGAGCGAATCATGGCATCAAAAGCTTGAAGCGGATGAGTCCCGCCTGCAATGACCGTTTTAAATTGACGGAGTAAAATCAACAAATCCGTAAGAAGTTCATCTTCCTGAATTGCCTGATTCATTTCGCCCATAGTTGCCTCAAGAAGCAAACCAAGCAAAGAATAACGCTCATCAAATTTCGCACGTTTTGCACGGTTCTTAATTTCCGCTGATGCTTGCCCCGCAAGAATAGAGGGAATCTGGTAATCACTTCTATACTTGTTGTACAAATCATAATAAATTGCAAAATCTCTTGCAATTTCAGCATCTTGTAAATATTGGCTAATGAGCTTATTATCAACCGGAATGTCTCTCGCCTCATAAATATGAATCATCTGACTAAGGTCATCCCAACCACGGGCAGTCACAAAGCGTTTACCGTCAACAGTAGTACTAACACGGTAGAAATGATTCTTTTTTGTTTCAAGGTAAGTCATAATGGAAGAATGTGTGCCAATCGTATAAGCATATTCTTTCCATGCATCAAAATCAGGTTCAACATCCACACGCTTCAATCTATCCCAAGTTGCAATATCGAATTCACGCACAGAGCGGTTATATTCAGGCGGATTTCCGGCAGTAACCACAATCCAACCAGCAGGAACTTCATGCCGACCGAATACCTTATATTGCAAAAACTGGAGCATAATCGGAGTAAGAGTTTCTGAAACGCAGTTGATTTCATCAAGGAACAAAATTCCATTCTGTACGCCGGAATTTTTCATCATTTCATAAACAGAAGCGATAATTTCGCTCATGGTATACTCTGAAATATCGTAAGTTTTCCCATCAAATTCCATTTGCTTAATCAACGGCAAACCCAGCGCACTCTGTCTGGTATGGTGGGTCATGGAGTAGGACAATAAGCCAATTCCCAACTCAGAAGCCACTTGTTCCATGATAGCAGTTTTCCCGATTCCGGGAGGACCCATCAAGAAAATAGGTCTTTGTTTGTGTGGGGGGATAACATACCGCCCAAGCTCATCTTTTGTCAGGTAAGCAGTCACCGCATTTTTTATCTGATTTTTTGCATCTTTAATATTCATAAAATATCCTTTCTTACTTGTCAGTCTTCTTCTAAATCACTGGTTTCCAGAATGACACGCATAGCCCAGACAGGGACTTCATAATTATTATAATCATCATCCAAGAAGACAAAAGCTGTTTGATAAGGGGTCTGATGTTCAGGGAATACCCCACAACCATCCGTAAAATAGAGCAACCCTCTCAAATCCGTGAATTCCTTCTTTTGAATCAAATCTTCCACATAAGAAAATACTGGTCTGAAATCCGTTCCCCCGAAACCATGGAGCTTCATAGTTTTCAGGTAGTTGTCAAATTCTTCCTGTGAAGTAATTTTGACATCTTCCTGAATATTCGCATCACATTGAATAATATGGATATTCACTTTGTTGAAAAAGCTTTCCTGTTGTTTCAGAATATTGTAAGTTTTCTGTACAAAGTTCTGTACCAATTTCCCAGACACAGAACCTGAAGTATCAATAGCAATCACGAAATCACGAATACGTTTTGCATCCTTGTATTCCAGTGGTTCAATCAAAGGCATATTTCCGTATAAATTCATCCCATAGGTATAGAAATTATAATCGAAAGTATCCTCATCAATTTTCATAATTTCCCCATAAACCGCAAATTTCCGGAGAAATTCTGTATAATCATATTTTTCACGGTGAATGGCTTGCAAATTCTGCATAAAATGCCCTGCCTGATTTCCCCGATTTTTCGAGAAAGTTTCAAGGTCAACCTGAATTTGTTCAGAGATTTTTTTCCAAGTTTCAATAGCTTCTTGATAGCTCATTGAGCCATCCCCATAATCATTCTGACTGCTGTCACCGTTTCCGTCACTGTCGCCATAACCGCCACCATTGCCATTTTCATTTCCGTTACCGTCGCCACCTCTTCCGGCAAAATCATACCAAATTGTGTGGTCATCCTGCATAAATGGCGCACGCATAGCCACGATTCTGTCATCAGAAAAATTTTGACTGGAAAGGAAATAATAAATTTTCTCTGCTGTCATATATTTCACATTTTGGGAAAGGTATTCCAGTAGTGCATCCTGTCCCATTTCGCAGGAATTATCCACACAAGTCAAATCCAATTCACGGAGCATCTGCTCCACTGCAATATCACACGACAAATCCCATAAATTGACATCAATCGTAGGACTGACATAAAAATGCTGAAAAATACAATGCAATACCGAATGCAAATACATTCTTGTGATGGAAGGCGAATTTTCCTGAAACTTCCGGAGAATAAATTCACTATTGAAGTATAAATATCTCCCATCTGTTCCAATGGTAATTGGCGAACTTTTCAAAACAAGACGGCTTAAAGCATTTTCCATGAAACGCAAATTCAGAAATAAATTGTTTCGGGAAAAGCCAATAATCTGTTTTGCAAGTGTATCAGCCTTTTGCTGACGTTGGGAATCCATTCCAAAAGGCATAAGTTGACCTCCTAATCATCAAGCTTTCCGCAGATAGCGTGATGTCTTTTTTCTCTTTTTCTTTTCATACATAATCTGGTCAGCAGCCGTAATCATATTAAACAATGTCACTTCTGATTTTACCCCTGTCACATATGTGCCGATACTTGCATCCAGCTGATACGGCTTGTGAATAATTTCATTGATTTCGCTGAGACGTTTTGCAAAAGTCCGTTCCAAAGTTTCTGCTTCGCTTTCACTGCAAGCAGACCCAACAATCACAAATTCATCACCGCCGAATCTTGCACAAATCTGATTTGCAGTACAAGTATCACGAATCACGAAAGCGAGTCTTTGTAATGCAAAGTCACCTTCTTTATGACCATAATTATCATTGATAAGTTTCAAACCGTCCATATCAATGAAAGCAATCATCATGGTTTCACCTGTTTCAATGCATTGATGGTACATCTTATCAGCTTCACGAATGAAACCATTTCGATTATAAATGCCACAAAGTGGGTCAATCACATACAATCTATCCAATTCATAAATCACATTATTCAGGTGCAGTAATTTTCTGATATTTTCCACAGAGTTAGAAATACTCATCATTAACGTATGACATAACATACTCTTGGTAGGAAAATCGCTGTCCACAATGATATAATAGCCCAAACATCTCTCACCAAAATGCAAAGGCAAGAAATAACTGATATGTCCGCCCTCTTTGAGAGGTTTCGGGAACATTGCCGAAGATGGAAAACGTTCCACAGAAGCAATACCATCTTTTGTCCAAACGACAGGCGCACTCATATTCGCAGTATATCCATATACTTGATATTCACTGGAAGTCGCACCATTATTCCAATCTTCACAAAGGCAGATATAGCATTTTTCACAGCGCAATTCAGAAAGATATTCTCCGATAATCTGCATATTCTGTTCCAAAGTTTCAGCATACGCTAATTCCGAGTTCATCCGGTTCAAAGTATTAATATCATGGCTGGAAGTTTCGATAGTCTTAGAAATTTTTTCCTTATATTTAGAAATATCCGTTATTTCCTCAAAATGACAGCCACAACTTTCCGTGAAAACAGGTGCAGCATTAAAAATAATATTCTTTTCCGTCTGTTTTCCGTTAGCCACATCAAGCAGAACCTGACAAGCTTGATATCCTGCATCATAGAGCGGACGGGAAACGGTCGTCAATACCGGAGAACTATTTCTTGCACTCCATGTATCATCAAATCCGGTAACAATCGTATCTTCCGGAATCCTGATACCATTTTCGAGTAAAACGTGCATACACCCCAAAGCCATTGCATCATTAGCACAAATAATCGCATCTGGCAATTTCATTTTAGAAGAAAGAATTTGTTTGGCTGCCGCCTCAACGTCTGCATTACGGAATTCCCCAAAATAGATTCTTCGTGCATCAACGATTAAGCGATTTTCCGCCATCACCTGTAAAAATGTCTCATATCTTGATTGTGCCTCTGGATTGGAGAGAGGGCCCGAAATGAAATTCACAGTTTTGACCTGATGTTTTTGAATAACGTGTTCCATGATTTCACGCATAGCATGACTATTATCAATGCGGATATTATAGAAATCGTCATTTTCTTCACCATCCAGCATCACCGCCGGAATACCGGAACTCCGCACCGCAGAAAGAATTTTTGCTCTTTCGCCCTCATCTCCGATGGTATTGGTTAAAAGTACAACTCCATCAAATTGATGATAATTCACAAGGCTGTAGATATTATATTCCCCAATATCATACTTACTGTTTGCAATCACGCCACCAAACGCCGCAAAACATGAAACATTGGCATTTTCTTTTTTCGCACAGTCGATAATACCGTCAATGACGCTATTTTGATATTCCTCATCAATTCCGGCAACAATCACTGCGATATGATGATAATTATTCATGAACAAGCCTCCATATCATTTTGATTTCCATAAGTATTTTATGCAAAATAGAAAAACAGTGTTCAAAAAACGGCAGCACTCACCAGCGCCGCCGTTACCCATTACAATTTAATTCAGGCATTTTCTGGTTACACAGAAATCAGCCTCCCACGGCTTTGAACCGCTAGCATAGCCTTTCATATGTATCATTTACATATCTATTATACCACACCATACAAAGATTGTCAAGAGAAATCTGAAAAAATTATCAAGAATCATAATTTGTTTATCAACGGCGAAATTTTCCACCCAATCCAGCAAGTTTATTTCTGATTTGACCGAAAGTGCTGTTTTGTTCAGCAGTCTGATAACCAACAGTAACCGCCTGTGAAATGACATTCATAGCCGTTTCCGGCACACGAACCCCATTTTGATGGAGTATCAGCAATAAATTTGGATTTTGCAATTGATTGATAATATCACGCAGTTTCACACCAGCATGAAAAAGTTGTTCTCCCTGTTCCTGTAAATGCACCTCGCAATAAGCATACATGACCGTCAATAGTTCTGCTGTCAATCGGGAAATCTGATTTTTCGGGCATTGTTGCAGTAAAAGGTCAAACCATTTCCGGAAAATCATATCATGACATGGATGATTGACAGAAGTTTCGAGAAAATACCGGCAAGGAATCTGCGCCGTATTCCCTGCAATTGTCCGTTCACAAAGAGCGGATGCAATCGCATTCATACAGAGTTGTTGTTCCTCTTCATTCATGACAGAAAATTTCATTTTCCCGAACACAGACGGACGCTGAAAAACAGGCGCAGTCTTGAAATTTGTCCTTTCCTCCTCAATATGATAAAGCAGTATCATATTACAAATCGCCTGCATTTCGGGAATATCCGGCACAGCCACCATGAAACGCTGTAACTGCTTACTAATGGTACTATCGATATGATACCAATAACCGCCTTCTTTCAGCAAATCGCAATACATTTCGAACAAATCAGCAGAAATCCGTTCATTCAAAAGTCTGTATTTCTGTGCAAATCGAAACAGGCGATAAGTCGACTCTCTTGCAGTGTTAGGGTCATCCGTCATAGAAAGACTGCTCAAAACCTCCACCATTCGTCCACGGTATTGCAGATAAAAACTATGACAGTCCAGCATCTCCCCAAAAGCAATTTCCACCTTTTGAAAGTCCAGCCCCTGCATAAATTCCTGTTCAATTGCATCAAAAAACGGTTCAGCAATGGACTTCCCCGCAATGGAAAGCAAAAATTCGTAAGTATCATTTTGTTCCTGTTGTTCGTGGTACAATTGTACCAAAAATTCAACCGCTCCCGAATCCTCCGACAATTCATACACCAGATTCAAGAAAGCATTTTTTTCGCTGACGTTGTGACATTCCTCCACAAGAGCCGGAAGCATTTCTTCAAATGTCTCAGGTTCTTCCAGCAAATTCAAAAGGGCATTTTTCAAAGCGACCATTTGCGGAGTATCCTGTAAGAATGCTTTTTCTTTATGGGAAATACTTCTGCACAATAATGACACCAATTCCGATTGTAACCAAACTTTATGTTTTTGTTGAGTCAATGCAGAAAATTCCTCATCTGAAATAGCATTGATGAAACTTTTCTCAAAACGGACATTTTGCCGGTTGCAAAGCCCTTGAATCTGTCTGCGGTATTCCTGATATACGTCACAAGCGACATCTGGAAAAATCCGTTTGAGAAAGTTCAGATACCTTGCAATCACATCTTCACGAACCACCGCCCCTTCTTTCATGCAATATTCCACAAATTCCAGCAATACAGAAAAATCAATTCCGGCTTTATCCTTATCAACGGAATTCGTCAAAAGCACCTCAACCAATTCTGTCAAAGAATCCCCATTCATATATTTTTCAGCGAAATCTCTTGCCTCTGAAAGGCGGTGCAAATCATCCACATCAGGAGAATGCATCAATTGAAAATAAGCATACCCTTGTAAATAATGATTATCTGGTCTTCGACAATTGGTATGTGCTGAGATAAATTCCTGATATTCCTGCAATTCCCGATAATCGCCGGAAAAGGTCTTTTCCAATAGTTCGCAGAAATCGGCATCTCTCAACGGCACATCAGCAAAAAAACCACGCTCAAAATCAAAGACAGTAGCATCATTTCGGGCGCATTCACGGCGGAAATCATAGTTTGTGGCATGATTTCCGGCATATACCCCACAAATGGCGGTATCATCATAATAAATCGGTGTTTTCTTATCCGCTTCCCCTAGAAATGTATAGGTAATATACGAGAGCCGGAGGGACATTTCCAGCGGAAACAATGCCGAAATTGCACCAATCCACCAAATATGGTTATCAGGCTCATCACATAATAATATTTGTCTGGTAGGCTGTTCCTTGTCGTAGAAGTCAAGCACAATCTGAAACATGGATTTCAGAATTTCGACTCTTTGGGGTTCTTCTCCGATGAAACGGAATGTTTTTTCTGGGGAGAGTTCTTCTGATTGTTCATCACTCTCGTAGTAACAGAACGGATATTCTGTCACGTCCTGCAAATCCATGACCCAAGTATTGACCTCTTGACTATTGGCATAGACGAAAACACCTTTTGCCTTTCCGCCAATTGCAAGGGGAGTATAGCGAAAACTTTCAAGGGGGTTATCTTTTGGAGCGGTGTATTCCGTTGTGAATCTTGTCAAGACCGGACTCATCCGGCAATAGTGTTTCATTTCGGGGGTCATTTTGATTGAGCCGTTTTTGGAGAATTGTGCTGTTTCGGTCATGATACCGCTCCTTTCCATAAAAGTCTTAGAAAATTTTAATTTCAAACCTATTATACCATAGATGCAAAAATCTGTCAACTATTGTCCCAAATTCAGTCCATTTTTGGGCAAATCTATTGACAATCCTTGATAAAACGTGATATAATAGGAATATCAATGTATTTTTTAGGAGGAAACTACCATGGAACAATTGTTAAAACCGCCCGTTGAAGTTCGCTATGCAGAGGAACTCGCATTTTTGAGAAGTGCCGACACAGGCAAGAAACCCGAAAATTGGAAACTCTCCCCGAAATTTGTCAGAACGTTCATTCTCGGCGGAAAAGTGCATGACGGCTTAAAAACAATGGAGATTTCACGCAAATTTTACGGAAATGATGCACTTGTAGAGCGTTGTATTATCACGCTTGCCGGAAGTCGTGGTTTGATGCTGGTAGGCGACCCCGGAACAGCAAAGACAATGCTTTCTGAATTGTTGAGTGCATCCATCTGCGGAAGAAGTACCAACACGGTGCAGGGAACAGCCGGAACAACGGAAGATATGATTAAGTACAGCTGGAATTATGCATTATTGTTGTCGAAAGGTCCTTGCCGTGAAGCACTGGTGAAAGCACCGTTGTTAATTGGCATGGAAGAGGGAATTTTTGCACGTTTCGAGGAAATCACCCGAACACCTGCGGAAATTCAGGACAGCTTAATTTCAATTATGTCAGACCAGATTTTGAACATTCCGGAATTGGGGGATGATGGCTTTGTATTTGCGAAAGCCGGATTTAATATCATTGGGACAGCGAACACTCGTGACAAGGGTGTCAATGAAATGTCAGGCGCATTGAAACGGCGTTTCAACTTTGAGACGGTCAAGCCGGTTCAGGATGTGAAGCTGGAAAAGGAAATCATCATTCGTGAAGCCGAAAACCTCGCCAAAGCCGGACATATCGATTGTGCAATTGACAAGGATGTTGCAGAATTATTGGCGGTAACTTATCATGAACTCCGTGAAGGAATCACCGCAGAGGGGACAATGATTGAAAAGCCTATGGCTGTCATGAGTACCGCAGAAGCCGTATCTGTATATTATCAGACCTTGTGTCATGCGTGGTACTATGGAAACGGACGAATTGAACTGCCTGTTTTAACGGAAAGTTTGCTTGGAGCAGTATGTAAAGAAAATCAGGACGATTTACCACGTCTGAGAGGCTATTTCAATACCGCAGTCAAGGAAAAAAGCAATCGGGAGGGCGGAATATGGAAAGATTATTTCAAGACAGCGCAGTACCTCAGATAAAAGATACTGGAAATGTCAAGCTGTTTCCGGTGCGCCATCATAGTCCGGTGTGTTCGTATCAACTCCGGCGGATGATTGCCGAATTTGAGCCGGAATGCATCTTAATTGAAGGGGCAGAAAATGCAAACCATTTAATACCAGTCCTCACAGATGAATATACCCAACTTCCGGCAGCCATTTATTATTTTTATAAGGATAAGAAAAAGTACATCAGCGAAGATGCAGAAAGTTATCAATGCTATTATCCGTTTTTGTACAGTTCACCGGAATACACCGCCATGATAGAAGCGAAAAAGCGCAACATTCCGGCGAAATTCATTGACTTGCCATACAGTGAAATCATGATTCATACAGAAGAAGAAATTGGTTTCCGCAAATCAAAAGAACGTCACAGCTATGCAGATGATACGGACTTAATCACAAGCCGGTTTTATCAGGAACTTTGTAAAAAAACGAATCTCCGCAGTTTTGAGGAATTTTGGGAAAAATATTTTGAGATTGCCGGATTACGTCTGACCCCTGAACAATTTGTCCGTCAGATGATGACCTATTGCATTTTGACAAGAGATGCCGAAAATCCCGAACGTTTCCGGAAAGATGGCACATTAGCTCGTGAACAGCATATGACCTATCGCATTCAGGAAGCACAGAAAAAATACACAAAAATTCTGGTAGTCACAGGCGGATTTCATTCACCTGCAATTGCGGAAAATCTGCAAAAAACCGTCAAGCCTGTTAAATTACACAAATTCACAGAAGACATTGAAAGCTGTTATCCGATTGCCTATTCTTATGAAGCAATGGACGCTTTGAATGGCTATGCCTCCGGAATGCCACACCCTGCATTTTATGACGGTATCACCCAAGATTTAGCACAATGTGACACTCCCGAAGGGATTTATACAGCCCATTGTCTTGACTTGCTGACACGTACCGCCAAGGAAAGCGTGAAAAAAGAAATTCCCATAGCGATTTCAGACATTACCTCCGCATGGAGTTTGGCACAGGGGTTGGCATCTTTGCGAGAATCGCCGGAAACTGGTTTCATGGAAGTATGGGATGGTGTGACCTCTTCCCTGATTAAGGGAGAAAAAACAACCGCATCCGCTTTGCCTTTGGATATTCTGCGCAAATTGGCAATGGGTGACGGTATCGGGCATATCGGGAATAAAGAATTTATTCCCCCTCTCATTGAAGATTTCGAAAACCAATGCAAAACTTTTGGTCTGAAAATTGGCATTGTTCTGGAACAGGAAAAAATCATCAAACTCTTTTCAGCATCAAAAGGAAAAAGCCCTCTCGAAGAAAGCAGATTTTTCCATCAAATGCGATTTCTTGATACAAATTTCGCAAGACGTATTAAGGGGGCAGATTTACACCACAATAAGGACAGAAGCGTTGTAACTGAAACATGGCGGTATCGCCGTACTCCTGCCGTAGATTCTGCCCTCGTTGACCACACCACAGACGGAAGTACTCTCATTGAAGCGTGTCGGACTGTTGCAGAAAAACGTATCCAGCAGGAACGCCGGACGGAAGTAGCCTCACAAATCAGTGTCGATTGCTTTTTAATGGGCATTCCCTTTGCACATCCCGAACTTATGAGGGAAATTTTGAACAATGACGGCGATTTCTTTTCGCTCGGAAATGGTCTGTATTATTTCGATATGCTTCGGGAGTTACGGCATTTGTACGGATTTGAAGATACTGCAAATGAAATTTATCTGGTACAATGCTTTACGAAATTGATTTCCCTGATTCCGTCCATGGGAATGGTACAGCCTGAACAAGCACAGGATTGTATTAAAATCTGCCGTCTGCTGTATGGAGTGACAGGGCGACTATTAACCGACCGTCAGGACGAATTGAAACAAGCGTTCATTACCCTGACAATGCTCCCCCAAAAAGAACCGTCTGTGTATGGTGCAGTGATGGGCTTATTGTATGCCATGGATGGGAGTTATCTGCAAAAGGCGGAAACCGCCATGCAGGGATATTTGAAAAGTTCGTCCGACATCCGCAAACAGGGCGCATTGTACCTGAAAGGCTTATTTGAGACAGCTAGAGACATTGCCCTGACTGATACGGAATTTCTCAACATGACGGACGAATTACTCCAGAATATGGAATATGATGATTTCATGGAAATATTGCCCTCTCTGCGGTTGGCATACAGTTATTTTACACCGTCCGAAATTCAGGAAATCGCTAAGAATGTCAGCAGTTTGCACGGCATGGAAACGGATTTATTCGCCAAAGAATCCGTCAATGAATCCTTGACAGCGTTCGGGGCTGAAATTGATGCCGAAATTTTCAGAATCTGCGGTTTCAAGGAGATTATTTAAAAAGGAGTATTATCATGGGTTTTAAAATCACAGAGGGTGTATTGATGAGTTACATCCAAGAAGAGGGGATGACTTCCGTCGTCATTCCGGATGGTGTGAAAAGAATTGCATTCGGTGCATTTGTGGGATGTGCAAATATTACCTTTGTCACCATGCCGGATAGTGTGACAAGTATCGGAGATGCAGCCTTTGGAGATTGTATTGATTTGGAAACAATCACACTTTCCAAAAATATCACAAAAATTCCCGAATTGCTTTTCGAAGGCTGTTCAGGTTTGAAATCCGTCATGATTCCGGAAAGAGTGACAAATATTGGAAATCACGCTTTCTATAGCTGTACAAGTCTGACCTCTGTTACAATTCCGGAAAGTGTGAGAATTATCGGGAGTTATGTTTTTTCAGGGTGTAAAAGTTTGAAATCTGTTACCATCCCCCATCAATTGAGAGGTATCGGACATGGCATATTTGATTACTGTGATGAACTAAAGTTTGTCAAATATCATGATATTGTGATACCCATGAACGAAATCCGACCTTCTGAAAGAGGGAAAGTATTTGCTATGATTGCAACACATGACTTCACCACCAAAATGAAAAGCGATTCCAGATATACAGCAATTTCTTCCATGTTCAAAAGTCACCCCGAAGATACAGAAATAATCGCCTATATCAAGAAAAACTTTACTAAAATGTTCCGTTATCTCATTGATGAAAATGATATTGAAACCATTGAAGCAATCATTTATTCCGAAAAATTTCTCACGAAACGCAACATTGACAAAATGATTGATTACACCATTGAGAAAGAACGCTACGAAATTTATGTCATGCTCTTGAATTACAAAGCCGAAAAATTGGGATTCAAGGACATTGCAAACCAGTTCAAATTATAAGGAGGAACTATGAATACACAAGAACAAACCTTAAACCGTTGGCGACTGATTTTAGGCAAGCAGTCTGAACAATCGTTATCATTCAGCGGTTCACAGAGAGAATTGCAGTCTTTCGGGCAGATGGAAGATTTATTGGAATATCTTTATGGAAAAGCTGGCGGAGATGATGTCCGCACAGGCGACAGAAAAGGCGGTTCGGAGGGTTCAAACCTCTACGCAGCGGAATGGATAACCAAAGTCCGTGAACTGTTCCCAAGGCAAACCGCCGAAGTCTTGCAGAAACACGCTTTAGAGGAATTTCACATGACCGAACTCCTCACGGATAAGCAGGTATTGGAACAGATGAAACCCGACATGAATCTGCTGAAAACGGTCTTGCAATTGAAACACCTCATGAAAGGCGAAGTATTGGAGACTGCCAAAAAAATCGCTCAGCAAGTCGCAGAAGAACTCCGGAAAAAATTGGAAAATGACATCCGCCGTTCGATTTTGGGACGGATTGACCGGAATTCGTCAAGCCCGATTCATTCCGCCCGAAACCTCGACATTAAAAAGACAATTCGCCGGAATCTGAAACACTACGACACCGAAACCCACCAGCTTGTATTGCAGGATATTTACTTTAGCAATCGTGTGAAAAAATACAGCAATTGGAATGTCATCATTGCAATTGATGAAAGCGGTTCGATGATGGGTTCAGTCATTTATTCAGCAGTCATGGCGCAGATTTTGGCGAAATTGCCCTTTACGGAAATCAAGCTGATTATCTTTGATACGAGTATCGTGGATTTGTCGGGAGAGGTGGAAAATCCAGCGGAAATCCTGATGTGTGTACAGTTGGGAGGTGGTACGAATATCGGCAAAGCCCTTGCCTATTGTGAACAATTGATTCAGACTCCGCAAAGAACAGCGGTTATCTGTGTCACGGATTTATACGAAGGCGCACCGGAAAATTACTTGCTGAATACGAGCCGGAATATTTTACAAAGCGGAGCAAAGCTGAATTTCCTGACGGCACTGGACGAAACCGCAAACCCAGCCTTTGACCGGAATTTGGGACAAAAACTTGCAGACATGGGCGCATTTGTCGGGGCATTGACTCCGGAACAGTTAGGGGACTATATCGGGAAAATGTTCTCTTAAAATGGAAGGGACTATATCATGAGCAATTTTGTAATTGAAAATGGAGTATTGAAGAAATACACCGGAAACGGCGGAGATGTGGTAATTCCTGAAAACGTTGAAAAAATTGGACGGAAAGCCTTTTTTTGTGATATTGGGATTACCTCTGTTACAATTCCTGACACAGTAAAAGTTATGGAAGAAAATGTATTTTCGGGGTGTGTAAATTTGACCGCTGTCAGACTTTCAAATTGTGTAGAAAGGCTGGAATTTGGAACATTTTCCAATTGTACGGCTTTGACTTCCATAGTAATTCCAGATAGTGTCAGAATCATTGGAAACGGTGTATTTGCGGGGTGTACAAGTCTGGAAATTTTCACGGTAGGAGACAATGTAAAAAGTATCGGAACACAGGCATTTTTTGTATGTAAAAATTTAAAAGCTGTAAATATCCCCGAAAGTGCTTTTCCTCTTGGAATGGATGCTTTTTCATATTGTAAAAATTTAAAAGAATTATCAATCAATGGTTATATCGTCCGCAAAAATTTTGGTGAGGTTGAAAATTTGACTGGAAAATTGAATCAAGTAATTTTCATGTTGCATCACAAAGATTTCTCTGTCTCGATGGAAAGTGAAATGAAATACCCCTTTATTGTTGCCTACTATCTCAAAACACAAGACGAAACCGCCCTGACCTACATCAAAAGGCAATTTTCGAAAATTGTTACCTACATGATTGAACAGAATGACATTGAAGCAATTGAAGCATTGACAGAAGTTGAAAATCTTTTCACGAAAAAGAACATTGATAAACTCATCCAAACAGCCATTGACAACCAGAGACACGAAATTTATGTCATTCTCCTGAACTACAAAGCCGAAAAATTAGGATTCAAGGACATCAAAGACCAATTCAAATTATAAGGAGTGAAACCATGGAAAATCTCAGACAAGCCCTCACAGAAGCAGACGAAGCCTATTTAATCGGAATGTCCAACAAAGGCACATACAAGCGAGCCTTGAAAGATTTGGAAAATGCGGAAGTTTCCGTGAATTACATGGATGACTATGCAGAGGTGCATTTTGGCGGTGAAGTCTGCAAAATCAAAGCCCCCTTGTGGGAGAGTTCGTGTTCGTGTCCGTCAAGGAGCGTATGCAGGCATTTAATTTCGGCGATATTATGGCTGAAAAACAATTCCGGAGAATCCGAACCCACGGAAGAAGAAACTCCCATTGAAATCAGTCTCCCCGATACCCTCAAAGATGCCATGAAGGCAATCACCCCCGAAGCCGTCAAAAAGTCAATGGGTTCACAGCTCAAAAAGATGTTACCCATCATTGACAAAATCAAGCTAGAGGAAAGCAGCATTTTGTCGGGCACATTGCCGGACGGAACAGCGGTAAGGATATTGTATCCTTTGGAGGGTTCGACCTGTTCATGTCACAGTAAAGAATTATGCGCCCACAAATCGGCGGTAATTCTGGCATGGCAGATTCAAGAAAAATTGGTGAGTGCGGAAGATTTTCAGGAGAAAGCACAGCAACTTTCCGCAAAGGAAGCGGAAGCAATCCGAGAATGTGCAACGCAGAATTTGCAGTTATTGCACGAGGTCTTTCAATGGGGCTTAGTGCGGATGCCCGAAAACATCCCCGACCATTTAGAAGCCGGAGCGGTTCGGTGTCATTCCCTGAAAATGGCAGATGCAGAAAGACAGCTCCGTGAATTGGGTAGCATGTTGGAGAGCGCACGAGGGAGAAGAGCAGTATTCCGGATACCAGCATTTTTGAGGGCATTTTGTGAAGCATTCCGGCATTTATCGACCTTGACAAGCGAAACCATCACAGAGGAAAGTTTAGGACAATTCCGCAGTACCTACGAAGAGGAAAGCAATGATGTAATATTGTTGCCCGTCGGGGAGAGAAGAATTTCCGGCGATTACGAGGGAACAATTTATTATTTCCTTGATACCCAAAACAAGCGATTTCTGACAATTTCCGACTTGAGACCGACATTTTATGATACAGTGAACGTCCGCAAATACACCCGAATCACGGCATGGAATACCGCCACTCCCATTCACACGCTCATGCGTTCGCAGTTGACCTTGAAAAATGCGAAAATCAACGGCGGTAAATTATCCACATCCAAAGAAACGTTACTAGTCGCCCAGAAGCAAGCAAATTTAGACTTTCCAGAACTCCGGAGCATGATTTTCACAGATTTCAGGAAATTAGCGATATGGCTGGATAATCAGAACCCCACCACGGAAACGGAACGGCTTTGTTTTGTGAGTCCGACAGCGTGCGAAAAGACATTTTTTGACGAGCATTCCCAGAAATTAAATATGGTACTGGTTGACAAAGAGGGAAACCGTGTCAGTGTGCAGGTACGCTACCGTGCCGAAACAAAGGAATTTATTGAGCAGTTGGAGCGAATCGGGCAGATGATGGACGAAACCCCCGACACGGATTACACTTGGCTATGTTCGGCATATTTCGAAGAGGGGAAATTGATGTTATTCCCGATTGAACTGTATGATTTCATTCACATTCCAGAGAGTGACCCCTACCGGATGCCGGAGAATTTCAGCTGGAAGAATATCTCTCATGCGCCGACGATTTCGGAATTATTACGGAATGCGGAAAATTGGTTATGTTCAGTGATGCAAACGGGCTTACAGTCGGCGAATCCGGACGAACGCACACTCAAACAAGCGGAACAATGCGGAATGCAGGGCTTGCATGACCTCATGCAGAAATTGACAGAGGAAATCATCAGTTACCGTCACACCGTCAACCCCGACCCCACAAAAGCCATCCAGAATATGGCATATCTGCAACAATATCTGACCATTGGCAGGCAGAAAATCGAGGTACGCAGTGCGCTTGTCAAGATGAACCAATCTCAATGAAAAGGAAAAAATCAATGAGTGATTGAAAAACGCTTGAAATTGTGAGCGATTTCGCTTATAATATAAATAACACCCTTAAAGGAGGATTTAAGTTATGCTTTACGCAAACCCAAACGCACAGGATTTCCACCACATTGCAGAAGTATTCCGCAAAATTGGAATCCCTGAAAAAACAATTAGCCTGATGCCCGACTATCTCAACCCTGAAAACGAACGTGATGACACACTGTTAGAGGGCATCACTCCGACGGAGTTCAGCGACCTCGGCTATGGAAAGAGAAACGACCTTGAAAAAGCAATCCGCAAGGACATTGACCGCCTGAATTCCGAAGAGGTCTATAAACGTTGGTTTTTGTTCTTGTATGCAATTGCAGGGGCGACGTGTTCGAATATCGGCTTGCATTCTGTCAATTTGGAACATGAAAAGCTTGTCAAGCTGAGAATGGATGCATGGAAAGAGAAATTCGGCAGCGATGCAGAAGCGATTGACTATGCTATTCTGATGACAAGCAGTGCAACCGGTAGCAGTTACTACCGCTTTATGAATTCCAAGATGGAAAAGCCGGAAATCTGCTTGAAGGCGATGCAGTTTACAGAAAATGCCCTTGCAAAATTGGTTTTGGCAGTCTATGCATTGAACGGCTTGACACCGCCGGAAAAGAAAACATTCTTGCAGAAAATTTTCACCCCGAAGAATGACCCTCTTGTAGAGGAAGCATTGAAGCATATTGAGACGGCGACCTATCGCAAAGGGCAATTTGAAGAAAGATATTTATGGTTAGCAGTGGCGCAGGGAGCAGTTTTCAGTGAGAAGCATTTGAAATTATTTGCAACAGCGAACACAAGCTTATATCTCAACATTGCATCAGTTGCCTTAGAAATGCCGATTGACCCCGACGGAATTTTAGATGTCATTGAGAGCCAAGTAGACGGCAAGCAAGATTATATCGAATTTATCTCACATACCATAACAAACAAACGAGACCAAATGTATTATTACAGAAATAATCTCCCCAGCCGTGACAGACACCTGAAACAGTTGGCAGAGCGTTTTCCGGCGGTTTATAAGCGTCAAATGGGATTAGAGAAAAATCCAGAAGTTGCCGTGATGATGCAGAAAATCCTCATGGAAGTTGACAAGACCTACACACAGGCAGATGCATTCACCTTGCAGGAAAAAACAAAGCAGAGTTGTGTGGAAGCCCTGTCAGAGGACAACCCCAACCACAAGCAGGAAATTTCTGATTTTCTGTATGGCAAGACCTCAACGGCTGATTTCTTAGCACAGACAGCCCCGAATCTGGCAGAAATGCGTATCTGGGGCGGAACGAGTGTGAATTACATTTCAGCGTATGGCATTGATGAATTTGCAGAGCGTTGCATTTGTTTCCAGTGTATGTTCAATGCAAAAGAAATTTATCCGGTTTCCAGAGTTCCGGCATTTTCAGTGTTAGACAATGCAGAGAAGTTAATCCCGATTCTGAGAAAACATGAAGTGCCATTAGAGCTGATTTTGAACGTATGTGGAAGATTTATGGAATCCATTTACAACGCAGAAAAAAGGCAAAAACTAGAAACCATTTTTGTGGGCGAATTGCAGAAAATCGCTGATGAAATCGTACAGGCAGATTTAAACTTGAAATTCATGTGGGTAGAGGGCAGAATTTTATATGTGAAGATACTCGGCACAAATCGCAAATACACCGACCAGCTTTTTGCAATGGCAGATGATGGAAGCAAGGTAGTGAGAGGGAAAATTTGTAACTATTTACCGTTAGCAGGTGCAAGCGAAAGCACAGACGAGAAAATTTTGGCATTGTTGCAGGCGAAGAAAATCAGCAAGAGAGAAATTGCTGTCACTCTCTTAGAAAAGAAATTCCCTGATTCTTTCCGTGAAGCGGTTCAGAAGGCATTTGAAATCGAAAAAAATGCAGGATTGCAGGAGCGATTTGCGAAATTGTTGGGGGCAGAAATTCCGGAAGAAGCGAAATCAGTTGCCACAGAGGACATTGTGACCAGTCTTACCAAGGGAAACAAGGTTGCAAAGATTGCATGGTTATTTACAGACCCGTTCACAGCCGTTCACAAGAATGACGGAACAGAGGTTGACGAAAAGCAGCTGAAAGCCCTCTTGTTGGTTTATGCATCCGATGGAAGCACCACAAGAACGGAAATTTCCGAAAAACTGACCGCTGACATCAAGCCCGCCGAACTGGAGAATTTTGTAGGGGAAGTCTTTGCGAGATGGATTCAGAAGGGCGCAGAAGCAAAGCAGAAATGGATATTATACCTGTATGCCATCTATGGCGGATTACAGGCAGTGACTTCAATTCAGCACTACATCAAGGATTGGTCAGAGCATTCCAGAGGAGCAATCGCCTCTGTGGCAGTGAATGCCCTTGCCATGAACGGCAGTTCATCCGCATTGATGGCGGTTGACAACATGGCGAGAAAATTCAAGAATCGTCAAGTTCGTGGAGCAGCAAATACAGCCTTAGAGCAGGCAGCATCCTCTTTGAATATCACTCGTGAAGAATTAGCAGACCGCATTGTCCCCGACCTTGGATTTGACGAGAATTTGTGCCGTGTATTTGATTACGGAACGAGACAATTCAATGTCTACTTAACCCCAGATTTGACCCTTGAAATTTTCGAAGGAGAAAAGAAGCTGAAGAACCTCCCGAAAGCCGGAACGAAGGACGACCCCGAAAAGGCAGAAATTGCATCAAAGGCATTCAAGGACATGAAGAAAGAAATGAAAACCGCCATCCAGTCACAGAAACAGCGTTTAGAATATGTATTGCTTTGTCCGAGAACATGGACAGCGGACGGCTGGAAAGACTTATTCATTCGCAAACCCATCATGCATTGTTTCGCCATTGGCTTAATTTGGGGTGTTTACGAAGATAACAAGCTGATTCAGACATTCCGCTACACGGAAGAAGGAACGCTCAACACCGTTGACGAAGACGAATACACCCTTCCGGAAAATGCGGTCATTGGCTTAGTGCATCCGATTGAACTGGATGAAGACACGATTTCACAGTGGCAGGAACAGCTTTCAGATTACGAAATTACCCAGCCATTCCCGCAGTTGTCAAGACCAGTTTACCGCTTGACAGACGAAGAAAAGAAAGTAGGAATGGATACATTACAGCGTTTTTCCGGCAATGAAATTGCAAACATGACGCTCCTCAGCCGAATGACAAAATATGGCTGGAACAAAGGCAGCGTAGAAGACGCAGGGTATTTCTATACCTTCTACCGTTCTGATGTCATCCGTCAGGAGAAACAGCCGGACGGCAAAATGAAACGAATCGGCTATGATGCACAATTGCATTTCAGCGGAATGTATGTGGCCGGCTACGATATGGACATGGAAACCGTCACCATTGAAAAGATTGATTTCACCAACGTTGATGGAAGATGGGACGATACATTAGATTTGAAAGACCTTAACGAGCGTTACATTTCGGAAATCATCGCCCAGCTGATGGCAATTGTCGGCACTTCCCCCCAAGAAGAAACTGCCTGAAAACATGACCTCCGCCCCCCTTCATGAGGGGCGGAATATTTAACGCAATAATTCCCGAAATCATGACAAAAAACAAAACCCTAAAAGCGAATTACTTTTAGGGTTTTTGAACGCTCCCTGTTGGACTCGAACCAACGACCGTTCGGTTAACAGCCGAATGCTCTACCGACTGAGCTAAGGAAGCATCTCTATTGAATTATAATCACTCACCTGTCATCCAGTCGACTTCACGTTGTAAACCAACCGCTTTATCGACTGAACTAAGGAAGTAAGTACCGGCACCTATCCGATTTCCCAGCTCGTCACCAAGCAAGTATTTCAGACGTAAAAGAGCTTAACTACTGTGTTCGGAATGGGAACAGGTGAACCTCTTTGCTATCAGCACCGATTCTCTTGTAGACCTTTGTGGTCTTGTGGTGACCCGTACCAGATTCGAACTGGTGATGCCGCCGTGAGAGGGCGGAGTCTTAACCACTTGACCAACGGGCCTATTTGGTGCACCATCGGGGACTCGAACCCAGGACCCACTGATTAAGAGTCAGTTGCTCTACCAACTGAGCTAATGGTGCAT
>JAZAUD010000003.1:0-142470 GCA_036373775.1 Oscillospiraceae bacterium | reverse complement strand
TTTGTTTTGATTTTAGTTATTTTTGCTAGTATTATCTGTTTCGGACAAAATTTCTTCTTCTGCACATTCCATCTTATGATAGATTTCGTCTGACAATTCTCTCAACTTTTCCGCTAGGTCTGCAAGCTGGGCTTGGGATTGGTAGAATAATTCCTTATAATCTGGCATGATATTTCTCCTCTCGTTTATATACTAATATCAGTATATACTATAAAAAGTAAATTGTCAAGTAAAAATATTTTCGTTATATTAAATATATACTGGTAATTATGTATACTTAAAGGAGGATATATTATGATTACATTAAGAATTGCTGAATTACTGGAAGAAAAGAACCTTACCAGATATTGGCTTGCTCAACAAACTGGAATTAAATACCAAACTATTGATGGCTACTATAAAAACAAAATAGTACGTTACGACAGTTATATTCTTGATAAAATTTGTCATGCTTTGCATTGCACTCCTGCTGAACTTTTTTATTATGATGATGAGGAATCTTGAAAAAAGCTGTTGCGCCAAATGAACGGCGCAACAGTTATTTATTTGTTTGTGTATGTACGGTATTATGGTATGTGTGGTATATATTATTCAGGGTCTGCCATGAGTTTCACCATAACGGCTTTCTGTGCGTGAAGTCTATTTTCTGCCTCGTCAAAAATTTCCTGTGCATGGGCTTCAAATACCTTTTCGGTGATTTCCTCGCCACGGTGCGCCGGCAAACAATGCATTACCATTGCATCCGCATGAGCAGCGGACATAATTTCATCATTCACCTGATAGCCCTTGAATGCAATTTTGCGCTTCTCAATTTCCGCTTCCATGCCCATGGATGACCACACATCCGTTAAAATTACATCGGCATTCACAGCGGCTTCTAAGGGGCTATTGGTGATGCTGAAAGCATCATAACCCTTTGCAAATTCCATGACTTTGGCATCCGGCTGGTAATCATCCGGACACGCTACGGAAACCTCCATGCCGACTTTCAGACCGCCGACAATGAGGGAGTTCGCCATATTATTTCCATCACCAATGTAGCACATTTTCAACCCATCAAATGAATCTTTCTTTTCACGAATTGTTAATAAATCTGCTAATACTTGGCAAGGATGACAGAAATCGGTCAATCCGTTAATAATCGGAATTGTGCCATATTCCGCCAAATTTTCTACTTCTTCCTGTGCGAAAGTACGAATCATAATTCCGTCGAGGTAGCGTGAGAGAACTCTGGCAGTATCCTGAACAGGTTCACCACGACCAATCTGCAAATCATTTGCAGAGAGGAATAAGGGATAGCCACCTAATTGGTACATACCCGTTTCGAAAGAAACACGAGTTCTGGTAGAAGCTTTCTGGAAAATCATTCCCAATGTTTTCCCTTGTAAGATGGGATGGGGAATATTATGTTTTGTTTGATATTTCAGCTTATCTGCAAGATTGAGAATCTCAAAAATTTCCTGCTGGGACAAATCCAGCATTTTCAATAAATGTTTCACAGTTTTTCCTCCTAAAAATGTATATTATTTTACACCTGTACCATAGCATTTATCAACAATTACCGCAAAGAGCGGGAAAAAATCGTCAAAATATTTTTGTTCAATTGTAATGCGGTATTTGGGTTCGCCGTTGGTCTGGATTTCGGTATCAAGAGTACCAACTTCAAAATCACCTTGGAAAATATGGAAATGTGTAACTTGTTCCCCACGCATTTCATAGCCAAAGTCAGAACCTTCTAAGACAATACAGGGACTTAAAAACATTGATTTACACAGCACACGCAAAACAACAGTCCCATTGAGGAAGATGTGGAAGGCTGGCTTTTTTCCTGACTCCGTGCGCACCATAGAATAAAGTGCATACCCACTCGCATCGTGGAGAGTAGTAATCGAATTTCCAACCAATTTACTTTTTTTGGTAACGGAATACAATTTTCTATCTTTTGTGTCAATTACGTTATACTTTCCTGACCCTGTTGGTATGACAACTAATTCCATATTTATCCCTCCAATACATTACAAAGAATTTCAGTTCCTTTTTTCAGTTCCTCCCAGCTGATTGTCAAAGGCGGAAGTAATCTTACACGGTCTTTAGCGGTTAATACTAAAAGTCCATTATCAAGGCAAGATTTGAGAACATCGGGTGCTTTTTTGGTTTTGAGGGAAATTCCTATCATCATGCCTAAACCAGATACTCCATTGACTTCCTCTAAGGTGGAAAGTTTTTCACGGATATAGGCACTCTTTTCAAGGATGCTTTCCATCATGCCTTCTGACTGCAAAATTTCCAATACTTTGACAGCTCCGGCGGCGGCTACTGGATTACCGCCAAATGTTGAACCATGTGCGCCAGTCCCCAATACATCAGCACATTTTTCATTTGCCATACAGATACCCATTGGCAAACCTCCGGCAATCCCTTTGGCAAGGGTTACAACGTCGCCTTTGATGCCGTAATGTTCCCCAGCAAGGAATTTCCCTGTTCTTCCAACACCGGTCTGCACTTCGTCCACTACCATCAAGATGTCTTTTTCGTCACAGATTTTGCGGATTTCCTGCACAAAATCTTTCTCCAGTGCCATCACTCCGCCTTCTCCTTGGACATATTCAATCATGATGGCGCATACAGTATTATCCAGCTTTTCATGCAAATCAGCAATATCATTCGCTTTTGCATAACGAAAACCGCCTACAAATGGGAAAAAGTAATTATGGAATACGTCTTGACCAGTGGCGGACAGGGTGGCAATGGTTCTGCCATGGAAGGAATTGACAAGGGTAATGATGGTGTTTCTGTTTTCGCCGTATTTGTCAAAGCTGTACTTTCTTGCAATTTTGATGGCGCATTCATTCGCTTCTGCTCCACTATTGCCAAAAAATACCTTTGTATAGCCTGTCATGGCGCAGAGTTTCTCTGCAAGGGTGGCTTGGGGCTGTTGGTAAAAAAGGTTCGAGGTGTGCTGAATCGTGCGCACTTGCGCACATACGGCATCTGCCCACGCTTCATTACAGAAGCCCAGCGAGGTCGTACCAATGCCACTGCCAAAGTCAATGTAGGTCTTGCCGGAGGCATCCTGACAGGTTGCACCGCTTCCGTGGTCTAATACAATGCCACTTCTTGCATAAGTGTGCATGATATGTTCGTCTGTTTGTTCTATGGTACTCATAAATCTAACTCCTTTTCAATGATATTGCAATCGTAATATGAAATAGGCTACCAGCGTCCCAATTCCGACGGTTAATAATACGCCTTTCTTCCATTCGCTTTTGTTTCCGCAAATTTGGAATAAATCGGGATTCTGTTCATCATAACATATTTTTACTTGCTGACCGTTCAGATAATGATATTGCCATTCGGGAAAGTATTCACGGCTTGTGGCGGTGATTTCCCTTTCGCCGACTTTGTAACGGCATACAGGGGCGAATGCTTCTGTTTCTGTCTGCCTTTTCTGGATTCTCTGAACGTTTTTTCTGACAATGATTCCGTCTGTGTAGACCGGATTTCTGATGCTCTTATGATGTTCGGGGAGGAATGCCAATCCAATACACAGCAATGCTATCAGGATTGGAAATGCCTGCAATAGTAACATCATCTGAACATCGTTCCGATTCCCTCGTTGGAGAGAATTTCAATTAAAATGGAATGCGGTACTCTGCCATCAATGATAACCGTTTTCTTGACACCTCTTCTGACAGCTTCTACACAACAATCAATCTTGGGTATCATTCCGCCGGAAATAATGCCCCTCTTCTTCATGAAGGGTACTTCACTGACATTCAATTCCGGTATGAGGGTTGTGGGGTCGTCCTTGTCCTTCAATAGTCCGGCGATGTCTGTCAATAAAATCAGATTCTCTGCGCCTAATTCGGCGGCGATTCTTGCGGCTGCGGTGTCTGCGTTGATGTTGTAGGTCTGACCATATTCATCACTTGCTACTGTTGCGATAACTGGGATGACTCCGTTGGCGATTGCATCACGAATCGGCTTTGCATTGACTTTCGTCACATTGCCAACAAAACCTAAATCTTCACCATCTGCGCCATAGGTGCGCTCTGCAAGCAACATTCTTTCATCTAATCCACATAACCCTACTGCACTACCGCCATTCTGCTCTAATAATGATACTAATTCCTTGTTGACTTTTCCGGCAAGTACCATTTTTACTACATCCACTGTGGCTTCATCTGTGTAGCGTAAACCGTTGATGAATTTGCTCTCAATGTTCAGCTTTTTCAACATATCGCTGATTTCAGGCCCTCCGCCGTGTACTAACACGACTTTTACCCCAACTAAGGTCAACAGTACAATGTCACTCATAACCGCTTGTTTCAAGGTTTCATTCGTCATTGCATTACCGCCGTACTTCACAACGACTACTTTATTGTGGTACTTCTGTATGTAGGGTAAGGCATCATTTAAGACCTTTGCACGGACTTCATTTGAAATATTATTCATTTTTCTCCTCCTGCTCAACTGCGGTAATCACCGTTGATTCTCACATAATCATAGGTCAAATCACAGCCCCATGCTACTGCTGCGCCTTCTCCTTTTCCAATGGAAACATGAACCCGAATTTCTTCTTCCGACAACACTTCTTTTGCCTTTTTTTCGGAAAATTCTACTCCTGCCCCATCTTCACAGACAATGATTACACCCTTTTCAGAACTGATACTTACATCCACTTGCTGAATATCAAATTCTGCCGGTGCATAGCCTACGGCACAGAGGATTCTTCCCCAATTGGCATCTTCTCCAAACATTGCCGCTTTGAATAGGCTGGATGTGATAACGGACTTTGCCACAATTTCTGCTGTTCTGTCATCCGGTGCGCCATCACATAGGCATTCAATCAGTTTGCTTGCGCCTTCGCCGTCTCTCGCCATCATACGAGCTAAATTCATCAGTACTGCATACAGTGCATCACGGAAATTTTCATAGTCTTCATTCTCTTTTGTGATTTTTGGGTTTCCAGCTGCGCCATTTGCTAAAATGCATACCATGTCATTGGTGGAGGTGTCACCATCTACACTGACACGGTTCAATGTCAAGGCAACTACTTCCCGAAGGGCTTCCTTTAACAGGGCGGAATCAATGTCACAGTCTGTCGTCAAAAATGTCAGGGTTGTTGCCATATTCGGGTGAATCATGCCACTACCTTTGAGCATTCCCCCAAGACGGCACGTTCTCTCCCCTGCCTTGAACTCCACAGCAATTTCTTTCTGTCTGGTATCCGTTGTCATGATAGCATTCACGGCTTCTGTATTGCCTGTCTCGCTCAATCCCTCTACCAGTGGGGTCATTCCCTGAATGATGGGTTCAATTGGTAACGGCTGTCCAATCACTCCGGTTGATGCTACTATCACATCTTCCGGCTTTAAGCCTAATGCGTTCGCTGTGAGTTCACACATTTTTTCCGCCTTTTCAATGCCGTCTGCATTGCAGGTATTTGCATTGACAGAATTCACAATTACAGCTCTTGCTGTACCGTCCTTCAAATGCTCCTTTGTCACCTGAATCGGTGCGCCCTGTACCTTGTTGGTGGTGTACATTGCCGCCGCTGCACATGGTACTTTTGCATAAATCATGGCAAGGTCGTTTTTCTTCGGGTCTCCGCCTGCCTTGATTCCACAATGTACTCCATTCGCTAAAAAGCCCTGCGCCGCACATACTCCGCCTTCAATAAACTCAAGGTCTTTGAATTCCTTCTTCTTCAAAATAATACCTCCTTATTTAAAATAGTATTATTATTTAATTTTATTTAATAGAGTTAAATTAAGCCTGTTGTTTCATCAATACCCATCATGATATTCAAGCATTGCACTGCTGCGCCGGATGCGCCTTTTCCTAAATTATCCAATCTCGCACACAATAACATCTGCTCATCATTGCCAAAGGTGAAAATTTCCAGCTTGTTCTGTCCGCTCAACGTATTGGATGCTAAGAAAAATTTCCCCTGCTCTTCGTCCGTCATTAACGGATTGACAGTTACTAACTTTGCATCAGCGTAATGCTCACGGAACATTTCATTCACCTGTGCAAGGGTGATTTTTTTATCCAACATTCTGGTTTGAATCGGAATCGATACGACCATTCCGCTGTAATAATCGCATACAATTGGGTTGAACATGGGCGCATGGGTCAAACCGGAAAATTTCTGCATTTCTGGTAAATGCTTGTGATGCTGTGACAGGGCATATTGTCTGGGAGAATTGAATTCTTCCGGCTTGTCTGCGCCTTCATAAATCGCTATCGCATTCTTTCCAGCTCCGCTATAGCCAGATGTTGCATAGGCAAATACTGGGAAATCTGCCGGAATCAAACCATGGTTTACCATTGGATACATCATGGAAATGAATCCGCTTGCATAACACCCTGGAACGGCGGTTTTGGTGGAATTTACTATTTTATTGCGAAATTCTGCGTTCAGCTCCGGAAATCCATATGCCCATTCGGGGTTGGTTCTGTGGGCGGTGGAGGCATCCAAAATTCTGGTGTGGTTTCCGGCTAATGTCACCGCTTCAATGGCTGCTGCATCCGGCAAACACAAAAATGTAAAGTCCGCTTCTGCCATGATTTCTGCACGTTTTTCATTATTGTGTCTGTCTTCGTCTGCAATTTTTAACAGGGTGATGTCTTCACGATTTGACAGACGGTCAATGATTTTTAATCCGGTTGTGCCTGCCTGTCCATCTACATATACTTTCATTTGTTTCAGCTCCTTATGTTTCTTCATCCTCGTTTTCGTCTTCGTCAAGCTCGTGGGGACATTTCCAGACGCTGTATCCACAACACGCTATGAAACAGAAAATTCCCCATCCTAAGGAGATATAATAATTATTGATGAGCCACGCTATTAACCCTTCCCCTATCATCCATATCAGAAATGAAAGCGAGGTCAATGCAAGGATGAATTTTATCTGCCGTTTTCTCATGCGAACGCTTCCACTAAGTCCGCAAGCTGTTTCTTGACGGCTTCCGGTGATGCTCCTCCGTAAGAGGAACGACATTTCACACAGGTTTCAAGGTTGATTGCTTGGTATACATCTTCCTCAAATAATTCCGTCATTTCTTTGTATTGCTCTAAGGGCAATGTTTCTAATGTCAAGCCCTGTTCAATGCATCTTGCTACCAATGTACCTGTGATTTTGTATGCATCTCTGAAGGGCATTCCCTTTTTGACAAGATAGTCTGCACAATCAGTCGCATTGATGAAGCCTTTCGCTGCGGCATTTCTCATATTTTCTTTCAATACTCTCATGGTCTTTAACATAGGAATGAAGGTTTTCAGGCAAAGTTCTGTATTGTCGATTGCATCAAAGATGGCTTCTTTGTCTTCCTGCATATCCTTATTGTAGGCAAGGGGTAAGCCTTTGAGCATGGAAAGCAAGGTGATTAAATCGCCGTTCACTCTGCCGGTCTTTCCTCGGATTAACTCCGTTACATCAGGGTTTTTCTTCTGGGGCATGATGGATGAACCCGTTGCAAAGGCATCATCCAGCTCCACAAATTTGAATTCCCATGAACACCATAAAATAATTTCTTCTGAAAATCTTGACAAATGGGTCATCAACAAGGACAATGCACAGCCGATTTCTACACAGAAATCACGGTCGGATACTCCGTCCAGACTGTTCGCTACTGGTCTGTCAAAGCCCAATAATTCCGCCGTCATGAAACGGTCTATCGGGTATGTTGTTCCGGCTAATGCGCCACTCCCTAAGGGACATTCATTCATCCGCTCTACTGCATCTACCATTCGTGCGTAGTCACGCTTTAACATCTGCGCATAGGCTAACAAATGATGCGCAAATGTGATGGGCTGCGCTCTCTGTAAATGCGTATAGCCTGACATGATGGTCTCTGTGTGTTCGCTTGCAATGTTGCATATTGTCAAGGCTAATTCCTTGATAAGCTTCTTGATGTCTTCCATCTTGTCACGCAAATACAGACGGATGTCAAGGGCTACTTGGTCATTTCTGGAACGTGCTGTATGTAACCGCTTTCCGGTACTGCCTAAACGTTTGGTCAATTCAGCTTCCACAAACATATGGATGTCTTCTGCGTTCGGGTCAAATTCCAATTTTCCGCTTTCAATATCTGCAAGAATGCCCTTCAAGCCTTCAATGATAGCTTCACTTTCGGACTGTTCGATAATTCCACATTTTCCCAGCATTGTTGCGTGTGCAATGCTTCCACGGATGTCCTGTGCGTACATTCTTGCATCAAAGGCAATTGACGAATTGAATGCATTGACGGTCTCGTCAACTTCCTTTGAAAATCTGCCTGCCCAAAGTGCCATAATCTTTTTCCTCCGGTTCACTAAACGACAGCACCGGAGATTTGCAAAACTGCAAAACCTCCGTGCTATCATGAGTTATTCTTAGTTATTGTGTACTTCCATATAAGCGGCTAACAGGTCACGGACAGGAATTCCATTGATTTCGGCATCATCCCAAACACAATCATTGAACTTTGCACCTACAAAGGCTACGCTTTCATAGATGGTTTCACTCAAATTCACATTCTGGAATGTTGTATTGCTCATATCAAGATGCTTCACTTGTGAGCCTGTCAAATCTGCATCTGCAAAACTGCTCTGGTGCATATCCACTGCTTGGAATGAGGCATTCTTCATGCCCATGTTGCGAAACTGGGAATTTTCCATTCCACTTTCTTCAATTCTCACCTGTGTGATATTACAATTGGTTATTGCAACACAATACAGATTACATTCACTGAATACAGCTCCATCAAGGTCAACTTGCTCAAATACAGCACTCCTTAATTCTTCCCCTGTGATTACCTTATTGACAGTGGTAATGGTATTATGGGGGGCTGATTCAGGAACTTGATTTTTTTCGCTCATGGAAATCAGTCCTTTTTTTCTGCTCTCTTCTTATCAAGCTGAGCTTTTACCTTAATCGGCAAACCAAAGAGATTGATAAAGCCTGCACTATCCTTCTGGTCATATACTTCATCTGCATCAAATGTAGCTACTTCAGGGTCATACAATGTATAGGGGGAAGTTACTCCGGCATTGATGATATTTCCCTTGTACAGTTTCAGACGTACATCACCTGTTACAGTCTTCTGTGTTTCGGTCACAAATGCGGACATTGCTTCACGCAGAGGTGTGAACCACTGACCATTATATACAATATCAGCGAACTTGATACCTAAGTACTGCTTTACTCTTGCGGTTTCCTTATCAATAGTGATGGTTTCCAGTACTTCATGTGCATGATACAGAATTGCTCCACCAGGGGTTTCATAAACGCCACGGGACTTCATGCCAACCAGTCTGTTTTCTACAAGGTCAGCCAAACCAATACCATTTGCACCGCCTAATTCATTGAGCTTGGTGACAATTCCTGTCCCATTCATTTCTACTCCGTCAATGGCTGTCGGAATTCCCTTTTCAAAGTGAATGGTTACATAGGTAGGCTTATCGGGTGCTTGGATGGGAGATACACCCATTTCCAAAAAGCCCTCTTTTTCATACTGCGGTTCATTGGCTGGGTCTTCCAAATCTAAGCCCTCGTGGGACAGATGCCAAAGGTTCTTATCCTTGGAATAGTTGGTTTCACGGTTAATTTTCAGCGGGATGTCGTGTGCTTCTGCATAGTCGATTTCTTCGTCACGAGACTTTAAGTCCCAAATTCTCCACGGTGCAATGATTTCCATATCAGGCGCAAAAGCCTTGATAGTCAATTCAAAACGAACTTGGTCATTTCCCTTACCTGTGCAACCATGGCAGATAGCGTCTGCGCCCTCTTTGAGTGCGATTTCTGCGATTCTCTTTGCAATGATGGGACGTGCAAAGGAAGTACCCAACATATAGCGATTTTCATAAATTGCACCAGCCTGAACGGTGGGGAATACATAATCTGTAATGAATTCTTCTGTCAGGTCTTCAATGTAGAGTTTTGATGCACCGGTTTTCAGTGCCTTTTCTTCCAGACCATCCAATTCCGTACCCTGTCCCACGTTACCAGAGACAGCGATAACTTCACAATTGTTGTAGTTTTCCTTGAGCCACGGAATAATAATGGAAGTGTCCAGACCGCCGGAATATGCGAGTACTACTTTCTTAATTTCTTTCTTTGCCATAATTCAAAAACCTCCTGATATTTGTCAAGGCAAATGCCTTGCGCTATTCAAGCACTTTTATTATACACCATTCCATATAGAATTGTCAAGGGTTTTTGTATCAATATCCTATGAAATTTTCGAATTTTTATTCATATATTCATTATTGAATGAATATTATGTATATTATACATTACCGTGGGGAATTTTTGGATGGGAAAGATGTGATACATCGGATACCAAAAAACATTATTTCTCACTTATTAACTTGAAAATACTCCTTTCTTCTGACAAAAAGGAATATTTTCTGACGTGGTTCGCTATTGATTAAATAAGTGATATATGCTAACATAATACTGTAGGGAGGGGAAAAAATTAATACAAGGAGGGAAAATATCTTATGAGCCATAAGAAAATTCTTATTGGTGACGACACCGCAGATTATGGGATTTCCACAGCAAGTGCGCTTCGTTCCCGTGGTTTTTATGCAATCACGAGGCGGAAAGATGGACAAGTTTTATTGAATGCTATCATAGATGAAAGACCGGATGTCGTTGTGGTAGAAAATGTAATGCCACACATGGATTCCATTGAGCTGATGAAACGAGTCAAAGAGGAATGTGCCGTATTTCCGGCATTTATTGTTACATCTTCCTATGATAATTCGTTTGTTGAAAAACGTATCATGGAGCTTGGGGCTAAGCATTTCATGCTTCGACCGTTCGACAATTCTGTACTTGCTGAACGGATAGCAGAGATTATTGCAGACAGTGAAAATGCTCCGATTGATATGCAGGATATGGAAGTGACGGTGACAGAAATTATTCATCAGCTGGGTGTTCCTGCACACATTAAGGGGTATTATTATTTGCGTACAGCAATTTTGGCTTCTTTAGAGAATGCAGAACTTTTGGAGAGTGTGACAAAGTTACTTTATCCGACAGTTGCAAAGCAATATAATACCACTGCTTCCAGAGTAGAGCGTGCTATCCGCCACGCTATCGAAATTGCATGGGACAGAGGAGACCTCGATATTTTAAACGCATTCTTTGGTTATACGGTTAATACCTGTAAAGGAAAACCAACGAATTCCGAATTTATTGCGCTTGTCACTGATAAGCTTCGATTGCAACATCGCTCAGGAAAAAATGTCCTCTTGAATATGAAAGTCAAATGAGGTACGTTTCTTTTTTTCTGGACAAACTGACATGGAAGAAGGACATTTTAGCAGACTTTGGTTTCATCACGAGAAATTCAAAGGGACATTCTTAAAACGAAATTCAAAAGGCTACCGCATCACGAGCGGCAGCCTTTTTTATATGCAATTTAATCGAGGGTATTGGGTACTTTTTCCTGCAATTCTGCGAACTTGGATTCATTCAGCTTTTCGGCATCATTGACAAGGTAATCTGTTCCCCGATAGGCATTGAAATGGAACGGCGGATGATAACTGATATTCACATAGTCGCCGTCAGCTTCTAAGGTGATTTGTAAATTTTCAGGGAGTACCGTACCATATCGCTTTTTTGTGTAGAAAATATAATTATTGATTTCCTCCTGTGACAATTCTGTTCCTTTGACTGTTACTTTAATCATA
This sequence comes from Oscillospiraceae bacterium, assembly GCA_036373775.1. Taxonomy (GTDB): domain Bacteria; phylum Bacillota; class Clostridia; order Oscillospirales; family Ruminococcaceae; genus UBA3855. Next base: position 130,784 of record JAZAUD010000003.1, on the reverse strand, counting down.
TAAACCGCTCCTTTCCGGTGATATTACTTTTAGTATATCACACTTTTTTCAAAAATGCAAGTGTTTTTTCAGTTTTTTCCATTTTTTTTATACAAAAAGGACTGAAAAATTTTCAGCCCTTTTTCTATTTGTTATATTTTGGTTAATTTATGCTGGTTGTAATACATTCCGTAGCCAATGCCACAAATACCGCCCAAAATGTGGGTGATTCTTGAAACATTGTCCTGTACGGTTAATGCCATCAAAACTTCCTGACCAATGTAAATCAGGACAACGAAAATCATGGTCAATGGTATTTTTCCGCTTGCTACACTTGTCCATGAACATAGAATGATGAACATGAAAACAATTCCACTCGCCCCTACCAGTGCATGATTGGTAAATACGACGTTGAATAAGCCACCTATGAAGGCGGTCATTGCCATCATTCCCAATAATCGCTTGCTACCATATTTCTCTTCCAGCATGGGCCCAATTAAAATGATGGTGGTGAAATTGCTGACAAAATGCGTGATGTCGGCGTGTCCAATCACATATGTCAACATCCTTATGTACATTAAGGGGTCAAGCCATCCTGAACGGTAACAGGTGAACAACATCCCTGTAGATGCGCCTCCTGTGGCATAGCTGAATAACAATGCAACAAATGAAATGATAGTGAACCAAACTATTACAGGGGCATTGAATTCTACTTGTGGGAATTTGTGTTTCATCAGATTTTCGAATAGCCGAAACTATTCACAATTGCATCTACCTTGACACCTTCGGCACAAAGCGGGCATCTGGAGGGGAGTTCCGTCTTGTATTCGGGAATGTCTTCCATTGTGAAAACGGAATCAATTTTCATTCCCTGATATTCGGGAATCGCTGAGAAAATTGCTGCAATGCCGGCAAGCTTTCCACTGTAATATTTCAGGCAGTCTACACAGCGTGTAATGGATTTTCCAGTGGAAACAGATGCCATCAATAACAGAATCTGCTTGCCATAAACATTCTTCTGGAGGTTGTCTCTGAAAATCATCTGATTATTCATGTTCGTTTCAGGGGTGATGACGGAAATATCCAATCCATTGCTCATGCTATTGGATGCACTGCAAAGGTCATGGGCTAAAAATGCACCAATCATTTCTGTACCTTCAAAGCAAAGGATGGTATCAATCTGCTTATTGTGTGCATAGAATTTCGCCAGCTCACGGGCTGCTTCACGGGCTGCACGGTACTGTGTTTTCGTGGTGGTCATATCCACAAAATAATTAACATGGGAGTGGTTGGTTGCAAAGTGTCCCGGAATTAAGCCTAACTTTACATTGTTGTTATTCTGAGCCGTGATTTCAATTTGTCTGCTTTCCATAAAAATCCTCTTTCCTTTCTCTCAATGGGGTATGCTATGACTGTAAAAAGTCTGTTATTATTATAACAAATTCAATGGCAAATGTCAATATTTTTTTGAATTTTTTTGATATGTATGCATTTTTTCTTTTTCACAGTGCAACAAAAAACGGCATATTTTTGCATACGCCGTTTTTTTCTGCTGAAAGATTAGTTGTTTACATTGCCGTTTTCATCTGCTCTGTAAGTGCCGTCATTATCTTCCCTGCCGTCAACGACATCGTTGACAGCTTCTCTGGCATCGGAAACCACATCACTTGCAAGCTTTCTGCCACCTTCTGCAATGTCACTGACCGCATTTTCAACACGGTTATTGTCATGGTTATCATCACGAATGTTGTCACGAACACGGTCACTGGTTCGAGCCATGTCATCTACTGCGCTTTCATTGCTTCTTCTGATGCTACTGTCATTATCTTGCTGTTGCTGGGGAGTGGCTGTAGTGGCTGGAGCGTTGTCTACTCGATTTCTATCATTTGCGATATTGTCGTTGTGGTTTCTACCGCCACAACCTGTCAAAAGCATTGCTGCCGCAAATGCTGGAGCAATCAATTTCGTTTGTTTCATGATTTTTCGACTCCTTTCTGAGTTGTTACACAACTCTATCATAGCATTTCCCGATTTCCGCTTTTTATTATTGTGCATATCTTACAAATATGTTGAAAAAAGTCTGTGCTAAACAATGAAATTTTACAAAAAGATTTGCTATTCTTCTGAAAAGATGTTATAATAGATGTTGTTGATATCCGTATCATCGGACTTTGCAGGAAGGGAGTGCTTCATTTCATGAGTGCGAAAGATACTTTTATTTCGATTTATCAAGAAAAAATTCATCGCAAAGGTTCTGAAAATCTGCTGAATTATTTATTGAGTGATGCAAGTGATTTTTTTGTTGCGCCATCCAGTACACGCTTCCATGGTGCTTATGAGGGCGGATTGGTTCAGCATAGTGTCAATGTGTATGAATGCCTTGTGGATTACCTTGCAAGACCACGCACAAAGGAACTTTACCACATGGATTATTCAGAGGAAACGATTGCTCTTGTGGCTTTGCTTCATGATGTTTGTAAATTGAATTTCTATAAAGTGGATTATCGCAACGCAAAAAATGATAAGGGTGTATGGGAAAAAGTACCCTATTACACAATTGAAGATACACTTCCCTATGGTCACGGTGAAAAATCCGTTTACATTGTTTCAAGCTATATGCGCCTTACCCGTGATGAGGCTTTTGCGATTCGCTATCATATGGGGTTTTCTGGTGATGAAAATAAAAACAATGTCGGGAGAGCCTTGGAGATGTTTCCGCTTGCTCTTGCATTAAATGTGGCAGATATGGAGGCGAGTTATTTTTTGGAGGGTTCTGTCAAGTAACGGTATGTTCACTTAATCACAAAGTAATAAGGAGTTTTTGGAATGAATTGGTATGAAAATGCGATTGTTTACCACATCTATCCGCTGGGTTTCTGCGGTGCGCCTCGTTTCAATGAGGGTGGTGAACCTGTCAACCGTTTGGAAAAGGTTCTGGATTGGATTCCCCATTTCAAGGAAATGAATGTGGATGCGGTTTATTTTGGTCCAGTCTTTGAATCTGTGGAACATGGTTATGATACAACTGATTATAAGATGATTGACCGCCGTCTTGGTACAAATGATATGTTTAAGCATATTTGTGAAGAACTGCACAATAATGGTATCCGTATCATTTTGGATGGTGTTTTCAATCACGTTGGAAGAAAATTCCCTCAGTTTGTTGACATTCAGCAAAAGGGACAGGGTTCAGGTTATTGCGATTGGTTTCAGAATCTGAACTTTGGGGGTAATTCCCCTTGTGGCGACCCCTTCTGGTATGAGGGATGGAATGGACATTACAACCTCGTTAAGCTGAATTTGCATAATGTCGGGGTTTGTGACCATTTAATTGATGCAGTCAATTATTGGATTGAAGAATTCAAGATTGACGGTATCCGCTTCGATGCTGCGGACTGCATCGACTTCAATTTCTTTAAGAGAATCCGCTCTTTCTGCAAGGGAAAAAGACCCGATTTCTGGCTCATGGGCGAAATTATCCATGGTGACTACAACAGATGGGCTAACCCTGAAATGCTTGATTCTGTCACTAACTACGAGTGCTACAAGGGAATCTATTCTTCCCATAATGATAAGAATTATTTCGAAATTAACTACTCCATCAACCGTCAATCTGGTTCTAATGGCGGTATCTATCGTAACATCTGTTTGTATAACTTCGTAGATAATCACGACGTCAACCGCCTTGCAAGTCAACTCAATAATCAAAATTATTTGAATACTTGCTATACCCTGCTGTATGCTATGCCCGGTATTCCGTCTATTTACTACGGTTCTGAATTCGGCATTCAGGGCGCAAAACAGGGCGGTGATGATTCTCCTATGCGTCCATGTCTCAATATTGCTGATATGGATACCAATGCTCCCATTTACAAGCATATTGTCAAGCTGGGCAGAATTTACCGTGCTTATCCGGCTCTGCGGACTGGTAATTATAATACCGTTATCATCCGTAACCAACAAATGGTATTTTCTAAGGAATTGGAAGGGCAAACTGTTTATGTTGCGCTTAATTTGCAGGATTCGCCTTGTGATATGCAGTTTGGCACACACTATGGCGCATTGGTTGACGTTCTCAGCGGAAATGCTGTCCGTGTGGAAAATGGTCAAGTGTTCCTGCATATGGATGCTTTCAGCTCCATGATTATTGTGAATGATGATATTGTCAATGTTCAGCCTGAACCTAAGGCAGAACCTGTTGAAACTCCTCGTGAACTGCATGAGGGTCAGCATTACCGTCACTACAAGGGCGGTCAATATACTGTGCTTGCTATTGCTAAGCATACTGAATCCCTTGAAGAAATGGTCGTTTACCGCAGTGATGCTGATAATTCCGTCTGGGTCAGACCGAAAGTCATGTTTATGGATAAGGTCGGGGATGAATTCCGTTTCACCCTTCTGGACGACTAACTAACGCTTACTCCCAATCACACCTTTCTACAAAACCCCCGATATGGCAAACGTCACATCGAGGGTTTTGCATTTTTAGGGATTAGCAGGACGGGTGGCTGTCGGGTTCAGTTTCCGGACGTGGATTCTGTTCACCTTCACCGCCGTTTCTCTGCTGGTGATTGTTAGAACGCTTCTTGCTCATGTCATTCACTCCCATCTCCGCACCGTCTCGACATATCGTGGACGGTGCGGGATTCCGTTTGTGATATGCCGTCAGGAGTTGTTTGTTTCACCTCCTGTTGAGGATAGTATCACCGGAATTTCTGAAATTATTCACTTGCAATTACTAATGTGATAAGCATACCTTGCTGGATAATTGAACCAGCTTCCAATGTCTGTGCTATCACTGTTCCGGCTCGTTCGGGGCTTTCTTCATCTTCGGTTTTTACCATCAAGCCCAATTCTTCACAAATTTTCGTTGCTTCAGCTTCTTCCATGCCTAAGAAATCCGGCATTCCCTTTGCACTGTTGGGAACATCTGAAACATGGAGGGCAATTCTTGAGCCAATCGGGGCGGTTTTTCCTGTGATTTCTTCCCCGTCAAGGGTCATACTGAATACGCCATCTTTCGGCATTTCAGAATTTTCATAGTAAATCTGCGTTTCAAATCCGGCATCATGCAAAAGATTCAGCGCAAACTGTACATGATAACCCAATACATCGGGGACGGTTGCTGTTTCGGTGGTGTTGTCTGCTGTTTGGGAATTTCCCTTTGCTATGGTTAAATAAATGGTGTCGCCTGCTTTCACCATTGTTTCCTTTTCGGGGGTTTGTGAAATTACTGTTCCGGCTGGTTTGTCGGATTCTTCGTAACTCCATTCAATGTTTAAACCGTAATACTCTAAAAGGGATTTCGCTTGCTCCTCTTTCATGCCAATGACATAGGGAATCAAAATTTCACTATCCTCTGCATCCATTCCCTTATTTACATGAACTGTAATTTTTGAGCCAATCGGGGCGGGTTTGTCGGCGATTTCTTCGCCGTTGAATGTGAGACTGAAAACACAATTTTCCTCTGTTCCGTCCACTGAAAATTCAAAGGTAATTTCCGGCTCAAAGCCTTCCTGTGCTAATACTTTTACTGCATAATCTACATAATAATTGACAACGTTCGGAACGATTGCTGTCTCGGTGTTTTCGTCAGCTGTAGAATTTTCCCCATAACTGAAAACTTCAGAAACTGGGGGATTCATATTCACTCTGGTGGCTGGTCGGAAATCTGTGCGGAATTGTTCCATGTAGTTCAGGGCGGAAACACACCCTATTCCAATTGCTGTCATGGCGGCTATGTATACCAGATATTTCAAAAATGCTGGTCTTTGGGGTGTGTCTTCCTGATATTCGTCAAGGTCAAAATCTTCCTGAAAATCTTTCTGGTAAAATTCTTGCTTGATGCGTTCGGCTAAATCTTCGGGAGCGTGTACTCCATTGTACGCTTTTTTGATTTGCTTCTTCAAGCTCATGATTTGTCACCTCCTAATTTTTTGCGGAGCTTTGCACGTCCTCGGCTTAAATGCTGGGCTATGGCGGTTTGTGTGCGTCCGGTCATTTGTGCAATCTCCTGAATGGAATATTCCTCGTAATAGTACAAATAAATTGCAATTCTGTACTTTTCGGGCAATGCTAAGACCGCCTGTAAGACTTCGGGGTGTTTCTGGGTTTCGGGCTGGGGGATTTGCGATAAATCTACTTCTCCCCTTCTGCTGTGCCATACGCTACGGAGGAGATTTTTTCCGGAATTGATTGTTACCCTCAAAAGCCACGCTTTTTCATGGGATTTCGTTTCAAATTCCGGTCTCAGCTGGAAATATTTCAGAAATACTTCCTGTGTGATGTCTTCCGCATCGGCAAAATTTCCGGTAACTGTCAAAGCCGTTCTGAATACTGTATCTTTGTATTCGTCCACAATTGCGAAACTGATGCTGGACATTTCAATTGTGGGGGCTTGTCCTGTTTCATTTGAAATTGCTGAAAGCATATTTTTCACACCTTTCTATGTGTATTTACTTACTATACACATTTCTTGCACGAATCCTGACAAGATTTTAAAAAAATATCACTTTGCACAAAAATCCTGTTGATATTTTATGCTGATTTGACAATAAGCCAAATTTCAACATAATATTTTGGATGAGTATACAAAAAATTAAACGATTAAGATTTAAAATATCTCAAATATTCACAAATTCAGGATTGACATTTCTTTCACTTTATGGTATAATGATAGTAAATTCAAACACTAACAGGGGGATGGAACTATGAAACAATTCCAGTTTAATTACCACAGTAAGGCATCTTTGAAGAAAGAACTCTCTAAAATCAAGCAGTGGTGTCAATTGCACATTACTTCGAAAACGATTTTTCATATTTTTTCTAATTCCATTGATGAAGATTTGATTTCAGACATTTGTGATACGATTGTGAAAGAAATCCCGAATTCACTTTATATGGGATGCTCAACGAATGGCAATATTCTGTATGGGGTACTTTCCAGCACTGATATTTCTATTGTTTGTACGATTTGTGAATTTCCTTCTACACAGGCGGAAGTTTTGCAGTATCAACTGACAAATGAAACAATTGTTCCTGTTGTAGATGACCTTTTGGAAAAGATACAGGAAAGACCATGGGTCAAAAGCATTGATATGCTGGTGACAATCCGTGGTATGTCTATGACTCCTTTCTGTGAGGCATTACAGCAGATTCCAGAGGGAATTGAAATTTTCGGCGGTGGGGCTTTCAATTCTGATATGAATGATGACCGCTCTTGTGTTTTCACTTCTTCTGGAAAATATTCTAACAATGGTGTGGCGTTCTTATTGCTGGGCGGTGATGATTACCATGTCACTACTACCCATGTTACCGGTTGGAAGCCTTTAGGACGTACATTCCATGTCACTAGGGCGGAAGGAAGTACCCTTTATGAGCTTGACAACAGACCAGCTTATCATATCTATCAAAAATACCTCAATATCAGAAACAATGAACACTTTTTTGAAAATACACTCGAATTTCCATTTTTCTATGAACATGGGGGGATTAACTTACTTCGTGCGCCTGTTTCCAGTAATCCGGATGGGTCAATTATTATGACGGCAGATATGGAGGAGGATGTTGTTGCACATTTGGCTTATGGAGACCCTTTGACGATTTTACAAAGTGTTTATAGTGTCGGGAGTGAAATCGGAGAATTTCAGCCGGAAGCTGTCAGAATTTATTCCTGTGCGGCAAGACGTACTTTCTGGGGTGTGAAGGAAATCAGCAAGGAAACTGCACCATTTCAGACAGTTGCACCAACATCCGGTTTTTATACCTCTGGTGAATTCCTGCGGACAAATGGCTATATGAATCAACATAATGTTACTTTGGTTGTGGCGGCTGCCCGTGAAGGAAGTCTTGACCCACAAAAGGAAAATCATTTTCATTCCAGTGATGATGATTTCACTGGAAAGGTTTCTTTGATTAGCCGACTGGCTACATTTATTGAAGCGTCTACCAGAGAATTGGAACAAGCCAATGAACAACTTGCTTTTGTGGCAGTTTCGGACGGTTTGACAAAATTATTTAACCGTGCGGAAATTCAAAGACGTATCAAGGAACAATTGATTTCTGGAAAGTCTCTTTCTCTTGTGATGTTGGATATTGATAATTTTAAACACGTTAATGATACATTTGGACATAAAGAAGGCGATAATGTGATTGTCGGTCTTTCAGATTTACTGCGGAATGGAATTGCCAAATACTGCCCGAAGGCTTCTGCTGGCAGATGGGGCGGTGAGGAATTTATGCTGCTTCTGCCGTATGACCTTACATTGGCAGAGGGTGCAGCTTCCCATATTTTAGAAGATTTTTCGGCGATTGCATTTCCGGAAGCTGGACACCAAACTGTCAGCATTGGCGTGACGACAGTTATCGAGGGAGAAAATTTGGATACTCTGTTAGTGCGTGTCGACAAAGCCTTGTATGAGGCGAAACGGACAGGAAAAAATCGTTTTGTCGTCCTGTAATCTGAAAGTGTTGGGAGGAAGATTATTATGACACCACAGGCAAAACAAAAACTGGACAATTTATTTGAAGCATTTTCCATTATTGCAGGTGGGCGATATGTCTATCTTTGCGATATGAAAGAAGACATTTCCCGATGGTCTGAGAAAGCGGTAGAGTATTTTGACTTACCGAATGTTTATATGGAAAATGCTGGTGGTATCTGGGCGGAACATATTCACCCTGATGACCGTGAAAGTTATGAAAAAAGCATACAGGAAATCTTTGAAGGAAAATCCGGCAATCATGATATGCAATATCGTGCTAAGGCTAAGGATAATACTTATGCTGTTTGTACTTGCAGGGGGGTTGTGATTCGTGATGAGAACGGAGAGGCTCTTTATTTCGGTGGGGTAATTCAAAATCATGGATTATTGAGTTATATTGATACTGTCACAGGTTTGCGGAGTCTTTACGGATTTTTTGATGATTTAAAGTCTGTATTCTGGAAGCACGAAAAATCAACCATTTTATTACTGGGATTGACCAATTTTTCCAATATCAATGATATTTATGGTTATACTTATGGAAATAGCGTTTTGCGTTCTCTTGGCAATCTCATTCAGAGCAGATTTGCTAATTGTGGTGCAACATACCGCATGGATGGTACAAAATTCGCTGTCATTTCTCATACGCTGGATGGGGATGGAATGATAGAGGTTTATAAGAAAATTCAGGAAACTGTTATGCATGATTACTTTGTGGAAGATGAAAGAATCAGCCTTTCCTTGAATGCTGGGATTGTGGTAACAGATAATTTTGATATTACGACAGAAACAGTTTATTGCTGTCTCAAATATGCTTATGCAGAATCCAAAAACAAAAAACTTGGGGAAGCTGTAATTTTTGATGATTCGCTTTCTGATGACAGCCGTCTTTATATCGAAAAGTTAAACGTTATCCGGAATAGCGTTGCTGAGAACTGCAAGGGATTTTTCCTTTGCTATCAGCCTATTATGGATGCGGAAACAGAGGAACTCAAAGGCATGGAGGCTCTCATTCGCTGGAAAAGTGATGATTATGGAACTGTTCCGCCAATTCAGTTTATCCCTGTTCTGGAACAAGATACCCTTTTCCCTGAACTTGGGAAATGGATTCTCCGTCAGGCTATGGAGGATGGGAAGCTCTTACTTCAAAAATACCCTGATTTTATTATGAATGTCAATCTTTCTTATGCACAGCTTGAAAAAAGTACCTTTGTTTCAGAGGTATTGCAAATTCTGGAGGAAACAGGATTTCCGCCGGAAAATCTCTGTCTCGAAATTACGGAACGCTGTCGTATTCTGGATATGTCCATTTTGAAAAATATGTTTAAGGCTTTCCGTGAACATGGTATCCGGCTTGCGCTGGATGACTTCGGAACTGGATTTTCTTCCTTGGGGCTTTTGCGTGAAATTCCAGTGGATACTGTGAAAATTGACCGTGAATATGTCAAGGACGTTGAGAAAAGTAAGTCAGACCAGAATACTGTGCAATTTATCTCCGAATTGGCTGAATCCTTTGAGGCGGAAGTTTGCGTGGAAGGTGTGGAAACTGCCGAAATGCGTGATTTTCTCAAAAAATACCACGTCAGCAGTTTGCAGGGGTATTATTATTCTAAGCCTATCCCCATGGATGAATTTATTCAGAAATACATTGCAGGTTGATTATGAAAGAGATACAAACATTACAAGCGGAATTTTTAGCCGTTCAAAATCAGTTGCAGAATCGGCTTGACTGCCATGACCGCTTCCCTATCCAACAAGTGCAAACTGTGGCGGGGGTTGACCTCGCTTATTGGAATCAAAATGAAAAAGAGTTCGCTGTGTGCTGTATTGTGGTCATTGACCGCCATTCCCACGAAATCTTAGAAAAGGCGCATTCTTTCGGGGAAATTACTGTTCCTTATATGCCGTCTTTCCTTGCGTTCCGTGAATTGCCGTTGGTGATGCAGACTGTCAAAAAGCTGTCAATCCATCCTGATATTTTTATGTTTGATGGAAACGGATACCTCCACCCCCGACATATGGGAATTGCTTCTCAGGCTTCCTTTGCGCTGGATACTCCTACTATTGGAGTGGCGAAAACTTACTTTCGGGCGGACGGCGTGACGGAATGCCCCCCTGTTCCCGAAATCGCCGGAAGCACTGCTGATATTGTCATTGACGGTGAAATCTGGGGAAAAGTCCTCCGTACTCATGATGGGGTTAAGCCTGTGTTTGTGTCAGTCGGGAATTTCATCTCCCTCGATACTGCGACAACGTTTACTATGTCACTCGTTGGCAAGGAAAGCAGAATTCCTATCCCAACAAGAATTGCAGATTTGGAAACTCACATTCTAAGGAAAGAATACCAGAGTTGAAAGAAAGAAGCCTTTTCAGGCTTCTTTCTGCTTCTGGATTCTTAATGCATCCCCTCGGGTGGATACTACCTGATAACCGATTCCCTTTACTCTCGCTTGCATACAGTTGATACACTGGGCTGATTCATCTCCGGTACAGATTTTGTCATCATATAACATATACTTTTTGCGGACAGATACCGGCGACAGGTTCGGCATGACGACATTCGCTCCCATTTTCAGCCCCATTTCACGCCCTAAGGGGTGTATTGTTCCTAATGCCGTTGTGGCTGGTAATAGTACCGCTGGAAACATCAGGCGCAAAATCCCCAATAATCTCAATGTCAATTCTAAACTTCCCCGATTTTCGTCTTTGAATGGTGTGTCCTTGTGTGGAAGAAAAGGTCCAATTCCTATCATGTCCGGCTGTAATTCCTGCATAAATCGAATGTCTTCTATGATGTTTTCTGTGGTTTGGTGCGGACTGCCTACCATGATTCCTGCTCCCACTTGATAGCCGATTTCTTTCAGGTCAAATAAACATTGTTTCCGGTGTTCGCCACTCATGGAATGGGGGTGCAATTTGCTATAGTGTTCAGAGTTGGCGGTTTCATGCCGTAATAAGTACCGCTCTGCTCCGGCTTCAAAATACGCTTGGTAGCTTTCGTGGGACTTCTCCCCGATTGACAGCGTAATTGCACAATCTGCGTATTTTTCTCGGATTGACGACACCATCTGACAGACTTTTTCATCTGTGAAATAGGGGTCTTCTCCGCTTTGCAATACAAATGTACGATAGCCTAATTGGTAGCCTTCCTTGCAACATTCTAAAATGTCTTCTAAGGTCAGGCGGTAACGGCTTGCATTATGATTGCTGTGACGAATTCCACAATAATAACAGTCATTTTTGCAATAATTCGAAAATTCAATCAGTCCACGCAAATAAACTGCATGACCATAATTTTCAATTCTTACTGCATTTGCGGATTTTCTCAATTCGTCATCATATTGATTGGATTCAAGCAATCGTTTCAACTGTTCATCAGAAAGATTCTGATTTCTTCTTAACGTTTCAATCATGGTTTTATCCTTTCATTATGGAATTGCAGTCCGAAAAACCGGACTGCAATTTTATTTTGTCAAATTTTTTCACGCTAACAATTCATCCGCTAACTTTGCAAGCTGTTCCCTGTTGGCTTGGTTCATGGCGGATTTGATGGTAACGGTGGTTTCCGTCCATGTGATGTTTTTCGACTTCTCAAACATCGCTTTCATGAATTTTCCGGCGGTGACTGCCCATGTTCCATTTTCAATGATGCCTATGGTGCGGTTTTGATAATTGCGCTCAATCAGGGCTTCCATGTACTGCTTCATGGTCGGGAACATATCACCGTTATAAGTCGTTGTGGCAAGGACTAACTTTCCATAGCGGAAACCGTCTTCTACTGCTTCCGCCATGTCTTCCCTCGCAAGGTCACACAATACTACCTTCGGACAGCCCTTTTCCGTCAATAACTCTGCGAGAAGTTCACACGCTTTCTTTGTGTTGCCATATACGGAAGTATATGCTATCATGACCCCTTCTGATTCTACTCCATAGGATGACCATGTATTGTATAAGTTCAGGTAGTAGTCCAGATTTTCGGTCAGAATGTTTCCGTGCAAGGCGCAAATTTTCTCAATTTCCAATGTGCTGACCTTCTTCAATAATGCCTGCACCTGTGCGCCATACTTCCCAACAATGCCGAAATAATAGCGTCTCGCTTCACAAGCCCAATCTTCTTCCACATCCAATGCACCAAATTTCCCGAATGCATCCGCTGTGAAAAATACCTTGTCTTTGCTGTCGTATGTCATCATCACTTCGGGCCAGTGTACCATTGGCGCAAAAATGAATTTTAATTCGTGCGTGCCTAAGTTCAGCGTTTCGCCATCCTTCACAACTAATTTCTTTTCGTTCGCCACTGTGAACCCTTCAAAAAACTGCCCCAACATGACAAAGGTTTTCGCATTGCCGACAAGAATCGTTTCTGGATAGCTTTTCAAAAATTCCAGAATGTTGGCGGAATGGTCGGGTTCCATGTGCTGGATTATCAGATAATCCGGATTTCTGCCCTCTAAGGCTTCTTTCAGGTTTGCAAGCCATTCTTCGGTAAAATTTGCGTCTACTGTGTCCATGACTGCAATTTTTTCGTCCATGATAACATACGAATTGTATGCCATGCCATTGGGGACAATATACTGACCCTCAAATAAGTCAATTTCATGGTCGTTGACCCCAATGTAACGAATGCCGCTTGTGATGTTCTTCATTTCAACGATTCCTCCTATTTTTTTAAGTACGATTTTATTATAGCACAATTTTTGATACTTGTCATATCTAAAAAGTAAATTTTATGTGAATGAATCCAGTAAATTTAATACCTCCGGAAACAATTCCAAACTCCGCCTTAAAATGCCGTGACAGTGTGCAATTGCTGTGCCGTAATTTGTGATGGGAATTCCGCTTTCTTTGGCGATACCCTGACGGAATTGTACCTCTTTCGGCGGTAACATACAAGCCCCACAATGCACTATCAAGGCATATTCTGTCAAGTCCCTCGGAAATTCGTTTCCACTGCTCCATACGAAATTTAATTCACAATTGGCATGAGCTGAAATCCATTTCGGGAGCTTCACTGTTCCAATGTCATTGCATTGCCTGTGATGGGTGCAACCTTCCGAAATTAAAATTTTATCGCCATTTTTCAGGTGGTCTAATTTTCCAGCTCCTTCAACAACGGTTTCCAAATCGCCCTTGTATCGTGCGAACAATATCGAAAAAGAGGTCAATGGAATTTCAGGGGGGACTATCTTCGAAACCCTTCCAAATGCCTGACTATCCGTAATCACCATACGAGGGGGATTTTTCAGCTTGTCAAGGGTTTCTTTCAGCTCCGTATCACGACAACAAATCGGCATTGCTCCTTCTTCTAGGGATGCTCTTATGATTTGCTGTTGTGGCAAGATTAAACGACCTTTCGGGGCTGATTCATCAATGGGAATGACTAATACAATGACATCCCCTTGCTTGATTAAATCCGAAATCAGGGGCTTTTGATTCGTGGGGGGACAGACTTGCTTTGCAATCAATTCTTTCAGCTCTGTAATGTTCGTTCCCTCTTTGGCACTGATGAAAATTTCATGTGCGGATTTTGCAACGTGATTTTCTGTCAGGTCACACTTATTATAGGCGATAATATAAGGGAGTTTCCGCTTCTGGAATTCTGCAAGCAGGTTTTCATCTTCTGCTGTTTTTCCGGTGGTGGCATCTACTACCAATACTGCTATATCCGTTTTGGCTAGCACTGCGAGAGATTTCTCTACTCGCAGTGCGCCTAATTCGCCTTCATCATCCATTCCGGCTGTGTCAATCATTGTCACAGCTCCTAACGGCAATAATTCCATTGCTTTGTATACTGGGTCTGTTGTTGTCCCCTTTACAGCTGATACCACGGATAACGATTGTCCTGTTACCGCATTGATAACAGAGGACTTTCCGGCATTCCTCCGCCCGAAAAATGCAATGTGAATTCTTTCTCCAGAAGGAGTCTGGTTTAATCCGCTCATAATGGCAACTCCTCAACTAATCCTACAAGATATTTCAACATATTCAATGCATCTGCATCGTCAATTCTACCGTTTCTGTCTACATCTGCATATTTTTTCGTTTCTTCGCTAATCTCTGCAATTCCTAACAATGCCTGATTCAAATGCAATACGTCTGCAATATCTACCTCGCCATTTCCTGTCACATCTCCATATTCCAATACGGGGGCTTCTTGGGTTTCTGTTGGGGGTGTCTCTGGCTGGGGTGTTTCTGTGGGGGTAGGTTCTGTTGGGGTTACGGAAGGTTCTGACCCACTGTAATATTCCGTCAAGGTGATACCATTTTTGCCTACTGGAATAGTGTGGTCAAGGCTGATGAATTTTCCGTCTTCGGTCTGCCACAATGCCGGCTTGACAAATTCATACTTGACATCATCCCATGTCGTGAAATTGTCATAGACCAATCCGCCTGTATCTGAAGAATTTTCATTGAAGCACCAGAATGTGTGGTGAATGTGCTTGTCTATCATGTAGTCACGGATTTCCTGCAACCAATGGCGGTTTTCTCCGGTTTTGTCGTGTTCATCATCAACCCATCCGCCCCATTCTCCCATTAACAGGGGATAACGGTTTTCCTCTACTAAATATGCCCATGTATCATACCAGTAATCGTCTAACAGGCTCTGGCGGTCAAATGTCTTGGTGTCATCATCTAAATAAAACCAGCTCTGCTTATATACTTCTGGTCCGTAATCATGGGGGGAATAGACTATCTGCTTGGTGTATTCGCCAATGTCTACCGGATAATCTTTGACACCTCGGAGATTTGCGCCCCACCATGCGCCAAAAATTTTACTCGGTTCGCCATAATGGGCATAATCTACGGACGGTGTTGACCAGTCTGCACCTCTGGAAAAATCGGGGTAGCACTCCATTCCCTCTACCATAATCAATAAGTTGGGGTTCTGCTCCAAACAAGCCATTGCGCCACGTTCAGCGGCATATTTCCAGTTGTTTTCATCGGTGGAATTGTCCCATTTCGCAAATTTTCCCTCTTCCGGCTTTCCATGGGGTTCGTTCTTCAAGTCAATGGCAATGATGGTATCATCATCTTTGTAGTACTCCGTAAACCATGACAACGCTTCTAACCAATCATCTGTAGTGTAATTATCATCATACCACAAAGGATAATTGTGTCCGGCTGCGTTGGTGGTTGCGCTGTGAATGTCCATCATGATTTTGATACCGTTTTCTCTGCACCACTCGACAGCCTGATTCCAAATGTCAAAGCTGTATTTGACTGTACCACCCTCAATGCCTTCTACGGTTAATTCCGGATTAGACCACTCATTCACTTTGATAATGGGGTCTGGCTCTTTGTTCTTCCATTGTAAAATGATTTCCGTTGACATTGGCACTCTCAACAGATTGAACCCATGGTCGGCTATCAGATTCAAACAATCATGCATATTCGCTGACCATACTCCGTCAAATACCTGTGAGCCTACATTATAGCCAAACCAGTTGACTCCGGTCATCCAGACTTCGTTTCCGTCCATATCGACAACTTTCCCATTTTCTACGTGTAACCAGTCGTCATGGTATGCATCCGGTGTACTCTCTGCATTCGCTGGAATGATGCCTGTCATCCCCATCAGCATGGATGCAGAAATTGCAATTCCGGCAACTCTCCGGAAAATTCCCTTTTTCATAATGTCCTTTCCTCTCTTTCTGCAACTGATTGTTGCAGTTTTATTTTAACATATTTTTCACGGAATGTCAATCAGTTTTATTCAAAAGCGTGCTGATGTCGAAAAAAATAAATTCGCTATTACTTTTTTGTGAAACGTGTATAAAATTTCATTTTTTACTTGATTTTTCTTACTGGATATGTTATAATATAGCAAATTACTAAATTAAGTTGTTTATTTTCACATTGATAAGTTGTTTTACAGGAGGGATTTTTATGGGACAGGAAAATGAATTTGAGGGATTGGAGGAAGAAAGAAAAATGAATTTGAAACCTGTTTTGATTGCTGGGCTGGTTGGTTGTATTTTATCTGGTGCTGTAGTTGGCGGAATTGCTCATTATAATGCTAACAAAAAGGCAAAAGTGGCTATTACTTCTACGCAACTCGGCTCTTGGATTGAAAGTGCTAGTGATTTGGTATCAGAAAAATATCATTACACTGACCTTGTAGACCATCATGAAGAAGGAAAAAAATTGGCCGGCATTACTATTCCACTGACAGAAGAACAAACTCTCATTGTATACAGTGGAACTATCAATGTTGGTATTGATGTTTCTCAAATTACTTATGACATTGATGAAGGAAAGAAACAAATTACTTTGACATTGCCCGAACCGAAAATTATTGCTCATGAGGTTGACCATGATAGTGTTAAATCTTACGAAGTAAAAGATTCGTTATTCCACAAGGAAACTTATGAGGAGTTTGCAGAAGTCATTTCCGTTGCTAAAAAAGAAAAAGAAGAACAACTTGCAGAAGATGCCGAATTTCTTGATGGTGTCATGAAAGATGCAGAAGATAGTTTGAATAATCTTTTTACTGCTGTCGGTGTCACTGAAAGTTATACAATTGTCTTTAAGTAAAATCAAAAGCCGTCCTATTGCAGACGGCTTTTTTCATTATACCATGGTTGTCACTTTCAAAGATAATTGATTCTGTTCAGCGGTCAATAATACCGTATCGCCTGAATGAATTTCTCCATTTAGCCACAAATGCGAAAGCGGACTTTCCACATTCTGGGTCAGGTATCGGCGCAGTGGTCTTGCGCCATAATTCGCCGTTTCAGGACATGAGGCTGATGTTTCAATTGCCTGATGGTCATATAATAACGTGATTCCCATTTCTTTGGTACGTTCGGCAATTTCTAATAATTGCCTTTCTGCAATGGCACATAAACTCTCATGACTTAATTTATCAAAACATAAAATTTCGTCCATTCGTCCAATCAATTCCGGCGATAATGTTTTTTTCAGCGTTTCTAATGCGCTTGAATGATTCTCTGATGGCTTTTCCAAAAAGCCCATTCCATTGGATTTTTCATGCATTCCAATATTGCTTGTCAGAAAAATCATACAGCTTCTTAAACTGATTTGTCTCCCTGAACCATCTGTGAATGTCCCATCTTCCAGAATCTGCAACAGCAAATGCAATACATCAGGATGCGCTTTCTCAATTTCATCAAATAATACCACGCTACAGGGTCTTTGGCGGAGTTGGCTACAAAAGGGCGTTTCTTCCGTGAATCCTACATACCCAGGTGGCGAACCAATTAAACGTGAAACTGAATGCTGTTCCATATATTCCGACATATCTACACGGATTAACGCTTTTTCATCCCCATATAATGTCTCTGCTAATGTGCGGACAAGTGCTGTTTTTCCTACTCCGGTCGAACCTAACAATAAAAATGAACCTGTCGGGCGGTGAATGTCCCGAAATCCGCTCCCTGCTCGACATACTGCATCACATAATTTTTCAATCACTGCATCATGTCCAATGATTTTCTCTGTCAAGGCGTTTTTCAAGTGTAATAGTCGCTCCTGCCTTGCGCTTGTCATTTGCGTGAGGGGAATTCCAGTCCGGACAGAGGCGACTTCTGCTACATCTTCTGTGCAGACCGTTTTCCCTTTCAATGAGGCTCTTGCACAGGCTTCATCCATGAGGTCAATGGCTTTATCCGGAAAGCTTTTCCCTCCAATATATTTTTGCGACAGCTCCACACACGCTCGGAGTACCGCTGTACTCAATTGCACATGATGATACCGCTCATACCCTTCTCTTAGTCCGTCCAAAATTGCAAGCGTTTCTTTTCCGGATGGTTCTCGGATGTTCACCGCCTGAAATCGCCTTGCTAATGCGCCGTCTCGCTCAATTGTCCGGCTGTATTCTGTGGGGGTTGTTGCCCCTATCAAGCGCAGTTCTCCCCTTGCTAAGGCTGGTTTTAACAGGTTGGCGGCATCAATTGCCCCCTCCGCTGCGCCTGCTCCAACGATTGTATGAATTTCATCAATAAACAGAATGATTCTGCCATTTTGACGAATTTCATCAACACAAGCCCGAACACGTTCTTCAAAGTCGCCCCTGTATTTCGCTCCGGCTAATAATGCGCCTAAATCCAATGCAAATATAAAGTAGCCTTCCAATTGTGAAGGAACTTCTCCACGGGCGAAACGCTCGGCAACCCCCTGCACAATTGCCGTTTTCCCAACCCCCGGTTCTCCTATCAAACAGGGATTGTTTTTACTCCGCCTTGCTAAAATTTGCAAGACTCTCTCTGTTTCGTCCTCCCTGCCAATTAACGGGTCATCTTCCGGACATGGTAACAATAATTTCCCATAGCGAAACAAATTCGGGAATTCGTCTTCCGTTGGTGCATTGGGTAAGCCGGAAAATTTCTCACCTAAACAAGCACAGGCTATCCGCTTTAAATCCGCTTGCAAAATTTCCAGCATTTCCGCTGCTGCACAGTTTTCATCCTGCACCATTGCTAATAACATCCATCTCGTTCCCACTCGCTTTGCTCCCTGCCGGTCTGCAATGTCTTGCGCAATGCGGAACATTCTATGCAATGTCGGGGTCATATCCCTATAATTCGGCGTGGTTCGGCTTCCTTTCCCAATTGTCCTCAATAATTGCTTTGTCAACATCTCCTCAGAAAATCCCGCTTTTCTTAAAATCGATGCCGCTGAATTGGGTTGCTGTCGAAGTAATCCGGTGATATAATGCTCCGTGCCTATATAGGTGTGACCTAATTCACCTGCTAAATACATCGCCGATTCTAACGACAGCAGTACATTTTCTGAAAATCTGTCAATGTCATACTGTATATTCTGCAAACTGCATCAGCTCCTTTATCAATTCAATACTTCCCTATTATACCACATTTATCCTGCAATATTTGTCAAAATTTGTCGGTTCGTTTCTTCTTGAAAAGATTTTCGGCTTTTTGCAAGTAATTCATACTTCCGCTTGGTCGCCATCCCTCCACGAATATGACGCTCCCTTTTGTTGCATAATAATACTTCGTGTACTTGCTCCGCTAAGTCGGGGCGGATTTCCGATAAACGCTCGGTGACATCTTTGTGTATGGACGTACCAAAAGAGAACACTAAAAAAAGCCTATTTTGCTATTATTTTATAATTACATTATTTTTCAATTTGTGCCTGAATCACACTCAAAACTTTTTCCAGCAAGTCCTCCGGAATTTCTTCTACTACAGTATATCCTCTTGCATGAATATCCAATGACCGGATATGCTCACAAAGCACTACACCTGTCGTCACTGTCCTTTCATCCAAAGGGACATGAAGCGGAAACTTATTATTTGTGTTTGTAATGGGGCAAACAATCGTCATATTCGTTTTTTCATTAAAAAAATTATTGCTGACGACTAAAGCCGGACGAGTCCCACGCTGTTCATGTCCTGACTGGGGATTAAAATTGATTCTAATAATCTGACCTTGTTTTACCATACTTCATTCCCCTCCGGTTCGCCCCAATCTATTTCAGCAGCCTGATATTCATCGTGATAATCTTCAAAAAGTTCCTGAATGGATTTTTTCTTTTCTTTAGCAGATTTGAGTACAATTTCATCTTCTTTGAGAATGATTTCAATCTGCTGTCCCTCTGTCCAGTTCAGTGTGTCAAGCAGAATCTTAGGAATCCGCAGACCCTGACTGTTTCCCCATTTCTGAATGCTTGTTGTCATAGAAAACACTCCTTTCATTCTGTATATACTTAGTATATACTATTTTTATTAAAATGTCAAGTATTTGCGTAAAATTATTTTCATGATATACTGTAATTTATCCCAGTAACATCCCTTTGTCAATCAAGTATAATTTTTCACCTTTCAATTCTTCTAACCGTGGTTCAAATCCACTTTTTGAAAAGATAACATAAACTATTTCATATCCCTGAAATTCCGGAATGGATTCACATTTCTTTTTCAGGTCAAAATATACATCTGCCGGAACAGGATTTTCATAATATTTGCATTCTCCTGCAAAAATCTGGTGTCTGTCGTTGTCTACAGCGACTACATCAATTTCAGTGTAATTATTCCAGTATGCACCAACCTTTGAAATGTGAAAGTCAATTTCTCCATTCATGCAAAGTGAGGTCAATATTTCCCTCGAAATGGATTCAAACACATAACTTACATGATTCTCAATGAAATGATTCTGGATTTTATTCATCACATAACTGGTATTATCCATTTCCAGTTCTGAACGATATGGATATATGAACTGAAACCAGAATGCGATAAACCAATCATTGATATAATATAACCCTTTACGGCTCTTTTCAGGGTTCTGCTCCGTCACAGGAATGCGCTTTTCAATCAGATATAACTCTATCAGTGTAGCAAGATACGGCATTACAGAATTTGTTTTCTGCTCCAAACTCCCTGCAATCTTCGCTAATTTATGATTGCCCATTGAAATTACTTTCATAATCGAAAAATAATTCACTGGCTCACGAACTTCCTTTTCAAGAAGAAATAAGGGTTCTTCATAGAGAAATCCTGATTTATTCAGAATCGTATCTGTCATATTCTCCCATAATGTCATGGAATTATCAAAAAATTCAATGTACTTTGGTACTCCTCCTGTCACTGCATATAACTCTGTTAATTCCGAAAATGTCTTATCCGGAAATGCTTCTCTGAATTCCTGAAATTTCAAGGGCTGTAATCGTATCTGAGCGGTTCTTCTGCCATATAACGGACTGGAATGTGATAATACCTGTGTCGTCATCATGCTAATCAATGAGCCACAAAGAATCACTGTGATTTGATTCTCTTTCAATATTTCGTCCCATGCCTTTTGAAATATGGACGGATATGCTGGATTTCCATTCACAAGATACTGAAATTCATCAATCACAAGAATTTTCTTTTTTTCCGGCTCATAAGATACCAATGCTTTGAATGCATCTAACCAATTCTCAAAACGGCTTTGTGCTAAAAATGGTTGTTTAGTAAAATCTGCCAATTTTTCTGTAAACTGATTCAGATTCTGTCGTTCACTTTCTTCACTTGCTAAAAAATATAATGCTTGTTTTCCCTGAATAAACTGCTTAATCAGTGTTGTTTTGCCTACTCGTCTGCGACCATAGACAACAACAAACCCACCTTCTCTTTGATATTCTCTTTGCAGTGCATTCATTTCTTTTTCTCTGCCAATAAATTTCAAGATTACTCCCTCACTTCCGTTATAGAATTCTAATTATTATAATCTTAATTATACTATTTATTTCAGGATTTGTCAAGCCATTTTGTTAAAAAAATTCCCTCTCTGTGTGGAGAGGAATATAAAATTTCTGAATTCAATTATCATTCAGCTTGATTTTGATTCTCCCATTGGGATATGGAATAATTTCACTGATAAGTGTTTTTAATTCTGCATTCGTCATATTCTCTACAGATGTATACTTTTCCAGATGATTCACTAACAAGTTGTACAGCCTTCTCATTCTTGCATCATTGTTTTCTGGTGTGCCGTATTGATTGAGTTCTAATTTCATTTGTGCAATCTGCGTATCAATTGCAGTGGTTCTTTTTTTCAGTTCAGACAGGGAAATGATTTCAGCTTCAAACATTGCAATCTGCTTTTCCCTTTTGATTTGGAGCGTTTTCAATTGGTCTTGCAGTGCCTGTCTTTCTGGAGGCTGTTGCTGTTTCTGATATTGTCCCATCAGGGCTGTAATAAACTTTTCTTTGTCAACTGTAAGCGTATGGAAATAATTGTCAATCTGTTCTATCAATTCACCTTCCGGAATGGTGATTGTGTTATTACAATACTTTGCGCCATGGTGATTTCTTCCGCTACAAGCCCACCAAATCCGGACACCTTTTTCATTCTTTCTGGTAAACCTCCTGAATGAATATCCACATTCCGGACAGGTTATCAAGGTACTGAATAAGTACTGATTGCTTCGTTTTTTATGTAAAGTCGCTTGCAAACCTGCATTGTTGCCCTGCATGATTTGCTGTGCCTGTTCCCATACTTCTAATGGAATAATCCGGAGTTCTGGTCTTTCTATTTCAATCCATTCTGATTGGTCTTTTTTCTTTCGGGTTTTCTCAATAAAATCTGTGATTTCAGATTTTCCATTGATGATATATCCGGCATAAAGTTTGTTTTTCAATAGTCTGCTGACTGCTGTCGTAGACCATGGCACACCTCTTGCACTTGTCAGACCTAAATCATTCAGGTGCTTTGCAATTTTATGTGAGCCATATCCCTGATTGACGTACATATCAAAGATTCCTCTGATAATTTTTGCTTCTTCTTGATTGACCTGTAAATGAAAGTAATCTCCGTTTGTCTTGATATAGCCAAAACATTGATTGGGTACTCTGCCTTTTTCAGCGTTCACTTTCTTGCCAAACTTGACACGTTTTGACATATTCGCTGATTCCTCCTGTGCCATTGCTGCAAGTACCGTCAAGGTAAATTCGTTACATTCTTGCGTTTCCATATTTGCCGTGATAAACCTAACATTGATATTCAATGCTTTCAGCCTGCGGATACTTTGCAAAAAATCAACTGTATTTCTTGCAAGCCTTGATACATCTTTCACCAGAACACACTGAAATAAGCCCTTTTCGCTGTCTTTCATCATGCTGTTAAACTCTTTTCTGTTCTTCCGGCTTGTACCTGTAATGCCCTCATCCGCATAAATGCGGATAAGGTTCAAATTCTGCTGTTCAGCGTATTTCTTAAAGAATTCCTGCTGTGCAATAAATGAATTTATCTGGTCTTCTTTATCGGTAGACACACGACAATATGCCACTACATTATTCCCCATTTTTCCACTCCTTTCCATTTCCATTATACTGCTAATTCACAATTTTTTTGTGAAGAATTTGTGAAAATTCCATCTACTCCACAATTCCCATTCTGACACTCTGCTTTTCTCATCTCAGCTTGTACCTGCCTTTCTGCTACTGTCAGTAGCTTCTGATTCAGCTTTTTTCTGAATTTCTGCATTGATTCCCTCGAATCTGCTGAATTGACAAATATGTATGTGCGTTTCATTTTGCTCCTTCCTTTCTTTGCGCTGAAAAATTCACGATATTTCTATTTTTCATATTATGAATTCAATTTCAGCAATATGATATTTTATCTTCTGAAACCCTGCTTCAATTTTTCTATCGCTGTCTTGATACTTTGAACTTTATGAGGCTTCTTGCTATTATTCATTACATTGGTATTACCTTCTTTCCTAGGTGAGAGGGGTAGAGGGGGATTTTTGGTTTTGTTCAGGGGGTTATTCATTCTTATGTCGATATTGAGGTATCCTATGGAAATGAAGAATGCTCAGGTGGAGTTTCTTCTGATGTTTGCAATCGTCCTACGTGAAACACCAGTTAAACGCTCTATCTGGCTGTTATTCAGCCCCTGTTTTATCAATTCCAAAATTTTCCTTTTCTCTTCTCGTGTCTTATTGCAAAATTTACGATTATCTGAAACTTCTTTCATGATTTGAAATTTTATTTTCACTCCTAAACGTCGTTCTACATTTTCAATCAAATACTCAATTAATTCCTGTATATCTTTTTCACTATAATACTCAACGTTGAATCTTCCGTTAACTAAACATAGCAAGGTAAAATGCTTATTTGCTTCTGACATTTCCTTAAAACTCATGGTATCATTTCCTTTCATTTTGATTTTTTTCATCTGATTCCCGCTTCAAAATTGCCTTTTTATGGTATTTAAGTTGACGGCTTTTTTGGGCATAATCAGGCTTCTGCGTTTTCTTATCGGCTAGGATAAACAACCAATTTTTTACTATATTTCAAGATTTGAATCGGTACGGCTTTCCCAATGACAATGTAACAACTCATTCACATGATGTCATCAATTATGGCTATGTTACTTGTATTTTTTACTTTGCTTTGCTTCATTCATTCAAGCACTAATGATTTTTGTGTGCTGTTCATTCATCCATATTTCAATTGGTACGACACTTCATTGACAATGTAACTGCATTATTAACATGAAGCTGTTGATTATGGTCTATGATGCTTGCATTTCTATTCCACTTCTATTTTTATTTATGTTAAGTACAGTTATTCTTAGAAGCTCTTCATTCTTACTTTTTCTTTTCATTGTATTTCATATTTTATTTACGGATATGTAGATGTAGAAGGTGCTTCATTTTTTAGAAAATGTTCCATGATTTACATGAATGATTGCTTTGAGGGCTATCAGGTTATTCAAGGGCAGGTGAACGCATGGTCTACCCCCAATCAAGTAACTGTGTCGCCTGAAAATGGTTACACAGCATGAATTTTTTCCCTCGTATGCAAAATTTTCACGGTCAAACCTGTAAAAATTATGGTTGCACCTGAAAAATTCCCTTGTTGTATTTAAAATCCCACTGCTTATGTTTATGAAAACTATGGTTGTCTCTTTAAACTTGCCTTATTATTCAAAATTTCTACGGTCAAACCTGTAAAAATTATGGTTGCCCTTGAAAATTCATCGTGTTGCATTCAAAATTTCCCTGCTTATACTTATAAAAACTATGGTTGTCTCCGTAAATTTTCTCTGTTGCATTCAAGATTTCCACGGTCAAACTTGTAAAAATTATGGTTGCCCTAATTGTCATCATGTTATAAAGCACCTGATATGTTCCATTCTTCCTTTCATGATTGCTCAAAAAATACAACGCATAACAGACAACATTCAAGTAGGCGCATTATTTCGAGACAAAATTCTTTCATGTAGTAAGAAAAATTGTAACGTGTGCAGGCTGTGAATGCCATGTTGTCTTATCATATTTAATCAAGTAGCCTTGTCAATTGGTAAAATTCCAATGACAAACTGCTTATGTAGCAAGAAAAATGACAATGCTTGGTGTTTCAAGACCATGTTCCATTAACCTTACATTATGTTGTCTTAAAATGGTTATGTGTCAAACTTGTCAAAACTATACTCAATCAAATCATAACATATATTTTTATTATAAAAAGATTGGCAAAAAAAATATGACTTCGACCATTCAGTCAAAGTCATATATTATATTATTTTTTCATTCAATAAATTCTAAAAGCAATCCTTCTTCAGATGAGTATAAAAGAGCTTTTTTATAATTGTCAAAGCGTTGCCTTTTTTCTGCATAATCTGAATACCCTTTGATTTCTTCAATTTTCGCCTTGTGTTCTCTACAGATTTTACCAACTGTAGGACGTGAAGTATTTGTGATTCTTGCAATGTCAAAATTCGTAAGTCCGTATGCACGCAGTTTAATAATCATTTCTATCACTTCATATGATTTTTTATTATACTTTTCCGCAGGTTTCTTTAGGACATAAACTCTTTCATCAAAATAAATGCCATATTGACTGCTAATTTGCCGGACGATATAATTTATCAATTGAAGCATATTTTTGGCAGTGGGCTTTATCAGATAAATTTTTTCATGCTGTATGATAGCTTGTATGACTCTTGCTTTTTGAAAATCATCAAGGTCGTCAAATTCTTCCATCAAAATCAGCTCCAATCCTCTGGTTAGTATTGTGTCAAATCAAGCGGCAATTCATCATCTCTTGATGTGATAATGTCATAAACCGTCCTAGCGTTTTCAAGGTCGTTCAAGAACCGAAACGCAGACATTGCCACATAATCACGTCTCTGCTCAAATGTGATGAATTTACGGTTCAGATGGTCTGCTATAGAGCCTGTTGTGTTTGACCCTGCAAATATATCAACTACTAAGTCCTGCTCTTCTGTAAGCATCTTGATGAAGAACTCCGGCAGTTTCTCCGGCATAATAGAGGGCTGTCCCTTGACCTGTATTTTCCTGCAAGCAAGGTGGTACTTCGTCCGGTTATTTGTATTCGGTATCTCCAGCAGATTGGACGGTAAAGCACCCTCGTAACGTTTCCATGATGGCTCTTTGTCCCTCCTGTGCTTGCGGAAATACTTCCGCATGGACTTCGAGTATGGCACAAGGACTTGCGTACAGTCCGCCTTGCACTTTTCAGGGTCTTTCGTGAGCCACCAAACGTTATCAATGTTATCTTTGGGGCGTATCTTGTACTTGGCTGTGTAGGCGGCTGGGAGGGGCATTCTAGAGGGGTTATACCAGTACATGGGACACGCTAAATAAAGCCCATACTCATCCACAAGCTTTAATAACACACGAAACTGATAAATGTTGAATGCTGGCATCCCCTTAACCCATGTATTTCCAAAATCAAGTACCAAAGAACCAGTCTTTTTAAGCTTTGGCAATATGACCTCTATATACCGAAAAAACCACTCCACATAAACTTCTTGGTTGACATTTCCGTACTCCTTCTGAATTATCAATGGATAAGGCGGAGAACTGAAAAGTAGGTCAACACTGTTGTCTTCCAATATTTCAGGTATCAACTTCAAGGAGTCCCCACAATAAGCGTATCCATTCCCTGTTGTATAGCATAGCACTCTTATCACTCCATTCACTTCATTTTTTCGCAAACGCAGAATATCCAAATTCTGGATTTTTACTTCTTATCACTTCTTTAAACAGTTTTTATGCTTATGTCTGCATCCTATTCATTTAGTGTCCCCATCAGTATAACAGCTACACAGCAACAGACAGGGCAGTATATCAGATACCACCCTGTCAAGCTTCTTTAGGATTCGTCTTTCTTCATGCGTTTCTTGGTAATCAGGGTAACTCCTGCACCAACCACCAGAACACCGCCGACTGTGTAGAACAAAATCGTACCCATGCCACCAGTAGAGGGGAGATTGACACCCTTGTGATTTCCAATAATTACCGTACCTGTACCAGACGTAGCTGTTGCTCCTGCATCATTGGAGAGAGTTTCAGCACTTGCCTTGTCATACTTGATTACAAGAGCTTTCAAAGCATTTCCGGCTGATGTATCATCTGTGCCGAACGTCCAATTCTGTCTGTCAGTCGCATAAGTGGGAGTGACTGTTACTTTGATTTCTTCGTCTAACTTGCTGTAACCTGCCGGAGCTTTCAACTCTACAATAGAATATGTTCCGGAATCCAGTCCCCTGAGTTCAATTTTTCCGTTTGCATCAGACTTGAATACACCGTCTGAACCGTCACCAGCACCAGAATAAGAATCTTCATCAAATGTGATTGCAGTTGCAGTTGTCCACTTGCCGTTAGCATCTTTCAGGAGATATGCTCCGGCACTGTTCTTGACGGCGAAATAAGCACCTGCCAGCTTTGCACTGGTATCAGAATCTATCTTGTTAATGTCTACTTCATAAGTAAACACAATAACTCCATCTTCGGTTGTAGTGCTTGTATCGGGAGTTCCACCAGACTCCTGATTCGGGTTATTGGAATAGGTCAGGGAAACTTTATTTCTCTGTCCGGTCAGACCAATGACAGCATTTTTATTTAAAACTGCGTTATATTCTACCGTGATAAGGCTGTCTTTCGTGATTGTGATAGCTCCATCAGAATCCTTAACAGCATTGTCGCCTGTTGCTTTCAGGTCTGCAAATTCAACCGTAATCACACTACCACTCACTTTTACATCAACACCAGAAGTAACCGTTTTACCGTCAATCTTGACAGTAATATCACCTACAGCAGGAGCATCAAACTGTGAATCAAGCGTATCTGTGAACTTGTAGTAATACTGCTTATAATCCGCATAGGCTGTGGGGAGTGTGCCATAGAGCTTAAACGGAACGGAGTCGCCAATATTATAATCAGCAATATCGTTATAATCTGCATCTGTTTTGCCTGTCTGGTATTCATAATCAGAAACGTCAGTATTTTCCTTGACCTTCTTTACTACCCTCGGCATGGAAACTTTTGTTTGCACGGTGACAGTATCAGCGACACAGAGAATATATCTTGTCTTTGCGGTGTTATCCGTGGGAGAATCAGACTTATCCTGCACCAGATAATACCCTGCATCCGAAATGGTGATTTTATTGTCCGTGCTTGGGAGTGCCGTTCCGGTCAGATACTTGCTGACCGCCTGTGCAAATGCCTTTGCTTCGGGGGTATCGTTTGCATCAGACTGCAAAATCAATGCAATATCATTGGCGAATTTCTGCGATTTTCCGCTTTCATAGGTCAAAGTGCTGAATTTATCAGTACCGAGTGCAGTTCCGGCAGATTGCAAATCAGCAAGGAAAGCCGTTGCATTGGTGTCATTATTTTTAATAGTTACATTTGCACCCCAATCTAAATTGGTTAATACAGTCTTGTCGTCAACTTTGGAAAGGTCTGCACTGAAAATCTGGTATGCCTCATAAGAATGAGCAGAATTAGTGATTGTGTCGTAGCCGTTCGCATTTTCGCCGATTGTGATAGTATCAACAGAACCGCCGTTCTTCGTGTCGGTGTATTCTGTATCATTGAAAGTCACCTTTGCAGTATAAACCATTTTACCGTCTTTGACTGCGGAGGTAATTTCCGCTGTTTCTGTCTGAACGTGGCTTGTATCATTCGCACAGGTGAATGTTGCACTTGCAGAAGTGGTATCAGTCCATGTCCAGACAGGTGCGCCATAGTTATGACCTTTTGCAGGAATCACCCAAGAGTTTTTGGCTATCTCGGTATAAGTATCTCCACTTTTGTTGTAAAACTTTCCGTCAGAGCCTTCGTAATACTCGCTATTTCCGGCTGTCGTGCAGGTTGCGGCTACGGCAGGGTGCTTGGTGTATTTGATATACTGTGCTGTATATTCAGCATTTGCAGTTGCAGGGCTAACCGCAGGCGACCAACCGCTGAATGTGTAGGTGTACTGTTCATCGGCAGGTTTTACAGGAGTTTCACCGTCATAAGTTGGTGTTGTGTCTTTTACTACTGCGTTATCGGTTTCAAGTATTGTACCGTCATAGTTTTTCCATACAACTTCATAAGTGAGAGGATTTACCGTAATATTACAGCTTGCAGTTTTAGTATTATCTGCATTGCTTGTAACAGTAATCGTAGCATTTCCTGCACTCTTGCCCTTTGCATATACAGTCATTACTGAAACTGCGTCAGTGCCGACCTCTGTGGTGCAGGCTGAATCTGAATACAGTTTCACATTTGTATTATTGACACTCCACTTCACCGTTTTATCTGTGGCATCATCAGGTGCAACGGTGGCAGTCAGTGTCTCCTTGTCGCCCACGGTGAGGGTGGTGGAGGACTTGTTCAGAGTTATGTCCGTAACATCAACTGTGGTAGGCGCAGCATAACCGTACACCTCAATCTTTGTTATACCTTTAGACTGGTTTGCCAGAATAGGAGTGCCATTTACTTGCGGTGTCTTATCACTCTCCGTTGTTTCTACTACAAACGGGGCTTCGCTGTCCGTAGCGGTACGATTTTTGTCATCATAGAATACACATTTGGTGATAGTATATCCCTCAACAGGGGTAACAGTTGCCGTCCAGCCGTATCCCCACCATCCCCAGTTAGCTTTTCCGTTGTTTAAGTATGCTGAACTACCATTTGCTGTATAACTGAACGAAACGGTAGCTATGTTCTCTGTGCTGTAACTCGCCTGTTCTTTACCAGTTGCCGTTATTGTGGTCAGCAGCGTTTCAGTTTCAGCATAAGCAGTAATGCCCGTTCCGATTTCTCCGAAAAATCCCCCTGTTCCCACGTTTGCAGGTATTGCACCCACTACAAGAGCCATAGCCAGCAGACCAGTCGCCGCTTTTTTCCATGTGTGTTTCATAAACTCATTTCCTCCTTATTCATTTTTGGTTACAACACAAAAAGCACACCCCGAAACGGTACACGAATACCGTTCAGAATGTGCAGATATGCTGTATTAAATTGTGTTTTCAGGCATGACAAAAGAGCGCAGTTTAACTTAACTGTGCTGTGCTGTGCTGTGCTGTCATAAGTATATCACGTCGCAACATATTTGTCAAGCCCCTTTCTGAAATTTTTTGAAAAAATTTCTATTATGCTACAATTATAGCATATCAAGGACGAAATGTCAATATTTTTTCCTCTCAAAAAAATGCATGAAATTTGTGAAAATTGTACAAAAAGCGTAAGCGTAAAATAAACCACATCCCAGATAGCAAAAACTCTCGCCGAATCATTCAGCGAGAGATTTTTTACGCTTACCAAAAAGCGCATTTCATAGGATTCATTTTTTCCTATCAAATGCGCTTGTCATCTGGTAAAATTTTATTTCTGCATACTCATATTACACAAATTCACATATTCCTGAGATAAGTTTTCATATTTTTTCTTGATGTTGTCAAGCTCATTTTTTATGATTCCATAAGCACGCTGAATGGTTTCCATGCTGGACTGAATGTCCTGACTATCTTCATAAATCGTTTCTAAATCATCCTCACTTGTCACATTGATGCTGACGGAAATTTCAGCATTTTTATCATCAATCGACATTTCTTCATTTCCGACGAATAGTTTCATTTCCATTTCATTCAAAATATTGTCTTTACAAATCAGAATGTTCAAATCACCCTTGCTGATGTCTTTTCCATTCAAAATAAACTCAATCATGATTATTTCCTCCCTGTTCAATCAAATGATTTTTATACTTTCTGTATCGGTATTGTAATGTCGATAAGGGTATATTTGTTTTCTCGTGTAATCGTTTCCAACTCATGGTAAATTTCATTTTGTAGATTTCTTCATCAGAATAGATATGTTTCTCATGAATCACAATGTCCATTTTCTGGATTTCGTTTTTTAATTCTGTATGCTGTTTTTCTAAAACGTCTATTTTCCGGTTCAAATCCAGACTAATGTTATTGATGCAATTCATCAGGGCTTTAGAGAGTTTCAGATTTTCTTTTCCTAACGAAATTAAGAGATTCAATTTTTCCTGTGCTGTGGACTTTTCCGCCATGATTCAATTTCTCCTTTCCTCTCAAAATTGATATTCCTGATTTTGATAAATTTTAATCAATACCCACCCCTAAACCCCTTAAAATCCACTCTGGACAGCCTTTTCTCTCACATCACATATAATTACCCTATTAAAATTTTCCCCCCTTAAAACCTCGTCTAGCTCAAATTAAAACGTTTTCAATTATCTTATTTGTGGAAGATTTTCAGCACAATATTTTTTCAAGAGATAATCATCCTGCATATCAAAAATCTGCCTTAATTCCATATCTCTTGCACTGTACTGGTAAACATGACCTGTTCTTTTCAGCATCGGAATGAGCATAGACCCATGAATCACATTATCTGATTTCTGACACCATTCAATGTTGAAAGGGCTATAATTGGAAGGAATTCCCAATGCTACTGCGGTTTTGATTGAACCTGAACCATCCATTACATTTGCCTCCCAGCTTTGATACATGACCGGCATGGAATTTTGCATAATGTCAGTAGCAATCGCTATCAGTCGTTCAAGGAAGATTGCCTGACCTTCAATCCATATTTTGACGTGCTGATTTTCAATGCACTTTCCGTTAAATACTCCGCCCACACTGGAAAGTCTGCCTGTGCGGTCATACTTTACATAAGTGCCATTGAAATAGCAGTCAATTTTCCTGCCGGACTCAAATACAATTGTTATGCCGTTCGTCCGTGGAAGAACATACTTAATTGTAGCAATCACTTCTTCTATACTTTGTTTTTTCCCTCTTTTTCCTTCAAATATAGGAATATGTATATTCTTAAACGTCCTGAAATCGACAATCACAGCTTGTGCCATTGGAGATAAGCTGTCATTAAACTTCGTTGCATCCATTAAAATCACCTTGTTCCTTTCGTTTCATCAAATTATAAATTGTCGCCCTTGTGACACCCAATTTTTGAGCGGCTTTTGTCACTGTCATAGTTTTGTTATGTACGCCAATCAAGACTTCCATCAGTATTTTTTCATCGTAATGGTTAGGCGGTCTGCCTTTGTATTTTCCCTGTGCCTTTGCTATAGCAATTCCCTCACGCTGTCTTTCGAGAATCGTTTCACGCTCCAACTCTGCCAACCCTGCAAACACAGTCAACATAAATCTTCCCTGTGGTGTAGAGGTATTCAAATTCTCTTTCAGGCTGATAAGAATCACATTTTTATTTTTAAGAAGCTCCACAATCTGCAATAAATCAGATGCACTTCTTGCCATTCTGGAGTATTCGCTAATCACTACTGTATCACCATCTCTTACAAAATTTAACATTTCCTTTAATTTTGGTCTGTCCATGTTCTTACCAGAAATTTTCTCTATAAATAATTTCTGTACCTGATACTGTTTCAGCATTTCAATTTGTCGTTCTGGATTCTGGTCGACAGAGGACACTCGAACGTAGCCAACTACCATATTTTTCCACCTCCTTCCAGTCGTATATTTTCGTCAACAAGTCCAATCACTGATACCAAAAATTCCCCCCCTTGTGTCGATTTAGGGTATACCCTGCTTTGACACTTGCTGACTGTCGATTTTAAATTGATGATTTGACATAATTTACATACTTATTTTATATATCAATTTAAAATCACCCTCTACTCTTTTTTATGCACAAAAACAGGCAGAGCCGAAACTCTGCCTTGATAATTTCATATTCTGTTAAGATTGCCATTTTTAGGAAAAGTCTATAGAATGCCTTGCAATCCTTTTCAGGTCAGTAAAAAATTCAACAAGTTTAGATGCTGATAACCATCTTGGCTAAAATCAAACTCATCCATAGAAATGACATATTTTGGATAATTGTCCTGTATTTCACGCAAAGAACGGAATTCTCTTTCTATTGTTTCATCAGATGCAAGTAAATAACAAACCTGATAATATTCTTTTCTTCCGTCCTTTTCCCCTACAAAATCCACTTCTAAATCTTTCATTTTTCCAATTGTCACCTGATACCCTCTCCGCAACAGCTCCATATAAACAATGTTTTCCAAAATATGCTCAATATCTCTTTGATTGTTTCCATAAATCGCTTCACGGATTCCATGGTCTGTCAGATAGATTTTTTCCTGAAATTTCAGAAGATTTTTCCCCTGCAAGTCCATTCTTGAAACGAAATGCAGTAAGCAAGCTTTTTGACAGTAGTCAATATAATTATACATGGTTTCATTACTGATATTCCGGAATTCACTTTTCATATATTTGCTGATGTTTCCGGCTGAAAAGGTATTGCCTACATTTGCTATCAAGTAATAGAGTATCCTCTCAAATTGTTCTGTATCACGAATATGATTTCTTGTTACCACATCTTTCAGCATGATAGAATCATAAATATCTGACAAGTACTGTCTTTTTGCGGTTTCGTCCATTGGGTATTGATACAGAAACGGCATCCCCCCCCAGCGTAAATATTCCTGAAACAATTTCTTCTTATCTGCATCAGGACTTGACAGCATAACTTCCTGAAATGAGAAAGGGTACATCTGTATTTGAATGTATCTCCCTGCTAAATAGGTCGCTAATTCTCCGGACAATAATTTTGCATTTGAGCCAGTTATATAAATATCACAGTCGAAATCAATCATACAAGCATTGACTAATTCTTCCCACTTGTCAAGCACCTGCACTTCATCCAGAAACAAGTAAATTTTATCAGAATGATTCTTTGCAAATTTCTTAATATATGCATAGGTATCTTCTTGATTCTTTATGAAATCCAGTGCTTTTGATTCAAAATTGATACTGATAAACTGACTTTCTGAAATACCTGTTTCTTTCAATTCCTCTTGAATTAGTTTCAGCATAACAGATTTTCCGCATCTTCTGATACCTGTCAGAACTTTCACAATGTCTTTCCTAATAAATGGACGTACCTGCTTCATATAGAGTTCTCTTTTTATCATGTGCAACACCTCATTTCCTTATTACTATTATACCAGAAATGATTTTAAAAATCAAGAGAAATTTTCGATATAGTGAAAAGCATTTCAAACTTTCTTTGCATGAGAGATTACATCTTTATAGGTAGATTCTCTGCGTTCATAATCAATCCGGAAGTATTGCAAAGCCGCTTCCATATCATCTTGTGCAGAAAGAAACACATTGATAAGTCTTTCCTCTTTTCCGTCTTTATTCCACTCTTTCAAGCCTTGATAATAGAACATTTTATGAAACTCATCAATCCAGAACGGGACGATATTATTTTCAAGACACTGTTTCATCATCAATAATCTGCCTGTTCTTCCGTTTCCGTCATAAAATGGGTGAATCGCTTCATAAGCAACATGAAACGCTGCAATGTCGTACAGAGTCAATGGACTTTGATATTTTGAAAATAATGCTTTAATTTTTTGTGATACTTCTTCGGGAGGGGTTGTTTCCTGTTCTCCGACTTCGTTCGGGTATTTCTTGTAATCTCCAATGATAATTTCATCATCTGATGTAAATATACCAGATTTCAGAATTTTATGCAGGTGTTTGAGGTATTCCTCTGTCAGGGGTTCTGATACCGTTTCGAGAATGTAGTCAAAACATCTGAAATGATTTACTGTTTCTATAATATCGTTCACTCTGACAGCTTCTTCTGATTTGCCTGTAGTGATACTAATCGTTTTGGTTTCATAGATATATTTCGTCTGGTCGTGGGTGAGCCTGCTTCCTTCGATATGATTGGAGTTATATGCAAAATCAATTTGTAATCTGCGATAGATACCATTTTGATTCTTGTTTTTCTTTTCTGAAAGGAGCGTATCCAATAATTTCCTCATGGCTGAAATCCTTCTTTCCTGATACTTACTATACATTATAACATAATTTCCAGAAAAGTCAATCAGGAATCTGTGATTTCTATTTCTAATCAGAGTCTATTTTGCACAAAGATATCATCAAAAGATTGATTGACTTTTTTCATTTTTCATGCTATAATGGAACTGGAATATTTTGATAAAAAATCAACAAACTAACTACAAGAGGTGAAATGCTATGCTGAATATTTATTTTGGAAATATGCCTGAGGCAATTTATCATACCAACGTTTATTTCAATAATACCTATCTGGACAGATGGATTACATCAGAATTGGGCGTACAGATGATACAAGATGTTGATAAATCTGTTGTTGTCAATGCGAATTTGATAGAAAGCCCTGTTCTGGGTGCAATCACTCCTTATCAACTTTCTGGCGGTGTCAAAACATTACTGCTGATTGCCAATGACCGGAAGAAAATCTTTAATGCTTCTACTTGTGGGGATAACTGTGCAAAGTGGATTCTCCAAATGGCAGAACAGCGCAAAGTGACTATCAATTTACGGCATTTAATGGATTTTCAGCAAGAACATTTTAAAATCAAAGTCTTGAATACAAATAAAATTGTCAGGTCTATGGCAGAATTAGTTTTAGAAGCCGGAGAATTTGTGTGAGGTGCTTATGACTGGAATTCAACATATTGAAGTATCAAACCGGAGGGCAAAATTTAAATTTGACCTTTTCCGGAATATTACTATTGTCAAGGGTAACAGCGGTACAGGCAAGACTACTCTGTACAATATGATTGCAGATTATACCCGACTCGGCACAGAGAGCGGTATTCAAATTTCCAGTACAAAGCCCTGCATCGCTTTAACAGATACCGACTGGAAACATCAGTTAAACAATATTTCAGACAGTATTGTTTTTATAGATGAAGGTGCAAGCTTTCTTTCCACCAAACAATTTGCAGGCACTATCCGGCATACT
Organism: Oscillospiraceae bacterium; assembly: GCA_036373775.1. GTDB lineage: Bacteria > Bacillota > Clostridia > Oscillospirales > Ruminococcaceae > UBA3855. Next base: position 94,795 of record JAZAUD010000003.1, on the reverse strand, counting down.
GATAATTATTATGTCATATTCAACCGTGAAAGCCTGCATGAACTTCCCTATAGCGTAGAGGAAATTTACGAAATCCAAACCAGCGGAAAATTTCACAAGTTTAAGAAAATGTTTCCATGCGGAAAAAGTCACTTGTATCCGGCTGGTACTTCCAAAAAGAAGATACAATTTGATATTCTTATAACAGAAGATTCAAAATCTGGTTTTCAGTTCTACACCCATTGCCTTGACAAAACAGAAATGCAATGTGAAACTGCTGGTTCTAATTCAGCTGTTTTCAAATGGCTCAAAGAACACCCTGACAGAAAAGTTTTAGTAATTGCAGACGGTGCAGCGTTTGGCGCAGAAGCAGACCGTATTTTTAAGTTACAGGCATCTGCACAGGATAAAATTCAAATTTGTCTGCCTGAATCTTTTGAATGGCTGATTTTGAAATCTGGTATCCTGAAAGGTGCAGAACTGCTTAAAATTCTGGAAAATCCAAGTTTCTACATTGACAGCAAACAATTTTTCAGCTGGGAAAACTTCTTTGAAGCGTACCTTATCCAAATTGCAAATAATACCCCTTTTCACTATCAGAAAAAAGAACTTAATCCTGTGTATCTGATTGAAGAAAACACTCATAAAATCATCAGTGAAATTTCTGACGTAATTTCACCTTAACAGAAATATGCCCCTCCTTATCACAGAGGGACATATTTTTTCCGTTCCCTTTTGGTACATCCATATGTACAGTACTCTTAGAAATGCCGAAATGTTTTGCAGCAGCTCTGACTGTTGTCTGATGTTCCAATATGTAAATTCCCAGCGTGATAGCTCTTTCTTCTGATTGCATGTGCATAATCTCACTCCATTTCAATTGGATTCTATGCAATATATGCGAAAAAACCAGAATTTATCACAATTTTTTGTCATGTGATGACTTGCAAATTTTATTATGTTATGTTATAATGAAAAAAGTGATTTGACTATGAAAGAAGGTCTAAATTTGAAAAAGAAACATTTATTGATATTGGCTTTGATGGGAGTATTATGCTTGACAGGGTGTCAAGATGCTCCTGACCCCTCTGATGACATTCATGTTGTGACGATTCCTGTGACAGAAAATTCGACTGAACCAATGGTGGAGTCCGATTCCGCAGAATCATTCTCTGATACTGCGGAAACCATTCCAGAAACTACCGAACTCATCAAGGAAACTAAACCCGAAATTCCTTTTGATTATACGATTTGTTTTACTGGAGATATTAGCATTGAAGATGGTGCTTGGACTACTCAAAAATGGATTAACAACGGACGTGATACATTTGCTTGTTTTGATAAAACCATTGTGGAACATATGCGCAATGCTGATATTTGTTTAGCTGATAATGAATTTCCCTATACGACAAGGGGAACACCTACTTATGGAAAAGATTATATTTATCGGGCAAATCCGGAAAATATTTCCTTGATGGAGGATTTGGGAGTAGATGTTCTTGCTTTGGCAAATAATCATATGTACGACTATGGAGAACAAGGGCTTTTGGATACGCTGGAAACCATTGACAATACTGATATGATGCGTGTGGGTGCAGGGAAAAATTTAGAGGAAGCATCCGAAACAAGATTCGTTGAATTGGATGGTCTGACGGTGGCTTTCATTTCTGGTACTCGTGTGGAATGGGAGGAACTCACCAAAGGTGCAACGGAAACCGAAGCTGGTGTATTCCGGACGGTTGACCCCACATTGATGTATCAGCGTGTGAGGGAAGCACGAGAAGAAGCTGATTTGGTGATTGTGTATATTCATTGGGGAATTGAAGGCGTAGAATATTTGGAAGATTATCAGGAAACTGTTGGAAAAGAATTGATTCGTCAAGGGGCTGACGCTGTCATTGGTAATCATACCCACTGTTTACAGGGAATTGAATTTTATCAGGGCAAACCAATTGTCTACTCATTGGGGAATTTCTGGTTCAATTCCAGAACACAAGATAGTGTATTAGCAGAATTGCACGTCACTGGAACACGGTCTGATTATGAATTGCAATTGCAATATGTTCCTGCTTTACAATCGGAATGCACGATTTCTTATATTTCTGACCCCAATTTACAATATCAGTATTTCAGACATTTGGAAAATATTTCCCGAAATGTTTCGTTTGATGAAAATGGAATCTGTACGGAAATGGAATGAAATCAAATTTCGTCATAATTACCATTGTAAACCAGCGCAACAGGAACAAATGAAAGCCGTAATGATGGAATATTTATAAAATTCTAGCAATTTTGGGAAAAATCCTATACAAAATAGCAGAAACCGGAAAAACTATTTTTTGATGATTGACAAAACCTTGACAAACTCCTAAAAAAGTAGTATGATATAGAGTATAGAAGAGGCTGCATCTTATGCGCCTTATGGAAAGGAAGATGTCATTATGTTTAAAGAATTCGCCCCTGAGTGGGAAGGTTTTGAGCCGGGCAGATGGAGCAATACCTCTGTCAATGTCCGTGACTTCATCCTGAAAAACTACACACCTTATGATGGTGATGAAAGTTTTCTTGAAGGTCCTACAGAGGCAACAACAAAGCTCTGGGAACAGGTTATGGATTTGTCTCGTCAGGAGCGTGAAGCCGGTGGTGTTTTGGATATGGACACCAAGATTATTTCTACTATCACATCCCACAAGGCAGGCTATCTCAATCAAGATTTGGAGAAAATTGTTGGTTTCCAGACGGATAAGCCTTTCAAGCGTTCCCTCCAGCCTTTTGGTGGTATCCGTATGGCTCAGCAGGCTTGCAAGGAATATGGTTATGAGGTTGACCCTTCTGTAGTTGAGATTTTCACAAAGTACAGAAAGACCCATAATCAGGGTGTTTTTGATGCTTATACTCCTGAAATGAAATTGGCTAGACATGCGGCTATTTTAACAGGTCTGCCGGATGCTTATGGTCGTGGGCGTATCATTGGTGACTATCGTCGTGTGGCTTTGTATGGCATTGATATGCTGATTCAGGATAAGGAACACCAGAAAGAAACACATTTCGTTCGTATGACTTCCAAAAATATCCGTTTGCGTGAGGAACTTTCCGAACAGATTAACGCTTTGAAGGATTTGAAGAAGCTCGGCGAAATCTACGGATTTGATATTTCTCGTCCTGCAAGAACTGCACAAGAGGCTGTACAGTGGCTGTATTTCGGGTACTTGGCTGCTGTCAAGGAACAGAATGGTGCTGCTATGTCTATCGGCAGAACTTCCACATTCTTGGATATTTATATTCAGCGTGACCTTGAAAAGGGCATTATCACAGAATCCGAAGCACAGGAACTCATTGACCATTTCATCATGAAACTGCGTTTAGTGAAGTTCGCAAGAACTCCGGAATATAATTCCCTGTTCTCTGGTGACCCGACTTGGGTTACAGAATCTATCGGCGGTGTTTCCGTGGATGGTCAACACATGGTAACAAAGAATTCCTTCCGTTATCTGAATACCCTGAATAATCTCGGAACAGCTCCTGAACCCAATATGACAATTCTCTGGTCTACCAGACTGCCTGTCAATTTCAAGAGGTTCTGTGCGAAAATGTCCATCAAGTCTTCTTCCATCCAGTATGAAAATGATGACTTAATGAGAGTTATTCACGGTGACGATTATGCAATTGCCTGCTGTGTTTCCTCTATGAGAGTAGGTAAAGAAATGCAGTTCTTCGGCGCAAGAGCTAACCTTGCTAAGTGCTTATTGTACGCTATCAATGGCGGTGTCGATGAGCGTCTTGGTTTGCAGGTGGGTCCTAAGTACCGCCCTGTGGAAGGAGATTACCTTGACTATGATGATGTTATGCAGAAATATGACGATATGATGGAATGGCTTGCTGGTCTGTATGTCAATACTCTGAATGTTATTCACTTCATGCACGACAAGTACAGCTATGAAAGAATCCAGATGGCTTTGCATGACCGTGATGTCAAGAGATACTTTGCGACGGGTATCGCTGGTCTTTCCGTTGTGGCTGACTCTTTGAGTGCTATCAAGTATGCAAAGGTAAAGTGCATCCGCAAGGATATTGAAATCAAGGATAAGGCTGGTAATGTCGTTGACGTTGCTAAGAATGTCATTGTTGATTATGAAGTTGAGGGCGATTTCCCGAAATATGGTAATGATGATGACAGAGTAGACCAGATTGCAGTCAATATTGTTCGTACTTTCATGGACAAAATCAGAAAGCACCATACCTACCGTGACGGTGTTCCAACAATGTCCATTCTGACCATTACTTCTAATGTTGTATATGGTAAGAAAACTGGTAATACTCCAGACGGCAGAAAACAAGGCATTCCGCTTGCCCCTGGTGCAAACCCGATGCATGGTCGTGATACTCATGGTGCAGTTGCTTCTTTGTCCTCTGTTGCAAAGTTGCCATTCCGTCACGCTCAGGATGGTATTTCTAATACGTTCTCCATTGTTCCGGATGCACTCGGCAAAAATACCAAAATTTATGCCGGAGACCTCGATATTGACCGCTTGGAACAGGAAGCACTGAAGGAAGCTGAAGATGCAGAATCCTGAAGAGAAAAATCCACAGATTCCAGATAATATGGATGCTGACGACCTTGTAGCACTTCTGGATTCTCTGGTTACTTCCGGAAGTCAGCATATTAACTTGAATATTGGCGACACAACAAAAGTTCAAACCGTCAACAGCACCGAATGCAATCCCCAATTGGGTCCTTGTGCTATGCCAAATGTGGAATTTGAGGATGATACCAATGGTGAGGAAAAAGTTGATGGGGATGAAGATTTTTAATTAAATTGTTTGTCTGGAGGGAATTGTTCCCTCTGGACTTTACAACAATATTATTTTTAAGGAGGTTTTTACCATGGCAGAAATCCAAAACGAACAGCAGGTTGACAATCTGGTTGAAATGCTCGACGGTTATGTGAAAAAGGGCGGTCATCACCTGAATGTCAATGTTCTCACTCGTGAAACTCTTCTTGATGCACAAAAGCATCCTGAAAATTATCCTCAGTTGACAATCCGTGTTTCTGGTTATGCAGTTAATTTCATCAAGCTGACAAAGGAACAACAGGACGATGTTATCTCCAGAACTTTCCACGAGAAAATCTGAATGAATTGATAAAAAATATGACACCGTCCTTTTGGGCGGTGTTTGTTTTTGTGATGAGAGGAGGAACTTTCATGAAAGGCTATATTCATTCTACAGAATCATTTGGCACGGTGGATGGCCCGGGGATTCGCTTTGTGATATTCTTTCAGGGCTGCCCTATGCGCTGTCTCTATTGCCATAACCCTGATACTTGGGAAGTCTGTCAAGGCTCTGAAATGACCGTTGCAGAGCTTCTGAATGCCTATGAACGCAACAAGGAATTTTATACAAAGGGCGGTATTACCTGTACCGGCGGTGAACCTATGTTACAGCCGGAATTTTTAGCGGAACTTTTCGAAACTGCCAAACAAAAAAATATTCATACCTGCTTGGATACTTCCGGCATCACTTTCCATCCCCAACACCCTGAAAAGGTAGACCGGATTCTGAATGCCACTGACCTTGTCATGCTGGATATTAAGCATATTGATGACGAACGACACAAGGCTTTAACCGGACATTCCAATCAAAATATTCTTGCGTTTGCGGAATATCTCAGTGAAAAAAATATCCCTATTTGGATTCGTCATGTCATTGTACCAAATTGGACAGACAATGAAGAGGAACAGCTGAAACTTGGGTATTTTATCGGCGGTCTGAAAACGCTCAAAGCTGTGGACTGCCTGCCTTATCACAATATGGGAAAAGTCAAATATGAAACGCTGGGCATTCCCTATCCGCTTGAAGGCACTGAACCAGCTACCAAAGAACAGGCTATGCACGCTCGTGAAACTATCCTAAAGGGTATCAAAAAACGCTTGCTGGATAAGCACCAAAAAAAATAATCTCCATTCTTTCCAGAAAAGAGGTGGAAGAATTTGCTATTCAAAGTTACAAACATTGAAAATAGTACTCCTTTTGTCACAGGCTGTACTTCGTGCGGAATTTTAAAAGGAATATGGAAAGACGATACTCCCCCTGTTTTGGGAAAATCTTATCAGATTGAGCTTTCTTTTCAAATTATGGACAGAAAGCAAGTGACTGTCAATCACTCAAAAACAGATGCCAAAATTAAGATTGCAGGTAATCAGGTTATCTTTACAGGAATTTGTGAAAGTATTGATGAAATTTATTTCATTCGGTTTTCATTTGATGGGCTTGAAATGCTTGAAATCGAAAATGATGATTTCACAATTCAAGAGGGGGATTGGATTTCATTTTCACAACAGTTTCATGAAATTGGCATATATCCCTATTAACAATAGCAGACAATCATCAAAAAGCACCCCCTATTTTCGGGGGTGCTTTTATCAAACAAAATTACTTGTTGACAGCTTCCTTGAGGGTCTTGCCTGCCTTGAATGTCGGTGCTTTGCACGCTTCTACGTCCTGCATTTCGCCGGTACGAGGATTACGGCACTTCTTAGCGGCACGGTCACGAACTTCAAATACACCAAAACCTGTCAATGTTACCTTTTCACCAGACACAAGCGCATCCTGAACGCTTTCAAATACAGCATCCACAAAAACGGCAGATTCCTTCTTGGACTTGCCTGTCTTCTCTGCAACTGCCTGAATCAATTCTGCTTTCTTCATAAAAATTCCTCCATGAATATAAATGATATACCATTATTATAGCTGAATTCAGCCAATTTGTCAAGCATTTCCTGAAAAATCGTCATTTCTGCGGAATTTTCAGGAAAATGCAAAAGAATTTTATGAAATTATACGGAATCGCCGGAATTTTGCGGAATTTCCGCTTCTTCTCCAGAATTGACCGTTTCAATGGGATGGTATTTTTTCTTTGCTTTCAGTCGCTCAAAAACAACATCATAGCCACCATTCAAGGAACGGTTTACTCGGCTGATGGTTGCGGTGCTTGCACTCGTTGTTGCTACAATATCACTATAGACATGATTTTCACGGAGCATTTTTGCGACCTGCAAACGCTGGGAAAGCATTTGCAATTCCTGTACGGTACAAAGGTCATCAAAGAAAGCACTGCATTCTTCTTTGGTTTCAAGGCAAAGAATTGCTTCATACAATTCTTCTACTGCTGCTGGTTTGTTTCTTCCACGTTTCATAGTTCAATTTCCTTTCTGTTTTTATAGACTGCCATATCAATGACAGAATTGCTATTTATATTTTAACACACTATCGCATAAAAGTAAAGTCTTTTTTCAAAAAAATTTCTGACTGCATGATAAATTTTTCAGAATCACGCAGTCAGAATATGTATTATTCAAGAGTTTCTCGCAGTTCCTTGACTTTTTGCATGAATGCCGTCATTCGTTCGGGGCTGACTGGATTTCTGGTCATGCCGTCTTCCTTGAACCATGTCCCCACAATTGCACCGTCTGCAATGGAAAGTTGCTCTACACAGGTATCAATTGTCATGCCTGCGCCAACAATCAGCGGAAAATCACCAATGATTCGACGAAATTCACGGATTTTTTCAATGTCGGTGTTGATTCCTGTTCCTTCCCCAGTTACAACAATGCTGTCACAGCGTTCCATTCCCACTTTCAAGTCGTAATCTAACGGCTTTCCGGAATTGACAGGATTATACTTGAAACGTACTCCGCCCATTACAAAAATTGAACCGTCACGGACACTTTCAATCATCTTTGCATACTGTTCATCTTGTTCGGGGTATAAATGCCCTCTGATGGAATCTACCTGCATGAATTTTGCGCCGTATGTCTTCGCCATTTGATGGCTTCTCTCAAAATCCGCTAACACATTGACACCATATACATGGTCGGGATAATACATCTGTAACCAATGCAGTGCATTCATCATATCGCAAACGTCGCCAAAATAATCCTCTACTAGAATTCCGTCAACTCCAGAATCGTAAATCTGCTGGATTTCCTTTTTGGCGTTTTCCATCCTGTCCCAATTATCCACCCCATTTAAGTGAAGCATGGCAATCACAGGCTTTTTCACCTTGAAAATATCCTCAAATTTCATACAGTACCTTCTTTCTGTCAATTATTTCTAAAGAGATGCACGAAATGCCTTGACTTTTTGCATGAACTCTGTGACACGTTCGGGGCTGACAGGTCTTCTGGTGAAACCTCTTTCTTTGAACCAGCTCCCCACAATTGCGCCGTCTGCAATGGCTAACTGCTCCTCACAGGTATCAATTGTCATCCCTGCGCCAACAATCAACGGAAAATCACCAATGATTTGACGGAATTCTTGAATTTTCTCCATATCCGTATTCATTCTTGTTCCCTCTCCGGTCACGACAATTGCATCACAGCGTTGCATTCCAATTTTCAGGTCGTAATCTAATGGCTTTCCCGAACGGACTGGCTGATATTTGAAGCGCACTCCTCCCAGCACGAACACAGAACCATCACGGACTTGTTGAATCATTTCTGCATATTCCCTGTCTTGTGCAGTTTTAAGGTGTCCTCTGATGGAATCTACCTGCATGAATGCGCCTCCGTATTTCTGCGCCAATTTGTAGCTCAATTCAAAGTCACCCAGCACGTTGACACCATACACACGGTCAGAATAGTTTTCCTGCAACCAACGCAAAGCATTCACGACATCTACCAAATCACCATAGTAATTTTCAACCAGTATCGCATCAATTCCAGAATCATACATCTGTTGAATTTCCGTTTTAGCAATTTCAAAGGTTTGTTCATTGCCCTTTCCACGGAGGTGGAGCATCCCTATGATGGGCTTTTTTACTCTGAAAGCTTCCTCAAACTGCATATGTATCCTCCATTCTGACTATTCCTCTGTACTGTCGGCAATTTCTGACAAAATCCCCTGTAATTCTTCCAACCCTTCTCCTGTTTTCGAAGAAAACCAGATTTTATGAATGTCCTCAAAATAAGGGATTTCCTGTGCAAAGCCTTTTTCTCTTGCCTTGCGTTCGGATTGGTTTAATTTGTCAGTTTTTGTGAATATGACAATAAACGGAATTTCTGATTCTACTAGGAATTCCGTCATTTTTATGTCATCCGCTGAAGGCGCATGTCGGGAATCTATCAGCTGTATCACAAGCTCTAAATTTCTATCTAAATTCAGATAGCCTGAAATCAGTTTCCTCAATCGCTCCTGTTCGGATTTGGAAGTTTTCGCATAACCATACCCCGGAAGGTCAACAAAGTAAACAGCATCCACTTGATAAAAATTGATGGTTGCCGTTTTCCCCGGCACGGTGCTAACCCGTGCCAAGGATTTACGATTAACCAGTTTATTGATGAGAGTGGATTTTCCGACATTGGAACGCCCTAAAAAGGCAAATTCCATTTTTTCGGGGTCTGGAATCTGTGAAATTTTCCCATAAGAAGCGGTAAATTCTGCATTCTGGAAAATCATGATGTCGCTCCTATTCTCTTGCTTGTTGCAGGGGGTGAAGCGGTTTTATGTTTTGCTGGCTTGCGGTCAAGGGCAATTTCCAATACCTCTGAAAGTTGTTTTACTGGAATGAATTTGATTTTTTCCTTGACAATATCGTCAACTTCTTCCAAATCAGCGGTATTTTCCTCCGGAATAATCACCGTATTGATACCAGCTTTATAAGCTGCCATCGACTTTTCACGCAATCCGCCAATCGGCATTACTTTTCCATGTAACGTGATTTCGCCTGTCATGGCAACATCCGCACGGACAGGAATTCCGGACAGTGCCGAAATTAACGCTGTCGTCATTGTCACACCGGCGGAGGGTCCATCTTTCGGAACTGCGCCTTCTGGTGCATGAATGTGAATGTCTTTCTGCTGGTAAAATTCGGGAGAAATCCCATATTCCTTTGCAACATATCTCGCATAGCTTACGGCAATTTTCGCACTTTCCTGCATCACATTCCCCAGTGAACCAGTCAATTCAATTTTACCGTTGCCATCCAATACCAATGCTTCCAAGGGCATCAGAACCCCACCTACAGAAGTCCATGCAAGACCATTGACCAAACCAACAGTATTTTCTCTGTTTTGGTCATCCGGTAAATATTTGGGGATGCCGAGATATTTTTTCAAGTCGCCTTGTTTTACGGAAATGCGCTTTTTTTCACCCATTGCAATGGATTTGGCTGCTTTTCGGCAAACGGTTGCAATGGTTCTTTCAAGGTTACGAACTCCGGCTTCTTTGGTGTAGCTGTCAATCATTTCATACAATGCTTCGTCTGCAATTTTACATTGCACATTTGTCAAGCCATGTTCTCTGATTTGCTTTTTCATCAGGTGACGCTTGGCAATCTGAAATTTTTCTTCTCTGGTGTAGCTGGGAAGTTCGATAATTTCCATGCGGTCTCGCAGGGGGTCTGGAATGTCCTCTAAAATGTTCGCAGTCGCTACGAAAATGACTTTGCTCAAATCAAAGGGGATTTCCAGATAATGGTCACGGAATTCAGAATTTTGTTCCCCGTCTAACACTTCCAGCAATGCCGCTGAGGGGTCTCCCTTGTAATCGTTCCCCATCTTGTCAAGCTCATCAAGGAGAATGACAGGATTTTTTGTGCCTGCTTGCTGTAATGCTGCAATCATGCGCCCCGGCATTGCGCCAATGTATGTCTTTCTGTGTCCACGAATGTCCGCTTCATCACGAACACCGCCCAATGATACTCTTGCAAACTCTCTCCCAATTGAACCGGCAATGGACTTGCCAATTGATGATTTTCCTACTCCAGGGGGACCCACTAAGCAAAGAATCTGCCCTTTCAAATCGGGATTCAATACACGAACTGCAAGGCTTTCAATGATGCGTTCTTTCACCTTTTCCAAACCATAATGGTCTGCATCTAATGCCGCTTGCGCCTTTTTCAAGTCAACGTGTTCATCAGACATTGTATTCCATGGCAAATCAAAAACGGTATCCAGATAACTTGTCACCACATAGGCTTCTTGTGAGGCTGGGGGCATTTGGCGCAAACGTGCAATCTCCTTGTAAAGCTTTGCACTGCTTTCTTCTGGTAAGTACATTTCGATTTCTTCAAGGCGTTCTGCATAATAGCTTTCACTGCGTTCGGCGGTATCTTCTCCAAATTCATCATGGAGCTGATTGGTAATGGTTCGCAATTGTTCACGGAGGAAATACTCTTTCTGTCCTTGGTCAATGGATTCTTGTGTTTTGTCGTGAATTTCCTTTTCCATAGAGAGAACCATTGTTTCACGAGTCAAAATATCATTGAGCATTTTCAATCTTGTGGAAAGTTTGCCTTCTTCCAAAAGTGCTTGTTTGTCCTTATAGTCCAACATGGAATTGAAAATAATTTCCTCATAAACTTTTGCAGGTTCGGACTGACAGATGACAGTAATCAAGAGTTCTCTGGGCATTTTCGGGAATAATTCTGCATAACTTTGGTAAGTATCTTTCACAGCCCTGACAAGTGCATCCATTTTGAGTTCATCCATATCTTCACGAGAATTGAGCGGAAGACGGCGAACTTCTGCCATCAACATACCGCCTTCTTCTGTGACGTTTCGGAATTTTGCACGATAAAGACCTTCCACAAGAACACGAACAACATCATCCTGTGATTTGACGGTCTGCCTGATTTCGGCAACTATCCCGACTTCAAACAGTCCGGTAGAATCGGGAGTTTCGTCAAATACATCCTCTTGCGCCACTAAAAAAATACGTCTATCGCTGTGCAACGCTGCTTCAATCGCCTTGACAGACATTTCTCTTGCAACATCAAAATGCATAATCATATGAGGAAACGCAACTGTTCCACGAAGCGGAATTACGGGCATAGTTTCTGATAATTTTCTTTTTTCCGGCATTGTGAATACCTTCCTTTCTATCGGTGAGAGGGTGCTGATTGTTCTTTTATTATACTACATTCCGGCACAAAATGCAAGCGGTAATTTTCGGTTTTGCATATGTCACAAAAAGCCACACAGGGGGGTGTGGCTTTTATGCAAATCAAAGATTGACAACTTTATTACGGCGGTCAGTCAAAATCGGCTGTACTCCATCTGTGACACATTCCTTGGTGATAGTGACTTTCCCAACATTGGTATGTGTAGGAATATTAAACATACTATCCATGAGAATCCCTTCCATGATAGAACGCAATCCTCTTGCACCAGTTTTTTGAGCGATAGCCTTTTTGGCAATTTCTCTCAAAGCGGCTTCGTCCACTTCCAGCTTGACATCATCATAACTGAAAAGCTTCACATACTGACGAATCAGCGCATTTTTCGGCTCTGTTAAGATTCTGACAAGTGCATCTTCATCCAATGCTTTCAGGGCTGTAATCACAGGCAAACGCCCTACTAATTCCGGAACAAGTCCAAAACTTACCAAATCTTGCGGAATTGCTTTTTGGAAAATATTGACATCTTCCTGCTGTGTTTTGGAGACAATTTCTGCACCAAATCCCATGCCAGAAGGAAGTAAACGCTTCTGAATGCATTTTTCCAGACCATCAAACGCACCGCCACAAATGAACAAAATATTTTTTGTGTTGATTTGCAGACACTCTTGATTTGGGTGCTTTCTTCCGCCCTGTGGGGGAACATTTGCCAGCGTACCTTCCACAATCTTCAACAAAGACTGCTGTACACCTTCGCCGGAAACGTCACGGGTCAAAGAGGGATTTTCAGATTTTCTTGCAATTTTATCAATTTCATCAATGTAGATGATGCCACGCTCTGCGGCTTCAATGTCAAAATCAGCTGCTTGAATTAAACGAAGCAGAACATTTTCTACATCATCACCAACATAGCCGGCTTCTGTAATGGTTGTGGCATCTGCAATCGCAAACGGCACATCCAAAATTTTCGCCAAAGTCTGTGCAAGGAATGTTTTTCCGACACCTGTGGGTCCTAACAAAAGCACATTGCTCTTTTGTAATTCTACGTCCTTCCCATCATCATTACTCATAATTCTTTTGTAATGGTTATAGACAGAAACGGCGAGTGAGATTTTCGCTTGTTCCTGACCAATGACATACTGGTCAAGTACGGACTTAATTTCCGCAGGGCGGAGCAATTTAATAGTCTTTGGCTTTTTCTTTTTCTTTTCTTCCGGCGGTTTTTCCTTGAAACGAGTTGCACCAGTTCCATAAATCATATCATAGCAAGTGCAGACACATTCGTCACAGATGTTATACATTCCGGCGGAAAACATACTCATTACCTTGTCTTCGCCTTTGCCACAGAAATTACAAATTTTGAAAGAATTAAATTCCATTCTATTGTTACCTCTTCGTAATCACTTGGTCAATCAAACCATATTTTTGTGCTTCTTCGGCAGTCATATAGTTATCACGTTCTGTATCACGCTCAATCACTTCTAACGGCTGACCGGTATGGAATGCAAGCATTTCATTCATTTTTTTACGAGTTCTGACGAGATGGTCAGATTGAATCTTAATATCTGTACACTGTCCAGAAAGACCACCACCGCCAATCAAAGGCTGATGAATCATAATTTCACTATTCGGCAAGGCAAAACGCTTGCCCTTTGTTCCGGCTGTCAAGAGGAATGCGCCCATTGATGCTGCCATACCCATGCAAATGGTGGAAACATCACACTTGATATACTGCATTGTGTCATAAATTGCCATACCGTCCGAAATCGAACCCCCAGGGCTATTGATATACAGGGAAATTTCCTTTTCAGGGTCTTGGCTTTCCAGATATAAAAGCTGTGCAACAATCACGCTGGCGGTTGCATAATTCACTTGGTCATGCAACATAATAATGCGGTCATTGAGCAATCTGGAATAAATGTCATAGGAACGCTCGCCACGGCTGGTTTGCTCCACAACATAAGGGATTAACGTATTATCCATCATCATAGCGGTTCATCCTTTCTGTAATCATATAAAGGCATGAGCGAACTTGGAAACGGTTCGCTCACGCTATCGTATCTGTTTTATCTGGAATTATTCAGCAGAAGTTTCTTCTGCTGGTGCTTCTTCAGCCTTTGCCTCTTCCGCTGGTGCTTCTTCTTCAGCAGGAGCTTCTTCTACTGGAACAACATTTTCCTTCACGAGGTCAATTGCCTTAGTGACACGCAAATCCATGATGTAATCTGCCATTGGAATACGATTTGCCACCTGTGCAACAGTCATGTGATTAGCGTCTGCAATCTTCTGGAGGTTTTCGTTCAATTCTTCCTGAGAAATCTGAATATTTTCGAGGTCTGCAATCTTTTCCAATGCCAAACGGAGCTTGACTTCATTTTCTGCACGGTCACGGTTTGTTTCACGGAAATCAGACAAATCCATACCAGTATACTGGAGGTACATATCCAGAGAAAGACCACTTTCACGGAGGGACTGCTCAAAGTTGCCTACAATGTTATCAATTCTATGTTCAAACATCACATTTGGAATGGGTACATCTACCATTGCAATCAGTGCATTCATGACAGCATTATCAAAGGCAACATCAGCATCACGGACAGCGGATTCTTCCAGCTTCTGTTTTGCATCTTCCTTGAATGCTTCCAGAGTTTCGAACTCTGTGGAATCCTGAATGAATTCGTCATCTGCTTCGGGCAATTCTTCTACCGTGATACCGTTCAGCTTGCACTTGAAAACAGCTTCCTTGCCTGCATAATCTTCCATCTGGTAATTTTCAGGGAATGTTACAGTCACATCAAATTCATCACCGATATTCTTGCCAACAATCTGGTCTTCAAACCCTGGAATGAACTGCCCACTACCCAACTTGAGCGGGAAATCTTCACCCTTACCACCTTCAAAAGCTTCGTCACCAAAGAAACCTTCAAAGTCAATGTTGACTTCATCGCCAATCTGTGCGGCTCTGTCATCAATTGATACGAGTCTTGCATTTCTCTGACGGAGCATTTCTACCTGTGAATTGACATCCGCCTCAGTGACTTCCTTAACAGTCTTGCTTGCATGGATGCCCTTATAGTCGCCGAGCTTTACTTCCGGCTTGGTAATGCAGATAGCCTTGAACACAACGCCCTCTTCTTTGGATACTTTTTCAGCATCTATTGAGGGACGGTCAACCAGCTCAAAATCAGCCTTCTGCAATGCTTCCGGCAATTCCTTGTTAATCAGGTCGTTGATAGCATCCTCATAAAACACACCTGCACCCATACGCATTTCAGCCATCTTACGGCTTACTTTACCTCTACGGAAACCAGGGAGAGAAATATTTTTCTTGTTTTTCTGATAAGCACGTTCAACTGCTGCTTCAAACTCATCAGCACCCACTTCAAACACCATTTCCACGGTATTAACTTCTGTTCTTGTTGTTGATTTTAAACTCATTTCACTAATCCTCCAGACTAATTTCATCCCACTAATGGGAATTTCACACGGTGATATTCCGTGCATTTCACATACAGTATATTATACCATATTTACAGAATTTTTTCTATATATTTTTTCAATTTCTGTAAGACTTCTACAAATATGACAAATCAAAGGATTTTTTCAGGCATAAATTGTAAAAAATCACCAGAAATCAAATGATAACAGATACCTTCTCGCATACCAATGACTGCGTGCTGGTGCGCTTTTCCATGCAAATGCCCATAATAACAATGTTCCACATGGAATTCATGCAGGACTTCCAGCATGAATTCATTCCGGCTGTTATGATATAAGGGCGGATAATGCAGGAATGCAATCGGCTTTAAATTTTGATTGACTGCCGACTGCAACGAGACACGCAGCCTTTGTTGTTCCCTCGTGAGAACTTTCACATTTCCGCATTGTTCGGGGTCAATGGGTTTCCCGTGTGCATCTGTTTCACCAGCAATATTCACCCATCCACGAGTCCCACAAATTCCATACCCTTCATAGGCATAACAATTATTGTGGAGAATATGCAGACTGTCAAAGCCATTCGCCTTGAAAAAGTCTGTCATTTTTTTCATGGAATTCCACCAATAATCGTGATTGCCTTTCAAGATTATCTTTGTTCCGGAAAGGCGGTGCAAAAATGCAAAATCCGCCTTTGCCTGTTCGAGGTTCATTCCCCACGAAATGTCACCAGCCAATACAATGGTATCCTCTGGTGCAATCACTGCATTCCAATTTTTTTCAAGAAGTACCTGATAATTTTCCCATCCCTGAAAAATATCCATCGGCTTTTCAGGAACACCAAATGAAAGGTGTGTATCTCCCAATACAAACAACGCCATTGGAATTACTCCGCAATTCCAAGCTGTTTGAGAACATAAGATTCCATATTCTCCTTGTTGATGACCTCAGAGAAACGGACTGCCTTGTCTTTGAGTGCTGCCAGTGACTGCGGTACAGGAATGCCGGAAACTTCTGCAAGGTGCGCCACCTGTTCATATTCGTCTTTATCAGACTTTGTTCCCTCAATGGCTTCCAGAACGCTTGCACTAAATTTATAAGGGCTTGCAGTAGAGGCAATGACAGTTTTGGTGGTGTCGCCTGTCTTTGCAATGTAATCCAGATACACTTTCACGGCTACAGCTGTATGTGTATCACAAGTATAGTCATACTGTTCCTTGAAATCGTGAATGGTTTTCTTGGTTTCAGAATCGTCACAGAATCCGCCCACAAAGTCAGATTGCAATTTTGCCTTGATTTCGTCAGTGACTTCATATCTGCCCTCTGTGGAAAGTTTGCCGAACCATTCACGGATTTGTGCATCATCTCCACCAGTCAGGATGTAAAGCAGTCTTTCCAGATTACTCGAAATCAGGATGTCCATGGACGGCGAAACGGTTGCGAAAAATTCACGGTTTCTGTCATAGATACCAGTTTCAATGAAATCGGTCAGAACCTTATTGATGTTGGATGCACAAATCAGCTTTCCAATCGGAACACCCATATTCTTTGCATAGTAAGCGGCAAGGATGTTGCCAAAGTTGCCAGTAGGTACAACCACATTGATGGTATCGCCGAACTGAATTTCCCCACGCTTTGCCATTTCTACATAAGCAGATACATAGTATACAATCTGTGGTGCTAATCTGCCCCAGTTAATGGAATTCGCAGAAGAGAACATCTTTCCAGCATTTGCCAGTTTCTCCTTAACAGCCTTGTCTGTGAAAATCATCTTCACACCATTCTGACAATCGTCAAAATTGCCCTCGATTGCACAAACATTCACGTTTGTGCCTTCCTGTGTTGCCATCTGTCTTTTTTGCATACTGGAAACACCATGGTCAGGATAGAATACCATAATTTCTGTGCCGTCAACATCCTTGAACCCTTCTAAAGCTGCCTTTCCTGTATCACCGGAAGTTGCTACAAGGATTACTACCTTCTTGTCTTCGCCATTCTTTTTGAGGGAAGTTGTCAGCAGATAAGGGAGAATCTGTAAAGCCATGTCCTTAAATGCACATGTGGGTCCATGCCACAATTCGAGAATATCAGCATTTCCGAAAGGCTTTGTCAATTCTGCGATATTTTCGGTATCAAAATTTTTGGTATTGTATGCGCTTGATGTGCAGTGTGCAATTTCCTCAGGCGTGAAATCTGTCAGAAACTTTCCAAATACCACGTTTGCACGTTCTGCATAACTCATATTGGCAAGGGCTTTCAATTCATCCATGGTAATGGTCGGAATTTCAGAGGGAATAAATAAACCACCATCCGCAGAAATTCCCTGTGCAATTGCCTGCGCACTTGTCACTTTCAGACTACTGTCTCTTGTACTTTGGTAGTACATTCCTATCATCCTTTCTTATCAGAAAAAATTTTGGCTATCATCATGAAAATCACTTTCATCAAAAGCGTTTTCAAGATAATCAATATCAATAATTCGGTCATTCCAAGTCGTGACCTCTGCAATGTCGTACTGAAAATACCACTCTTCTTCTGGTATTTCGTACTTATCACAATATGCATGGGCTGTGCGAATTATCAGAAATTGTTTCCGGCTGTCAACTGCTTCCAGCCCTGAAACGACTGCACCCAATCGGCGAGTCTTGACTTCCACAAAAGAAATGGTATCCCCTTTTGAGGCAATAATGTCAATTTCTCCGCCTCTTATCCGGAAATTTCGATGTAAAATTTGATACCCAAGGGCTTCCAGATAATATGCAACTGCTAATTCACCCATTGCACCAAGTTCATGTTTTGTCATAGAATTTTTTCAGAAATGAAGGTCTGTGAATGGCACAAGCTCCATATTGGGTTAAGGCATCATAATGTGCCTTTGTGCCATAGCCTTTATTTTTATCAAAAGCATATTGTGGATACAATAAAGCTTGTTGTTTCATATAAGTGTCCCTTGCCACTTTCGCAAGGATAGAAGCCGCTGCAATCGTGGCTGATGTTGCATCTCCCTTGATAACGGTTTCCTCGTCAATGCCTGTTTTGGGGTACTGGTTGCCATCCACCAGCACATAATCTGGCTTGACGGATAAGCCGTTCACTGCCCTGCGCATTGCCAATAAACTCGCCTGCAAAATGTTCAGCTTCTCAATTTCAGCAACTGTCGCTGTTGCAATGCAATAGGCGGTTGCTTTCTGCATGATTTCTTTGTAGAGCTTTTCACGGCTTTTTTCACTGAGCTTCTTGCTATCGTCCAATCCGGTGATACCATGCTTTTCAGGGAGAATCACCGCAGCTGCATAAACATCCCCTGCGAGAGGTCCTCTGCCGGCTTCATCCACTCCGCAGATGATTCCAAATTGTTCCCTCATGGCGGTGTCATAGTCCAGCATCAGTTGACGGCGGTTTTGTGTTTCCTGCTTCATGCCATTACTCCTCTTTCGGCGGACGTTCCAAGGTGATTCTGCCCAATTTTGCACCACGGAAATCATCAAGGACTGTCGCTGCTGCACGTTCTGTATTGACCACACCACCAGAAAGAAGCATTCCCCTCTTTCGTCCGACCAATTCAAGCAATTTGTCGCCTTCTGTTTCGTCTGTTTCCAATTTGTAGCGGTCTTTGAGTGCCTGCGGATAATTTTCATGCAGATACTCTAATAATAACATAGAAAGGGCTTCTGTGTCAAGAATCTGGTCACGGATTGCACCTGTAAAGGCAAGCCTTAAAGCCGCTTGCTGGTCATCCAATTTCGGGGCAAGTACCCCTGGCATATCTAAAAATTCCGTCTGTGCATCAATTTTCACCCATTGTTTGGTACGAGTCACCCCCGGACGGTCTTCCACTTTGGCACGTTTACTGCCTGCCATCTTATTGATGAAAGAGGATTTTCCAACATTTGGGATTCCGACAATCATCAGGCGGACAGGTCTTCCCACCATGCCGGAACTTTTCCGCTTGTCAAGCAATTCTTTGAGCAATTGTTCCCTGACAACTGGTAAAAATTGCTTGATGCCTTTTCCGCTGATGCAATCCGCAGAAAGGGCGGGAATTCCCTGCTTCTGATACCATCTCACCCATTGGGCGGTGAGATTCGGGTCTGCAATATCTGCCTTATTCAACATCACCATATAGGGCTTGCTTTCTGTGAGCTGTGCCAAATCAGGGTTACAGCTACTCAGCGGAATTCTTGCATCCAATAAGGCGACAACTCCATCTACAAGGGGTAAATTGGCTGAAATCATGCGCTTTGTTTTGGTCATATGACCCGGAAACCATTGTATATTTCCGATTTGGATTTCAGGCATTTTGGGACTCCTTTCTTTCAGTTGACTGTTCCAATCTTTTTCCAAGGTGTGATTCTGGTAATCACACAGCCTTCCACTTCTGAAAGCGGAATCAACCCAACATCAGAATAACGGCTGTCTTTCGATACTTCCCGATTGTCTCCCATGACATAAATATACCCTTCCGGTATGGTGATAGGATAAGAAAACGCTGCATCCATTACCGGCGCATTGGTTCGGGTGTTGGTGTAAGATTCATCCAATAATAAGCCATTTCGATAGACATAACCATGCTCAAAATCCATATCTAAGGTTTGTCCTGCTACACCAATGACACGCTTGACAATGATTTTATGAATTCCTTCTATCTGGTAGGGGTTGCCGTCTTCATCAAGAAGTCCGGCTCTTTGGGCATTGACTATCACAATATCTCCACATGAGGGATTCCATTTCAAAGCGTTGACAAGCAATCTGTCTTTATCCTGCAATGTGGGAATCATGGAATCTCCCTGTACATAGGCGGTATGAAATACATAAATATTCAACATCAAAATACAAAACAATGTTGTCAATGCATAACTCAAAATATCCAATACTGTGCCAATTACAAAATTCACAGACTTATTTTTCGAGAAACGGATATATTCACGCATAAATTCTCCTGTGGCTTACTCAATAAAGCCGAGTGTTCCAAGGGATTCCCCTGTTTCTTTGTCCACTCCAAGTCCGAAACGGTAAAATGTCGTTCCAAGAATGTCATCTTTCTTAACCAGACCAACACGGGCATTTCGACTGTCTGTGGAATGATTTCTGTTATCTCCCATCACAAATACATACCCCTTTGGGATAGTAATTGGGTAAGAGAATGCGCCATCATTTAACAAAGTTCGGTCATTGATATAGGATTCATTCAATAACACCCCATCAATGTATACTTCACCATTTACGAAATCAATGTTCAGCTCCTGCCCTTCTGTTGCAATGACACGCTTAATCAAGCATTCATCCAGTGAAGAGCCACTTTCCACCACTTCACCATCTAACAACAAATGTCCGCTCCTGTTATTCACTACTACCACATCGCCATATTTTGGCTGATAGAAAAGCCGATACATGACTAACCTGTCTCCATCATGCAATGTGGGAACCATGGAATGTCCCTCTACTGTGACAGGACGGAGCAAGTAGGAAAATACCATCAGGAGAACGAAACCATAGAAAATGACCGTTTCCACAATGTCAAGAACATCATCCAGCAACGCCTTGGGGTCAAGGGGCTTTTTTTCCTTCTCTTCGGGGTTCTCAGTTTCTTCCTGCTGTTCTTCCTGTGGTGAAAGTTCTGTTGTATCCATTGTTTTCCACCTCTCTCAAAAAGCACTTTTTCTCTGTGCCAATTTCTAAATAATAGCAAAAAAGGGACTTTTCGTCCCCTCCTGCAAGCAATACGCACTGCAAAAACAGCTTACTGCTGTCCTTGCAGTATTCCGTATGCCATTGCGATTAAAGCAGCTCCTTAACCTTTGCAGCCTTGCCAACTCTGCCACGCAGATAATAAAGCTTTGCTCTGCGTACCTTACCATGTCTTACCAGTTCCACCTTGTCAACAGCAGGGCTGTGCAGAGGGAATACACGCTCAATGCCGACACCGTGAGCGACTCTTCTAACTGTGAAAGTCTCACTGATTCCGCCGTGCTTCTTAGCGATAACAGTACCCTCAAAAATCTGGATACGGCTCTTTTCGCCTTCCTGAATGCGAACGTGTACCTTGACAGTATCACCAATTTCCACAACAGGGGCATTTTCCTTCAAACTTGATTCGCTGATTTTCTTCAATGCATCCATTTTCTTTACCTCCTAAATTTCCGCTTCTTCATTCGTGTCGCCCATCTGCCACATTCAGCATTATACAACAGACTGCCGGACTGCCTGCCCTTTGCAAGTCAGCTCACACCAGAGGATGAAACGATTTAATGTCTTTCGGCATTAACCCTCATCCGGACAAGCCGGACGGATTTCAAATGCTTTTATATCATAACATATTTTTCAGGAAAAATCAAGTGTTTTTACGAAAAAATTTCTCCATTTTGACAAAAAATTTTTGTTCTGAGTATTTTTGTTACCAAAATCGGCTTTTCTGCGTACTTTTGAAAGGCATCTGTCACAACCGTGACATTCAAATTTCCCTCGTTTCCTGCCGGCAATCGCAAAGATAAACAAAAATTGTCATTTTCTGCCGTCATTCCCTCAATGGTTATCATGGGTTTGATGTCAAGAGTTTTCATGCCTTTTTTGGTTTTCTTCTCCGTGAGTATCTGCTCTTGTGAAATGAAATCATTCCAGAGTTGTGACAGATTTTCCCCTTGCAAGGTCACGTCATAACACGCACTTCCAATATGCTGGGCTTCATATTTCGGCTCGTGTACTGAAATTGCCTTTAATCCCTCCGGCATGGAGGCATTTAATCTTGATAAAATTTCATCGTTTGGCACTTCTTCCGTCAGGCGGAAATCCATCACCTCACAGATGCTCTCTGCCCCCAATGATAACGCCAATGGAAACATTAAGTATAAATGCGGATGAAAGCCCTCTGTGTACCATGCCGGCAATTCCGACCGCCGGATTGCCCGTATCATACAGCGGTTTAAATCCAGATGAGAGATGTATTTCACCCTCCCACGCTTTTCAAATGTGATGCGGTAGTCTTTCAAAAAGCTCGCCTCTTTCCAATTTTGAAATCAAATAATTGCTTGTCAATTCCCGATTTCTGCAATAATGTGAAAATGCTTTCAAGCAATGAAACAAATTTTCTTGCATTTGGCATTTTTTCACCTTCTTCTTTCAAACAGGCTTGTAAATTATCTTCTTGTATGTAGTAACCATTCTCGCCGTCTGAAAGGAATATCCGAAAAATATAACCGTCATAGTAATTAGCATCTTCAGCATAGTAATTTTCATCTGCCAGAATATCATGATATGATTTTACCAATTCCATGATTTTCTGTCTTGTTGCCTCGTCAATTGTCCAAGTTTCAAATGAATCTCTTTCCCTGCAAGTCACATTATTTTCTTCAATATTCAAAACCTCTAATTCTGTGATTCTGTGATTCCATGCATCAAGTAAATGGTATTGAAAAATCATATTCGTATTTCCAAATTTTTCCTGCAACTCATCTTGGTACTTCTGAAATTTCTCCAAAAGTTCCGGCTTGTATTCTTCTGGAAATCTTTCAATCATAAAATGTTCCATTCCATTGGTAATTTCATATATTTTCATTTTTCCACCTCGTAAATAATGCTATCGCTATTATCAGCGAAACAACCGAAATCCAATGCAAAGCAGTATTATCCATGTCAACTTCTCCAGTATTCAAATTGTACAATATTCTCACATTTTTCCATATAATGGGTATTTTTCATTAACAATATGCCTGCCTTGATAAATATAGTCAATATATAGTGCTTTCTCAATGTGTTCTGTGCCGTTGATGTCGGTGTAATCGCCAAATACTGTGCCTTGCGGTAAGCCTATGAATGTGACTGTTGCTGTTCCTGAAATCCAGTCTCTTTTCTGGTAAAGTGCGCTGACACCATGAATGCACCAAATCAAAGACAGTATCAAGTAAATTATCAGAAATTTTTCCATGCCTTTGTGTGCTTTCAAATGGTTCACTCCTTTCAGGAAAAATGAATAAAAAGTTATCCGTCATAAGCAGTATTAAAATCTTCTCCATGATTCAGCCTGTCAAGAAGTTCCAACAGCCCTTGTATATGATTTGTTTCTATCCATTTGCTTACTTCATGTTTCGCATTCAAATACCGAAAACGTCTGTCCTCTGCTGTTCCTGCATAAAATTCTGATGGGGTATCCATATCTTCAAGTGCAATCGTGTTTTTCCCGTTGTTAGTTTGTTCTATCCACGCTTCTAAACCGTATTGTTCCCGATAATCGTTTTGTGTAGCAATTCCTTCATCAAACCATGTCGGAATCTTTTTGAGTGCGTTTGCTGTCAATCGGGAGTGCAATTCTGCATGAGTAATTTCATGTGACAATATGTCAAGGTTCAAATACTCATTGGATATGGAAGTATAATTTTTTTTAGAGGGGAAAAGAAAAGTGACTGTATCTTTCTCTCCCCCAAGCTTTGACAGAAGTTTACTATCATCACAAATGATGATTAGTGTATCATTCAAACATTGTAATTCCCCAAAGAAAGCCTTGTCTCGTTCTTTGGCACTGTCTACCAGCTTTACAATTTCTTCTTTATCTCCTGAATAACTTTTATTGACATATATGTTATCTGCTAATTTTTCAAATGAGTATCGATAGGGAACTGTCATTCTGTAACAGTTCGTGAATTGGAAATAATAAACAGCAAATATTACTAACAAAATCAATAATGAAAGAATCGTCAAAAAAATTATTTTCTTTTTTTTAGTTTTCATGTTTCATTGTCCTTTCAATTCGTCTCACTCACGGAAAACATGGTCTGCCTAAACACTTGTTAGCCCCACACCCTCCACAATATTCACGGCATGGCGGTGTCGTTTCTCCTGCATGGGCTTTCTGATTCTCACGAATCAAAAACTTTTTCGATACCATGTAATCAATATGACTCCATGGCATGACTTCTTCATAACTGCGTGTACGGTTCGCATAAAATGCAGGGTCAAGCCCATTCTTTTCAAATGCATCATACCAGCGTTCCGCCTTGAAAAATTCGTCCCAGCTGTCCAGATACCCCCCATCTTTCCACACATCATACAGCACTTGACACAATCGCCTGTCACCTCTTGCAAGGACGGCTTCAATCTGACTGATGTCAGAAACGTGCATACTTGCCTTGATACGTTTCGACTTGATAGCCTTTTTCAAGACTGCCTGTTTGCGGAGGATTTCGGCTTTTTCCGTCTGCGGTTCAAATTCAAACGGTGTGAACGGCTTCGGGACAAATGTTGCGGTACTGATGGAGACTTGCAATTTTCCTTTTGCACGTTCCGGCATACTGTAAAATAAATCTACCACTTTTTCCGCTAACTGTGCGATTCCGACAATATCCTCGTCTGTCTCCGTTGGTAAACCCATCATGAAATATAACTTGACTTGTGTATACCCCCCTTCAAAGGCAATCCGACAAGTTCTCATGACTTCATCTTCCGTGACGTTTTTGTTGATAACGTCACGGAGTCTTTGTGTGCCGGCTTCCGGTGCGAATGTCAGACCGCTTTTTCGAATGGTTGTCACTTTCTCCATGACGGATTTTGAAAAATTATCGATTCGCAAAGAGGGCAGGCTTAAATTGATATGTCTTTCATCCGTATAAGTCAGTAACTGGTCAAGCATTTCTTCTATCTGTGAATGGTCGCTGGTACTCAATGACGACAGGGATAATTCATCATATCCTGTACTTTCACAGAGGGCTTTTCCCTGTTCGCAAACTTTTTCCGCCGACTTCTCCCGAAACGGTCTATACAAGAATCCAGCCTGACAAAATCTGCACCCACGAATACAACCCCTCAATACTTCCACAGATACCCTATCATGAACAATTTCAATGAATGGTACTACAATCTGTTTTGGATAATAGCTTTCGTCCATATTCGTCATCACTCGTTTTGTAATGACGGCAGGAGCATTTTCTTTGGGGGTGATGGTGTCAATTGTTCCGTCTTCATGATAGGTCACGTCATACAATGACGGCACATAAATTCCTTGAATTTGTGATGCCTTTTTCAAGAATTCCGAACGTGTCGAACCGTTGTCACGCATTTCATGGTATAAGTCCATCAATTCGAGGTTGACTTCTTCGCCTTCTCCCAATATGAACAGGTCAAAAAAATCGGCAAGCGGTTCGGGGTTACAGCAACAAGGTCCTCCGGCTACCACCATAGGAGCAATATTCTCCCCTCTGTCCCTCTGGAAAATGGGAACGCCTGCCAAATCTAACATATTCAGGATGGCGGTGTAACTCATTTCGTATTGCAAGGTAAAGCCGATGAAATCAAAGTTCTTGATGGGGTCAAAGCTTTCCAGCGCATACAAGGGAATCTGTTCACGTCTCATGACTTCTTCCATATCCGTCCAAGGTGCGAACGCTCGTTCACACCAATAATTTTCACGCTCATTTATCAGCGAATACAAAATTTTCATCCCTAAATGGCTCATTCCCACGTCGTAAACGTCAGGGAAACAAAATGCAAAACGTACATCAATTTTTGACTTGTCCTTGACAATTTGCCCCACTTCCCCACCAGCATAGCGTGAGGGCTTCTGTACCTGTAAGAGATACTGCTCAATTTTATCTTTCAACATGAATCAATTTCCTTCATCATTATTTTTTTCGAAAAATACCGCAAATCTTCTACGATTTTCAGGGGTATTCAGATACCCAAAAGGTGTTTGCACCCTCCAATTCAATTCTTCCGGCACAAGCAAAAAAATTTTGTCATTCACCACAGCGGTTAATTTCATGGGTTTGACTCCCATCATGTAAAGCCCTTTTTTCGTCACAAATCCCGTATTCCAGAGCAAACTTGACAAAAATAATATTGCCGTTCCCATGCTGATACGAAAACCATAGGGATTTCCCTGCATAAAATAGCGTATTCCCATAATCAGCATGATAACCCCTAATATTCCGCACAAAATGAAAAGGATATTCATGGAAAACATACTGTAGTCAAGGATATGCGCTTTTTTTGCCCTTGCTAAATTCCGATACCAGAATATCATACTCACCCAAAATGCAAGCTGTCCGCCTGCCACAAATACCCATTCCATCATGATTTCACCATTAAAGCAGAGAATTTTTCACGATTTTTCGGGCTGTCTGTCATTGTGATGAATGGAGTTCTTGTGGTATCGTCCTCTTTGTAAAGGGAAATTGTGCCACTCATTGCATGACCTTTCAAATGGTATTCTCTGCCGTTCATGCCATACCAGCCTTTTTTTGTGATAAATCCAGAAAGATTCATTTCCAGACTGCCCCATGTCAAAAGATAACCAGTATACAGCACTGCATCATGAAATGCTTTATCTTCTAAGTTCATTGCCTGAATTTCTGTCAGATTCAACGCAATTGTCATTATCAGGGAAAAAACCACTACAAAATATATCACCAAGAAAAACATGGACGGAAATCGCCACTGCAAAACCGTTTCTTCTTTTGCTTTGTGGTGAACTAACACAAAATTGTGAACTGTCACAATCAATGTCACAATTCCAAGAATGATGAATGCCACTGCAAGAATTTTACTTATCATGAAATTCCCTCCTTTTCGAAGTCAAGCCAATTATCAAATATCTTCCTTTTCATTTTACCACAATTACAGCGATTTGTCAACCAGTTCTGCAACTGCTAAATAAATCACCATCATGTAGAGTGACGGATTTTCGACACGATACCACAGCAATAACAAAAATATTGCCATCGCCAAGCCCTCACAAAAAATTGTCAAGGCTTCACACAATTTGTCATGCATCCCCAAGATACAGCGAATTGCCGTTCCTCCGTCTAATGTTCGGAACGGCAATAAATTAAAGCATCCCATCAATAAATGTAATATCCCTGTTTCTGTTCCCCTCAACCAAAAGGCAAATAACAAATTGACAATCGGTCCACTTAGATAAATGCATAACAATTGCCACGTCTGCAATAAAATGGTATTTGTCCGCATTTGAATTCCTGCCGCATAAAGGCGGATTTCTCGCAAGCCTGCCCCACTGAATGCCATTGCCACCCCATGCCCTAATTCATGCAATAGACAAACCATCAGAATTTCAAGTACCCCTTCTGACTGCATACACAATAATGATAACATTGCCGGAAATCCAAAATCCATGATAATCCGGCATTTTCCAATCTTTACCTCCATAAATTCCGTATTGCCTCCACTGCTTCCACTGCCCATGTTTCTGAGGGCATACGACTGTAATTCAAGAATAATTCTGCCATATGCCGGAATGTTGGCTCGTCCAGAATGCGGATTATCAATAGCACTGTCAAAATGATGATACATCCAATATACTGCATGAAAAATACATCTGCAACACTCTGTATTTTTTCGGGGGCTTGTTCGTCTGTTTCTTCTGGGGCGAATTCTGTAATCATTGGCGGTTGCCAACCCTCATCTTCTTGATATTCTGGTATATTCACACTTACATCCTGCATGAAAAAACCTCCCTTCTTTGTATCATTCTATGCAGAGAAAAAGGGAGAAATGACAAGCATTCCTCCCCTTTTGGGTTATTCTGATTCTGTTTTCTTAATGCCGAACATCAAGCGGAAAATCCCTGACAACAGTTTTGGGCTTTTGATAACAACAATTTTCATATATGTTCATCTCCTCATGTAATGGATACTCACAGTATATGCATCAAATCAAAAAGTGTTACTTGCCCCGAATCTGTACCACCAATAACAAGCCCGATTGAATCTGAACTTCTGCGAATTCGTCAATGATGGAATTGCTCACCCCCAAAGGGAAACTATTTTTCAGGGTAATGTTTTCAGCGGTGTATTTCGTTCCCTTGATGGTGACACCCTCACAAGTATCTGTCATGGCAAACAGTGAAAAACTTCCCTCATAGTAAGGATACACGCCAACTCCCATCTCCGGCGAAAGTACCGACATGATGGTATTTCCATGGTGCAGGATGCCTTGTAAACCCATTGTATGCATATGGTGCAATAGCTGAATGTTAGCAATAGAATGGTCGATTCTCTCACCGCCTAATGCTCCATAAATCGCAAAAATCTTGCAGCCCTGCTCTTTTCCGTAGTAAACCGCTAATACGGTGTCCGTTTCATCTTTTTCAATGGGATGTTTTAAGATTTTGCAATGCTCCGGCAATGGTTCGGTATAGGAATCAAAGTCGCCAATTAGCACATCTGATTCAATGCCCTGTTGCAATGCGTGACGATAGCCACAGTCAGCACAAATCACAAGTGCATTTTCGGGAATCTTGATTTTTTCAGCCACATCACCGCCGGCAATAATCACACACGTTTTCAAATTTCCCACTCCTTAATTTGTTTCGCTTCCTCGTACATCTCACAGTAACTTTCATGCCGTGACTTTGGAATTTCGCCATTTTTGACGGCTTCCAAGACTGCACAGCCTTTTTCACAAATATGAGCGCAGTCATGAAACTGGCATTTTCCTTCATAGGGTTCAAATTCTGCGAAACATCCGGAAAGTTCCTCTTTTTTGATGATGGCATAACGCATGGTATCAAATGTGGAAAACCCTGCTGTATCGGCGATATATCCGCCACTTTTCAAGGGGTAAATTTGTGCATGACGTGTGGTGTGTTTTCCTCTGCCGAGTTTGTGGCTGATTGCATTGGTGGGAATCGAAAGCGTTTCATCAATCGCATTGAGCAGGGTTGATTTGCCTACTCCGGAATTTCCGGTTAATGCACTCAGTTTGCCTTTGAAAGCATTCCGCACGGCTTCCAATGTTTCGGGCTTTTCGTAATCTACCACCAGAATGGGAATCGAAATCGAATGATAGAGCTGATAAATTTCTTCATAGGACGCAAGGTCAATTTTTGTCAACAATAATAACGGTGCAATGTTTTTGTAGGCAGATACGGCGATGAATTTGTCAAGCAGTCTCAAATTTGGCTGAGGTTCAGACATGGAAACCACAAAACAAAGCTGGTCTAAGTTTGCAAGGGGCGGACGGATAATTTCATTTTTTCTGGGAAGCACTTCTGAAATTGCACCATCTTCAATTCGTACATAGTCGCCAACATAAGGCTCTTGCCCTCTTCGGCGGAGAATTCCCCTTGCTGGGAGTTCCTGAATGACACCATCAGGGGACACTACAGTGTAGAGTCCCCTGACGGATTTCATAATCATTGTCGCTTCCGGATATTTCCTCTGCATCAGTTGAAATCAGGTGCAGGCGGATTGGTCATTTCTTGGCTGTCATCCGGTGCAGGTACATCATCATTCGGATTCGGGTTAATCTCAATGACAGTGGGGTCATTCGGTTCAGGCTGGTCAACCGGCGGCTGTGTAATTACCGGTACGGGCTGTGTGGGTGCTTGTGTGGGAGGTTCAGTCGGAATTGCACCAACGCTGTCAAATGCGCCGAGAACATCTTCACGAACTGTTTCATAAACAAGATTTGCAAAGTCAAAGTTATAAACACCAACTTCAGCCTGCTGTCCAGTGATGGAGTTGAGCAATACAACCGCAATCTGCTCTGTACCAGTACCACTTACTTCCACTTCTACATTATTGGAGTAACCAGCATTGATAATCGGGCTGGAAATCTTAGCCACACCACTTGCATCAATGAAGTCAAAGACGAAACGTCCTGTTGTTACCTCTTTCGGAATCTGGAGTCTGTAAGTGACAACACCAGAGGGGTCTTCACCATTGGAGTAGGTCAATACTACAGTATCACCAGCTTGTGCAAATTCACCCGGTTCAAGGCTCTGTGCAATGACAATATTTTCATCTTCCAAAGAAGGCTCGTCACGGGCATCTACAACCAGACCATAGTATTCGCAAAGGGTCTTTGCTTGGTCAATTGTCATACCAACCATGTTGGTAATTTCGATAGAATCGGTATTCTGTCCCTTAGAAACATAGAGGATAATGGTAGAACCAGTCTGTGCTTCCTCACCAGCAGCCGGCTCGGTACGGATAACATTAGAAGCTTCTGTACCATCAGAACTCATTTCATACTTAGTATCAACAATAAAGTTATCCTGTTCCAAAATCTTCTTTGCATATTCATAACGATAGCCCTTAACATCCGGTACTTTCGTTGTGCTGACACCAAGACTGACATTAACATAGATTGTCTGACCATTGACAACGGCTTCATCAACAGCTACATCCTGTGAGAAGATAACATCCTTCTCATAGTTGGAGTATTCTGTATCGTTAATCTGAATATCAAGATAGTTATAAGTGTCTTTGGCTTCGTAGTAATCCATACCCACAAGGTCAGGCATTGCGTATTTGGTCTTACTGAATCCGCCGTCACCACTGATAACGCCCTTGACAAGCCAAAGTACAAAGAATACCGCTACTACAATGAAGGCGATTGTCACGGCTGTCATGACAGGCACAAAGAGGGAATGTCGTTCTGGTTCTTCTTCATCCCCATCTTCATCCCCATCTTCATCCTCATCTTCATCGTCATAATCTTCGTCGTCACCTTCCCCATAGTCGTCATCATCTTCGTCGCTTTCGTCATAGTCTTCCTCGTCATACTCTTCATCCTCTTCGGAGTATTCCTCGTCATCTTCGTCATAGTCTTCGTCATCGGTTTCGACTGACACATTGGGTTGATTGAAATATTGGGTCGGGGGGTCATTCTGTGGCGCATCCTGTGTGCGTTCGGGAGCATTGGAGATATAACCGAAAGTTTTAGAAGTATCAGCCTTGAAAGCCTCAATATCACGAATCATATCAGAGGCTGTCTGATAGCGATTTTCGGGGCTTTTTTCCATTGCATGGAGAATAATCTCTTCCAAACCGGCTGGAATATCAGGGTTGATATTCCTAGGACGTTCGGGAATATCCTGCATTTGCATCACAGCAACAGAGATGGGGTTATCTGTGTCAAAGGGCTTCTGTCCGGTGAGCATTTCATACATCATGACACCAACAGAATAGATGTCGCTTTTTTCGTCTGTTTCACCGCCCCTTGCTTGTTCGGGGCTGATATAATGCACTGTGCCAATAGCCTTATCGGTTGCAGTGCCACCGTCTTCACGGGCAAATTTCGCAATACCAAAATCCATGACTTTGATTGTACCATCAGTGAAAAGCATGATATTCTGGGGCTTAATATCCCTGTGAACGATTCCTCTATCATGGGCATGTTGCAGCGCACGGAGAATCTGAACAATGAAATGTACAGAGTCTTTCCAAGTGAGCGCACCCTCATTTTCCATATATTCTTTTAGTGTGATTCCGTCAATATATTCCATGACAATAAATTGCAGCTTATCTGAAAAACCGACATCATAAACTTTGACGATGTTCGGATGAGAAAGCAATGCAATCGCCTTTGATTCATTGCGGAAACGACGAAGGAATTCTTCATTTTCTGCGAATTCCTTTTTGAGAATTTTGACAGCAACTTCTTTGTTGTCAATAATGTCTGTGGCCTTGTACACATCGGCCATACCGCCGACACCAATCAATTCCGTGATTTCGTATCGACCCTCCAGCTTTTTACCAATGTACTTATCCATTGTACCCTCCAACTTTCAAAATGATGTTTATTGCAGAAGCGTAAGCCTCTCAATTAGCTTGTCACAATCGCAAGGGAAATATTATCCCTTCCACCCTTTTCCAGTGCCAAATCCATCAGGGCTTGAATCAGCCCATCAAAATGATGTTTCTGCATGATACTGAAAATTTCCTCTTCCGTGCAATATCCAGAAAGCCCATCTGAACATAATAACAGCTGAAACGTTTCTGCACAGGGAGTCCGCAGATAATCCGGCTTAATCACCCTTTCAACCCCCACTGCACGGGTCAACATATTCTTTTGTGGATGATGAACTGCTTCCTCAGGAGTAATTTTCCCTTGGTGCAAAAGTTCATTCACCACGGTGTGGTCATTTGTTAATTGCCGGATTGTTCCGTTTTCCACTAAATAAGCACGGCTGTCTCCGACACTTGCAAGGTAAATATACCCTTCATCGACATAAGCCGCCACACAAGTCGTACCCATGCCATAGCTTCGGTAATCCATTCTTGACGTAGTATATATGACAGAATTTGCAGCAGAAACCGAGGACAGCAACAGTGCCCGAATATCACCTGCACTCAAATCTTCCCGAAAACCTGCCTTGAAACGGTCAAACAACTCACGGATGGCAAGTTTGCTTGCCTGACTTCCGCTTCGTTCTCCACCCATTCCGTCACACACGACGGCAAGAATCCGACCGCTGAATTCTTCTGCTTTTACTTGGTCTTGATTTTCCTCACGAATCAAGCCAATATCTGTCTTAACGTCCCACTGCACTCTCCTCACCCCCTGTTATGATTGCTCTGCATCATGCCGCAACTGTCCACAAGCCGCTTCAATATCACTACCAAGAGTCCGGCGGACAGTGGCATGAACGCCCAACGCTTCCAATTTCTTCTGAAAAGAAACCGCAGCTTTTCGGGTGGCATGGAAATTGCGCTCTTTCACGCTATTGACCGGAATCAAATTGACATGTGCCTGCTGACCTTTCAAAAGTCCAGCCAAAGCCCTTGCATCATTCCGGCTGTCATTTTCCCCCTCCATGACGGCATATTCAAACGTGACACGCCGACCAGTGACGGTGAAAAAATACTGACAGGCTTCCATGAGTTCTTTCAAATTCCAGCGACGATTCACAGGCATAATTGCACTGCGTCCCTCATCACTGGACTGATGCAGAGAAACTGCAAGCGTAATTCCGGTTTTTCTGTCTGCAAGCTCATAAATTTTCGGCACAACTCCACAAGTGGAAATTGTCACATGCCTTAAACTCATTCGCCTGCCGTTTTTGTCAGATAACAATTCCAGAAAACGCATCACATTACTAAAATTATCCATAGGCTCACCAATTCCCATGAGGACAATCCCTGAAACCTGTACCCCTGCTTGTCGCTCCGTCTCATCAATTTGCAGAAGCATTTCAGAAGGTGTCAGGTTGCGGACATATCCGGCAATGGTGGATGCACAGAACTGACACCCCATCTTGCAACCGACTTGTGTAGAAATACAAAGCCGCCATCCGTGATGGTAATGCATGAGAACCGTTTCTATATGCTGTCCATCTGAAAGCCTATATAAGTATTTTACCGTATCATCAAGACAAGATGCAAGCTTTCTTGAAACAAATAGACTTTTTATACAAAAATCTGCCTCTAACTTCCCCCTAATTTTGGAAGAAATGTCAGTCATTTCTGAAAAGCTCTGTACTTTCTTGACGTGCAACCAGTGATAAATTTGGGTTGCTCTGAATTTTGGCTCTCCGATTTCCTGCATGACCGTTTGCAATTCTGGGAGACTCATGGAAAGAATATCCTGTTTTTCCATTTTATCCCTCCTTGCATAACCGAGCCACAAAAAAGCCGTCACAATTGGCATATTCTGCCGTGAATGTCATATATCCTTCTGTTTTGTTCAGCTCCGTGAAAGGAAGCAATGAAAATTCAGGATGCGCATTCAAAAAGCGTTCAATGACATTTTCGTTTTCCGCTTTTAAGATGGTGCAGGTGGCATAAACCAAAATTCCACCTTTTTTCAGATATTTTGCAGAATTTTCAAGAATTGCATATTGAATTTCCGGCAAATCTGCAAAAGTCTCCAATGGTTTGTATTTAATTTCGGGTTTCCTACGAATAACCCCCAATCCCGAACAAGGCACATCACAAAGGATTCTGTCAGCGGTTGGCATATCTGCTCGGAATTGCTTTGCATCCTGTACCTCTGCATGAATGCAATCCAGCCCCAGACGTTTTGCACCTTGCAAAATGAGCTTGACTCGGTTCGGGTGCAAATCAAAAGCTTCCACACGCCCCTGATTTTCCATCATTTCCGCAATGGTGAAAGTTTTTCCCCCTGGGGAGGCGCATACATCCAAAATGGTTTCACCTTTTTGCGGATTGAGCAATTGACAACATATCTGTGGTGCTAAATCCTGCACATGAAAATACCCTTTCTGAAATTCCTGCATTCCGGAAATATCGGAGACATTCAGGTAATAGGCATTTTTAATGGGGCTTTCGGGGATTTCCTGCAAATCCGGTATCATTTCCGGTTTTGCACGAATATGATTCAGGCGGATAGTAACAGGGGGTTTTTGTAAGCTATTCTCAAAGAAAGCCTTTGCGAATTGTTCCCCTTGTTCTTCCCACACTTTGCAAATGAATTCCATTGGAGCGGAATACTCAATTTCCCTGCTTTTCCAGAGATTTTCCGGCGGTGGAATCGCCTTTTGTTTCCGCAGAAATTCACGCAATACCGCATTGACAAAACCTGATGCACTTTTTTTCCGGAATGCCTGACACAATTCCACTGTTTCATGGACTGCCGCACGTTCGGGAATCTTTTCACAGTAAAGCAATTGATACAGCCCCAAATACAAGATATATCTGACAGATTCATCTAAATCTTTCAAGGGGCGGGAACTGTAAACGCTTGCAATATATTGCAATGTGAGAAGCCTTTCCATTGTTCCGTAGTACAATAACGAACATAGTCGCTTATCTTGTTCGGAAAGTGGAGATTCTTTCAGACTTTTGTCAACGAGGATATTGGAATAACCGCCTTTTGCAAATGTCCTGAGCAGTAACTTGACTGCAAGTGTTCTTGCATTCTCCATCAATTTCTCCTTGCGGAACTAATCAGACGGAGCAATTGAATGATACTGTTAATCAGGGATGCTACATAGGTCATTGCAGCAGCCTGCAATACTTTTCTTGCACCAGTTACTTCTTCATTGCTTCCTAAAAAGCCCTCTGTTTCGAGAATGTTCATGGCTCTTTTGCTTGCATCAAATTCCACAGGCAATGTCACAAACTGGAAAATTGTGACTGCTGCAAACAAGATAACCGCTAACCACATCAAACCCGAACCAAGCTTTGATGAGAAAATATCCACAATGATTCCAGCCACAAATACCAGATACCAGAGATTAGAACCCAAACTTGCAACAGGGAAAACCTTGCTCCTCAATATCATTGGCTGGTAATTCTGTGCGTGCTGTACCGCATGACCGCACTCATGAGCGGCTACGCCTAATGCTGCTACCGATGTTTCCCCATAGACCGCATCAGAAAGGCTCACAACCTGCCTTACAGGGTCATAGTGGTCGGTGAGGTCTCCGCTGACATGCTCCACGCTGATATTTGTCAAGCCGTTCATATTCAGAATGGTTCTTGCTACCTGCGCACCTGTCAACCCTCTTGCATTCTGAACCTGACTATATTTCTTGTAGGTGTGTTTCACGTTCCATTGCGCCCAAATGCAAAGTACCAATGCGAATAATGCTAAAATAATCCACATAAATCGTCACCCTTTCAACCAAGAATCGTATCTTTTTCGAGTTTCTTGCCACGAAGGAAATCACTTGTTTTCATGCGTCTACTGCCTTCTAATTGGACTTCATCAAAGCGAATCAACGTGCCATTTCCACAGCGTACCACGAAATTTTTCGGGTCTGCTACTGTTCCGGCTGTTCCTTCTAATGTGCCATCCATCACAGTACTGCGGTACACTTTCAGACGCTTTCCGCCAAGTTTCGTGAATCCTGTCACACCACAGATAATGCGCTGTAATTCGCTTGCAGTCTTTGTGAAATCCAAAGCTGACATACTTTTCTGAATCATGGAAGCATAGCTGGATTGACTATCGTCTTGTGGTTCAGGGGTCAAAGTCCCCTTTTCCAACCCTTCCAATGCCTGCACAATCAATTCTGCTCCGACTTCTGCAAGTCGGTCATGCAATTCCTCAGTGATTTCATTTTCGAAAATTTCCACGCTCTTTTTCAAGAGCATATCACCCGTGTCAAGCCCCTCCGCCATTTGCATGATGGTGACACCGCTTTCCTTTTCGCCGTTCAGAATTGCATAGTGAATCGGTGCAGCTCCTCGATATTTCGGCAATAAAGAAGCGTGAACATTGATACAGCCATATTTTGGCAAGTTCAAAATTTCTTTCGGGAGAATCTGTCCATATGCCGCAACCACAATGCAATCCGGCTGAATGGCTTTCAGCTCCTTAAAAGCTCTTTCGGCTTCTTCACCCTTTCGCAAGGAATTTGGCTGTAATACTGTGATTCCTCTCTCAAGTGCAATTTTTTTCACAGGTGAGAAAATCAATTTCATTTTTCTGCCGTTGGGCTTATCAGGTTGTGTAAAAACTGCCTCGACATCATGACCAGCTTTCACGATTGCTTTCAGACAAGGTACAGCAAATTCAGGTGTACCCATAAATACGATTTTCATTCTTATTCTTCCTCCGCTGGTTCTACAAATTCATCTACCAAATCAAGGAATAATTTTCCATCTAAATGGTCAATTTCATGCAAAGCACACCTTGCTCCAAGTCCTTCCAATTCCAGTGTGAAAAATTCGCCGTTTCTGTCCTGCGCACGAACTGTGGCACGATTCGGGCGTACAACATAACCCCATTGGTCTGGACAGGAAAGACAACCTTCCACATCTCTTTGTTTTCCGCTTGTTTTCAAAACTTCGGGGTTAATCAATTCAATTAAGCCATGTTCATCCTGTACGTCAATGACGGCGATTCTGCGCCTGATTCCTATTTGAGGTGCAGCAAGCCCTAAGCCCTGCGCCTTGTAAAGTGTGTCTTTCATGTCATCAAGAAGCTGATGCAATTTTGCATCAAACTTTTCCACCGGTTTACAAACAGAATGTAAAACGGGGTCTTCTTTGGTTACAATCTTTCTGATTGCCATTACTATCCCTCCAAAAATATATTTTATACAGAACCATTCATATCCGCATAAATCCGTAAACCAGCATTTCTGCGGTCACTACATGCCTTTTTCAAGACTTCATGCAGAAATAAACGGAAATCTGCATTATTTTTACATTTTATGATAATCCGCCAGCGATATTTCCCAGCGATTTTCTGGTAATAAAACGGACTCGGACGCATTGCACGAAGGGGAACTTTCCCTTGAAACTGCATTTCCTGTGCGGTCTGGTCAATGTACTGCATGACAATTTCCGCACTGCTTTGCACTTGTTCGGCTTTTGTGCCGGAAATGCCAACGATACAAACATCACAGAACGGCGGTAATAACATTGCTCTCCGGATGGCAAATTCTTCTTTGCTGAACTGCTCATAATCCTGAGCGGCTGCCAAACGAATAATGTAATGTTCTGGTAGAAACGTCTGCAAAATTGCCCTTCCTACTTTTCCACCACGTCCACCACGTCCGACGACTTGCGTAATCAATGAAAATGTCCTCTCATAACTGCGATAATCCCCATTGAATAACGCTTTATCCACGCTCATCACACCAACCAATGTCACGTTGGGAAAGTCAAGCCCTTTCCCTATCATCTGCGTACCAAGCATAATATCATATTTTCCCTGCCGGAACGCTTCAAAATTTTGTTCATAGGCATAGCGGGTATTGGTGGTGTCGGCATCCATGCGTAAAATCCTTGCATTCGGGAAACGAACTGCAATTTCTTCCTCTAGTCGCTGTGTACCGAACCCCATTTTCCGCAAATGTTCCCCATTGCAAACAGGGCATTTTTCCGGAATTTCCCTGACCGCTCCACAATAATGACAGTGCAACTTTCCATCTGTCTTGTGGTATGTCATGGGTACGGAACAATCATGACAATAAATTGGCTGATTGCAAGTACAGCAAGTGAAAATAGTGTGGTATCCTCTGCGATTAAGCAATAGTACCGTTTGTTCCCCACGATGCAGATTTTCTTTGATGGCATCATGTAAACTCCGGCTGAATTCGGAGGTATTTCCCTCTTCCCTTTCCAATGCCATATTGACAATTTCCACTTTTGGGAGTGGTGCATTTCTGTACCTGTGTTTCAGTTCCAAAAGTTCATATACCCCACGTTTCGCCCTGTAATAGGTTTCTAGGGTGGGAGTGGCGGAAGCTGTCAACAATACCGCTGAATGCCAGATGCACCGCTGTTTTGCGACATCAATCGTATCATATCGGGGAGGCATTTCCGATTTATAGGAGCGTTCGCCTTCTTCATCCATGATGATGAGTCCAATATTTTCCAGTGGTGCAAAGACCGCTGAACGTGCGCCAATGATGAAATCAGCTTCTCCCTTTTTGGCACGTTCATAGGCATTTTGTCTCTCTGAAAGAGATAATCCACTATGGATAATCGCAATCCGTTTGCCAAATCTCGCCGTAAATCGTTCCGCCATTTGTGGGGTCAGTGCAATTTCCGGCAATAGCATTAACACGGATTTTCCCTGATTCAGCGTGAATGCAGTCAGCTTTTCAAAAACTGCTGTTTTTCCGCTTCCTGTTACCCCATGCAACAAAAAGCATTTCCTCTCGCCTGTCTCAATCCAAGCAGATACCTTTTCAAATACTGCCTGTTGTTCTTCTGAAAGGGAAAATGGCGGAGGTTCGGGGAGTTCCCTGATTTTCAGAGGCGGAATTTTTTCAGCTCGCTGTAAGATTCCACTATGTAACAAATTCATCAAAACGGCATTTGTTACACCAGAAACATAGCAAAGCTCTTTTTCTTCCATTTCCCCGAATTCTTCCAACGTCTCAAAGACTTTTCTTTGTTTTGGGGTCATATCGGGGATACTTGCATTTTCCTCCTGCGGACGAATTGACCACAATTTCTGACGGTTCGAACGGCTGGTTGTTTCCGCTGTCCGAACAATCAAACCAGCCTGCAATAATTCCTTGACAATATCCGCTTTTTGCTGGTTTTCCTTGATGTCCAGAAATTTATCAAACTCACTTTTCGAGGTGACTTTCTCAAGATACTGGTATGCATCCAGTGCTTCTCTGCTCAGGGTTTCGGGGATTTCAGAATTCCCCAATTTCCAACGCTCCTGAATCCGCACATGAAATGCCAAGGGCAATACCGTTCTGACTGCATCATAATAACTGCAAAAGGTATTTTCCCGTAACCAACCAATCAAGAAAAGCTGTTCTTTGTTGATAACAGGTTCAGGGTCAATGACTGCAATCAAGGGCTTCAAGGGAATCGGGCTTTCTTCTTCGCTTTCCTTTATATGGAAAATCATACCAATGCAGTGCTTGTTTGCCCTGCCGAATGGTACTACAGCCCGACAGCCTTCATGGCATTGTATTGCCAATTCCGGCGGTACTTGATAAGAATACACCCTGTCAAGAGGATAATTCGCCGTTTGTACAATGACTTCTGCTATCAGATAAGACAATTCTGTCATTACAAATGACTTTTCTTTTCAAGAGGAACTTCAATGATTTTATATTCTCCTCTTGCGAATTCATCTACAGCCGTTTTCACCGGCTTTTCCTCTAAAACCTTCTCATTTTTACAAAGTTCATCTGCAATTTCTCTTGCACGCTTGGAAACTCCAATGACAAGGGAATAACAGCTTTCATTTTTGGTAATCAATTGGGTAATTGCTGGTCTTAACATGACAGTTCATCCTTTCTCAAAGTTCATACACATTGATTCCTGATTGACTTTCAATTCCGCAGCACGGGCAATGGCTTTAAAGTCTGCCACAGCATCTGCAAGAACATCATTGACAATGCAGTAATCATATTCATTTCTGTGGGTCATTTCTTCGGCTGCTTGTGCAACACGCTTTTCAATGACCTCTTTTGTTTCCGTTCCACGCTTTTTCAGACGCTTGCGCAACGTTTCAATGCTTGGCGGTTCAATAAAAATCAAGATTGCATCAGGACGCTTTTTCCGGATTTGTTCAGCACCCTTGACTTCAATTTCAAGAATGACATGATTTCCGGCTTGCAAGTGTTCCTCAATGGGTGCTGACAATGTTCCATAGTAATTATCACAATAGGAGGCATATTCTAAGAATGCATCCTGCTGGATTAACTCCTCAAATTCCTCTCTTTGCAAAAATCGATAATGGACACCATCTTTTTCGCCTTCACGGGGCTTTCTGGTTGTTGCGGAAACAGAATAATAGTATTTCGGATTTTTCAGAATCTCGCTGAGAATCGTTCCTTTTCCACACCCAGAAGGAGCAGAAACTACAATCAGTTTACCACGTTTCACCTGACATCATCCTTTCTTTGCCAATCAAATTTCATTGCATCATTCAATATTCTGAATTTGCTCACGGATTTTTTCAATTTCCGATTTCATTTCCACCACAACAGAAGTAATCTGAATATCTTGCACTTTTGAACCAATCGTATTGACTTCACGATTCAATTCCTGTACAAGGAAATCCAACTTTCTGCCAATACTCCCCTCTCCTGCAAGCATATCACGCATTTGTGCAATATGGCTATGCAGTCTGACGGTTTCTTCATCCACAGCGGTTTTTTCGGAGAAAATCGCTGCTTCTGTCAAAATGCGCTGTTCATCTATTGCGGTATCTTTAAGGATTTCGGAAATTTTCGTAAATAAGCGTTCCCTGTAACGTTCGGTCAATTCAGGGGCTTTTTTCTCCACCACCATCAGACATTTTTCCAAAGAAACAAGGCGGTTCAAAATATCTGTCTTCAATTTCTCCCCTTCTGTTTCACGCATGGAAACGAACGCATTCAACGCATTTTCTGCAACCCCCATGACAGAACGGCGGACTTCATTTTCATCTTCCTGTGGTTTCTCTACACGAAAAATATCAGGCAATTGCATCATAGTTTGCCAAGACATCCGCTCTTCTGTCCTGTGGTAATAGCCATCTGGTGCAAGGAATCCGGAATGATTGTCCACAATTTCGCCTTTTTCGTTTCGGGTGACGTAACTGTTATTGTAAGTCTTCATAGCTTCCAGATACCCTTTCACAATGGCTTCGTTCACCTTAATATCAGCTTTTCTTCCTTCCAAAGGGTTAATGGTTACAGAAATTTCAACTTTTCCACGGGAAACTCTTGTTTTCAGAAGTGCTTTTAATTCTTCTTCCAAATAGGTATAATTTCGTCCGATGCGGACATTCTGCTCCAAATAACGAGAATTGACTGACTTGATTTCTACTAAAATATCCCGTCCCTCGCTTTGCACTTGTGAACGTCCATAACCTGTCATACTTCTAATCAATTTGGTCATCGCTCCTACTCTACATATATTCTGCTACTCTGTGATTTTGGCATAATCCATCCAATTATAATAGTATACCACATTCAGAAAAAAAAATCAAGTGTTTCACGGAGTTTTTTACCATTTTTTCATAAACGGATATTTTTTTTGCTTTTGGAGATACTGTTTTTAACCTATTAGGAAAGGAGGATGACCATGCAAGAGGAAAC
Source organism: Oscillospiraceae bacterium (assembly GCA_036373775.1). Lineage (GTDB taxonomy): Bacteria > Bacillota > Clostridia > Oscillospirales > Ruminococcaceae > UBA3855. The sequence goes on along the minus strand of JAZAUD010000003.1, from coordinate 53,281 downwards.
TTTTTTTCCATTTCCAGAAAATGACGATAATTTCTTTTCTGGAGCTGGTACAGAAATGACAGGTTTGATTCCAACTGGACACCCTGAAAAAGAAGAACGTGACAGCTATCAAGATATTTTCCCTTGGCTGCCACCTTTTGCAGATGTACAGATTTAACAAAGACGTTGCCGGATAGGAGTATTTTTTTCTCTTCTATCCGGTATTTTGAAATTTCTGAAAAAAGACTTGACAAATTTCCCGAAATATGTTACAATAAGAATGCCGCTTGTATCAGGTTTTGAAATGCGGGGTTTCCTGATACCTGTATACAGCGAGTCTATTGTAAAGGTAGGTGCGTTTGAATGTACGCAGTAATTGAAACCGGCGGAAAGCAGGTTCGTGTTCAGGAGGGTGAAACCATTTTCATCGAAAAGCTGAATGTGGAAGCTGATGCAGATGTGACTTTTGATAAGATTGTTGCAGTTGGCACAGATGCTGGTCTGAAGGTTGGTACTCCTTATGTTGAGGGTGCTACTGTTACCGCTAAGGTTTTGAAGAATGGCAAGGCTAAGAAGATTACCGTTTTCACTTACAAGCCTAAGAAGGGCGAAAAGCGTAAGATGGGTCATAGACAGCCGTACACACAAGTACAGATTGAATCTATCAAGGCATGATTCACGCTGAATTTGAAAAGATTCACAATCATTTCTGCACGGTTCGAATCAGCGGACATGCAGGCTTTGCAGATGCTGGTCAAGATATTGTCTGTGCAGCGGTTTCCTCTGCTGTGCAGTATGCGACTTTGTTAATCACGGAAACTTTTCATGAAAAAGAGGAAGAATCCGATAAACATGGCGTCGCTTTCTTCCGTCTTTGTCATCCTGAAAAGGGAAATGGTTCAAAGGTGATAGAAGGACTATATCAGCATTTGCAGTTCATTTCGGAAGATTATCCGAATACCATTGAAATTATTGTCACGGAGGTGTAAAGGTTATGCTTAGAATTAGTATGCAATTTTTTGCACATAAAAAAGGTATGGGTTCTACCAAAAACGGTCGTGACTCTGAGTCTAAGAGACTTGGCGTTAAGCGTGCTGATGGGCAGTATGTAACTGCTGGTAATATTCTCGTTCGTCAGCGTGGTACACATATCCATCCCGGTGAAGGTGTCGGCAAGGGGTCTGATGACACTCTGTTTGCAACAGTCAATGGCAGAGTAAGATTTGAGCGTTGGGGTCGTGACCGCAAGAAGGTAAGCGTTTACGCTGAATAATTGCCGCTTGGAAGTCCTAGGCTTTTACATTGTTGGGAAGCCTAGGATTTTTCTTTACAGCTGATGAAAAGCAATTTCACAGAAAGGTGCAAGGGCATGAAATTTGTTGACCAAGCAAGAATTACAATCAAAGCCGGAAACGGCGGTGATGGTGCAGTTTCATTTCATCGTGAAAAATATGTGGCTGCTGGTGGCCCTGATGGCGGTGATGGTGGAAATGGCGGAAATATTGTATTCATTGCAGACGACAGCCTTTCTTCTCTTATCAATTTCCGCTACAAGCGAAAATATGTCGCTCCCAATGGTGAAAATGGCGGTGCAAAACGCTGTACCGGCAAAAGTGCGGAGGACTTAATCATTAAAGTTCCAAGGGGGACTTTGATTCGGGAAGCGGAAACAGGGCGCATTATGGCGGATATTTCGGATGATTTACCGCATATCCTTGCCAGAGGCGGAAGAGGCGGAAAAGGCAACCAGCATTTTGCTACCTCTACCCGTCAGATTCCACGCTTTTCGAAACCGGGGTTTCCGGGGGAAAGTTTTGAGATTCAGATGGAATTGAAACTCATTGCAGATGTAGGACTGATTGGATTCCCCAATGTTGGAAAATCCACATTGATTTCTGTTGTCAGTGCTGCAAAGCCTGAAATTGCCAATTACCACTTTACCACTTTAACCCCTGTTCTGGGTGTTGTCAAATTGGACGAGGAACGTTCTTTTGTGATGGCGGATATTCCGGGGTTGATTGAAGGCGCAAGTGAAGGAATTGGCTTAGGGCATGAATTTCTGCGTCATGTCGAACGTTGCCGTTTGTTGATTCACGTTGTAGATGTAGCAGGTTCGGAGGGGCGTGACCCTATTGAGGACTTTACCAAAATCAATGCGGAACTTGCCAATTTCAGCGAATCGCTTGCAGAGTGTCCACAGATTGTGGCAGCAAATAAATCTGATATGGCAACGGAAGAACAGATTGCAACGTTCCGTGAGTATATCGAAACACAAAACCTCCCATTCTTTGTGATTTCTGCGGCAACTACCAAAGGCACAAAGGAGCTTATCAATGAAGCGGCTACTATTTTAGCACAATTACCACCTGTCAAGGTTTATGAACCGCAACCCGTCTTTCAAGAGGAACTTTCCACACAGGGGAAACGTGCGTTCACTGTCGAAATTCTGGAAGATAATGTATATTATGTTGATGCACCATGGGCGGAAGATATTCTCCGTACAGCGGATATGGACGATTATTCATCCCTCCAGTATTTTCAGCGTGTATTACGTTCCAGTGGGATTATTGATAAATTGGAAGAAATGGGCATTGAAGAAGGCGATACTGTCAGTATCTGCGGTTTTGAATTCGATTATGTCAGGTAAACGCAATGAAAGAAATGTTATCAGAACAAAAAGCCCGTCAATATAGCCCCCTTACCCTTGCTTTTCTTGGGGACAGTGTTTATGAAACGATGGTTCGTGAAACAATGCTGATGTCCGGCAATGTTCCTGTCCGGAAATTGCATGAGCAGAAAATACGGCTCGTTTGTGCTGGTTTTCAGGCAAGGGCATTCGAAATGCTTCTCCCTTTACTTTCCGAAGAAGAATTATCCATTGCAAAGCGTGGAAGGAATGCGGAAAGCATTCCCCCGAAACACGCTGACCCTTTCGATTATCGGAAAGCGACCGGATTAGAAGCGTTATTTGGTTATTTGTATTTGATTGGGAATGAAAAACGTCTGGAAGATTTGTTTCAGATGATTTGGAGTAGACAGAATGAGTTTCTGTCAAATGAAAAGGAGTGATTTTTTTCCATGTCAGGACATTCAAAATGGAATAATATCAAGCGGAAAAAAGAAGCCACTGATGCCGTCAAAGCGAAAATTTTCACGAAAATTGGCAGAGAAATGATTGTTTGCATTAAAGAAGGCGGTGCAGACCCCAATAATAATGCGAAACTGCGTGACCTTATCGCAAAGGCAAAATCTAACAATGTCCCGAATGATAATATTGAACGCCTTATCAAGAAAGCATCCGGTGAAGGAAGCAAGGCGAATTATGAATCGCTCACTTATGAAGGCTATGGACCTTCTGGTGTAGCTGTGATTGTGGAATGCTTAACCGATAACAAAAACCGTACCGCTGGGGATGTTCGCCATTATTTTGATAAATTTGGCGGAAATCTGGGAACAACCGGCTGTGTATCGTTTATGTTTACGGAAAAAGGTATTATTGTGTGTGAAAACACAGACATCGATGAAGATAAGGCAATGGAAGACTGCTTTGAATGTGGCGGTGACGATTTGACTGTAGAGGAAGAAGTCATTACAATGGAGTGCGCTCCCTCTCAGGTTCATGCCATGCGTGAAGCACTGACAGAAAAGGGCTACAACATTCTTTCAGCAGAAGCTGAAATGATTCCTTCCACTTATACTAAGTTGGAAGACCCTGATGATGTCAAGAAAATGCAGACACTTCTTGACTATCTTGAAGAAAATGATGATGTACAGAATGTATATCATAACTGGGAAATTCCAGAAGATGAAGACTAAAAACATATTGCTATTTTAGGAGGAATGACATCATGCGTAGTACAGGTATTTTCAGACGTGTTGACTCTCTCGGACGGTTCGTGCTTCCGAAGGAATTACGGAAAAGCCTTGACATTCATCAAAACGACTATTTACAGATTAGTCTTGACGGGGACACCATCATTCTCCGCAAGAGTCAAGAGAATTGCGTAATTTGTGGCAACACCAACGATTTAATCAATTTCCATGAGCGCAAAGTTTGCCGTGACTGCATGGAAGAATTGAAAGAAATTAAGTAATTTCACGAAAAGCACTGTTTCGGCAGTGCTTTTTATTTTGCGACAAACCCGAAATTTGTGAAAAAGGCTTGCAATTTCTGACAAAATGTGATACAATAGTAATGTACATGAATGGTATGATTCTGATAGGAGGAAGTTTTCATGGATGAATTCGCTGAACAGCTTGTAAAAAAATATCATTCGACTAAGGATGATGTAAAGAAAGCCGTCATTATCGTGGCAGCGGCAGCAATTACCATTATTTCGTTTTTGCTTGCGTTGATGGGGTTTCCATTGGCTTTGGTACTCCCTGTATGTGCAATATGGGCGGCTCTTTACCTGCTGAAAATGCTGAATGTAGAATATGAATATTCCTGCACCAATGGCAGTCTTGACATTGATAAGATTCTTGGACAAAATCAAAGAAAATCCATGCTGACTGTAGAGGTAGGTTCTTTCACGGCATATGGAAAAATTGGCACTGTCAAGGAATCGGATGAAGATATGACTACTTTTTCAGCAATGGGGATTTCCCTCATGGATGAAGACAAGGAAGAAGAAAACGAAGAATATTATGCAGAATTTGAACATCCTGAACATGGCAGATGCTGTTTATATTTTTCACCGGATGCAAAATTACGTTCTGCATTAGAGCCGTTTCTTTCTCGTGAACTCAAAAGGCAATTGAAAAGCTGATATGATGAATTTTGTAAAAATCTTGGGTGTTTCGGCTTTGTGTGTTCTCTTGAATGGCTGTGGTTTTGTCAGCAAATTCAAAGAACCGGCTTCCGAAACCGCCCTTATCAATGCTACTGATTCCCCTCTTTTGACAGAGCCGGAAACCGAACCTGCAACCACTCCCCCACCAATCGAAACCATTCCCCAAATGGAACTGGAAACAGAGACGGAAACTGCTCCTTTTTCCTCTCGTGAAATTTATCGTGGGATGTTGAGTAATTTATTGGCAAATGGGGAAATTGCTGGTCGTACTGTGGATTTGAAAGAGGATACCTCACAAAAGCAGTTTGCTATCATGGATATTGATGGTGATAGCAAGGAAGAATTGATTCTCCGCATTGAAAGCGATTCTTCCAAAACGCTTCAGATGGTTCTGGATGTAGACGAAAATGGGAATCTTTTCAAGGAATTAGATGTATTTTCCAATGTCGTGACCTACTATCAAAATGGCAATCTTACCGCAGAACTCCCCAATCAACATGGATTTTCAGAAACATTTATTCCCTATACGCTCTATCAATATGACAGCGATTCAGATGGTTATTCTCAAATTGTCACAATCCATGCAATGGAGAAAGCGTTTTTATCAGGTACAGAATTAGAAGATATTTACCCCGAAGATGCAGACACCAGTCAAAGCGGTTCTGTCTATTATGTTGGCAGTGACAATCCGCTTGATGTGACAGAATATGAAGAATGGTGTCAATCATGGCAGAATCAGTCCTCTGCTCTTGAAATCCCCTTTCAGGAAATCACAGAGGAATATATAAAAAACATCCAATAAAGGAGGAATTTATTCCATGTATGTAACACCCGAACAAATGAAACAGTTGGAAGCCCTGACGGATGCTTCTGGTGTTTCCTATGCGGAGATGATGGAACGTGCCGGCAATGCGCTTGCTGAACAGATTATGCTCCATTGTCCCGAACAGAAAAAAGTCCTGCTTCTTGCCGGAAATGGCAATAATGGCGGTGACTGCTACACAGCCGCATTTTATCTGAAAAATGAAGGCTGGATGCCTGAAATCCTTGCACCATGCGGAGAACCTCGCACTGATATTGCAAAGGCTGCCCGTGACCGTGCTAAAAAAGAAGGAATTCCGGTTTTCAATGAAGCTTATGACTTTGTTATCAATGATGTGGAAGTCGTTGTGGATGGTATTTTTGGGACTGGTTTCCGTGGGGATTTGCCCGAAAGTCTGCAAAGTCTCATGACTTACATGACGGATAAATACAGAATTGCTTGTGATGTTCCCAGTGGTGGTAATTGCCTTGATGGTTCTGTCAGTGAAGGGACACTCCGTGCAGATTTGACCGTAACTTTCGGGGCTGAAAAACTCGGCATGACACAGTATCCGCTCCGTGAATACTGCGGTAAAATTGTGACTGTTGACATTGGCTTATCTGCAACAGCTCGTTATAAGGTCAACCCTCCGCCAATTCATCATTTAAGCCTTTCCAATGCCAAGAAACTCATCCCAGCATATAAGACCAATTCTTATAAGCAGGAAAATGGTCATCTCCTTGTCGTTGCAGGCAGTGTGAGAATGCGTGGAGCTTGTGTGCTTGCTTCTACGGCAGCAATGCGCAGTGGTGTTGGAATGGTGACTTGTGCGACAACGGAACAGGCTGCTGCTGCAATTGCAGTGAATACCCCTGAAATTATGAGCGTTCCACTTGCAACAGATGAAAAGGGCTTCTTGCTTTGTGAAAAGAATCGTGAGGACATTGCAGAAGCATTGCAGGGAAAAGATGCGGTTTTGATTGGCTGTGGTTTAGGGGTAACTCCTGATACCAGACAGCTTGTCAAGTACGTTCTGGAAAATGCGCCGGAAGACTGCTCCATCGTATTGGATGCAGATGGTCTAAATATCGTGGCTGATTGCATAGAATACATACCAGAGGGACGAACCATTCTCACACCTCATGCAGGAGAAGCCGCAAGACTTCTGCATTGCACTGTGGATGAAGTGCAGGCTGACCGCCCTGAAATGGCTAAGAAACTCGCTCAACTGACAAAGGCTACTGTTGTTTTGAAGGGTGCTGGAACGATTGTTACAGATGGCGAAAGAATGGCGGTTTGTGCGTTGGGTAATGCTGGCATGGCAAAAGCTGGTAGTGGGGATGTTCTCGCCGGAATTGCTGCGGCATTCTCTGCTAAGATGCCGGTTTACAGTGCTGCTTGTGCGGCTGTGGGTATCCATGCCGTTGCTGGAGATAATGCCGCTTCTAAAAATACACAGCGTTCCATGCTTCCAAGTGACATTATTTCTTCCCTCAAAGATGTTTTATAATGATTGATTGACAATAAGCTGAAACTGCAACATACAGGAATTTGAACCGAATTTATGTAATGAGGTGATAGAATGAAACGCATTGTTGCAGGGATTTCAGCAATCTTATTCATTTCGTGTACAGGGTGTACTACGGTTGTACCAGTCAATACCAAGACCGCCAACCACATGACAGGCAGTTTCACGACAGATGTTACAATGACAACTTCTGAAACGGAAACTTCCGCCACACTCACCCGCTACGGAATGAATGCATGGTCTGCTGTTTTCAACGACCCACAAGCTTTATCTGGAATCCAGCTTGACTTTTTCGATAATGAGGTGAAAGCCTCTTACAAAGGGCTGGAATTTTCCGTTCCGCAGTCCGCACAGGCACTCAAAACGGAACTTTCCGACTTGATGAAAGTCATTGATGAAATGGCAATCAATCCGGAATTAGATGGTACGGTTTCGGATGGTATGCTTGTTTGTGAAGGTCAGCTGGAAACTGGGGGATATTCCCTTGAATTGACTGAAGACGGCATTCCAGTGACTTTTTCTCTTCCGTCCTATGGTCTGGTGATTACGTTCAGCAACTTCAATGAATTGGCTGAACCGCCAACATCTGAACCCGAAACAATCCCCTTTGCAACCATTACGGACGAAACAGAAGAACTTGACACTGATTCATCAGAATGATGATATATTACAAATATGGAGGTATCTCAAAAAATGGTAGTTATTGAAATGGAAAACGGAAAACAGATTGAAATTGAACTTTATCCCGATATTGCCCCGATTTCCTGTGAAAATTTCGAAAAGCTTGTGAAGCAGGGCTTTTATGATGGTCTGACCTTCCATAGAGTCATTTCCGGCTTTATGATTCAGGGCGGTTGCCCCAAGGGAGACGGCACAGGAAACCCCGGATGGAGTATCAAGGGCGAATTCCTTGCAAATGGTGTCCCGAACAACTTAAAGCATACTCGTGGTGTGCTTTCTATGGCTCGTGCCAATAACCCCAATTCTGCCGGCTCACAGTTCTTTATCATGCACGAGGATGCACCCTATCTTGATGGACAGTATGCCGCATTTGGAAAGGTCGTTTCTGGCATGGATGCCGTTGACGAAATCGCTAGCGTTGCAACAGATTACAACGATAAGCCCACTACTCCGCAGGTGATGAAACATGTGTACATCAAATAAGAAAAACAAAGAAAATCCATGCAATTCCTTTGAAGATTTTCTTTATATCGGAATTATCATTCTGAATTCTTTGTTAATTTTGAGCATCCTCAAAAAATGGATAAAAGCCCTTTTGAGGAACGAAGAATAAAATCATTAGGCGACTGCTTTTCAAACAGTCGCCTTTATCTTATGCATTGGGTAAATCAATTTCACCATCAAATACATGGGTTGCACTTCCGGTCATCATGACAGTTCCGTCAGACTTCCAGATGATTTTCAAGTCGCCACCTCTGAGCTTAATGGTAATTTCTTCATCATGCTTGCAATAGCCATTCAAGACAGATGCTACCGCTACCGCACAAGCACCCGTCCCACAGGCGAACGTCTCACCGCTTCCACGTTCCCACACACGCATGAAAATGGTATGTTCATCTAACACCTGAACAAATTCTGTGTTGACCTTTTCGGGGAAAATGGGATGATTCTCGAACTTTTCGCCGATTTCAGGGAGGTTCATTTTCATGGGGTCACTATCCATGAAAATAATACAGTGAGGATTCCCCATGGATACACAAGTAGCCGTATATTCTTTGCCATCCACTTCAATGGGCTTTGCAATGAAAGTATCCCCTTCCGCATTCATGGGAATGTCAGAGGGTTTCAGAATTGCTTTGCCCATGTCAACTGTCGCACCCACTGCAACACCGTTTTCAATCTGTAAAGTGATATATTTGATGCCGGACTTGGTTTCCACGGATAATTCCGGTTTGTTGACAATGCCGTTATCATAGGCATATTTTCCAACACAGCGGATACCATTTCCGCACATCATCCCTTCTGAACCGTCTGCATTGAACATTCTCATCCGGCAATCTGCCACTTCTGACGGCATAATCATGATTAACCCATCTGAACCGATTCCCTTTCTGCGGTCACTCACAAAAATAGAAACCTCTTCCGGATTGTCAACTGTTTCCTTGAATCCATTCACATAAACATAATCGTTGCCGATTCCATGCATTTTACTAAATTTCATTCGCCATGCTCCTTTCTTATACAGAAAAAGCCCTCCTTTTGGGAGAGCATTTCCGAAATCTCAAAAATCAAACGCCATACTTTGCAGTAGCAACCGGAACACCTACACCCATAGTAGATGCAACAGTGCAGGAACGCAGATATGTTCCCTTTGCAGCTGCCGGCTTTGCCTTTACAACAGCTTCCAACAATGTGGAAAGGTTCTCGTCCAGCTTCTGTGCGCCGAAAGATGCCTTACCAATTGGGCAGTGAATGATATTGGTCTTGTCAAGACGGTATTCAATCTTACCAGCCTTAGCCTCTGTCACAGCCTTAGCGACATCAGGAGTAACTGTGCCTGCCTTCGGGTTTGGCATTAAGCCACGAGGACCAAGCACACGCCCCAGACGACCTACCAGACCCATCATGTCCGGAGATGCTACAACCACATCAAAGTCCATCCAGTTTTCCTTCATAATCTTGTCCACTAAATCCTGACCGCCAACAAATTCAGCACCTGCTGCCTTTGCTGCTTCATACTTATCTTCCTTGCAGAATACAAGAACTCTTACATTCTTACCAGTACCATTCGGCAGAACTACCGCACCACGTACCTGCTGGTCAGCGTGACGGGAGTCAACACCCAGACGAATGTGTACTTCTACAGTTTCGTCAAACTTTGCCTTAGCATTCTTGCACACCAAATCCAGAGCCTCTGTAGACTCATATACCTTGGTAGCATCAATTGCCTTACGGCTGTCAATATACTTCTTGCCGTGTTTCATGTTTTATCCTCCTAAATTCGTGGTAATACCAGTGTGCTGAACCGCATCACTGGTTAGCGGAAAGAATATTTCCTCCCACATCATTTACTTGTGTCAGTCTGTAACGACAACACCCATAGAACGTGCAGTACCAGCAATCATGCTCATTGCTGCTTCTAATGAACCTGCATTCAAATCTTTCATCTTCGTTTCAGCAATCTGCTGAACTTGTGCCTTTGTAATCTTTGCAACCTTGGTTTTATTCGGTACACCAGAACCACTCTCGATACCGCAAGCCTTCTTAATCAAAACAGCAGCAGGGGGAGTCTTGGTAATGAATGTAAAGGAACGGTCAGCGTAAACAGTGATGACTACTGGAATAATCAAACCAATATCAGCCTTTGTTCTTTCGTTGAAGTCCTTTGTGAATGCCATAATATTAACACCATGCTGACCTAATGCAGGACCAACAGGCGGTGCAGGTGTTGCTTTACCTGCGGGAATTTGCAGCTTAATATAGCCAACTACTTTCTGTGCCATGATTTTCCTCCTATTGTGGTAAAGGCGAACAGCCGGACTTTTCCGGAACTATTCTCCCACGTTGGGGAAGCCTGAAAAGCTTCCTTTCTTTCCTTTAATCGTCAAGCTTGACAGCCTGATGCAATGCGATGGTTGTCGGGGTATCTCTGCCGAACATATTCACCAGAACTTCTACTTCGTCCTTTTCAATGTCGATATTACGGACAACTCCGGTAAAACCATCTAAATTTGTACCCGTGACACGGATTCTATCACCAACCTGATAATCAACAACGACAGTATTGACGCTTTTGATTCCCATGGAAGCGACTTCTTTATCCGTGAGTGGGGTCGGAACAGAACCAGGACCGACAAAACCTGTCACGCCTCTGGTATTGCGGACAACTGCCCATGAATCGTCAGTATAGACCATTTTCACAAGGACATACCCCGGAAATGTCTTTCTTTCGACTTCTTTTTGTTTGCCGTCCACAATTTCGGTCACGTGTTCGGTGGGAACATAAACTTCCTGAATGAGGTCATGCAGCTTACGGTTCTCCACAACCTTTTCAATATTCTGTACGACTTTATTTTCATAACCAGAGTATGTGTGAACAACATACCATTTTGCTGCTTGTGACATTATGCTTCCTCCCTTTCCGTGACAATGCTCAACCCTGAGCCAGTCCAATTAAGAACTGTGCTAATTTCAGTAACCCTGAATCCAACAAACCAATAATCACGCTACCCATGACAATGACACTCAATACAACGCTGGTATTGGTGGCAACAGTTTGCCTTGTGGGCCAAGTGACATTCTTAAACTCCACTTTCAAGTCATGAAACCATTTTCCGATTCCATTCTCCTTCTTACCTTCATCCTTAGCGGATTTTTTGGAATTTTTTGCTTCTTTGGATTCTTTGGTTTTTTTTGTGCTTTTCTCTTCCTTTACGGAAACTTCATCGTTATCTTTTTTCGCCATGCGCCAAACCTCCGATTACTTTGTTTCCTTGTGGATTGTATGCTTTCTACAGAACTTGCAATGCTTCTTCATCTCGATACGGTCGGGGTCGTTCTTCTTGTTCTTTTTGGTAACATAGTTACGCTGTTTGCACTCTGTGCAAGCCAAAGTTATTTTCACTCTCATTATCGGCACCTCCTGATTCAGTTTTCACCTGTGAAACAGATGCTTTCGGTTGATTGCCTGCTTTTGACTATCGGCAATACTTTCCATGCCTCCCTCAGACTGCGGGAAGTACAAAGCACAAAAAAATACCCCCGCCAAAGAGGTATTTACATTATATCATACTTTTTAAAGCTTGTCAAGAGTTTCAGAGATATTTTTTCATTTTTTCAAAAAAGAAGTGCAGAAACCGGAATTTCTGCACCTTTTTGATAATTTATCACATAGTTTTTCAATTATTCCACTTCATCAGCGGATTCCAAGTCAATTGCTTCCTCTTCCGGCTGAACGATTTCCGGTTCAAAGTGGGGAATTTCTTCCGTTTTTTCTGCTGGTTTGCCTAAGAGGTCAGGGAGTTCCATTCCAGCTTGACGGAACAGGTCATTCAATGGGGGGACGGATTTCATCAAGCCGGAAATAAAACCAGCTGTGGAATTCTGTCCGTCTGCATTCTGTCCGCTGTCCCAAACGGTAACTTTGTCAATTTTGATATTCTTGACAGCTTCCACCTGAATTGCAATCAAATCTTCCAGTTTTTCAGCAATCAGCAACTTGACAGCAGCATTGGCATCACCGCCGGCAGCTTCCACAATGGCTTTCATACCTTCCGCCTGACGGGTCAAAATTTCCTGCTGACCTTTTGCTTCTGCTTCCATTTTGGCAAAAATGGCATCTGCTTCACCACGAGCCTTTCTTCTGGTGACTTCTGCTTCTGCTTCGGCTTTGATTTCGGCTTGTTCTTTGGCGATTTGTGCCTTGACAATGACATCCGCCTTTTGGGTAGCTTTTTCGAGGTCAGCACGAGCCTGTTCCGCTTCTTGCTGTGCGGAATAAGCTTCCTGTTTTGCCCTTGCGGATTGAACGGCTTCGGCTGCGGTCGCCTTGCGGAGGGCTTCGGCTTCACGTTCACGGCGGAGGGCTTCAGAATCTGCGACAGCGACACGAGCGAGGTTTTCACCTTCGATAGCGGATGCATTCGCCTTTGCAACCTGTACACGCTGTTCCTGCTGTGCATTTGCCTGACCAATTTCACCATCTCTGTTTTGTTCGGCAACGCTTCTCTTTGCATCATTGACAGCCTTTGCAGCAGCTTCTTTACCGAGTGCGTCTAAGTAGCCGGATTCGTCTGTAATATCAGTCACATTGACGTTAATCAGGCGCAAACCGATTTTTTTCAGTTCGATTTCCACATTTTTAGAAATCGCAACAAGGAATTTATCACGGTCTGCATTGATTTCCTCAATATCCATGGTTGCAATAATCAAACGCAACTGACCGAAAATAATATCCTTTGCAAGCTCCTGAATTTCAATCATTTTCAGCCCTAACAAGCGTTCCGCTGCATTCTGCATCACTGCCGGTTCAGTGGAGATTCCAACCGTGAAACGTGACGGAACATTGATTCTGATATTCTGCTTGGAAAGTGCGTTTCTCAAATCGACATTCATGGAAATTGGTGTCAAATCCAGATACTGGTAAGACTGAATCACTGGCACAATGAATGCCGCACCGCCATGAATGCACTTTGCACTTCTTGGGTTTCCAAATTCATCCGTTCCGACTTTACCATAGATAACCAGAATTTTGTCAGACGGGCATTTTCTGTATCTCGATAAAATAGCCACTACTGCGGCGAATAAAATCACCACAATGATACAAATAACTAATAATACTGCGAAATTTCCCATGAAAATCACTCCTTACATGAAAATGAGCTTAAAAAAACTGATAACTTTAACAAAATTCACTTCTCAATCCAAAACTGTGCAGATAATATCAAACACAATTTCTAGGACATCCAAAAATACCTCAAAAAAAATACAACATCGTTTCATCATACAAACCTCCTGATAAATCTGTTTATATTTCTTCTGGAATTTCCGGAAAGGCATAATGCCGACCGTTTTCCAGATGAATACAAAGTAATTCTTTCCCCTGTTCGGAATTGCGATAATCTAAAAATTTCAGGCATCTGTATTGATTGCCCTCATCATCTGTGACATAATATTTTTTATTGCCTTTATCGGGGAGTTTTCCGGCGGACTGCCGGAAATCAATGGTATATTTTCCATGTTTCAGACAAGCATAATCACAATGTATTCCGAAATCAAGCCCGATTCCATTCACAAATAATGCTACCAAACCTGCACCACTGATGATACTCAAAATGATACTTTCCGAACTGAAAATAGAATATTTCGCCATTGCATACATACAAAGTGCAAAAACTCCGCTACAAATCAATAATCTTTTCACATAATTGTGATGATTTTCTCTCACGAACTGTATCAATGCTTTTTCCTGTTCTTCTGTTAAGTTATTCTGATGTCTCATGTTCGTTCTTCCTCAAATGTCAAAAAATCAGGTTCACCACATTACAAACACCCACAAAAGCTATCACGATTCCAAAAATAAAACCACTCATCCATGATTTATCCTCTTCGTCAGTTTTTTCTATTTCTACGGCTTTTTTGGCTTTCAGGCTAAGAAAGAATATCCCAACCCCTATCAAAATCGAGAGAATTGCCCGACGTGTTTCATTCACAACCATAAACTCCATGAGCAGTAACAAAATTACTGCTAATTTGCTAAAAACAAATTTATCAAAGTCCTTCAATTCCATCACCTCTAAAAAATCAGGTTCAGCGCACCACAAAACCCGACAAATGCCATCCCTGCACCAAAAATACAGCCTATCATCCATGATTTATCCGTTTCATCAGGATTTTCTATTTCATGGGCTTTTTTCGCTTTCAAGGCAAGAACCAGCACACTAATCCCTATCAAAATAAAGGTGAATACTCGCACTTGTGGATATACCAGCATACTCGCCAATAAAGCCAAAAAGTACAATATTCCCATAATCTGATAGATGTCCATACAATTACCCCTTACTTTTGTTGTCAGCTTTCCTCTACAACAAGCACGTCTCCCAGTACGTCAGTGACAAGCACCTGTTTTCCGGTTTCAATCATTTTTTCTGACTCCGTCACCGCTTCCAATTCACAGAAACGCCCCTGCAATTGCATGGTGATTTTCCCATTTCCGCTATTTTTCGGGGGAATGGGTACATACACTGTGGCTGTTTCGCCGATTGCATTTTTCAGGTTGAGAATTCCATTTTCCGCTAATTTTGAAGACATCTGTACAATTTTTGCCACGACTGCCATCATGATTGTCCCAAAGATGATGCCTAACCAAATACCCATAAAAACTGGCATTCCTGAACTGATACAGATAATGGAAACCCATCCAAATACCGCTAAAAACGTGACAATTGTCTGCAAGGTCAATAACCGGAATGTCCCGAAATCTGCCGGATTTCCACCGTCCGAAGGTAAATCTTCAATGGAAATATCCGGAATGCCGTCACCATCAAGGTCGATTCCGTCCATACTGTCAATGCCATCAATTCCGGAAGTATCAGAAAATTCCATTCCTCCGTCACTGTGTCCGCCTATCGTTGTCAATATCAATTGCAATAGTAAAATCAATGATGATGGTATTGCAATGCAATACAGCACACGCAATACTTCTGTTAAACTTTCCCACCATGCTTGCATCAATTCCACCCTCTTACCTGTGTAAATTTGATTTACTGAAATTATCATACCACATTCCGCACGTTTTGTCAATACTTTTTTCAAAAAATTTCAAAAAGGGGTTGCATTTTTTCTGAAAGTGTGCTATGATAGTAAATGAACGGTAAACAACATTTACAATTGTAAAGGGGCTGATATTATGGATAATGCAGAACTGGGGCGAAGGTTAAAAGCTGCTCGCCTTGCAAAAAAAATGACACAAAGTGAAGTAACAGGAAATTTCATTACAAGAAATATGCTCAGCCAAATTGAAAGCGGTTCAGCAACACCATCTATGAAGACATTGGAGTACCTTGCAGGAGTATTGGAAATTCCCATGGAAAAATTGCTTTCGGATTCTGATGGCACAGAAGCGGAAAATTCCGCTCTTTCTGTGCTGAATCAAGCCAAACGATTATTTCAGGAGGAAAAATTTCAAGAACTCCTGAAAGTACAATTTCCACATGAAGTATTGCAGGATGAATTTCATGCACTGTATGCGCTCGCCCATTTAGCACTTGCCCAAAATTTTTCTACCAGCAATCAAATTGATGAATTACAGCAAGCGGTCTTTCATGCCAATGTTGCCATTCAGGAAGCCCAACAAGGGATTTATGCCAATGATACCATTGTCAGTCAAGCCCATAATTTGATTTCATCCATTGCAAAATGTTTGAGTGAATATTATTCCAGCCTTGCAGCGGGCGAATAATTCCTTTCAAATTTTGTGAATATCTACTACTTTCCACGCATAGCATAAAAAAGAAAATCAGCAAATGAAAGAAAATTTGTATAATTTTATCATTTTTCAAAAAATGCTTGCAGTTTTCTATAAAATATGGTAGAATAAAAGACAGTATCCGACTGTTGTCTTTTCGGTGGCAGCGGAACGCATTCAATAAAGGAGCGTATGATTTTATGTCAAAGACAAGAGTAGCCGTCATATTTGGCGGTGTTTCCAGTGAGCATGATATTTCTTTAAAGTCGGCTGTGAATGTCATCAAAAATATTCCAACTGATAAATATGACGTTGTATGTGTAGGTATCACAAAAAAAGGCAGATGGCTTTACTATCCGGGAGATGTACATTCCATTGCAAATGGAGAATGGGAACGGAATACAGACTGCACTTCTGCGGTACTCTCTCCTGACCCGATTCATAAGGGGTTAATCACCATTGAAAATGGTGGTGCATCTGTTCGCAAGATTGATGTAGTTTTCCCTGTTCTGCATGGACGTAATGGAGAAGACGGCACAATTCAAGGCTTGCTGGAATTGGCAAAGATTCCCTATGTAGGCTGTGGAGTATTGGCTTCTGCCGCTTGCATGGATAAGGCAACCACACACACCATTCTCGACTATAACGGCATTAAAACCGCAAAATGGGATATGATTCTTGACAGAG
Organism: Oscillospiraceae bacterium; assembly: GCA_036373775.1. GTDB lineage: Bacteria > Bacillota > Clostridia > Oscillospirales > Ruminococcaceae > UBA3855. Next base: position 36,566 of record JAZAUD010000003.1, on the reverse strand, counting down.
AAATGAACCATCTCACCGAAAAATGCACAAAAATTGCTGAAAAGCTTGGTTTTCCATTGTTTGTCAAGCCTGCAAATTCTGGTTCTTCCATTGGTGTCAGCCGTGCGAATGATATGGAACAATTGTTAGAGGCGGTACGTCTTGCATTTGGTCATGATGATAAGGTCATTGTGGAAGAATGCATTACTGGCAGAGAATTGGAAGTGGCTGTATTTGGGTATGATGCACCATTCTCTTCTTTTGTGGGTGAAATTGCCTCCTGTAAGGAATTCTATGATTTTGATGCAAAGTATGTTCTTGATGGTTCACAGCTTGCCATTCCTGCGGACATTCCAAAGGAAATTCATCATCAAATCCGTGAAACCGCTGTCAAGGCTTATCAGGCAATGGGCTGTAAAGGGCTTTCCCGTGTGGATTTCTTCCTCTCTGATAAAGGAGAAATTATCCTGAACGAAATCAACACCATGCCGGGGTTCACTGCTATCAGCATGTATCCGAAATTGATGGAACACCTTGGAATGACACCTTCCTATCTGATGGATAAGCTCATTGAACAGGCAATTGATAATAATGACAGAGCCTGAAAGGATGTGTTGACATGAATCAAGATGCAATTGGTGTATTTGATTCCGGCATGGGTGGTTTGACTGCGGTCAAATGCCTGAATGAAATTCTCCCCAATGAAAATATTATCTACTTCGGTGATACTGCAAGAATTCCTTATGGCACAAGAAGCCGTCAGACCATTCAACGCTACACTAAAGAAGATATTGCTTTTTTGAGAAGACACCCTGTTAAAATGATTATCGCCGCTTGTGGTACGGTTAGTTCTATGTTGGGTGCAGAATCTCCGGTGGATGATATGCCCTTCACGGGGGTAGTATATCCTGCTGCAAGGGCTGCTTGTCAAGCAACTCAAAACGGCAGAATTGGCATTATTGGTACGCCTGCAACTGTAAGCAGTGGAAGCTATGAAACGGCTATTCATAATATTGACCCTTCCAAAGATGTCACAGCAATGGCTTGCCCGCTTTTTGTGCATCTGGTAGAATATGGCTATACAGACAGAAATAACCCCATTACCAGATTAGCCGCTGAAGAATACCTTGCTCCTATCCGCAGTGCAGAGGTAGATACATTGATTTTAGGCTGTACCCATTACCCGATTATCGCCGAAACCATTGCTGATATTATGGGAAATGATGTGAAATTGATTTCCGCAAGTGAAGAAGCTGCAAAATATGCCAAACAATGCCTTGAAGAACAGGATTTATTGACCGATAGCACCAAAAAAGGACATAATGTCTATTATGTCAGTGACAGCGTTTCCATGTTCCGTGATAATGCCCGACATTTCTTGATGGATGCTGTCAATGGTCAAGTGTTCAGCAGTCGGATATAAGGAGTTACAAATTTGAAAGAAAAATGGATTATGAAATTGAGGAGTATTCAGCATGAAGAGGATGAAGCATCTGAAACACTTCTCAATAGTGAAGCAGAATATTTTGTGGATGAGAACGGCGAAAGGGTTATTTCCTATGAGGAGACAGAAGCCACAGGAATGGAAGGCTCTAACACGGAAATTCATGTTTCCCCTGATGGAACAGTCTCCATTATCAGAACGGGATTTTTTCAAACGCACTTGATTATGAAATTGGGGAAAAAATATTTCTGTAATTATGAAACACCTTTCGGGGAATTTTCTGTCGGGGTTTCTGCAAAGAAAATTCAGAATCAGTTGACCGATGACGGCGGAAAACTGATGTTACATTATATCGCTGATGCAAACAGTACCTTGCTTTCTGATAATGAAGTATTTTTAGAAATTCAGCGTATCCATTCCCCCGAAAATGATTAACAATATGGAGGTAACAACTAATGATAAATATGATGGCAGAGGCACAAGCACAACTGCATGAAATGATTCTGAATGCGTTGGGTACTTTGATTTCAGAGGGGAAATTACCAGCTGAAACGCTCCCCTCTTTTAAAATTGAAGTTCCAGCGGATAAATCCCATGGAGATTTTGCAACCAATATTGCTATGGTATCAGCAAAATCTTTTCATATGCCCCCCAGAAATATTGCACAGCTCCTTGTGGATGCCTTATATCTGAAAGGCTCTTATTTCAGCCGTGCAGAAATTGCAGGCCCGGGGTTTATGAATTTCTTCCTTGAAAAGCGTTGGTTTGGTGATACCGTTCAAGCAGTCCTCAACGAAAAAGACCAGTATGGTAAATCCGAAGACGGAAAAGGAAAACGTGCGCTTGTGGAATTCGTTTCTGCAAACCCCACAGGACCTATGCACGTTGGAAATGCGAGAGGTGCTGCGCTTGGGGATGGTATTTCCTCTTTGCTGGAATGGACAGGCTGGAATACAGAACGAGAATTCTATGTCAATGATGCTGGTAATCAAATTGAGAAATTCGGCAAATCGCTTTCTCTGCGGTATTTACAGCTTTGTTCCGATAAGGGTCAAGAAATGCTGAACGCTTACAAAGATGACGTGGAAGCCCTCGCCAATGCGATTTATGGTGAAGATGGGAATTCCCCTGATTTCCCTATGCCGGAAGACGTTTATCTTGGAAAGGATATTATTATTCATTCTGCCAATTATTATGGCATTCACAAAAATGATGTGGAATCCGTCACAGAGGAAGAACGCAGAAAGGCTCTTGTTGGCTATGCGTTGCCTTTGAATATTGAAGGATTAGAGCGTGATTTGAAAAGCTATCGTGTGATTTATGATAATTGGTTCAAAGAGTCTACCCTTCATGCAGACGGAAGCGTTGACCGTATCATTGACAAACTCGCCGAACAAGGCGACACCTACGAACAAGAGGGCGCAATTTGGTTTAAGGCGGAAAAATATGGCGCAGATAAAGATTTCGTTCTTCGCCGTGCGAATGGTATCCCCACTTACATTGTACCAGATATTGCATATCATATGGACAAACTTGTCACAAGAAATTTTGACAAGGCTATCAATGTTTTGGGGGCAGACCATCACGGCTATGTCCCCAGATTGAAAGCCGCTTTGACAGCTTTGGGAGTGGATACCAGCCGTTTGGATGTGGTCTTGATGCAAATGGTAATGTTGTTCCGGAACGGCAAACCTGCTAAACTTTCCAAAAGAAGCGGTAAGGCTATCGGGCTTGTCACTTTGCTGGAAGATATTCCGCTGGATGCAGCGAGATTCTTTTTCAATATGCGTGAGGCAAATTCTCACTTTGAATTTGACCTTGATTTAGCCGTTGAGAAGTCTTCACAGAATCCAGTCTACTATGTTCAGTATGCTCATGCAAGAATTTGTAGTATCCTGCGCAACCTCAACCAAGAGGGACTTTATGCAGACGATAAGCCCATGAGCCAACTCCCTGCACCAGAAGCACCGCAAGAAATTGAATTGATTCGTCATATTGCTGATTTCCCTGCTACCGTTTCCGCAGCTGCTAAAGTTTATGACCCTTCCCGAATTACCAAATATGCCATTGAATTGGCGACACTCTTCCATCGTTTCTATGATACTTGTAGCGTGAAGAATGCAGAAACCCCCGAAATTCGTCAAGCTCGTATTGGGATTTGTCGTGCTACTGCACAAACTTTACGCAATGCAATGGCAATTTTGAAAGTAGATTGCCCCGAAAAAATGTAATACTCCTTGGAAAGGTTACTGATTAGTTACAAGTTGCAGGTAATTTTGTGATGAATTCACAAATCATTTTCAAAAAATTCGCCATTTTCACGAAAAAATATAGAAATTTAACAATTTGTTCATATCATGTTCATAAATTTATGTTACCATTTGTAATATACAGGGGACGAATGAATTTCGTAATATATGACAAAAAATCAACAGAAGGGAAGTTAGTTTATGTCGAACAGACTCTTTCAAGGGCTTGTCCATCAGATGCGTGATACAATGGATGCGGTGATTGGTGTAGTTGATGAAAATGCTACAATTATTGCTTGCAGTGACCTCACTAAGGTTGGTACTACCAACGAATTTGTTTCACTTGATTTGAGTGATACCCATGATATTTTTATTCGTGATGGTTACACTTATAAGCCATTCGGCGCACATACCAAGCCAGATTATGCAGTGTTTGTGGAGGGAACGGATGAATCTTCCGCACGTTATGCAGCTATCCTCGCTATCACATTGGCAAATATCAAGCAGTATTATGATGAGAAGTATGACCGCAATAATTTTATCAAAAATGTTGTGCTTGATAACGTATTACCTGGGGATATTGTCATCAAGGCAAGAGAATTACATTTTAATGCAGAAATCAGCCGTGTGGTATTGCTGATTCGTATTGTATCTTCTAATGATATTTCCGCTTATGATGTCATTCAGAATCTTTTCCCCGATAAAAATAAGGACTTTGTATTCAATATCACAGAATCCGACATTGTTCTCGTGAAGGAAATCAAAAGCACTGTCGATTCCAATGACCTTGAAAAATTGGCTCGTTCCATTGCAGATACCCTTTCCAGCGAATTCTATACCAGAGTCAATGTCGGCATTGGTACAGCTGTTACCAGCGTCAAGGAATTGGCACGTTCTTTCAAGGAAGCACAAACCGCCCTTGAAGTGGGGAAGGTATTTGATACGGACAAGATTATTGTGAGCTATGATAACTTAGGCATTGCAAGACTGATTTACCACTTGCCCACGACGCTTTGTGAAACATTCTTGCATGAAGTATTCAAGCGTGGAAGCATTGAAAGCCTTGACCATGAAACATTATTCACAATTCAGCGTTTCTTCGAAAACAATCTGAATGTTTCTGAAACTTCAAGAAAGCTCTTTGTACACCGCAATACGCTTGTATACCGCTTGGAGAAAATCAAGAAGTTGACTGGTCTTGACCTGAGAGAATTCGACCATGCAATCATTTTCAAGATTGCCTTAATGGTAAAGAAATATCTTCAGGCAAACCCAACTAAGTTCTAATTTATTCCATTCTATTTCATCCTAATCTAATTCAAATGCTTTTTGCCTGATGCTTGGGGGGCTTCAGCTCCCCCCTGAGCGCAGGCAATTTGATTCTCAAAAGAAAAAGGAGCGATTCCATGAATCAAAAAGTCAGTCTTGGCGTTACCATCAGCATTTCTGCGCTTGTCTGCGCTCTTACCTTCATCATTACTTCCTTTGTGTCCCTGCAAAATTTCAATGATAAGGTGCAAGCCGTTAAAGAGAAGGCGGAACAGTACGACCGCCTTGAAGCCATCGATTCTTATGTCCGTGAACATTACTACCTTGATGAATTGGATGAAGATGCTCTGATGAATGGCATTCTCAAAGGGTATGTCAGTGGGCTGAATGACCCCTTTTCCCGCTATATGACCGCTGAGGAATATGATGCACTCATGACCAAAGAAGCCGGTCAGCAAGTCGGTATTGGTGTGACCATCACTTTCACGGAAGATTCCCTCTTTCTCATTACCCATGTGGATGAGAATTCCCCTGCGCAATTAGCTGGTCTGCAAGAGGGCGATTTCATTACCGCCGTGGAAGGGCAGACGGTTGCTGATTTGGGGTATGAAGAAGCTGTGAACCGTGTCAAAGGCGAAGAGGGTACTTCCGTTGTTCTCACCATTCGGCATGATGGCGCAGACAAAGACCTTCGCATTACTCGCCATACCTATGAAGTTTCCACTGTTCACGGTCAAATGCTTGATAACCAAATCGCTTACATTGCCATTTCCGCTTTTCGTGACAATACCAGTGAACAATTTCAAGATACCCTCGATTCCTTGCTCTCCGCTGGTGCGACTGGTATCATCTTTGACGTGCGTGATAATGGCGGTGGCGTTCTCACGTCTCTCCAAAAAATGCTTGACCCCCTTCTCCCAGAGGGCGATATTGCCACGGCGACTTATCAAGGCGGTCGAACCGAAACCGTCGTCACCTCTGATTCCAATGAACTCAATCTCCCCATGGTTGTCCTTGTCAATGGCAACACTGCCAGTGCGGCTGAACTTTTCGCTGCTTCTCTGCGTGACTTCAAACAAGCCAAACTCGTCGGCACACAGACCTACGGTAAGGGAATTATGCAGTCTACCCTGAAAATGCCCGACGGTGGCGGTTTGACTTTAACCGTGGCAACTTACCAAACTACTCGCTCCGATAACTACCACGGTGTGGGACTTGCCCCTGATATTGTCATGGAAAGCGGTGAGAATACTATCATTGGCAACGCTGACCCCGACACTGACCCCCAACTCTCGACCGCTATCGACATCTTAATGCAATGAGGTGATTCCCATGACTGAACCCATGACCCCCGAAATCGGCGACACCATTACCCAAGAAGCCGAACACGTTTCGGGCATCTTTTCCGCTATGCTGGACTTTCTCAAAGGCATTTTCCCCTCTCTGGTGTTTGCCCTGCTTACCTTCACCTGTGGCATTCTATTGACCAAAGCCCTGATGAAAGCCATTCGAAAGGCATTAGGGGGGAAGGCGATTGACCGCACGGCTTCCACCTTCTTACAATCGCTCATTCAAGTGGCACTGTACGTCCTTGTCACCATTATCACCCTTTCCGTCCTCAAAGTCCCCATGACTTCCATTATCACGGTCATTGGTACAATGGGGCTTGCCATTGGGTTGGCATTGCAAGATAGCCTTTCCCATGTGGCAGGGGGATTTCTCCTGTTATTCACAAAGCCCTTGCAAGTCGGCGACTTCATCAGCGTGAACGGCATTTCGGGAACTGTCGAACGTATCGAAATCCTTCACACCCGAATCCGCACACCGGACGGCTTAACCGTCTTCATTCCGAATGGAACGCTTTCCAGCTCCACCATTACCAATTATACCAACCCCCCCGAACGGCGGTTAGACCTGAATTTTGGTATCAGCTATGATGACGACTCCGAAAAGGCAAAAAAACTTATCCTTGATATTATTAAAAATCACCCCCATGCACTCCCCACCCCCGCCCCCCTTGTCAGAATCGGCGAACTGGGGGACAGTGCCGTGATACTCACCGTGCAGGTTTGGACAGCCCACGCACACTATTACCCCCTGCAATACGACTTGACCGAGCTCGTGAAACAGTCCTTTGATGAAAATGGAATCTCTTTCCCCTACCCTCAGACAGATGTACATATCAATCATGTGAAATAATGGAGGTATTATGCACCAAATCAAAAACCAAACCAAAGCCCCCAAAGCGATTCTTGTTGGAATCGACACCGGAGCATATGACGCTGAACTTTCCATGAAGGAACTCTCTGAACTTGCTGAAACGGCTGGTTGTGAGGTCTTGGCGACTGTCATTCAGTCAAGACCAGCACCGGAAGCATCTACTTTCATTGGTGCAGGCAAGTTAGAGGAAATCAAAGAACAACTTGCTCTGCTCCATGCGGATATGCTCATCTTTGATGAAGAACTGACAGGCATTCAGATGAGGAACATTTCTGATATGACAGATTGCAAGGTCATTGACAGAACAATGCTCATCCTTGACATTTTCGCCGGACGTGCAAGAACCGCAGAAGGGAAAATTCAAGTGTCACTTGCACAATATCAATATCGGTTGAGCCGTCTCACAGGCATGGGGAAAGCCCTCTCTCGTTTGGGTGGCGGTATCGGTACAAGGGGCGCAGGTGAAACCAAACTCGAAACTGACCGCCGTCATATTCGCAGTCGGATTGATTCTTTGAAGAAGGAACTCAAGGACATGGAGAAACACCGGAAATTTATCACCAGCCGAAGAAAGAAGGATGGTATTCTAACCGTTGCCATTGTGGGGTATACCAATGCTGGAAAATCGACATTATTCAATATGTTGACGGATGCAGGGGTATTGGTGGAGAATCAATTATTTGCAACGCTGGATGTGACAGCCCGTGCATTGGAGTTGCCAGATGGAAGAACGGTGTTATTATCGGATACAGTGGGATTGATTCGCCGACTCCCTCACCATCTTGTGGAAGCCTTTCATTCCACGTTAGAGGAAACCGCACAGGCGGACTTGATTCTTCATGTATTGGATGCTTCCGAACCCGACATTGAAAAGCGAATGCACGTCACACAGGAATTATTGAATGAAATGAAGTGTTCCGACATTCCACAGATTCATGTGCTGAATAAATCCGACCTTGTGGAATTGCCAAAAGTCAACGACTTTGAAACGGTTTGGATTAGTGCCAAACATGGTGACGGCATTCCCGAACTCCTACAGACCATCTCACAGCGTTTACCGCAGTCAGCAAGGCGCATGAAGCTATGTATCCCCTACCATGAAGGGGGATTCTTGCAAAGCCTACGAGAGGCAGGAAAGGTCTTTACAGAGGAGTATACCAATGAGGGAACGCTTGTTGATATGATGGTAGACGTGAAATATCAGAAAAAAGCAGAACAGTTTCAAATTTCTGAATCTGAAAAGGTGGTGAAAATATGAATCCTTGTATTCTGGGTGCAGTAGCTGGTATCATTGCCGTGATGGTATATCGCTTCGCAACAAAAAATAAAGACCAATAAGAAAAGCCCCCCTAGTGGGGGCTTTTTTGCTGGGGTTCGCTTTCCCATGTCCCAAGGCGGACAACATCGGGGTGCTTACAACAATACAGGATACAAATGAGAATGAAGGCGATGAGGATGCCGAATAGTCCGCCGGCGGTATCAATCAGAACGTCACGGATTTGTCCCGAACGTCCAGCAACAAAGGTTTGGTGAAATTCATCGGATGTTGCATAAAGAAACGTCATTGCCAAGGAAAGAAACATTCCGTTTCGGGTGTTCTTCAATAATAAGTACCAAAGGAAGCCGAGCAGGGCATATTCACTGAAATGCGCCATTTTCCGCACAAGGAACGTCAAGCCTGAAACCGCTTGCCCTTTGAATTCGGGGGAAAGATGTTGGTAATCGTGGTGGAATAATAGCTTCACGGCAAGTTCCGCAAAGTGGGAACTTGTCAGGGAGCTGTCGTCGGCTGGTTGTGCAGAAAATAGAAAGATGGCAACCATTAAGGCGGTCAATAAAATGGTAATGATTTTTTTCATGATTACTCCTATTCAATGTCAGGGTCGTAGAAAATGCGGTTACGCTTGAAATTATGGCAACGAGTACTATTGACAATGCCAAGGGCGGTATACATACAAACCACGGCTGTTCCGCCAGCACTGAGGAAGGGCAAGGGAATGCCGATAACAGGCATGACCTTTAAGACCATGCCAATATTCATGAAGCAGTGAGAAAAGAGCATGGCGAATGTGCCAATACAGAGGAATGCCCCTTGACGGCTTTTGGAATTGAGGGAATTGGCAAGGACTTTCAAGCAGATGAACACAAGGAGAAACAGAACCACCAGAGAACCCAACATTCCCCATGCTTGCCCGATATGCGCATAAATGAAATCATTATGCATTTCGGGGATGCTGATATAGTCACCGCCTAATAATCCTACCCCGAAAATATGACCGTTGGCAAGTGCCGAAAGCCCCTTATCCTGCTGGTATTCAATGTCAATGTCTGTTCCGGGGTGAAGCAGTACCAAAATTCGATTGCGGTGAGTATCCTGCAAAACGAAATTCCATGCAAAGAGACAAGATGCCGGAATCGCAAACAATCCAAGGAGAATATAGCGGAAAGCGATTTTTGCACTGAACATTTCCGCTATGAAAATGAAGGCGAAAACAATCGCCGTCCCATAGTCGCCCTGTAATGCTACTAAGCCAATGGGTATCATGCCATGAATACAGAGCATCAAAAAGTGTAAGGGATGGTTCATATTCTCCTCATCTCTTGCAAGATGGTAGGAGAAAGTGAGAATGAAAGCAAGTTTGAGCAATTCCGAAGGCTGTAAATAGAAATCCCCAATTTCAAGCCAAGCCCTGTCATCTGCGCCACTTCTGCGATAGCCTAAACTGGTGAAGGTAAGCAACGTCAGAACAATGGAAATGGGGGCATAAATCATCCATAAACGAATGAAGCGATTATAATTGAGAATGCTTAATAGAATGAAGATGACCAAGCCTATCAAGCTGGCTGCTAATTGCGTATGAAATGTACTCATATCACAACGGTCAACAAGCTCATTTTGTGCAATGCTGTAAAGCATCACACAGCTGATGGCTGAACACAGGATAACCGCCAATAACAGTATTTTATCTGTCGCACTGAAATAATGGCGTAATTTTCCCAAAAATGAATGTTTCATAAATCCTCCTGATGATAGGTTAGTTTAGCAAATACTTGCTATTGAATCCACGATACTGTACCGCCATAGCAAGGTCAGAACGAGCAATTTCATCATGTCCCAACATATCCGCCACGGATAATGCCACTTTCTGAATTCGGCTGAATGCTCTTGCGCTCATGGCATATTTGGAATGAACTACCCGAAGCAAGTCTTTAGCAGTTTCATTCAAATGACAATATTCTGCAAGAAGGTGGTCGGGAATCATGGAATTGGAATAAATCTCAGTCCCCTTGAAGCGTTCCGCCTGTCGTTCTCTTGCACGCTCCACACGTTCTCGCACTACGGATGAACTTTCCGCCTTTTCATTGGAAGCAAGGTCTTCATACTTCACAGGGTCAACATCAATATGCATATCGAAACGGTCAAGCAAAGGTCCTGAAATCTTTCCCATATAATTAGCAACCTGTCTTTGGGAACAGGTACAGCGTTTTACCTTTGAACCATAATAGCCACATGGACAAGGATTCATTGCTGCTACCAGCATGATGTTACATGGATAAACTGCCGTGCCTGCAACCCTTGAAATCACAATTTTACGGCTTTCCAGAGGCTGGCGCAGTACTTCCAGTGTGGAACGGTCAAATTCTGGCAACTCATCCAAAAACAAAACCCCATTATGTGCGAGTGAAATTTCCCCTGGGGATGGGACAGTACCCCCACCAATCAAACCTGAACTAGAAATTGTATGATGTGGCGCACGGAAGGGACGCTCTTGGATGAGTGGCAACTCTTGATTTAATTCCCCTGCAACGGAATAAATATTAGATGTTTCCAGAATCTCTTCTTTTGTCATATCGGGTAAAATGGTGGGAATGCGCTGTGCAAGCATACTTTTACCACTTCCGGGAGAACCAATCAATAAAATATTATGCCCACCAGCGGCAGCAATTTCAATGCCATTTCTTGCCTTTGGCTGTCCTTTCACGTCTTCCATGTCAAGGAGATTTAAAATGTTGTGCGTGGCTTCTGGCTCATAGGGCTTTGCAGGGGTCAAGAGTTCCTCTCCATTGAGATGTTGAATCAATTGTTCCACATTTTTCACACCATACACATTGATTCCAGTTGTCACAGATGCTTCTTTGACGTTTTGGATTGGAACGAAGATATTTTTATAGCCTTTTTCTCTTGCTTGCATGGTAATGGTCAAAACGCCATGAATTTGGTGTAATACGCCATGTAAACCCAATTCCCCAATAAAAATGCTATCGGGAATTCTATCCGGCAATACGCCCATTGCCTGCATGAGTGATACAAAGATGGCAAGGTCAAAGGACGAACCCGACTTTTTCACATCTGCTGGTGCAAGGTTCACGAGGACTTTCCCTTTTGGGAATGGAATATGAATAGAATTCACTGCACTGCGCACACGGTCACAGCTTTCCCTGACTCCTATATCTGGAAGACCACTCACCACAAACTTTGATTGTCCCTTTGAAATTTCTGCTTCCACTATCACAGAAAAAGCATTCATGCCGAACAATCCAGCACTATTAGTAATCGCAAACATATTTTTTTATCCTCCGCTTTATGTTATGGTTTTGGTTTGGTTAAAATCACACTGGTATCGATTCCAGAAGATTCTTGAAAATTCGACAGCTCTGGAGCATTGGTGAAAAGAGAATCCGAAACACTATCAACCTTTCTATCTTCGGGAATATGTGCTACTTCTTCTCTTAATTTGTTCAATTCGAATGGATTAGAAAGCTCTGGAATATCCAATGAAACAGAAGGCATCTCCCCTTCTGCGCCGAATGTCTCTGTAAAGGCTTGCAATTCTTGTGGTTTGGACTTTTTGCCATCAAGCTTGTGCATGGGTTCATATTCCGAATGTTTGACCGATTCGCTGAAACGTTCACTGAAATAGGGATAGCCCTCTTGTTGCATAATCCACTTCATTTTTCGGATTTCAGGTATCTCAGTGATATAGACAATTAACAAGGGAATTGCACACCACCCTGCAAAAAGCCTAGAAATCAGACCTACGGTTAATCCTCCTAATAAAACATAAAGTGCAATTGGTCTTTTTGGTTCTGCCAAAAATGCCGATGCCATACAAGCAACCCCTAACAAAACTGTCACCACTCCCAACCCAAAAGCTGGATTTTGAAAATTTACTCCGTTGTCAATGTGCTGTTTGGCTCGCTGACTTTGTATATAAATCATCGCTCCGCCAGCAAGGGCAATGCTCCCAAATATCAAGCCCCATTTCTTTTTCTCGTTGGTCTGTTTGAATGCTACTTTTATCATCACTGCACAAATCATCAAAACTGGGACACCTATTCCAACATTCCCCAAAATACCCGCCTGTTCATTGGGCTGATAGGCATAGTATGTGGAAAGTGAAGTCGGGGTATACTTTGTCACCAAAAAAGGCATATAAAAATACATGTTCATTATCACAAGTACAAACAGAGCATAAAATCTCTGCATATGTCGTTTTTGATATAAATTCATCAGCGATTTACATTCGCCATAATGAGAATAATCACCCATTCCATTAACCACCTTTCTAAATTGGATATTGATTATAGTATACCACAAAAAGAAATTCTAGTCAAGACAAAAACAAACTTCCGGAAATCCGGAAGCCTGTTTTTTGGGAATATCTTTTTACTGTGCCTTGTAATCGAACACAGTAGGAGGTGTCGGGAGGTCGTAACCTGTGCCAAGGAAGTAATCTGTATGAGGTGGCTGGTTATAGCCGTTATTCTGTGCAGCAACCTGTACACGGTACTGTGGATTGTGCATGAGGGAATAAATGGGGTATTCTGTCTTGAAAGTGGTTGTGAAGACTCTCAGACCGCCGTCAGACTTGCGGAAAATCATTTCTTCTCGCCAGTCGCCCATCAAGTCGCAAGTCAAGCAAGCATTAGATTTCGATGCATTGTTATAGGTAACGCCGTCACCTGTGAATACTCTGCCCTTGCCATACTGGTCAGCCATAGTTCTATCGAGAACGGCTCTTTCCAAAACGTCTGTCCAATAAACAACAGAGTTTTGTCCCCATTTGGTAATACTGCCGAATGTCATACCGTTACCGCTTGCATCTACCATCTGTTTGCCGGTGGTGCAATCGTACAGAATGCTATTGTGAGAACCGCTCATTTCTGCGCCGTCATTTCCAGCAATGAGGTTATCGGCGATACATCTGCCTGTGTCGCCTCCAGCTGTCTCACGGAATAATTCTGTTCCTGTTTTGGCATCACGAAGAATCACACCAAAATTAACAGTCTTTCCGTTTGGATGAACTTTATCTTCCAAGCACTGGAAAATCTCAAGCCCTTCATGAGAAGGTACAAAGTCGCCAATGTGAACAGCATCACCATGTGCATTGCTGGTAGTATTCAGCAACTTGCCATTATCGTCAATGACAGCAGAACCAGTGACAATTTCCTGCTTTCCGTCGCCGTCGCAATCAGCTGCTAAAATATGATGATTTCCGTCACCATAACCGGGGGTACTTGCATTGTAGCCTGAGTCAAATGTCCATCTCTTAGAAAGCTTACCATTCTTGACATCCCATGCAGCAACAGCCATTCTAGTATAATAGCCACGTCCAAAGCAAGCACTTGCATTCTTTCCGTCAAGGTATGCAACACAAGCGGTGAAACGGTCAACACGGTTGCCGTAAGTGTCGCCCCAATCACCAACATTGCCACGAACAGGGTCATATTCCTGCGTGTCAAGAGCCTTTCCTGTCAATCCATCAAAGAGGGTGATATATTCAGACCCTGATAAAATACGTCCTGCACTAGAGCGGTAGTCCTTCGACTTATCGCCGATATAGTTTCCTTGTCCATCCTTTGTGCCGTCAGCAGTCTTGCAAATCAATTCGCACTTGCCGTCACCATCAAAGTCATAGACTAAGAACTGTGTATAATGCGCACCAGAACGGATATTGATACCGAGGTCAATTCTCCATACTAATGTACCATCTAAGCGGTAGCAATCAAAGAAGGTTGTTCCTGTGTAGCCGTCCTTGGAATTATCCTGTGAATTGTCAGGGTCCCACTTCACAAAGATTTCATATTGTCCATCGCCGTCAATGTCACCAACGGAGCAGTCATTTTCATAGTAGGTGCATGTTTTACCATCGGGCATGGTCTGGTCTGCTGGCTTCTGTGTGGGAATATCGAAATATGCGCCGGACTGTCCAGAATTCTTTGTGCCGAACATGGTTGCAACATTCGCAAACTCTGTGCATTTCGTTCCAACATAAGTATCAATGGTAATGAGGTCTTCCGGTGAACCGCCTTCAATATAATAATTGCTTGCTTGTGAAATCGGAATTTCTGTGACAAGTTCTCGATTTCTCCAAAGCTTGAATGTGGTTTTGTCGGAGTCTGTCGCTAAAATTCTCCATGATACAAATAAGCCCTTACCATCATAAGCCGCAGAAACACCACGATTCAAATATTCCATTTGAATGCCTACGCCCTTTTGATTCTTCTCACTGACATTGATTGGAACACCCTTAATTGGAGAAATGAGCGTCTTTGCGGATTCTTTCTCTGTTGTAGGCTTCACGGTGATGCTGTCCATATTGGGCGCACCGTCTGCGGTCATAGAAGTGAATGTCAATTCATTCATTCCAGCATTGAGTGAAACATAAATGGTTTCTGTCTGCCAGTTCTTCCAATCGCCTGTGGGCTTACCTGTTAAAGTATACTGATACAAGCCGTTGTTTGTGGTCACTCCAACGGTTCTATCGTTTGCGCCACCGCTTGCATAATTGACTGTGACGGCATAAATTCCAGCTGTCGGGACTTCCACATTGACTGAAACCTTTGAGCCTACTTCATTGAAAAGATTCAGATAGGATTCCTGTGTGAAACCTGTATGTTCTGTTTCGATGTAACCATTGTTATATGTTCCGGCGGATGCTTGATACACTTTCTCAACGTTTCCAGCTTCCTTGATGAAACCGCCTTTTCCAGTATGAATGAATTTTTTGATAGCTGTGAAATCAGCGACGGAAATTCCAGCCTTGCCATCAACATTACCAGCGGTTTGCTGGTCTGCTGTAGGGTTCAGAGAATTCAAGGCAATCTTTTTGGCTAATGCTAAATCAATGACATTGACTTTTCCATCACCATTCAAGTCACCTGCAATATAATCCTTTGCTGTGCCTGTGGAAGTGTTCTTTGTTTCCGTGCCTGTTGTACCGTAAGAAACTGGTATCAGCTCCCAATTTTGGCAATTATGACCATTGACTTCCCACTGCTGAACATTTGCGCCGGATGTTGTTTCCGCATTGATAACCTCGACAGCTTTTCCGTTCGCCTTGCTCAAAAGCTTGAAACTGCCGTCTTCATTGGCGGAAACGTCAAATAACTGATTATCTGTGTTTGATGCATCATTGACATTCACGTTCACACTTGCAGTATCTGCATTCAAAAGCTTTCCGCTGTCAATGGCATAGATTTTATAATAGCCGTCTGTTGCAAGTTCCAGCTTCCAAACATTCGTAGAGGTTACATCATCCGCACTGCTCTGTTCTACATTGCCATCTTTGGCAACATTCAGATAAATTCCGCTATTCAAGTTACGGATAACATAAGTCCCGTTGTAATTATCGGTTTCCCCTTCGGCAACTGCTGAAATCACTGAACCACTTGAAAGGGCGGTTGTCAGCATCATCATTGCCATGAGGAAAGGCTTGATTTTCTTCATATTGTATCAGCTCCATTTCTAATATGTGTCAATCTCAAACGTGTTCGTAAAACCCTCTAATTATATTATACATATTTTTTTGACTTTGTCAAGTGTTTTAATCAAACTTTTTCGAATTCACAAATAAAAAGCACGGTACAAAATATACCGTGCTAAATTTGGTTATAATGCTGGGTCAGGAATACCATTTTCTGCGAACGCTTTCGCCCTGTCAAGGCACGTTCCACAACATCCGCAGGGCTTTTCTCCGCCTTCATAACAGCTCCATGTCAAGTGATAGGGTGCTTTCAAGCGGATACCTTCACGGACAACATCTGCCTTTGTTTTGGCGACGAAGGGAGCTTCAATGCGTAACTGTTCGCCACTTCCAATAAAAATCGCTGAATTCATGGCTTCATTGAATGCCTGACTGCAATCGGGGTAAGCATTTCCGGCGGAGTCGTCAGCGTGTGCGCCGTAATAAATCACACTGCAATCATTTGAAAGGGCGATACTTGCCGCTGATGAAAGAAACAATCCGTTCCGGAATGGTACATAAGTAGAAACCGGTTTTCCGTCCGTTTCTTTGAGCTGTTCCGCATAGGATGTTTTCGGGATTTCTCCGCTTGAACCTTGCAACAGTGTACAATCTGAACCCATGAAAATTTCTGCAAGGTCTAATTCTCTCAATGGGATTCCATAATATTCCGCTACCTTTCGGGCGGATTCAATTTCTTTCGTGTGCTTCTGTCCGTAGGAAATCGACAGGGCGGTGACGTTCTCTTTTCCATAGCGTTCCATTGCCAACGCTAAACAAGTCGTGCTGTCAATTCCTCCGCTTGCTAATACTAATGCTTTCATCAAAATCACTCCTCATTTTTCACGATACAAGACTACTTTGTACAGCTTCTGAAAAAACAAAAACCGCAAACCCCATTTTTAAGAGTTCACGGTGCTTCGAGTGCCGCTGACCGGACTTGAACCGGTACGGATTTTACTCCGAGGGATTTTAAGTCCCTTGTGTCTGCCTATTCCACCACAGCGGCAACAAGTATATTATATCATAAAATCATTGATTTGTCAAGAGGGAATAAAAAATTTTTTTCGGGGAATAACAAAAAAGAACTTTTATGAATGGAGTTGAATTATTTTGACAAGTGTTTTCATTCGAACCCTAATGGTTTATTTGATAGTCATTGTTTCCCTGCGGATTATGGGAAAGAGACAGCTAGGAGAGTTACAGCCGTCTGATTTAGTCATTACGATTTTAATTTCTAATGTAGCTACAATCTCCATAGAAGATACAGAATTACCAATATTAGACGGAATTATCCCAATAATGGAATTAGTACTATTTGAAGTCATCATTTCGTGGATTTCCCTGCACTCTGTGAAAGTCAGAAGATGGGTTACAGGTTCTCCGAAAATTATCATTCACAATGGTGAAATTGACCAGAAAGTCTTGCATGACCTCCGTTTCACTCTGGACGATTTAATGACAACTCTCCGCACGAACGGAATTTTCTCACCGGAAGAGGTGCAATTTGCCATTGTGGAAACAAACGGCACTGTTTCCATTTTACAGAAACCAGAATACCAGACCGCCACGAAAAAGGATGTTTCCGCCGTGCATCCCTGTGCAGACCCTCCGGAAATTGTTATCGCAGATGGAGAACTTCGAGAAAAAACGCTTCATGCCCTTGGATTAGACCGCCAATGGATTGACGAAATCCTGAAAGCAGAATCTTTGCGCATTTCTGATATTTTCCTATTGACAGCCGATTCTGCAAAACAATATTATTTGGTTGCACTGTCACAATGAACGAACCCGATACAGCAATTTTCACTGTATCGGGTTTTGAATTTCACTGGAGCTTTGTCAAAATCTCATGAATATCACCATTGATGCAAATAGATTGATTTTCGATTTCGTCAGGAGCGAAAGCCTCACCAAAATTCAGACACGCATAAACTGCATCAGGGTTTTCATTTGTCATTTTCCAGAAGGGATATTTGATGATAACAGGAGTATTATAACCAACACCAAGCTCCAAAAATAAAACCTTTTTACCCTCACAAGATTCTAAGAAGCGGTGGTAACGTTGGGCAGCTTTGTGCCATCCTGTATCTTCTACGAAAGAATCATCGGAACGGAGATTCATTGCCATAGGTTTGCCACATACGGGACATTTGGGAATCAGGTCAGAGGGAATTTTCATATTTTCTTGAAATTCCAGCATATCTTTGACAATTTCCTCATTATCGTATGTTTGCGCATGGCAAGGCTCACTACACTGGAATAACCCATAATCCCCTTGTGTATAGAATAATTTTTTCTTATCGAATCCGGCTTTCTGAAATTGATGGTCAACGTTTGTGGTAATAACGAAATAATTTTTATCTTTCATGATTTCATACAATGTTTCATATGTGCCGTTATCTATATCCATGTAACGATTCACATAGATAAATCTTGACCAATAAGCCCACATTTTCTCCGGTGTCTCAAAGGGGTAAAATCCGCCTGTGTACATATCATGAAATCCATATTTTTCTTCAAAATCGCTGAAATACTTGTGGAATCGTTCACCGGAATACGTGAATCCGGCAGCTGTGGAAAGCCCTGCACCTGCACCAATGACAATCGCATCAGCGGATTGCATTTCATGTTTCAGGCGCATGATTTCATTGGAGAAGTCGTCTGTAAATTTGAAAATCTGTTTCTGTGTAGACATTAAAAATCACCTCAATTTCATTTTCTTGCTGAAACTGTTTGACCGTATCGACAGCAATTTCAGCGGCTTTTTCCTGTGGAAAACCAAATACTCCAGTTGAAATACAACAAAATGCAATATGTTTCAGCTGATTCTGGACTGCAAGATTCAGACAGCTGATATAACAATTCCGGAGTTGTTCACAATGTTCTGGAAGAAGTTCACCGTCTACGATTGCACCAACGGTATGAATGACATAACGACATGGCAGATTATAAGCAGAGGTGATTTTTGCGCTTCCTGTGGGTTCAGGGTGTCCCTGCTTGGACATGATTTCAGAGCATTGGTATCTTAGGCGAATCCCTGCAAAGGTATGAATACAATTATCAATGCAGTTGTGGCATGGCTGATAACAGCCTGTCATTCCGGAATTTGCAGCATTTACAATGGCATCACATTTCAGGGTAGTTATATCGCCTTTCCATAAGTAGAGATGGGGTTGAATGGGGTCTAAATCGGAAATATCTGTGATTCCTTTTTGTTTGGTTAGATTGGAAAGAACGGTATCTTCTATTTGAAGGTATTCTTCACTGATTGGCATTGGTGGGCGAATATTGACCAATGACCTGTACAAAAGAAATTGACCTTGTTCATGATGAGGAATGGTGATATTGTCAATCCCCTCACGTTCTTCCAATAGATATTTTATCAAATCCAATATGTTGTTATCTTTCATACTATCACCAACTATCATTTTATTACGATTACCTGTGAAATTTCAGTCACGTTCCTGATGTATTTATCATAACACAAATTTTCATCTTTGAAAAGTACGCACTTTTTTGTAAGTATGGTTTCGAAAAGTAAGAATTGGAGAAGATAGCCATTTTGAAAATTGTAAACATTTTATGAACATCACTTTACAAAAAGTATGTTATATGCTATAATGAATGTAACATACTTTTAGAAAGTAATGAGGTGGTATCATGGTTAAAAAAGAAAATTTACCAGAATGTAATGTTGCAACAACAGTACAACTGATTGGTAGTAAATGGAAACTCCTGATTCTTAGAAATTTGTTAATTCGTCCGTGGAGATTCAATGAGCTTCACAAATCATTGGAAGGCATCAGTCAAAAGGTTTTAACGGAAAATTTGCGTGCAATGGAATCTGACGGCATTATCAACAGGACAGTTTATCCGGAAGTTCCGCCACGGGTAGAATATTCCCTTAGTGAGTTAGGCGAAACCATGCGCCCCATTCTGGATGCAATGGAGATTTGGGGAAGAACATACAAAGAAAGTCACTAATTTCAAAAAAAACTCCTGCATGTGCGGTCATTGCAAATGCAGGAGTTTTGATAGTTCTATCATTTTTTGAAAAGGTATTGAATTTCCTCAGAAACCATTTTTCTTTTGGCAACAACGCCATGAATTGGACGATAAACCCATAAAACAGGAATGAGCCATTTATGGCGGTAAAAGAAAGGATGATATACTTTAATTTGATTCATGCTAGGGAAAAGGCGGTGAAAGATATATACCGCCTTGGAATCACTTTGATTTCGTGAAAAACGTCGTTCCACAAGTTGTTCCATTGAACCATAAACACCAGAGAGAATATAAATATCCAACATTTCTTGTTCCGTTTGAGAAATATCCTGACCAGAAAACAACTTCATTGCAAGTTGTCGGCTTTCCTGTTCATAGTCTGCCATTTCAAGCTTTTGCATTTCAGCGGTGATATAATCCCAATCTACGGTATCACCGTATTTTTTGACAAAAACATAAGTATCTAATAAACTGCGTACCCCCGTACCACGGTTTTCATAGTGGCGGTATTCATGAGCTGTCATATAGATATAAAAGTCTTCTATGCTGAAATGATAGCCATATTCGTTAGTTTCATCTTTGAGCAATCTTTCCTTGACATCCTTGTAATAATCATAGGCTTTTCCAGCATGAGACACCGAAAAAAGTGCATGATGCATTTCGAAATTGGAAACAGGTTGTTTATAATAGGAATCGTCATGCCCTGTTCCGAAATGTTCACAAGTGAAACCAATTTCAAGCATAATATCCCTGACTTTTTCACGGTAAGCACCATCATAAAGAATGTCATTATCCGACATCTGACGCATACCAAGTTTGGGGTACCAGTCTTTCATGATAGCCCCTTTCAAGGGCATATACCAAATTTTTTCTTGTTCCAGTCGGGACAAAACCTTTTTTCTGTCTGCATCCAGCAAAACATTTTTCCGGATGGACTTCTCTTTTGCTTGAGAAAAGCGATTATCACGAATTCCAGCAGATTCCAACGCATAAGCCACACAAGCTGTCATGGTATGTTTTTCACAGACTTCAAAAAGCTCTTCAAGATTGAGGTCTTGCAGGTGTTTAGGGTCGGGCTTTTTCCCATCCATCGCACAACGAGTGAGATAAATCATATCATAAGCATTCTTGTGAAACTTTTCTTTTTCCATGTTCAAGCTCCTTTCTCTGTAATGCCGTTTTCGTTAATTACAAGAATTCTGTCACAAATTTCCAAAGCTGCGGGACGGTGAGTCACAGCGATAACGGTCTTTTCCGTCATATTTCTGAGATTCTGGAGCATTTTCTGTTCTGTTTTCTCATCCAGTGCGCTGGTAGCCTCATCAAGTAATAATACCGGACTTTCTGAAAAAATAGCTCTTGCCACTGCAATTCTTTGCATTTGCCCTTCTGAAAGTCCTGTTCCACGTTCGCCAAGCAAAGTATCCATCCCTTTTTCCAGTTCATTCACAAATTCATCCGCACAAGCCACTTTCAGTGCATACTTGATTTTTTCCTCATTTTGGGAATCTTCGGGATTGGCAAAGGAAATAATTTCACGGATTGTTCCGCTCATGAGCTGATTTCCCTGCGGAACATACGCAAAAAGTTTATGCCATTCTGGCGTTAAAGGCTGGGAATTTCCCGAATTATCAACAAGGGAACGCTCACCAGAATCAGGCTTATAAATACACATGAGCAACTTCAAAATGGTAGATTTTCCGCATCCACTATGACCAGTGAAAGCAATATATTCCCCCCTATGGATGGAAAGCGAAAGATGTTGCAGTACAATTGGCATAGCCGTTTTTTCCTGTTGGTGAACTGTTTCAGAAACCGGATAATAAGTAAACGTGATATTTTCCAGACACATTGCCTGAAAGTCATGCTCATAAAAATTGCAGATTTCCTGAATGGTTTTCGTTTCCCCTTGCATATCGTCTATAAATTGTTCAATATCCATCAAACGTTCCGCACTTGCTGTCATAGCGTAGAATTTCGGCAAATACCCCGAAATATTGGCAAAAGGTGACTGTATCTGTGAAATGAGCTGGGTAATGGCTGTCAAAGTACCGTAACTGATTGTACCCATCAGAATCCCATAACCACAATAACAGACCCCTAATAAATACATTCCCTGCATTCCGCTTTGAAATCCGATATTACAGAAATTGGAAAAGCGATTTTTTGCCATTCGTGCTGATTTGTGCGCTTCCATGCGTTCATCCGCTTGTGCAATGGTCTGTTCTTCTACTGCAAAACTTCTCAACATCATGAGACTTCCAAGGCGTTCTTGCAAATAGATTCTTAATTTGCCGTCTTTCTCCTGAATTTTTTTATGCAGTTTCTTGATTTTTTTTCGGAAAGCCGTGGCAAAGAATAACAGAACAAATCCTGCCGGAATCAAAAGCCCTGCAAATCGGGCATCTAATACCACCAGCATGACAGAAGCACTGATGAGCTTGATAGCCATTCCTGCAACATTTGGTACGATTTCCGTCACATGATTGGCTACCACCATACAATCATTTGTCAAGCGGTTCATCCATTCACCAGAATGTACCGCATCTACTGCACCGAAATCCTTCGTAAGGATATTGGAAAGCAGTCGATGTTTGAACAAATTCTCAAGCCCTGATTTACTGTATTCCTGTAAAAAGCGATTTGCAGCGGAAAGTGCAACCTGTATGGCTACCAGTCCGGCTGTCATAATGGCATATTTGAAAAAATCATTACGATTTCCAGCCGTGGCACTATCCACAATATTCCGCAGAAGTAACGCATACAGAACCCCCGAAAGACCACTTAAAGACTGCACCAGCATCAAAAAAAATACAATCCATTTTTTCTTTCCTGTGACCTTCCAAAGCCATTTTAAAGCATTCTGTTTCATCTAATTCTCATTCCCAAAGCTTTCTTTATTTTATCACGCACATAAAATACAGGACGTTTGAGAAATAGCAAATCTACCCATAAATGTACATAGACTTGATACTTGAAATTAGTAACTGGTTTCCATTTTCCATTGTGACAATATTCTGTAACAATTCCCTTGATTTGTTCTGGTTTTACGTGTTCAAACTGCCAGCAATTATCCCCACAAATGATATATTCATCTTCCCGAACATGAATGACACGGTGAATAACCCCTTGCATATTAGGTCTTACATACATAACAAGGTCGTAACGAATTGGAGGAGTCTCAATTTTTTTGATGACAACTGCATCTTTTCCCTCCATAATCATAGGACGCATACTAATGCCCTTCGGTGAGCTGATATAAAAACCATGCTCTTCCAACTGTTTTAACTGTGCTTTTCCCATTATTCATCAATTGCTCCAATTTTTTTCAATTGCTCGACAACTTTCTTCACGTCACGTCTTGCAATTTCTTCAGATACATCATAATGTTCCAGCATTTTGGCAACAATCTCATCTTCTGTGGTATCCTGTTCCAAGCAGGAGAGAATGAATCCAGCAGAGCCGTGACTTCTCACCAAGCCGGAAAATGCAGATGTTCCAGTAGATACCAACAATTTGGAATCACCATCTTCATGTGTGATAAAATCATTACTAATTTTCATCAAAAATCATCCTTTCATTTCATTGTAAGCGATTTCAGCCGCTTCTAAGTTCATATTACATCCAAGCCGATACAATTCGACTGTTTCTGCCATGTTGTCAATGAGTGCAAGCGTTTTTTGCATTCGTTCTTGATTTTGCGGACGGTAAACTTGCTGTAATAACATAGGATAGGCTTGTGATTTGGAAATCTTCACAATATGGTTTTCTTCTGCCCTTGTCAGAATGCAAATTGCCTTCAATGGGACAGAAATATTTTCACCAATATGATGCTTTCCATTCCAAGGTGTACCATAAGCAATCACACCTTGTTCAGAAATCTGAATCAGTGGTTTATCATCATTCACCATCACAGCACGGTCTTTGAGGTATTCTCTCCATAATCTGGTGTGAGTGGATTTGCCTGTACCGGATTTCGCCGTGAAAAGGAATGCTTGATTTTCGACAGCAATCACTGACCCATGAAATACAAATGTATTGTAGTCAAGCATTTTATCAGCAATCTTTCTGTAAACGGCGGTAACTTCGAGAAGTTCTTCTGAAAAATTGGGAATCGGCAAATTTTCAAATTCATGTTCCCGATTGGATTTTTCACGCTCAAAAATAATATCTTCTGGGGAAATTGTGACAGAAAAATCAGGTGTTCCAGATGTTTCATATCCTTTGCATTGTTCATGAACCTTAGCATAAATTGAATGAATCGCAATGCATTTCCCTGCAATACGGTATAATCCTGTCATAAATTTTTACCTTCTTGTTTCGAAAATGAGGAGTGCTATCACACTCATATTACTTATTATAGCATATTTACAGCACAAAATCAATGAAAATTACCTTGTGAAATCGATAAAATTTTACCTTGTTTCAAATTAAAATTTTGTGCAGAAATCAGAAAAGCATTTTAAACATTATCCATATTTGGAAAATAGTATATTCACAATTTGATGTTACAATATTACTATACCATTTCACGAGGAGGAAATACCCATGAATTTCATAGCAATTGCCAAAGAAACAATGGAAATTACCGCTGAAAAGCAATTCAGCATTGTGGGAAAACAATATTACTTACCCCAAACAGATTATGAAAAAGTAATTGTATGCAGTCCGGAAGAGGGAGAAACATTGCTCAATATGGATGATTCCCAATTTCAGAAAACAGATTCTTGCAAAATTACCATTGAAAATTGTGACAGTTTCGAAGCTGCCAAAAAGCTGGAAAATCCGCTTGTCATGAATTTTGCAAATGCTCATGTTGCTGGTGGTGGGTTCTTGTTAGGAGCGACAGCACAAGAGGAAGCATTATGCCGTTGTAGTACCTTGTATGCATCCATTTCGTCAGAAACTGCCAAAGAGATGTATCAATACAATAATACTCATGCAAGTATGGTGGAATCAGATTATATGCTGTTGTCACCGGAAGTCTGTGTATTTCGTGATGTCAATTGTCAACTGAGAGGGGAAATGTTCACAACCGCAGTTATCACAATTCCAGCCCCCAACAGAAGAGGCGCAGCCTTATTGGCAAGCAAGAAGACCATAGCAGAGACATTTCTCCGCAGAATCAGAATCATGCTCCGGTTATCGGCGAAATATGGCTATCAATCGTTAGTATTAGGAGCGTGGGGCTGTGGCGCATTTGGCAACAATCCGGAAGACGTAGCGGAATATTTCAGACAGGTGTTAATTGATGAAGGCTATGGGCGATATTTCGAAACGGTTTGTTTTGCCGTCTTAGGCAACCCAAGGGGGAAAAATTATCAGGCATTTGAAAAGATGGTAGAATCAATCCATTCATAAAAAATAACGGAAGTCCATTTCGGGCTTCCGTTTTTTGTGAATCCTCCAACAAAGAATGTTTGTGTTTGGGGTGACGTTGGTAGGCTTTGGGGTTCTTTTCCTTTTTGGTGACGGGGTTCAAATCGCCCCAAGTATTGCGCTTTTTGAGGTCAATTTGACGTTTCACTTTTTTACTTGCTTTCTCATAAGGGACGAATTTTTTCATGAAAACACCTCCATTATAATTTTATGCTTTCTCCATCGTGAGAAATGACAACCGTTTCATAAATCTGTTGCAATTCCTCTGCGTAAATTTCAGGTTCTTTTTCGGCGGGGCTGTAATGTGTGAGCCAAAGTCTCTGAACGTTGGCTTTTTTGGCGAGGGTGCAAGCATCCTGCATGAGCATATGTCGTTTTTGGTTCATGCTGTCTTTTTTATCGAAAGTTCCCCACATTCCTTCACAGATGAACAAATCCGAATCTTTTGCAAAGTCGGCAATTTCGGGAATGGGTAACGTATCCGTGGTATAAGTGATGACAATTGGCGGACGAGATGCGCCAGTGACTTGACTGGAATCAATCTTTCTGCCGTCAGGGAGTGTGACCGTTTCGCCGGAGTGCAATTGTTTCCAATACTGCACCGGAACATTGAGGGCTTTCGCCTGTTGGGGCTGGAATTCGGGCTTTTTGGCGAATGTCAGCCGATAGCCTAAACAGGGGACACGGTGCTTTAATGGGAGTGTATCAATCTGTAACAGAGGGTCAATTTTGTTGATTTTGATGCTGGTAGACTGATTTTCAGGAAGTCGGTGCAAATGAACATCAAATGGCAAACCACCAGTTACAGCTAATAAATGCTGAATTGTATCAACGGCACTGTCTCCGCAGAAAATCGGCAAAGCGTCCGAACGTCCGGTATTTCCTAACGACAACAGCAACCCCACCAGACCAGCCACATGGTCAGCGTGAGAATGGGTAATGAAAATTGCGTTGATTTTGCTGAGTTTCAAGCCATGCTGTGCAAAGGCAACCTGTGTGCCTTCTCCGCAGTCAATTAAAACGGCATTTCCATTCTGTTCCACGTAAAGGCTTGTTAAAAATCTATCTTTGAGGGGTAACATCCCCCCTGTACCTAATAACGTAATATTTGGCATGATAATTCTCCTTTATTGATTTGAGATAATTTGCTGTAGTGTGCGAGGGGTATAATTCATGTAAGGCATCATACAGCCCACATTGTACGCAAGAAAGGGAATATTCTTTTCCCTGCATAAATTGCCATATTGCTGGAATAATTCATAATCCTGCGTGTTATGGACATGACCGTATAAGTGTACAGAATTCCGGTATTGATGATTCCAATGGGCTATTGGATAATGACACAATACCACTTTGCTATTACAATCACGAATCATAGCATAATCTTTCACCCATTCAAAATAGGCGGTTAATTCCTCTGTGGGTTTGTCGTGATTTCCCTTGATGAGGTATTTTCTCCCGACAAGCTGAGAAATAATTTCAATTCCGATTTGTTCTTTCCAAGCAAAATCGCCCAAAATATAAACATCATCTTCCGGAGTAATGACAGCATTCCAGTTGTTGATAATGGTCTGATGCATTTCCTTCAGACTTTGGAAAGGTCGGGGGTCAAACTTGATAACATTCGCATGACCAAAGTGTAAATCTGAAATGTAGTAATTCATATTTATTTTTCCTCTCATAATGGGGGTTACAATGCATAAACTTATATTGATTTTTTCTTCATCCAAGGTGCATCTTCTGAACCAGCCTTGAAATTATAAATGGGCTTGATAACCTTGAGAACTTCCGCAGTATCGACAATATTTTCCATGATGGATTCCATAGGCTTGTAAGCCATGGGGCATTCATCGAGGGTATCCATACTAACAGAAGTGGTATAAATCCCCTGCATTTGTTGGCGGTATTCTGCAATGGAACAAGATTCTTTTGCTTGTGAACGAGACATTAACCGCCCTGCACCGTGAGGGGCTGAACAATTCCAGTCAGGATTACCCTTTCCACGGCAAATCAGACTACCATCACGCATATTGATAGGGATTAACAGAATTTCCCCCTCTTGTGCGGAAACTGCGCCCTTTCTGAGAATCATGTGTTCCATGTCAATGTAATTATGAATGGTGGTGAACTGGTCAACAACGTGCCAATGCATCCCCTTGACAATCACATCTGTCATAGCCTGCCGATTGAGGACGGCGAACTGCTGAACAATCGCCATGTCATGCAGATACTGCTCAAACAATTCCCCCTCACAATAGGCGAGATGTTTCGGAACATTGGTAGATTTTGTATTTTTGATTTTCTTAATTTCGGCTTCAATCTGCTTCTGTCTGCCTTCTGCCTTCATTTGAGCAATGAGGGCATCAATGCTTTTCGAGTCGGAATGATTCAGACGGCGGTAAGCTTCCTCCTGATACCAATGAGCGACTTCTACACCCAAATGACGTGAACCGGAATGAATGACAAGATAAATATTTCCGTCTTCGTCCTTGTCAACTTCAATGAAATGATTTCCGCCCCCTAATGTGCCGATACTTGTCAAGGCTCTGTCAGCATGAATCTGCTTGTAACAGTACAATTTTGTCAAATCAATTTCATTTGCATAGCGGTGAACCTTGTCACGAACGGTGAAACCGGACGGAACTTCCGCACGGATGAGCTTATCTAATTTTTGTGGTTCAATGTGGGATTCTTTGATAATGGTCGTTTCCATACCACAGCCAATATCAACCCCGACGAGGTTCGGGACAATCTTGTCAGTGATAGTCATCGTTGTACCGATAGTGCAACCAGCACCAGCATGAACGTCAGGCATGATGCGGATTTGTGAACCCTTTGCAAGGGGTTGACAGCATAATTCTGTGATTTGTGCAATAGAGGAATTGTCTGCAATATCGGTGAAAATTTTTGCGCTGGCGTATGCGCCTTGAATTTCAAACATGGTTTTCCTCCGTTTCTGCCGTATCCGGACACAAAAAAAGAGTGCTTCAAAACAGAAGCACTCCGGAACTATACAAGGGGATACAAACAACTTAACCCCTTAAATTCTCCTCAATGTCCGAAAGAACGGCGGTTTGCTTCATAATAATATGTAATTTCTGAATGATGTGTTTTTTAAGATTCTGATAATTAGTCATACCGCTCACTCCTTTCTGTAAATTTTTCATTCCGTTCGTGAGAATCACGGAATGAAAACATTATAGCATACTCAATTTGATTTGTCAAGTACTTTTTGGAAAAAAATTATCATTTTCTCATTTTGACAGCCTGACGGACGTTTTCGTTTTCATTATTCGCCAATATATCAAGAATATTCTGAGGGGTATTCTTGTGATAAGCGACAGACTCACGGATTTCCCAGCTTTCATCTTGGGAAAGTTCCGTCAATACATCAACAGGAGCATTTTCATTTTGGGCGACAGCATCACGCACTTCCACATATGGCATTTTCGACAATTTTTGGAAAATATCAATATATTTTTCGAGAAAGTCAGGTTCTCCCGCATGGTCAGCCATATACCAGAGCATAGCTCTTTTTTCGAGTTCTTCTTCCGTGATTTCCTCCCCGAAAATGGCGCAGGTTGTGCGGATGAGTTCTTTTCTGTCGTAGTGGTCATTTTCGTGAATCATGGAAATTTCCTCCCATCAAACCAGATTGGACACGTCAACGTTATCGTCTTCCACTTCAAAATGAATGCTTTCCATATGTAAGCCACTTTGCGCAAAATACAGGCGCATTGTCGTAAAGCGTGAAAACAGGGGAATTTTGTTAGTAAAGCTGACAGATTTTCCGCCTGTGCCGTTCCAAGTGAAAGTACCGCTTGCCGTTCCCATGCTGAAAAGGGTAACAGGAATCTGTGCAAGTTCACTTTGTGCAGAATTCGCCGTCAAGGTGACATTGTACCAAGCAGGGCGGTTGACGTGCATCATGAAGGCGAAATTTTTACCCTTATCAGTGTTGACATGATGGAGGTCAAGCGTAGTTTCTCCGTCAAGGTCATAATGTTCCACAGGGATAGTATCATCATTTTCATCAGTAGGGCGGTTGATAATTTCCACTTCCACTTCCTGATTCAACAAGCGTTCCATAGCATGGGTATGCATGAGAAATTGACAGATATTGGAAGCGTTTCTCTGGAGTTCGGCACGAGTCAGAGAACCATTTTCAAGGGACTGCATGATATTATCTTCATGGTTGGCAGGGTCAGCACAAACCATATAAAGGTCATTTTGCGCCCGAACCATGGAAGCGAAATCCGTTTTATCAGGGGCTTGTCTGTCGTGATTGATATTCGCCCACCAATCAGTCATGATGATACCTTGAAAGCCCCATTCATTACGAATCATCTGTGTACAGAGGTCATAATTTCCAGCTGTCCAGATACCATTCACAGCTCCATAAGTCGTCATGATAGAATCTGCTTTTCCCTCTTTGACAGCGATTTCGAAGCCACGGAGATAAATTTCACGAATCGCCCTTTCAGAAACGACACTATTCAAAAAATGGCGGTTTGTTTCCTGATTATTGGCACAACAATGTTTGATAGTACCAGTGACACCAGCCTGATGCATTCCCTTTAATTGAGCAGATGCCATTTGTCCGGTGATAAGGGGGTCTTCTGAAAAGTATTCGAAATTTCGCCCATTGAGGGGGTGACGGTGAATATTCATCCCAGCTCCAAGCAAGCACTCTACATGATTATTGGTCATTTCCAGCCCGACCAGATAAAATAATTCCGTCAGTAAATCCGTGTTAAATGTGCAAGCTAACATTGTACCATTTGGCAGGGAAAAAGCCTTTGTTCCGCAATCCAGACGCATCCCCGAAGGACCATCTGAACAGCATCCGGCAGGGATACCATATTTTTCCAATGCTTCACTAACTCCGCCAAAAGCAGACGCAGTTCCGGTGGTAACTCTAGGGCTTCCCATGCCTTCCCCACGGACAATCTGTGCCAGTTCTTCATTGGTCATCTGTGCAATAAAATCCTGCATGGTGACAGTACCATGTAAGACATCCGCCAAGACGGATTTTTTGTCCGTTGGGGGGATTTCTTTGGGGAGGTTGTCAAGCCGTCTCTGGTGTTCATCAAATTGGAGGGTTGGCACATCCTCGAATGCGATAGTATAGCCATTTTCAGACGGTACAGGCTTGATTCTCTGGAAATGTTCCACAGGGGGCATCGCCTGCATTTTTGGCGGAGAGGGAACAATTTCCGGAATCTGCATCATGATTTCAAACTGTGCGTTTCTGACATCCGTTCCCACATAAAAGCGATAATCTCCAGCTTCTAACACATTATGATATGCATAACCAGTCACCCCGCTATCATCATACGAAACAGGCGGAACAATCGGGAGAAATACAGCTTCTGACTCATTGGGAGCAAGTGTTTTTGTTTTGGTGAAAGCCGTCAGAACTCTTGCAGGTTTGCCAAGCTTGCCTTGAGGGGCTTCACAGTACAATTGAACGACTTCTTTTCCGGCGAAATTTCCGGTATTGGTGACGGTGACAGGTAATAACATTTGTTGGGATGTTTCGTCAAAAATGGGCTTTTCGGCTTTCAATGAGAAAGTCAAATAACTCAACCCGAATCCGAACGGATAGCGCACCTTCTCTTTGGCGAACGTCTCAAAATAGCGATACCCAACATAAATATCTTCTGCATAGATATTTTTATCTTTACCGCCAAAATTACAATTATAATCTTCCAAGCTGTAAGCAATCGTATCTGTTAATTTTCCGGAGGGAGACACCTCACCAGTCAGAACCTTTGCTGTACCAGTTCCGCCCATCATGCCCCCTTGCCAGACATAAAGCACAGAATCCGGCTTGTAATCGTCAATGAATTGCATATCGATAACATTCCCGACATTGAGAAGAACTATCATTTTTTGGAAATGATTCCGCACCATAGAAAGCATCTGATTTTCTGCATCTGTCAAGAAATACGAACCCTTTTCGGGCTTGTTGTCCTGTTCTTCTCCGGCGGTTCTGCCAATGATAATGACAGCAGTTTGACAAGTTTCGGCAACCTCTTTCACGAGGGATTCTTCAAGGGGCATTTCCTCTTGACACCAAGGCTCACCGCCCCAGCCGTCACCCAAATCATAGGGGTGTGCATCGTCCCACGCTTTATAGGTATCAAGCAATTTTGAATTGACCTTGACACCAGCATCCAGCAGACCATCCAGAATGCCGACAATTTTCGAAACATTCACCATACCGCCCGAACCTGTGCCGGATTTATAGTAGTGCAGTTGCATCCTGCCGAATACTGCAATTTCTTTCCCTTTTTCGAGGGGTAAAGCGGAATTATCATTTTTCAGCATGACAATTCCCTCAGAAACGGCATTGACCGCCGTTTGAATGTACTGATTCCAGTCTAATGTATATTTCATGGTATCAATCCTTTCTGTTACAGATAAATCAGAATTTAAATTTATTAAGGGGGTATGGGGGAAAGTTGCGCCCTCAATGTAAATTGCATTAGTTTTCAGCAATTTGCATTGAGACTTTTCGGCGCAACATCCCCCATTTTAATAACAATTTTTCCCAAAAACCTGATTTTAATGGGAGACAAATGCCCTTTAAGTCTTAGCACGTTTTGCAAAAAACTAACGCAAAACGCACTAAGGGGCATTTTTCCCCATACCCCTTTATTAAATTCCGATTTATCGCATAATGATTTTATTTCGCCAATTTTTCGCCCATCTGCATCATAAGTTCACGCAGTTGCAAAGTAGCAAGGTATTTTTGAGGGATGGCATCAATCCCCAACTTTGCGCCAATCAAATTTCCAGCAACTGCGCCGGTGGAATCGCTGTCACCGTCATGATTGACAGATGCACAAATGCATTCCATGAAGTCATCTTCATAGCGGAGCGCACAGAATACCGCAATTGCAAGAGCCTGTTCACCAACCCAGCCACCGCCAAGGGATTTGATACAATCCTCTGTTGTTTCGTTGCTATCAGCCAATTGCAAGGCTTCATTCATGATTTCGGTGAAGTCGTCTGTAAATTCCAGCCCTGCGAACAATTCCGCCATATGTGCAATCATGCTTGTAGTAGCTTCATGCATGGTAGCTCCTTCCTGAGACAGCAACCGCACCATGTGAACCAATCCAGCACACGGAATCCACCCCAATTCATGGCTATGTGTCAAAGCTCCAGCCTGCGCCCCAAGCAAATCAATTTGAATGCTGTTCATATCGTTCGGAGTGTAATACAAGCCAATCGGCGCAACACGCATGACACCCCCACAGCCTTTACTGTCATTGATTTGATGAGTGAGAGTGCCGTTTCCGCCCCCATCCAGTGCAGACATACAAGTCATTCCGGGCGCACGTCTTGCGAATAATTCCGGCTCTTTGAGCAATTCCGAACCCCTGTTATCTTCAAGAGGGAAATGTCTGGTCTGCGTGTCGAACCAATCTAAATAAGCCCTTCTGATACTCTGCAAAGAGTTTTCAGGAGCAGTCGCACGGAAACAGCCCTCCACCGTGAATAAGGTCATTTGGGTATCATCTGAAAAAATAGCCTGTCCCTCATGCAGAACATAGTCACGAATCCCCTTTTCCCCGAATTCCTGTTTGATTTGGAATAAGCGCATAAATTCCACTTCATAGCCCAGTGCATCACCAACCGCACCAGCCAACAAAGAACCTTGACAACGTTTGACATCTTTCATTGAGAAAACCCCTTTCTGTTCAAATATTATTACCATTATAACATATTCCGGAATATATTGTCAATTCGTCAAATATACCTGTAAATATCATTTGAATTTATGCAAAATTGCCAAATAAAAATTTCCCTTGACAAATTGATAAAAATATGTTATACTAAAGGAGCGGTATGGAGATTCATGCCGAAAAATCAAAAAGGGGAGCTGTGCAACGGCTGAGAGGATGCAGTGAAATTCTGCCATCGACCCGTAACCTGATGTGGATAATGCCACCGTAGGGAATGTCTTGATGATTGCCCTCGAATTTTTTCGGGGTTTTTATTTTGTCGTGCAAGTTCCTGACTACAGGAGGAAAAAGAAATGTCTGAACCAAAAACTTTGAGCAGTCATGAAAAGACTGTCCGCTTGACAACAAGTGCTGTCATGATAGCATTGTCAACTGTATTGAGTATGATAACGCTTTACAGATTACCTCAGGGCGGAGCATTGACACCGGTCAGCATGTTGCCGGTTTGTATGATTTCCGTCATGTATGGAGTCAAGTGGGGAATGGGAACATCTCTTGCTTATGCGTTCATACAGATGATGCTTGACTTTTCGCAGGTATTCACATGGGGGCTTTCGAAAAAGGCAATAGTGGTATGCTTCTTATTTGATTACATTTTAGCGTATTCTATGTTAGGGCTTGCCGGAATTTTCCGCAGTAAGGGACAATGGGGAATTGCAGGAGGAACAGCCCTTGCTATCTTTTTGAGATTCGTTTGTCACTTGATTTCCGGAGCAACCGTATTCTCTATCTGGATGCCGGAAGAGTTCACAAATCCGTGGGTTTATGCGTTGGTATATTGTGGCTCGTTCATGCTTCCGGAGTTGATTTTGACAACTATCGCTACATTCGTATTAACAAGAGTGCCCATCATCCAAAAGCAGATGACCGTATAAAAATATGACCGCCTGTCCATTTTGAGCAGGCGGTTTTTCGTTCAAATATGCAATAAGGCATTGATTTTATTTTCCAGCATCAAAATGACTTCTTCCAGTGAATAGAAATGCCATATCTCACTAGCTGCACAGCATTTATCAGCCAAAGTGATAATCCAACTTTCCCGATACTTTGGCAAAGGAAAACAAAGTGGGAACATATGTTTACGGATAATATCTTTTTCAATGGGGTTCAAGTCGAAAAGCGTTTCAGCGTTTCTAAGGGCTACAATAGGATGATAGAATGTATGGAATTTCGGTGTTTTTTCTTTGTCATGCCAATCGTACAGGAAGAAGTCATGCAGTAAAGCACCTCTTACCATGCTTTGGGTATCAATCGAAATATGAAAGAAATCAGCGATTTTCAGCGACATATACGCAACACAAACGGAATGTGTGAAACAAGTTGTGAAACCATGTTGCATGAAATTTTTTTCTGACTGCATACTATCAGAACAAAGAATATCTTTCCCATATTTCACCACTTTTTCAGCAATCGATTCAATTGGCTGAACTTCCCAGAAAGCAACCTCTTTTCTATGTAATAACAGATTCTGCATAAAATTCCTTCCTTTCTTTTGTTGTCATCCATTCTATTATAATACAAAACAAAAGCTTTGTCAAGGATTGATTGACAAAGCAAACAAAATATGTTATACTAGAATCACAGACAGTTTTTGTAACACCCTCCTGTCTCTAAAAACTAGGGCTTATTCAGAAACATTTCAAGATTGCCCGAAAGGGGCATTTTTTTCAGAAAGGAGTATACAATTCATGTACATTTTGAAAACATCCGCCTCATTCGACAGTGCGCATTTTTTAGCAGGCTACACCGGAAAATGTGCCAACCTCCATGGACACAGATGGGTCATTGAGGTAGAAGCAGGGCGAACGCACTTACAGGCAAGCGGTGAAAAGCGTGGGATGGTGATAGATTTCGCAGACCTGAAAGAAGCCGTCAGAGGGCTTGCTGATGCTTATGACCATGCATTCATTTATGAAATTGGCTCATTGAAGGAAACCACTGTACAAGCCTTACATGATGAAGGCTTTCGCTTAATCCCTGTACCATTCCGACCGACAGCCGAAAATTTTGCAAAGGAATTTCATGATGCATTGAAAGAATTAGGGATTCCGGTTATCCGTGTGGCAGTCTATGAAACCCCTGATAATTGTGCAGTTTATGAGGTGTCATAAATGGGAAGGTTCTTTTTAGTGGAGCATTTTGTGAGTATCAATGGAGAAGGACAGCACGCCGGAGAATTGGCATTATTTCTGCGTTTTGGCGGTTGCAATCTCCAATGTAGTTATTGTGATACGGCATGGGCGAACGACCCAAGCTTGACAGTGTGGTTAAGTTCTACAGATGAACTTTGTGAGTTGGCGAGAAAGTCCGGTATCAAGCGAATTACCTTGACAGGCGGTGAACCATTGAGACAGCCCGATATTGCAGATTTAATTGAAGCATTGGGTGCAATAGGGCATTCTGTCGAAATTGAGACAAACGGCAGTATTCCCCTGAAACCCTATACAAATTTATTGTATCGCCCATCTTTCACCATGGATTATAAATTACCGTCCAGCGGTATGGAATCCGCTATGGATACCGAAAATTTTGCATTGTTGACGAAAACCGACACAGTCAAATTTGTTGCCGGAAGTTTGGAAGATTTGGAACGTGCCAAAGAAATCATTGATGAATACCATCTGACCGAACAAACAACGGTTTATTTTAGTCCGGTTTTTGGTTCGATTGAAGCAAGTGAAATGGTTGACTTTATGAAACAGCACCAATTGAATGATATTCGCTTACAGTTGCAATTGCATAAATATATCTGGAATCCGCAGGAAAGGGGGGTGTAAGATGATTGATAAAGAAGCCATCAAGGAACATATCAGAGGCATTTTAATTGCCTTAGGCGAAGACCCAGACAGAGAGGGTTTACTGGAAACTCCTGATAGAGTAGCTAGAATGTATGAAGAAGTATTCGAGGGTATTCAATACAGCAATCATGAAATTGCTGAAAAGTTCGGGAAATGTTTTTCTCTCCAGAATCCGGAATACCGTGACCCTGTTGTCGTGAGGGATATTTCTGTATTTACCTACTGTGAACATCATATGGCATTGATGTATAATATGCATATCAATGTTGCCTATGTGCCGGAGGGGAAAGTTATCGGGTTGAGTAAGATTGCAAGAATTTGTGATATGGCATCGAAACGACTGCAAATTCAGGAGCGTTTGGGCGCAGATATTGCAGAAATTCTCATGGAAGCCACAGGCTCGGAAAATGTCGGGGTTGTGATTACTGCAACACATAGTTGCATGACCGCACGAGGAATCCGCAATGCATCGGCTCAGACGGTTACTCACACATTCAGGGGAACTTTCCGAAATGATGTCAATTTACAAAAATTAGTTATGCCGTGACATCCTCCCCCGCCTGTAGAGGCGGGGACTTCCCCTCGCCGACAGGTTTGGTTCTCGTTCGATAGTACCAGCGTACTAAGCATAAGCGAGCTACCCCCGTGTGTCCCACGGTTCTTTTATTTCAGGTTATGCGAAAACTAACCGCATACCCTCATTTCTGATATTGATT
>JAZAUD010000002.1:0-143922 GCA_036373775.1 Oscillospiraceae bacterium | reverse complement strand
CAGGACAACAAATCAATGTTGTTCCCTCTTTGTCATACAATATTCCATCAATGCTTGTATAATCGGGATTTTGTTTGGAAACATTGATAGAGGTCAGGCTGGTGCATCCAGAAAAAGCACCCCATTCAATTGTTGTCACGCTGTCGGGGATGGTGACAGAGGTCAGGCTGGTGCATCCAGAAAAAGCACCCCATTCAATTGTTGTCACGCTGTCGGGGATGGTGACAGAGGTCAGGCTGGTGCATCCACCAAAAGCACTATTTCTAATACTTGTCACGCTGTCGGGGATGGTGACAGAGGTCAGGCTGGTGCATCCCTCAAAAGCACACCATCCAATCCATGTCACGCTGTCGGGGATGGTGACAGAGGTCAGGCTGGTGCATCTAGAAAAAGCAGACCCTCCAATTGTTGTCACGCTGTCGGGGATGGTGACAGAGGTCAGGCTGCATCTACTAAAAGCAAAATCTCCAATACTTGTCACGCTGTCGGGGATGGTGACAGAGGTCAGGCTGGTGCATCCAGAAAAAGCACCTGCTTCAATTGTTGTCACGCTGCTGGGGATGGTGACAGAGGTCAGGCTGGTGCATTTAGAAAAAGCCGAATATCCAATTGTTGTCACGCTGTCGGGAATAATTACATTTCCCGAAGAAGTTTCAGCACTAATTAAAATACCATTTACAACTACAAACGGATTTTGTTTTTGTTTTTCTTTTAACCATGGTGTACCAGAAAAAACATAACTTCCAATTGTTGTCACGCTGTCGGGGATGGTGACAGAGGTCAGGCTGGTGCAGTCAGAAAAAGCATACCTTCCAATTGTTGTCACGCTGTTTCCAATGGTGACAGAGGTCAGGCTGGTGCATCCAGAAAAAGCAGAACTTCCAATTGTTGTCACGCTGTCGGGGATGGTGACAGAGGTCAGGCTGGTGCATCCACCAAAAGCAGCCATTTCAATTGTTGTCACGCTGTCGGGGATGGTGACAGAGGTCAGGCTGGTGCATCCCTCAAAAGCACACCATCCAATTGTTGTCACGCTGTCGGGGATGGTGACAGAGGTCAGGCTGGTGCATCCACCAAAAGCATCAATTCCAATTGTTGTCACGCTGTCGGGAATGATAATAGATTTCAAATTAGTACATCCAGAAAAAGCACAACTTCCAATTTTGGTGATACCCTGATTGATGATAACGGAAGTAATATCTTTTCGCCAAGGTACTACTGGAAGAAAAGAAGGTCCATCATCATAAGAGTATCCATAATCTTGCATGTCTCCTGTACCACTAATCACTAAAATACCATCTAAATACATCCATAGCAAATTATCGCCACATTTTCCATGTTTGATAGTAGAAGCTTCCTCCTCTGCCTTTGCAGTCAATGCAGGCGGTTCAGCTCCCATGGTTGCCGGAAGGGATGCACCCATTCCAGCAATCAGCAGGCAAGCCATGAAAACGGCTGTCAATCTGTGTTTGCTTGTTTTTTTCATAATATCAATCCTTTCATATCTTGATAGAATTCATTGTCCGCAATCTTGTTAATGTCAATCATACTGAATACACACCTTTCTAATAGAATTCAAAAATTTATCTGGTTCAATACAAAGATTTTCCAGAATCGGAACTAAATCAATATATTCTTCCATTTCCACACCGTCATACACAGCCATCACAACAAGATAACCATGATTCCATTCAATAATTTTCGTGTACCGTTCCAATTTTGAAGAAGTCTGAAAGCGGATTACTTTATCCCCAAATGAAAAAGAGGTAAAACGCTTGTCGTTGGATAATACAGCTTCATTTTCATTCTGCATTTTAAATCACTCCCCTGTGGTGTTGTGTTTGTCGTTAATGTCGGCAATGATGGTACTGCTATGCATGGTAAACTGACCGTTCTTTGAGCCTGCTTCATGAGGTTTAGCGGCTAAAATATAGGCTTTCAGTTCGGTATGGTCAAGGGTAACGTCTCCGCTGCCTTTGGAGTCGCCGACACCAGTAATCTCACCTCCCTCAGCGTCAACTTCAATTTTGCAGTTGGTAACAATCACATCAACCTCACCGCCAATTGCACCGATACAAGCCCCGAAATTGGTTCTCATGAAGAAATTGAGCTGACTGTCTCCAACTTCCACAATGCCAGTACCCTTATTAAGTGCGCCAATGCCAACGACTTTATTTCCTCCGCCATTGAATTTGACATCAGAGAAGCATTTCACATGAACACCGCCGAACAATGCCCCCATTCCAACGCTTCCGATTCCATTCACTTCAATGTCGAGCTTACAATTGGGATTTGCATAGATGAGGGAGTCACCGCTTGCGCCGTCAATCGCACCGATTCCGAGGGCATTCGGTGAGCCAACCACGACATGAATCTTTCCAGCTTCTAAGCAGATTTCGGAGTCATCTGGATTCGAACCGCCACCAATGCCAACACCTCTGTCACTATTGCAGATGATTTCCACATTGCCGTTAGATTCAAGGGTGATATTGCCATAACTGCTGTCACAGTCTCCGCCGATACCATAACCAAATTTGGAATAGCTGTCTACTTTGAGATTTCCGTCACCCAACAAATGGAAAAATGCGCCCTCTGGTACACGAATCCCCATACAATTGATTTGGTTTTCTCCTTCTGCAATCAAGGTGAGATGGGCATAAGTTCCAATCTCAATCGTTGGCTTATCTTGACAGATGATATTGACATTCTGGAATGTCAATTCACAGCTATGATTATCCATAATGGCAATATGCATAGGAACTTGTTTTTCAGGGTCTCCAATCAAAGTCAATTGATGGCGGTACACATGAATGTCAGTATAATTTTGTAATGCAAGGTCAACCAGATTCAATTCTGCATCCTGATGGGCATTATAAATTTTCTTCTGTCCGGTGGTTTCCTCTAAGTTGGTATTGATAATGACATCACGGACTTCTTTTGAAATTTCCTCCAAAAGGTAGGGGGTAGGTCTTGCGAAATAGAACCCTTGAAACAAATCAATGCCCATTCGAATCAACATTTTCACGTCTGCTTCTTCCTCGACACCTTCCGCCAATGCAAACATTTGATTTTCATGTGCATAATCAATGATACTTGCAACAAGTTGTTGTTTTTTGGTATTCTTGCAAATGCCCTGAATCAATTCCATATCAATTTTGACATAATTTGGCATATTATGAAGAAGTGTTGCAGTATTGGCATAGCCACTTCCATAGTCATCAATGGCAAGTCGAGCCTTG
Source organism: Oscillospiraceae bacterium (assembly GCA_036373775.1). Taxonomy (GTDB): domain Bacteria; phylum Bacillota; class Clostridia; order Oscillospirales; family Ruminococcaceae; genus UBA3855. Next base: position 140,683 of record JAZAUD010000002.1, on the reverse strand, counting down.
ACACTTTGACAGCGTTCACGGAGGGTTTTCATCATTTTGTCACTGCCTTCCAGCTGTTCAATAATTTCAATCACGACTTTTCCAAATAATTCCTCATACAGGAGTAACAATTCATTGAAATCAGCATCATTCAGAATATTATCTGGAATGCAGTTGATAAAAAGGGACTTATCCGAAAAACTGCTTTGATGTTCTGCCAAAAAGTGCATGGTATTGAAAAGCGTTGCATATTCAATTTTATAGAGTTGTCCAAGGCGTTCGGCAATTTCCAGAATTTTATCTGGTATGAAATGTTCTGACCTCATGAGAGCTTCATAGCCAACAATATTCCCGTTATGAGCGTCAACAATGGGCTGGAAATGATAGTGAAGCTGATTTTCATGAATGATAGTTTGAAAAAGTTGTTCTTCCCGATATTCGTCTTTTTTGCGCTCAAATTCCGATTTGGAAAATCTTGTAATGGGATTTTGTGCATCATGCTGTGTTTCAAATAATGCAAATTCGGCATGGGTCATCAAGCCCCTGAAAGAATCCCCCTCGTCAGGGAATAATGCAAGCCCTGCCTGCATATCTAAAATATGACCATGTTCGGTTTGGATTGCCTGCCCGAAATCATCTGAAATGATGCACTTTGAAACAGCCTCCCGCATTTGCTGGAGCTGTACACGAGCATTCTGTTCATCCATGTGGAAAAATCCGATATAGAACTTCTGGAAATCTTTCACCGTGAAAACAACCTGTTCACTTGCAAATCTCCCCAATACTTCCGCAACAGATGCCATACAATTATTAGTACTCACCAAAGCAGAAAAATCGGTCATTTTGTCCAGCCCTGAAATATATACCGCAGTCAGAATGAAAGTTTCATTCTCCTGAATTTTCTGGTTGATGATATTGGAAAAAGCACTCATTTGAAGCATTCCGGTTACATCATCATATTCCTGTTGCCCTGCATTCAGCTGAACAATACGTCTTGTCACGTCTTCCACAAAACCCAATTCTTCCCCCTCACGCTTAGTCAAAAGCAATTTCAAGTAACGCTTTTCTGCACCAGAGCGCAAAAGATAAAGATTCTGTTCTCCCTCGACAGGGGTTTCCATCAGTTTCCCAAGAAAGATTTTATACTCATTTTTGGGCATGGATTTTCCGACATTTAAAATTCTCTGAGCATTCTCATCAAAATATACTGTCTGCAATGTTTCCTTGTAAGTGAATGCTCCAATATTGTGAAATAAGTCCGCAAACAGTTTCCAATCTTCTGAAAGATTGACATGGTTTTGTCTGGTAAATTGAAAAATACCCATAATATTACCTCACTAAAAATGATAGATAGACCGATTTTTCCAGTCTCTCACTCTTTATTATAACGATAAGCAGATATTTTGTCAATGCTTTTTTCAGTGATGGCTTTTTTTCCCCAATCAGGTATGGTATTGCTACTTGACAAACTCGCTGATTTGTGGTAGAGTAGTAGTATATCCTATGAAAGGAGGCTTTGCTATGGAAAGCACACCTAGAAAGATTGAACGTTATATTGTAGAAGATTATCTCATTGAAACAAAAAATTATGAATATCGTACAGAATTGATTAACGGCGAAATTGTCGGGTTGGCTTCGCCTTCATTGGAACATCAAGATATTACAATTGAAATGGTGAGCTTATTCCGTCAATTTATCAAGAAAAACGGTGGAAAATGTAGGTCTTATTGTGCGCCTACAGATGTTCGTTTGAACTTTGAAAATATGGTTGTACCGGATGTATTCATAGCTTGTAACCCTGAAAATTTCTCTCCAAGATACTATGACGGTGCGCCCGATTTTGTGGCGGAAGTTGTCAGCACCAATAAAAGTGATGATTATATCCGGAAATTACGGCTTTATCAAAAGTTTGGTGTGCGTGAGTATTGGATTATTGACCCCGATAAAGAAAAAGTATCTGTGTATTTCTTTGAAAAGTCCCTTGAACCTGAAATTTATGATTTTCATACCCCTATTCCTGTGAAAATATGGGAAGGAAAGTTTTCTGTAACGATTGCAGAATTATATTGATGAAATCCACAAAAGAAAGGAAATCCCTTTATGAATTGTTTCCGAAAAATTACCGCCTTGTTTCTGATGGCTGTCATGCTTGTACCATGTATGACAGGATGCAAGAAAGAACCAACCACCCTAGAAGAATTTGAATTGGGTGAAGAAGATTTGCCCTATGGTGCTACCATGAAATCTAATAAGACAAGCTATGCTGTGCCTGTCACTTATGACCGTCGTTTCGTAACAGAAGAGCAAGTTTCAGCGGTTGCTGACCTTTGCGCCTCTATCCAAAATCAAGATGGGGAACTGTACCAAAAAATTACCCCTGAAGGCTATGCAGACTATCAAATCAATGAAGTGTATTCCTATGCATCCGCTGATGAAATGATGCAAGCTTTGCACACTTCTGTTGCTAATAATACCGGAGAAGATTTCAAATTTAGTATGGTAATGGTGAATGGCATCTCAGACAATCGGGAACTTGGCGGACTTATGGAAGCCATTGCATTGATGGATAATCTCACCGAAAATGCATTTTCTCCTTCCCTGTTGGGAGCATGGGATTTTACCCTTGAATGGGATTTCACTTATGATGAGGATGCAAAGTCAACCATTGTTGATGAGCAACATATTTTTGTATTTCAGACCGAAAACGGCTATTATGCTATGATGTGAGGGAATTATGCCAAGATTTTTTGTTGAACAAGCGAATGATGAAGAAATCATTATCACCGGAGAAGATGCCCGACATATTGGACGTTCGTTAAGAATGCGTGTCGGTGAACCTTTAACCGTCTGTTCCTGTGGAATAGATTACCATTGTGAAATTACAGGTATCACGGATACGGAAGTTTATTTACATCCCCTAAAAATTGTCCCCTGTTCGGCTGAACCCTCCGTGAAAATCACATTATATCAGGCAGTCCCGAAACAGGATAAGCTTGCTGAAATTGTCCAGAAATCCGTAGAATTGGGAGTTTTCCGGATTGTGCCTGTTTTGACGGCTCGTTGTGTTGCAAGACCAACCGCCAAAGATTTTACCAAAAAACAGGAGCGTTTACAGAAAATTGCCCTTTCTGCGGCGAAACAATCCGGAAGGGGGATGATTCCCCAAGTTTCCGGCTTGATGACATGGAAACAGGCTCTTGAAGATATGCAGAAACAAGATTGCAGTATCATGCTTTATGAAGAAAAAGGCGGTATCCGTTTCGGGGAAGTCCCCCTTGAACATCACCAAAATATTGGTATCTTCATTGGGAGTGAAGGGGGAATTTCCGAAGAAGAAGCCAATCAAGCTGTTTCCGCTGGTCTTTATCGGGTATGGCTGGGAAACCGAATTTTGCGCTGTGAAACAGCTCCAACAGTCGTACTTTCCATTTTAATGTATCTGACAGGGAATCTGTAATGCCCTTTTTTCGGCATCTTTGAATTTTTTTACAAATTTTTAGAAAAAAATTTCAAAAAAGTGTTGAAATGTTGGAAGAAATGTGGTATAATACTAGATATAAGATTTTAGGCTGTCCGTGAACCGTCCGCAGCAGTCCGGCAGTTCCTAACCCCTCATTTAATACTGCGGAGAAAAGAGGAACTTTATTATGAAATTCAAAACGTTTGCCATGATTATCGCTACCGCCGTTGCAACCGCTGCCGCTGTTGTATTCGTCCTCCAGAAGCAGAATAATAAGAACAGAATGCGCTTTGATAGTGCTGAATTTGATGATGATGACTTCATGGATGATTTCAATGCAGAGCCTTTCAAGTTCGCTGATGATGAGCTTGATGCAGAGGATGAGAAGGAAGAAGCAGAAGAAAAGGCTGAAGAGCTTGCTGATGCTGTTGACGAAGTCAAGGAAGCTGCTGAGGAACTCGCTGACGCAGCAGAAGACCTCGCTGAAAAGGCTGATGAAGACGCAGAGGAATAATTTTTGTCTCCTTTCCCCTCGGCTGAAAGGCTGAGGGGTTTCTCTTTTTCATAAAAAAACTGACTCCACTCAAATGTGAAGTCAGTTTTTATTTTATCGTGTTGTCATCATTGGTTCAATAATTTCTGTTTCAGTAAAGTCAAATCAATGACATTCACCACATTTCAGTATTTTTATTGAATATACAAAAATGTAAAAAATCTAAATTATGGATTGACAAATTTAATTGGATATGGTATAGTACTATATGGGGAGGTGTTTATCATGAAATTTGATAAATTGAAGATTTTGGCAGTTAGTTCATCACTTGTATCCGTTTTTTCCTTTGCTGTTTTTGCTGGTGAAATTGTTGCGAAAGCAGATACTACTTATTCTTGTTATCCCTACTTTTTAACACAAGAAAAATCAAATTGGTGCTGGGCTGCTTGTGCTTGGATGAGTGGAAAACAGGCATATCCAAGCAGTGCGGCAACACAAACAAGTATTGTTATGCATGTAATGGGAAGTGATGTTAATCAAGCTGCACTACCTGATGAGGTTGTAGAGGGAGCTAATTTTGTTACGTACCAGACTTGTAGTTATCAATGGGCAGATGCTGCTTATCCTAGCGTTTTTTTCTCGATTCAATTTATTGAACAAAAAATTCCAATGATTGCTTTTACTATGATGGATATGGGTGTGGGATATCAGATGACCCACATGGTAGTTCCATATAAGCTTGTTCATTTTTCAGATGAAACGAATGAAAGAAGACTCTATTTTTTTGACCCCAAAGGTTCATACCGTGCTTGCAACATAAATGATTTGTATACTGGTACTAAAACTGTTTATACTAACACATACATTAGATACTTTCAGACGTTTTACCGCAATTGATATATGGAGGGAATGGTATGAAAAAAAAAATTTACGTATTGGCAGTATTGGCAGGTATGGCGGCTTCGGGTGTTTCCATGTCAGTAAGCGCAAATTATGAAAATATTGATTTGACTTTGAATGATGAAATTCGGCAGAAGCTTGCAAATGCCCTTGATATTGAAGTTGCACTGAACAGCAAACAAAAAGAAGAAAATTCAATATTCTCAGTGGAAAAAGAGGAAGAGATTGATGTACCTGATTTTACTGTAGAAACATATAACCTTGATTCTGCAATTGAAGTTTATGGTTTTTCAACTGTTGAACTTTTGGACTTAGAGTATTTCAATAAAAATTTTGATACAGAGCCAATGTATTATGTTCCATTTGCAAATCGCAGAAGTGCTGGGGAAGTTGTAGTAATGTGTGATGATGAAACAGGTCAGTTCAAGGTGCAATCTGCTTATATTCCGTTTAATGATAATGCAACCCCAAAATTTGATATGGAGATTGTAAAGAAAGTTCTTTTGGGTGTACAGGATGTCAACAATGTGAGAATTTGTCATGATGCAATGGAAAATTTCTGGATTGTTGATTTTACAAGCGAAAACAAGGAATATATGATTCCCTATTACAGTGAACAAAATTTTAGTGGATGGGATACCTATATCGAGCAAGGAGAAATTTATACTCCTGATGAAATCACAGAATGGCTTAACCATAATATCGAACCAAAAATTTACGAGAAAGGGGAAGTAGTTTTTGGAAACGGTTCGTTTTTTGCTGTCAAGGAACATCCAGTTATTGCACCTGTTTCCTTCTGGGTGGGGGTTGCTAGTGCAGTTGTTGCGATTGGCACAGGAACGATATTATTCCGCAAAAAAAAGAATCTTAATAACTAAGGAATGGTAAACATATAAGCTGATACTATTTTTTCTAAAAATACAAAAAACGCTAGTTTTCTATAGAAAAAAGTGTCAAATTATATATTTCAGAATCCTAAGCTGACAGTGTGGAGCCATCGCTCCACATTTTTAAATTGCCTCTTTAATTTTGGAGATAGCTCCTTTTTCGAGTCGGGAAACTTGTGCCTGTGAAATGCCGATTTCCTTTGCAACTTCCATTTGTGTTTTCCCGCAGAGGAAACGCAGATAGAGGATATTTTTCTCCCTGTCGCCTAATGCCTTCATTGCATCACGCATGGAAAATTGAGCAATCCAGCTTTCTGCGCTTTCCTGTGTGCTGAGCTGGTCCATGACATATAATGTGTCACCAGAATCGGAATAGACAGGTTCATATAAGGAAATCGGGTCGCTGATACTTTCCAGTGCAATCACAATATCAGAACGTTTTTCGCCAATGGCTTGGGCGATTTCCTCAATTTCGGGTTCACGCTGTAATTGGTTAGTGAGTTGTTCCTTGGCTTGAATGGCTTTATAGGCAAGGTCACGCAGGGAACGGCTGACCTTGATTTGATTATAGTCACGCAGATGACGGCGCAATTCTCCGGCAATCATCGGGACACAATAGGTAGAAAAGCGAACTTCCTTGGATAAATCAAAATTATTGATTGCCTTAATCAATCCAATGACACCAATTTGAAAGAGGTCGTCAACGTCTTCCCCTCTTCCAGCAAAACGCTGTACAATGCTCAAAACAAGCCGTAAATTTCCCTGAATCAATTCATCTCGGATTGCTTTGCTTCCTGTTTCCTTGAATTCTTTGAGCAGTTTCATTTTTTCGTCTTCACTCATCACCCGCAGTTCAGACGTATTCACTCCGGCAATGACGACTTTATGATATGCCATGATATTACCTCCCATAACGGAATTTCCCAAAAATACTATGCCCTGAAATCATGCAGTTCATACAGTGGAAAATTTTTCCTTTTCAAGGTTTGCTTACACAAAATGACAAATTTCTCATGCAAGATGATGTATAATAGTATTGAGGTGAGGACATGCGCACAATTTACCTTGATGTATTATTGATTTTCAGCCTTTACATGAATTATCTGCTATTACAATTGACTGCAAGATTAACTCATACGCATTTGAAATTTTCTCGTGCCTTGCTGGGAGCAGGGGCAGGGAGTTTCAGTTCCTTATTGATACTTGCGCCGACAATGCCATTTTTGCTGTCGATTGTCTGCAAAATGGGAGTTGCATTTTTGATTTGCTGGATTGCCTTTGGACGGAAACACCAATTTTTATGGAAGTGTTTCTGTTTTTTGGGAATCAGCTGTTTGATGGCAGGGGGATTGTTTGCGCTGTCGTTTTCGGGAAGAATATGCTATCTGAATGGGATATGGTATCCGGATATTTCGCTAAAAGTGCTGATAATCGGCACAATTTCGGCATACTTGCTGTTGAGTATCATTCAGCGGTTTCACGACAGAACACCAGATGACAATTATTTTGTTTCCGTCCGTTATGGAGTACATACCATCCGCCTTGATGGATTGGCAGATACTGGAAATACCTTGACGGATTTCCTGACAGGTCAGCCGGTGATTATCTGCGGAAAAGAGCCACTGCATGAAATGCTCCCTGCAACGCTTCCGGCGAAAGGCTTCCGTCCTCTTCCTTGTACCACGGTAGCCGGAGAAGGGATGCTCATGGTATTTCACCCTGATGAAATTGTGATTCATTCCGAAAAGACAGGATTGACCAAAAAAGTAGATGCACTCATTGGATTGAGTGAACAAAATCACCGTCAAGCCATTTTCAATCCGAAATTATTACATTATTAGGAGGTTATTTATCATGAATTTATTGGAAATCATCCGCCATTTTCTGGAAAAGCTCTTGAATCCTTGTTCTGTTGATTATATCGGCGGTTCGGACACATTGCCCCCACCACTCACCAAAGAAGAGGAAGCAGAGATTTTTGTCAAACTCGCCCAAGGTGACACCCATGCAAGAGAATTATTGATTGTACATAATTTGCGGTTAGTGGTCTACATTGCCAAAAAATTTGAAAGTTCCGGTGTGAATCTGGAAGACCTCATTTCCATTGGAACAATCGGACTTATCAAAGCCGTTGAAACCTTTTGCCCTGATAAAAATATCAAGCTTGCTACTTATGCATCAAGGTGCATTGAAAATGAAATTCTCATGTTCTTAAGAAAGTCTGTGCAGTATCGCTGTGAAGTGTCCTTTGATGAGCCATTAAATGTGGATTGGGATGGGAACGAATTGTTACTTTCGGATATTCTCGGCACAGATGACGATATTGTCAGCCGTGGCATTGAATGGCAGGCGGAATGCGAATCCCTCATGAATGCCGTGAACGCCCTCCCCGACAGAGAACGTGAAATTATGGAACTGCGTTTCGGGCTGGGCGGTCGTCAAGCCCTCACACAAAAAGAAGTCGCTGATAAAATTGGTATCTCTCAGTCCTACATCTCCCGACTGGAAAAGAAAATTATCAAAAAGCTCCGTGTCGTTCTCGAAGAAGCCGTATAACCTCAAGAAAAGCCCCCGAAAGTGGGGGCTTTTTTTTTTGGTGAATTTATCTATTTTTTTGGGGGATGTATAATTTTTACTTGACAGATATTGTAAAATATGCTAAAATAAAATTATCAGAAACTATTTGAAAGGATTGATAAAATGAAGACAAAACAATTTATATCGGCTGTACTGGCTTTTGCAATGGTGTTCGGGGTTGGTACAATTTTCCCGAAACAGGCAGGTTTTCAGCAGGCGGAATTGACCGCAAGTGCAGAGGAAACAGGCACTTATGGCGATTTTACCTATACAAAATATGATACCCATATTGAAATTACTGGTTGTGATAAAAATGCAGAAACAGTTGAGATTCCATCAGAAATTGACGGCTTGCCTGTGACAACAATTGGAGGGGAGACTTTTTCTGAATGCACCAGCCTGACCTCTGTCACCATCCCTAACAGCGTGACAACAATTAAAAGTGATGCTTTTGAGGAATGCACCAGCTTGACTGCAATTGATATTTCAGAACAAAATCCAAAGTATACAAGTGTTGATGGAATAGTATATAACAAAAACATTACAAAATTGTTGCGTTGCCCTGTTGGAAAAACTTCTGTCACCATCCCCGACAGTGTGACAACAATTGAAGAGGATGCGTTTTATTATTGCACTAGCCTGACCTCTGTCACCATCCCTGACAGCGTGACAACAATTGAAGAAGGTGCGTTTTATTATTGCACTAGCCTGACCTCTGTCACCATCCCCGACAGTGTGACAGCAATTGGAGTATGTGCTTTTGGAAAATGCACCAACCTGACCTCTGTCACCATCTCCAATAACGTGACAACAGTTGCAGAGTGGACTTTTTCTGGATGCACCAGCCTGCCCTCTGTCACCATCCCCGACAGTGTGACAACAATTAGTTACGGTACTTTTGAGGAATGCACTCATTTGACTTCTGTTAGCATCCCTGAAAGCGTGACAACAATTGAAAAGAATGCGTTTTCAAAATGCACCAGTTTGACTGATGTTTATTATTCTGGTACAGAGGAACAATGGAATAAGATTGATTCTAATAACGCTCTCAAAGAGACAACCACCATTCACTATAATTCCACCGCCCCTGAAACATTGGAAATTTCCGTTTTGAGCTTAATCGAGCTGAATCAGAAGCTCAAAACCCAAAAGGGCGCACCGAAAAAATTTGACCTCAACGGTGACAACGTGGTGAACGTCATTGATTTGGCACTGCTGAAACAGAAGTTACTCAATCAGTAATATACAATTGACTCCGCATCCAAGCGGAGTCATTTTTTGTGGAATATTCGATAGAAAAATACTGATATGATTTTATCGAAAAATAGTTGACAAACTTCTGAAAATCGTTTATAATAATATTGCTGTCGCTTTTTCAGCTAAAAGCGTAAAAACACTAAAGCAGAAAAGCGATAAAATTGGATAAGAAAGGGATTTTGAAAATGGTAAAATGGTTTATACTGGTTCTGTACCTTCTCTTGATGGTGGGAATTGGTGTTTATTGCAACAGAAAAACGAAAAGTGTAAGCGATTTTGTACTTGGAGGGCGAAGTATAGGGCCTTGGTTTTCAGCGTTTGCGTTTGGAACATCCTATTTTTCGGCGGTGGTCTTCATTGGGTACGCTGGACAATTCGGCTGGAAGTATGGCATTTCGGCTTCATGGATTGGCTTAGGGAATGCGCTGATTGGTTCATTATTGGCATGGCTGGTATTGGGACGGAGAACCCGAACCATGACAAAGCATTTAGATGCAACAACCATGCCGGAATATTTCGAAAAGCGTTACGGCTCAAAGGGGCTGAAAATAGCATCCTCTCTGATAGTGTTCCTGTTCCTGATACCTTATACAGCATCTGTTTACAATGGGTTATCAAGATTATTTGAATCCTCGTTAGGGATACCGTACATTTATTGTATTATCATTATGGCAGTATTCACGGCAATTTATGTGATTGCAGGGGGATTCCATGCAACGGCACTGAATGACTTCATACAGGGAATTATCATGCTGATTGGTATTCTGGCGGTTGTATTCACAGTCGTGAACAAAGCCGGAGGATTTGGCACGGCTATGCAGAATCTCGGCATGATTCCTGACGACAACGGAAACACAGGAACATTAAATTCCGTCTTTGGCCCTGCGCCGTTGGACTTGCTGGGAGTTGTGATTTTGACCTCATTAGGAACATGGGGACTTCCGCAGATGATACAGAAATTCTATTCAATTTCGGACGATTCCGCCATTAAACGAGGAACAATCATTTCCACTGTATTTGCAATCATTGTATCCGGCGGATGTTATTTCTTGGGCGGATTTGGTCGCTTATTTGCAACCGCAGACGAAACCGACACTTCAAAGGCATTTATCCAGAAGCTTGCTAATGGAAAGCTGGAATTTGATGCAATTGTACCGTCCATGCTGGAAAGTGCCTTGCCGGAGGCTTTAATGGGATTGATTGTAGTGCTGGTGTTGTCTGCATCTATGTCAACATTATCAAGCTTGGTATTGACATCAAGCTCAACATTAACCCTTGATTTAATCAAACCTGCAATGCTGAACAAGGGCAAAGAAATGGACGAAAAGAAACAAGTATTCATTATCAGAATTTTCATTGCACTGTTTTTGTTGTTGTCGGTCATTATGGCAGCATATAAGAATGCGTATATCACGACATTGATGAGCATTTCATGGGGCGCATTGTCAGGGTCATTCCTTGCGCCGTTCATGTTGGGGCTGTATTCGAAGAAAATCACCCCTACGGCAGTATGGGCTTGCTTTATTTTTGCGGTATGTTTCACATTGTTGCATACAAGCCTGTTTTTGTTGGGGTGGTTTCCGGAACTCACAAAGACGGTTGCAAGTCTGCCGATTCCGATTTCTTTGACATCTCCCTTGAATGCAGGAGCATTCTGCATGGTATTTGGTCTGATACTCTGCCCGATTGTCAGCAAGTTCAGCAAGGTGAAAGACGAAAAAGCCGTTGACGAAATTTTCACCTGTTACAATGTTTGATACCCAAAATATAGGACAGACATTAGATAAATCGAAATTTAAAGAGGCATTTACTATGAAATATTCAATTAAATACAACGAATTAAGTGCAGAAGAATTTATATTATTATGGGAAACAGTATGGGGACAAGCACCTTCATTAGAACAAACACGGCTTGCAATGGAACATACACTGTTCAGAGTTTCTATATTTGATGATGATACAATTATAGCTATGGCAAGAATGATTGGTGACATGGGATTGGATTATTATATCAAAGATGTGATTGTCAGACCAGAATATCAGGGCAAAGGCATAGGCAGAATGTTAATCAATGAATTAATGAAATTTGTCAATGATAATGGAATCTCAGGAACTCAGATTTTTGTTGAATTATGTGCAATGCCTGATAAAATTCCATTTTATGAAAAGTTCGGATTTCACGCTAATGAAGCACAACGTCTGAAAATGATGTATCAAGTCAGATAAATTCTGATTTATTGTAGAAACTCAAAAAGCGACTGGATGCATTTCATTCAGTCGCTTTTTGGATTATTCATAAAGTCCATTACTAAAATAGCGGTCTCCACGGTCGGGGAAAATGGTTACAATATTACCAGTTGCACCACTGCGGATATATTTCAATGTTGCGGATAATGCCGCACCAGAGGACGAACCGGCGAAAATGCCCTCTTTTTTGGTGAGAATTCGAGCAGTTTCAAAGGCTTCTGTATCGGTGATTTTGACAACATCATCAACAAGCGACATATCCATCGTTTCAGCAATGAAATCATTCCCGATTCCTTCAATGTTATAGTCGTGATGTTCACCACCGCCCATAGTCGAACCTTCGGGGTCAGCTAAAATGCCCTTGATATTAGGATTCTGTTCTTTGAGGTAGCGGAGTACACCTGTATACGTTCCGCCGCTTCCAGCACCTGCCACGACTGCGGAGATATTGCCGTCAAGAGCGTGATAAATTTCTTTTCCAGTAGTTTCGTAGTGTGCGAGGGGGTTAGACTGGTTTTTGAACTGGTCGAATGTGACAGCGTTCGGAATGGTGAGTTTCAATTCTTCGGCTTTCTGTTCTGCGCCTAGCATTCCAAATTCTCTGGGGGTATTGATAATTTCCGCCCCCAAAGCCCTCATGAGGGTTTGCTTTTCGACAGAGAATTTTGTCGGCACAACGAAAATCAAACGATACCCCCGATTTAATGCGGCAAATGCCACACCTAAACCAGTATTTCCAGCCGTCCCCATGATGATGACGGAATCTTTTTTCAGAATGCCTTTTTCTTCGGCATCATTGAGCATATAAAGCCCCGTCCTGTCCTTGACACTGCCTGACGGATTCCAGAGTTCCAGCTTTGCAAAGAGATTGACATTTTGAGGTAAATCGAAATGATTCAGCTTGACAAGAGGAGTATTTCCGATTAAATCCTGCATAGATGCATAATAATTCATATTACTTTACCTCACTTTTTTCAATAGCCTGTTCCAAATCTGCCAGAATGTCGGAAATATCTTCAATACCAGTTGACAAGCGAATTAAACCATCAGTAATGCCGACTTTTTTACGAATATCAGCCGGAATAGATGCGTGTGTCATGGTGGAAGGATGGCAAACAAGAGACTCAACTCCTCCAAGGCTTTCCGCTAACATAATCAGATTGAGACTTTCAAAAAATACAGAAATATCATAATTTTCGTACAATTCAAAAGAAATCATGACACCGCCGTTTTTCGCCTGTTTGCGGTTGACTTCATAACCTGCATCGCTTTCCAGTCCGGCATAATACACATTTTTGACAGCCTTGTGATTCTTGAGGAATTCTGCGACTTGTAAAGCATTTTCAACGTGTCTGTCCATGCGGACACCCAAAGTCTTGATACCACGAATCAGCAGGAATGAATCAAACGGAGGAAGCACACCGCCTGTTGAATTCTGAATGAATGCAATTTTTTCAGCCAATTCTTTGGTGGAGACAACTGCCAGACCTGCCACAACATCAGAATGACCGCCGAGGTATTTTGTCGCAGAATGTACCACAATGTCAGCACCCAATTCCAAAGGCTTTTGCAAATAAGGGGTCATGAAAGTATTATCCACAATGACCAACAAATCATGTTTGTGGGAAATTTCAGAAATCTTTCTGATGTCAGTCACGGTCATGAGGGGATTTGCAGGGCTTTCAATCATGACGGCTTTCACGTCGGGAGTAATTGCCTCCTCGAATGCCTTGAAATCGGTCGTATCTGTGATAGTATAAGTGATATTGAAGTGATTAAAAACCTTATCCAATACACGGAATGTACCGCCATAAACGTTGCTGGAAATCAATACTCTGTCACCGCTGTGCAGTAAACTCAATACGGCAGTAGTCGCAGCCATTCCCGAACCAAATGCAAACCCAGCAACACCGCCCTCCAGTTCAGCAATGAGAGCTTCAAGGGCTTCTCTGGTGGGGTTGCCTGTGCGGGAATATTCATAACCACGCATTTTCCCAAGTCCATCCTGTTGATAGGTGGAAGTCTGATAAATCGGGACATTAACTGCGCCTGTTCTTTCATCGTTTGAAATACCGCCGTGAATCAATGCGGAATTGATGTGTTTGTATGCTTTACTCATGGTAATAACCTCCAATAATCATTATTCGTAATTTCTGCCACTGGTATAAGTTGCAGATAATAAGTTGACATTTTCAAATGCTTTCATACCGTCTGTGCGGTTCGCAAAATAGGCATTCTGTACTTTTTCAGGGGTCAGGAATGTGTCAATCTGGAAACCGAGACTGTACAACGCTCTGGAAACCTCATTATAGTGGAATCCTCCCGACATGACCTCACCTAAATCAGCGGTAATGGCTTCCAATTCGTGAACACGTTCAGGGAAATGATTTCCGGCTTTTGGATAATCAAACACCAGCACGCTTTCCAAGGCGGAAAGTTCTGCAATTTGTCGCAGTGTTTCAGTAAAAATGGGAAGTGTCAAATAATAAGATACTCCAAGGATACTGAAAAATGTTTTCTTTTCGGGGTCAAATCCTTTCGAAAGCAGTTTTTGGGTCATGGTTTCTTTTTCGAAATCGACAGGCACAAACCGCACATTTTCAGGAATATTCCATTCCAGTTCGTGAATTTTCTCCAGCTTATAACGCTGTGTGTCAGGGTGGTCAATTTCGAAAATCTGCAAATCAGGATTTTCATTCCGGAAAGAGAACATATCCGCACCAGCCCCACAAATAACATATTGTGTACCGCCCTGCTGAATGAACTTTTGCAGTCTCTGTTCCGTGAAAGGAAGCCTTGAAAGCGGAATCGGGGCAAAATATTTCTTGACGAAATTGTCAATTTCCTCTGTTCCGGCGAGTTCCTGAATGAATTCTTTCACGCTGTCGTAATTTTCTTTGCCCATGAAATCATAAGCTAAATAATCATCAAAAATCTTGTGTCTTTCGGTGTTGCTGTGCCAAGCCCTCACCCATGCGCAAATTAACGCTGTGACACTCTCTCTGTTTTCAACCATGATAACCAACCTTTCTGAAAAAGGACGCAAAAAAGCAGAGCATCCAGAAATTCCTGCACACTCCGCCATTGCACCATTAACCAATGCACTCATACTATCGGGCAAAATGCCCCTATTACGGAATAAAGCTGTCCTTCTGTGAAATCAATATGCAATTTTGACCAGAACAACAGCAACAACACATTTTTTTCATGAAAAACAGCTCCTTCCTTCAAATTTTCATTAAGCTAAATTATTCAAACATGGGGGTAGAAAGATAACGCTCCCCTGTATCCGGCAACAATACAACAATGGTCTTACCCTTGTTTTCCGGACGCTTTGCAAGCTGAATACCAGCCCATACAGCCGCACCGGCAGAAATACCAACCAGAACGCCTTCTGTACGTCCTACTGCACGACCAGTTTCAAAAGCATCTTCATTCTCCACCGGAATGACTTCATCATAAATTTCAGTATTCAGAGTTTCCGGAACAAATCCAGCACCGATTCCCTGAATTTTGTGAGGACCAGAAACACCCTCCGTCAAAACAGGTGAACCCTTCGGCTCAACGGCTACAACCTTCACATTAGGATTCTGGCTCTTCAAATATGCGCCAACACCGGAAATTGTACCACCTGTACCAACACCAGCAACAAAAATGTCAACTTTTCCATCTGTATCATTCCAGATTTCAACACCTGTTGTTTTCTGATGTGCAGCAGGGTTGGCAGGGTTGGTAAACTGTGACGGAATAAAGCTGTTCGGGATTTCCTGTGCCAATTCCTGCGCCTTAGCAATTGCGCCCTTCATACCCTTTGCGCCCTCTGTGAGAACGAGTTCCGCACCGTAAGCCTTCATGAGGTTACGTCTCTCAATGCTCATGGTTTCGGGCATGGTGATAATTAAGCGGTATCCTCTTGCAGCAGCAACCGCAGCCAAACCAATACCAGTATTACCGGAAGTCGGCTCAATCAATACACTGCCTTCCTTGATAAGCCCCTTTGCCTCGGCATCTTCAATCATAGCTTTTGCAATTCTGTCCTTGACTGAACCAGCCGGATTGAAATATTCCAGCTTGCCTAACAGGGTAGCCTCCAGATTGTTAGCCTTTTCAATGCCGTTCAGCTCCAACAGTGGAGTATTGCCGATTAACTCGGTGAAACTTTGATAAATCTTACTCATGGGAAAAACTCCTTTCAAGTATCATGAAAAATATATTCCTAGTTATCTTTGATTACCTATCTGTTTTGTATGATTATAGTATAGCACGTTTCATAGGATTTGTCAATAGTTTTTTCAAAAAAATTTTGATAACTTGAAAAATATGTCTTTTTTGGCAATTTATTGGAAAAAAGTCATTGCACCAATCAATAAAAATCCCTCTGACAAGCATCAGAGGGAAATTTTTATCTATGGTGACTACCGCCACCAGAACCGCCGGAACTATGACCGCCACCGCTATGACCTCCACCGCCACCGCCACGGTTATCGCTTTCAATGCGAGTTCGTGTGGTATTGGTACGGACGAATCTGTCGTATTGGTTGTGGTACTGAACCCTTCTCTTATTGATGTAATTAGTTGGGGAAAGTTCGTATTTAAATTGATAGGCATTTTTCACGCTATAATAAACGATAACAGCAATCAAAAGCCCAATCAAACCACCAATGATACCAGCCCATACCACAACTTGTCGATTAGGATAGGGATTTTGTTTGGTGTGGATAATCTGTCCATTTTCAACGTGCAAATATTCATGATACTGGTCATCATAAACCCAATATCTGTCAGGAATTCCGGCATCATACCAATATCCCACTTGGTCAGCAAATTCCAAAATTGCACCGCTGACATCTTCCTTTCCGATTGGATAAAGGTAAGAATCTAAAGCACCAAAAATCAAATCAATACGGTTTCTGGAATCATCAGAATTGGTAATATAAAACTGTGCCATTCCCCTTGTGGTGATATGGTCACAAGGGCTATTACCCTTCAAATCCATGTAATATAATATGCTATCGGAATTTTCCCCGAACAATTCGATACAGCTTTTATCACAGAATGATTCAATTGCAATATCAGAAAGTTGCTCAATCCCACATACAACCGCAATATTCATGCCTGTTTTATCAGCAGTTTTCTGCAAAGCGGCTTCACATTTCCGAAGGTCTTCACTAGAAAGGCGACTGCCTTCATCAAAAATTCTCACATCTGCGGCGGAAACATTCAAAGGTTGCAAGAGGAATAAAAACATCCCTGTCATGAGAATCATAATCCATTTTTTCATGTCTGCCCCCTCCTAACTGAATTGGCTTACAATTTCCCCGATTAGAATTCCAATCGCCATACAAACGAGAAATATCACGACACAAAGTCCCATGAGCTTATTTTTGGCAAGGGGAGGAGTACCAGCCTGTTTTCCGGTCTGCCCATTGATAGCAAAGGAATATTGTTCTCCCTGATACTGGTATGTCATGAACCAGACAGGCAAAAGCATATACTCCCACTCTGTTTTAAGTACCTGCATATCCGATTGAATCACCCTGACGGAATCATATCCCACCATAGAAGAGCGGAGCATAGCATCACTACCATTCACAGCCCTGTTGCGGATTCGTGGGAATACCTGACTTTTATTGACATCATACTTATCAGACAAAAACCCACTGAGATAGGACATTTCAAAGGGCTGTGCAGCATCATAATTAAAAGGCTCAATGGCTTCCATTAAATCATCATCAATTTTGCTTGCACCATCTGCGGGAATCCCTTCAAATACCAAGGAAGCATCACGGAGAACATCATATTCCTTGACTTCGGTATAGCGATACTGTCCGGAAGTCCAGCTTCTGACCTGTTTACAAACCGCCTGCATTTTCCCACTGACATCACAATTGGCAACCCAGAACGGCACATACACACCAGCCATATGCAATAATTGACTTTCGCTTGTGAAATCGTTCGGGAGAAATTTCCTTTTTGCACACCATTCCTTGAAAATGCGGTGTGCATCCTCTTTGGAAAGCTTAAAGGGAATCACTCTCGCTGGACGGTATTCACCAGACAAACGCCCTTTCAATACGACAGGATTATGACAGAAAAAGCATTCTGTTGCAGCTGTGTTTAAATCCGTTACCAATTCCGCACCGCAACTCGGACAGGAATATAATTGATTTCCCTCTTCAAATTCATCATGATGAGTTTTTTGTTCTTCCTTCTTAGAAGCAATCTGTTCATTTGCTTTTTTGCATTCTTCCGTAGTAAAAAAGCTATCACAATATTCACAGACAAAGCCCTGTTTCTTAGGATTGAACCGCAATTCAGCGGCACAATTAGGGCATTTATATTGCTGGACTTCTTCTGCCATCCTGCATCCTCCTTATGTCAAAGTGAAAAATCACATTTTTCGATTATCAAATACACGTTTAGCCTTTCCTTCGGAACGTGGCAAAGATTTCGGCGCAACAATTGTGACCTTTGTTGAGATACCAACAACAGATTTAATCTGGTCTTTGATATACTGCTGTAATCTCTGCATTTCTCCAAGAGAATCGGTCAAAGCAAATACTTCCTCTGTCATCTCCACCTTCACTTCCAGTGTATCAGAACTATTCACTCTGTCAACAATTAACTGATAATGCGGAGCGACACCAGCCGTCTTGACAAGAACGGTTTCAATCTGTGAGGGGAATACATTGACACCACGCACAACAATCATATCGTCGGTACGTCCTGTGATTCTGCCCATTCTGACAGTTGTTCTTCCACATTCACATTTTCCAGCATAAAGGGTACAAATATCATGTGTACGATAGCGTAGCATTGGCATACCCTTCTTTGTGATGGTTGTAAATACCAATTCACCAGCTGTACCATAGGGAAGTTGTTCTTCTGTCACAGGGTCAATAATTTCAGCAATGACATGGTCTTCGTTGATATGTGCGCCATTTTTCGCAAAGCATTCAAATGCAACCCCCGGACCTGCGATTTCCGTCAAGCCGTAAATGTCACGGGCATCAATTCCAAGCAATTCCTCAATCTTTTGGCGCATTGCCTCTGTCCAAGGTTCAGCCCCAAACAAACCAGCACGGAGCTTAATATCTTTTTTGGGGACGAGTCCGGCATCATGGATAGCTTCCCCCAGATATGTTGCATAAGAAGGCGTACAGCAAAGAATCGTACTTCCCAATTCCTGCATCATCATAATTTGTCTTTGGGTATTACCGCTTGACATGGGGATTACCATAGCCCCCACTTCTGTTGCGCCCTGATGTGCGCCCAGACCGCCGGTAAACAAGCCATAGCCATAACATACCTGTACAATGTCCTCTTTGTCTGCGCCAATGGAAGCCATTGCACGAGCGACCATTTCAGACCAGATTTTCACATCATTTTCTGTATAGCCGGAAACAATAGGCTTTCCGGTTGTACCGGATGAACCCTGAATTCTGACAATTTCCTCATTCGGAACAGCAAAAAGCCCGAAAGGGAACGTATCACGGAGGTCAGTTTTCTGCATGAATGGTAATTTCACAAGGTCGTCAATGGTTTGAATGTCCTCAGGCTTCACGCCTTTTGCATCCATTCTCTCACGATAGAACGGCACATTTTCATATTCATGCTTGACAGTTTCACGGAGACGCTCACCCTGCAACTTTCTGCGCTCCTCCACATCCATACATTCCATTTCAGGCTGATAAATCTTCGGTTCAGATGACATTTTCAAAACTCCTTTGATAAAAATTTCTTTGTAAAGATTATAACACATTTAAGCAGAAGATGTCAAGCATTTTCTGCAAATTCTCCCACTTTGAGAAGTCTTTCCGCATTTTTGGCGAAAATATTTTTTTCGTCCTGTTCAGAAAGATGCAACCGCTTAATTTTTTCAATGGTAATATCGGTGGTATCCCACGGACAATCACTCGCTAATAAAATTTTATCTGCGCCATGTTTTTCGATAATTCGATAAAGTTGGTCTTCTTCAACATAAGTCCCTACAAGGGCAGTATCTAACCACAGATTCTCAAAATTCCCTGCAAGAATCCGTTCGACATCATCCCACATTGCATTTGCACCCAAATGCGCCATAATCATGGTCGTATCAGGGAATTTTTCAAGGATTTTCGCCGCCATTTTCGGGGTGCAGTGAACATCTTCCGGACAAACAGGGTCAACCCCTGCATGAAAAATAATCGGTAATCCCAATTCCCCACATTTGCGATAAATCGAAAAAAGCCGTTCCTCATCTGCATAAAAATGCTGATAATCTGGATGCAGTTTAATGCCGTAAAGCCCTAATTCCTTGATACGTTCCAACTCCTGCAAAGCGTCTTCTCCATCAGGATGAACGCTCCCAAATGGAAAAATATGGTCACATTTACAGGATGCAGCCCAATTATTACAAACCAGATGTTGAGAAGGTTTCGTTGCAATGGAAAGCAATACAAACCCATCCACACCCCATTGTTTCATGATTTTTTCTGTGCCGGAAAGTGTACCATCCGAAGCCGGCGGTTTTCCGGCAGTTTTGGCAAGTGCGGAAATGGTTCTTTCTGCGATTTTATCAGCAAATGCGTGTACATGAAAATCAATGTAATTCATACTTCCTCCAAAATAAAGGGTTCGCTGTAGGACACAGCGAACCCCTTTGAATTGTTTCGTACAAAATGGAATCAGTTGACAATTGTCTTTTCTGTTTCCTTATCGAAGAGGTGAATCTTATTCGGGTCAAGAGCAACCTGAATTTCATCCCCTGGGCGAGCAGTAGAGCGAGGTGAAACTCTTGCAGTCATAGAAATACCTTCACAGAGCAGATACAGATAAGTTTCTGCACCCATCATTTCAGTAATTTCTACATTGCAGTTTACCAAACCAGTTGTAGCACTATTGACATACACTGGCTCATCATGAACGTTTTCAGGACGGATACCAAGAACAATATCCTTGTCTACATAACGCTCCAATTCCTGAATGGACTTAGATTCCGGTACAACAATCTGGTACTTGACACCCTTAGCATTCTTAGAATCTTCAGAGCCGAATTCCACAACGTACTGACCGTATTCATTCTTTCTCAAAGTAGCATCAATGAAGTTCATCTGAGGAGAACCCAAGAATCCAGCAACGAACTTATTCACAGGAGCTTCATACAGACCCTGAGGGCTGTCAACCTGCTGAATAAAGCCGTCCTTCATAACTACGATTCTGTCGCCCATGGTCATAGCTTCGGTCTGGTCATGGGTTACATAGATGAAGGTAGTACCAAGCTTTTTATGGAGCTTAGAAATTTCAGTTCTCATCTGCGCACGGAGCTTCGCATCCAAGTTGGAAAGCGGCTCATCAAGCAAGAATACCTTCGGGGAACGAACGATAGCACGACCCAAAGCTACACGCTGTCTCTGACCACCGGACATAGCCTTTGGCTTTCTGTCAAGCAGATGGGAAAGGTCAAGAATTCTAGCAGCTTCTTCAACCTTACGAGCGATTTCATCCTTCGGAACTTTACGCAGTTTCAGACCAAATGCCATATTGTCGAATACTGTCATGTGCGGATACAGAGCGTAGTTCTGGAAAACCATTGCAATATCTCTGTCCTTCGGTGCAACGTCATTTACAAGGCGGTCGCCGATATACAGCTCACCTTCGGAGATGTCCTCCAGACCTGCAATCATACGCAATGTGGTGGACTTACCGCAGCCGGAAGGTCCTACCAAAATGATGAATTCCTTATCTCTGATTTCGAGGTTTACATCGGTAACGGCTACAAAGCCACCCGGATATTTTTTATAGATACCTCTAAGTGATAAACCTGCCATTTATCAAATCCTCCGTTTACATAAAATTTTTTAGAACAGGACTTACACAAGAAATGCATACAGAATTTGGTTGTGCTTGTCACGGGGCAGGGCTTTTCAACACGGTTGCAACAAACACACACAAAAACATACACAAAAGCTAGTGAAGCCAATTCTTAGACATCGCCACACAGACTCATGCCGGCGAAATATCTATCTAATATATATCATACCAAATTATGATATTTTTTTCAAGTCGCTATTTACCTAAACTTATGGGCTTACATTTATCAAATATGACGAAAAGTCCGTCACAATTTGTTCACACACTTCTTGAAATTGCAAAGGTTTCAACAGGTTTTCAACATCTTTGTTGAAAACTTCCAAATAGTCACCCGTCGATAAAGTCGGGGGTAAAATCACCCCTCCCATGGCGACACGGTGCAAAAATTCCACATGATTCCCCAAGGCGGCAAACATCCTGCGGACTTCATGATATTTTCCCTCATGCAGACAAACCAGCACATATTTTCCCGAAATGAGTTGAATTTCCGCCGGAAGGCATTCTGTCCCATCTGAGAGGGTGATACCTTCCGCACATTGCTTGATGTAATCCGCCAGAAAAGGTCTTGCAAGGCGAATTAAATAATATTTGGGAATATGGCTTTTCGGTGAGAGAATTTTATGTGCTAATGCGCCGTCATCCGTCAGCAAGACAAGCCCTGTACTGTCGGAGTCAAGCCTTCCAGCCGGAAACAGCCCCTTGACACGGCATTCAGCCGGAATCAGGTCAATGACAATCTTGTGAGTTCTGTCCTCTGTGGCACAAATGTAACCCAAGGGCTTATTGACAAGATAGTACACGAAAGTCCCGCCGTGAATCGTTTTCCCCTGACAAGTGATGACTTGTTTTTCAGGGTCAATATTCCTGCTTGCATCCTGTATCGTGATACCGTCAACCTGTACGACACCTTGCCGGAGTAGGGCTTTCACCTCACTGCGGGAGTAGGGTGTCCGATTTGACAGAAACTTATCAAGTCGCATAAATTCCCTCCTCTCGTGGAATGCCATACAATTCCATCAAAATCAATTCAGAGGGATTACAAAAGCGTAACTTCCCGATACCTGCGGAAACTTGCATAGTACAGCCTTTTTGCATATAAATTCCTTTGGTATATTTTGGGAAAAATTTCCGTTCAGGTGAGAAAAGCCCTACCTCACCAAAGCGGACAATTCCCCCATGAACATGACCGGATAATACCAAATCTGCGCCCCATTCCTGATAAGCCTCAAAGCCTATGGGAGAATGCGCCAACAAAATGCATGGCTTTTCCGGACACGTCCCTAAACATTTTGTCACAAGCTTTCTGTCAATATTTCTCAAGTCCGAATAATTGCCGTCTGGATTTTTGTAGACAGTCTGTGGAAGGGTCAGCCCTGCAAAATGAACCCCCTCATAACAAACAACTGCATTATCAAGAACGGTAATTTCTTTTCGTGAAAGATGTCGCAGAAATGCAAAGCGCATTTTCTGTGAGTAATCCATTTCATGATTCCCCATGGAATAGAATACCTTTGGGGAATAGGCTTTCAGCCCCTGCATGAGAGCCACAGCATCCGAAAAAGTCTCTGCACCGCTTTCCCTCGAAATCAAATCACCAGTCACGCAGATAGCATCCAGCATTCCAGAATGAGCCTTGCAAATGTCCAGAATTTCCCCAGTCACCTGCATATTGTTCTCATGGGATGTACGTTTACTGAAATGCACATCAGAAACGTGCAGAATCCGCAGAGAACCGCTCATTCCAGCAACAATTATTTTTTCATGCCGGAGGGTTATCATGCTGTATCCTCATCTTCGGATTCTTCCGCTGATTGTGCAGCAGCTTCCTCGTCAGAAATCTGTTCGACTTCGGCAGTTTCCTCGGAATTGTCATGTTCAGCACGAGTGAAAGCAACAACCTCATTGCCCTCTGAAACCTTCATGACACGAACACCTTTCGCAATTCGTCCCATGACACGAATGTCACTTGTCAGAATGCGAATGATAATGCCCTCTGTAGAAATCATGATAATATCGTCTGTATCATCAACGACTTTGATTCCGCAGACAGTCCCTCTTGTTTCGTCCACATGGTAATTTTTCAGCCCATAACCGCCACGGTTCTGAATGCGGTAATCATCCAATTGACAGCGTTTTCCATAGCCCTTTGTGGTGACAGTCAAAACCGTCGTATCAGGGCGTACTTTCGCCATGGACACAACCTCATCACCTTCACGCAGTTTGATTGCACGAACACCCTGTGCAGAGCGTCCCTGCGGTCTGATGGTATCTTCTGGAATGCGAATCGCCATTCCCATTTTCGTAGCAACAATGAGCTGGTCTGAACCATTGGTCATGCGAACGCCTTCAATTTCGTCACCCTCATTCAAAATGATAGCAATTAAGCCCTTTTTGTGGATGTTGCGGAATGCATTCAAAGGAGTGCGCTTGATTTGTCCGGATTTTGTCACCATGACAACATATTCGTCACTATCGAAATTCTTGGTTTTGAGCATGGCTGAAATGCGTTCACCCTCCTGCAAATTCAGGAGATTGGCAAAGTGGAAACCTCTGGAAGCCTTTGAGCCGTCCGGAATTTCGTAGCATTTGAGTTTGTGCATATAACCTTTGTTGGTGATGAATAAAATATTGTCATGAGTGGAACAAATGAACATTTCTGAAACGAAATCTTCTTCACGTTGTTTCATGCCCTGCACCCCACGACCGCCACGCTTTTGAGTCTTGTAAGCATCCAAAGCCATGCGCTTGATATAACCGTTATTGGTGTAAGTGACAACGCAATCTTCGACTTCAATCAATTCTTCAATATCCAATTCTCCGCTGATGGAAGTAATTTCTGTTCGTCTAGGGTCATTGAACTTTTTGCGGATTTCCGCCAATTCCTTGGAAATGACCTCATAAACCTTTTGTTTGTCGGAAAGAATATCTTCAAATTCGGAGATTTTACCGCACAATGCAAAGAGTTCATCCGTAATTTTCTGACGTTCCAAACCTGTCAAAGAGCCGAACTGCATTTTCATGATAGCATCCACCTGCTCTTCAGAAAGTCCGATGGTATGGGGCAAATGCAAACCGGAAAGGTCATAGTCAGATTTTTCCAGCAATGCCGACATATCCACGTCTTTGAAACGTTCCATCAAACGCTGTTTACCCTCTGCGCCGTTTTTGGAAGAACGCAAAATTGAAATCACTTCGTCTGTTTCGTCAGCTGCCAACATGAACCCTTGCAACAGGTGCGCACGCTTCAAAGCCTTGTCAAGGTCAAACTTAACCCTTCTGGTGATGACATCCACCTGAAAAGCAAGATAATGCTCTAAAATCTGTTTCAGTGACAGCACACGAGGCACACCATTTGCCAATACCAGCATATTCACTCCGCAAGTATCCTGCAATTGGGTATAGCTGAATAATTTATTCAAGACCACATCCGGAATAGCATCTTTTCTGACACCAATCACAATGCGCATACCATCTCGACCGGATTCATCACGCACGAAAGTTGCACCATCCACACGCTTGTCTTTAATCAATTCGGCGATATGCTCCACCAATCGGGCTTTATTGACCATATAGGGGATTTCATGCACGATAATGTGAGGACGACCCTTCACTTCTTCAATGGAAGTTTTGGCACGGACAATAATTTTCCCCTTGCCTGTGCCATATGCCGCACGGATTCCGGCTTTCCCCATGATGATACCACCAGTCGGGAAGTCAGGGCCTTTCACGCATTCCATCAAGTCATCAAGTGTACAATCAGGATTTTTTATCAATAAATTCAATCCGTCAATCACTTCGCCCAAATTATGGGTGGGAATATTTGTCGCCATTCCGACAGCAATTCCGACTGAACCATTGACTAACAGATTCGGGAATCTTGCCGGTAAAACAGTAGGCTCTTTCAAGCGGTCGTCATAGTTTGTGCCGAAATCAACAGTATTTTTGTTAATGTCCGTCACCATTTCCAGCGACAATTTCGACATTTTCGCCTCTGTATAACGATAAGCCGCCGGAGGGTCGCCATCTACAGAACCAAAATTTCCGTGTCCGTCAACAAGCGGATAGCGTAAAGAGAAATCCTGCGCCAATCTAACCAATGCATCATACACAGAAGCATCACCATGCGGATGGTAACGCCCCAATACTGCACCGACAGTATCAGCGCATTTTCTGTAGGGCTGGTCAGGAGTCAAGCCGTTTTCGTGCATGGTATAGATAATTCTCCTGTGTACAGGCTTCAAGCCGTCACGCACATCAGGCAATGCACGAGAAATAATCACCGACATTGCATAGGCTAAAAACGAATCGTGCATTTCGTCCGCAACGTCTACAGGAATGACTTTGTGTGCAGATTCCTGCACAGATTCCGTTGTATTTACTTCATTACTCAAAATTTATCACCTCTGCAAAAAGAGATTTTTAAGCCTTCAAGGGCTGAAAATTGTTGTCAAGCCGTTTCGAAAAATGCACCCTCAACACCTCTAGTTCTTCTTGGGAAAAAGCACTTTTCGGGACAGTGTAAAACATGGTTTTTGTCTGGTAAATCATGAAAAAACTGTCATATTCCAAAACGTGCATCCCCTTGTTGTAATAAATGCGAGTTCCGGAGAAATTTTCTTCGGGTTCATCATCAAAAAGCTCATCTGTTTCGTGGGATTCTTCTTCTGGCAATATTGTACCAATTTCCAGATATTCAGGGAAAATCCGTAGTCTGTATTCATCCTGTTCAATTTCCCTGACAGCTTCCAGAAGGTTACGTTTGATTTTTTTAGGGTTGTACCATTGGAAAGCAGTCATCATCAAACAAAATAGTATTATCATAAAATACAATGTTCTGTCTGTGTTTTCGTCTCCCCAGATGATAAAATATACATATACTGCGCAAACAATCAATAATATTGCCATGACAGCATAATTTCGGGGGTAAACGAATTTTTTCTGAAATGCCGTGAAAGAATCCCGAAACAGTTCAAAGGGTATCTGATACTGCTTTTCCAGCAGAAGACCGTCAAGCTGTTCCATGTCCATAACTCCGGTCATATATCAAGATTGGATACGGTTCTAGCATATTTTTCGATATAATCTTTTCTAGGCAGAACCTTGTCACCCATGAGGATGGTAATAATTTCATCAGCCTTAGCCGCATCATCAAGGGTGACTTTGAGAATTGTCCTAGTTTCAGGGTTCATGGTAGTTTCCCAAAGCTGTTCGGAATCCATTTCACCTAAGCCCTTGTAACGCTGTACAGCGACTTTGGAAGAATTGCCATTCGGGTCAGCCAATTCTGCAATATACTTGTCACGTTCCGCATCTGAAAAGGCATAGTAAACCTTTTTCCCACGCTGTACACGGAACAATGGAGGCTGTGCAATATAAACATTTCCATTCTCAATCAATGGGCGCATATAGCGGAAAAAGAATGTCAGTAACAGCGTACGGATGTGACAGCCATCAACATCGGCATCCGCCATAATGATAACTTTGTCATAGCGCAGTTTCTCAATATTGAAATCTTCTCCGATACCAGTACCCAAAGCAGTGACTACCGGCATAAGTTTATCATTGCCATAAACCCTGTCAATGCGTGCTTTTTCCACATTGAGCATTTTGCCCCAAAGAGGTAAAATCGCCTGATAACGGCGGTCACGTCCCCCCTTTGCAGAACCTCCGGCAGAATCACCCTCGACAATGTAGATTTCGGTATTTTCTACACCATGTTCGGAACAATCCGCCAACTTCCCAGGGAGAGAAGCACTTTCCATAGCAGTCTTGCGCCTTGCGGTTTCTCTGGCAGCCTTAGCGGCTTCTCTTGCACGTCTGGCAGCAAGGCATTTATCAAGGATTTCTTTAGCAATCGCAGGATTCATCTCGAAATAGCTCATCAATTTTTCCTGCATGAGCTTTTCAACAAATGGGCGAACTTGCGGATTTCCTAAACGTCCCTTTGTTTGCCCTTCAAATTCGCATTCGGTCAGTTTCACAGAGATAATAGCAGTCAATCCCTCACGGACATCATCACCGGAAAGCTTTTCATTTTCTTTGAGAATGCCGAAATTCTTGCCATAATCATTCATGACCTTTGTCAGGGCATTTTTGAAACCAGTTTCATGACTACCACCGTCTTTGGTGTGAATATTATTTGCAAAGGACATGACACACTCGTTGTAGCTGTCATTGTACTGCATAGCGATTTCAGCGAAAGAATCGCCCAAAGTGCCGGAAATGTAAATCACATCTCCAACTGCTTCATACCCTCTGACCTTGTGAATATGCTCAACAAATTGACGAATACCGCCCTCATAGTGCAGAGTTTCAGATTGCATTTCATCAGGATTTCTGGTGTCAGAAATCACAATCCGGATACCAGCATTCAAGAAAGCCTGTTCTCTCATGCGTTTGAGCAAAACTTCATAGTCGTAATTGGTGGTTTCAAAAATTTCTGAATCTGCCTTGAAAGTAACCATTGTTCCAGTTTCGGAAGTTTTGCCGATGACTTTCAGGGGTTCTTTGTATTCACCACGGTCAAAATGCTGGAAATGGACATTTTCACCGTCCTTGACGGTAATCTCCAGCCATTCAGAAAGCGCATTGACAACCGATGCACCAACACCATGCAAACCGCCGGAAACCTTGTAACCGCCTCCGCCAAATTTACCGCCTGCATGGAGAACAGTATAAACAACTGTCGCCGCAGAAATGCCCTCAGTTGGGTGAATTCCGGTTGGAATTCCTCGCCCGTTATCCGTGACACGGATAATATTTTCAGGCAGAATTTCCACCCTGATTTCTGTGCAGTATCCTGCTAATGCTTCATCAATGGCATTGTCCACAATCTCATAGACAAGATGGTGCAAACCGTCAATGCTTGTTGAGCCGATATACATTCCCGGACGAACCCGAACAGGTTCTAATCCTTCCAGTACCTGTATCTGCTCCGCATCATAGCGTTCTTCTTCCATTTCTTCACACTCCTTTTCCCCCATACGAGGGGAAGAAATTCATGTTTCAACAAAGTTTTCAACAGCATAGTGGAAAACTATGTGGAAAAACTTTTTCACGAAACAAATTTATGATAATGCCGGAACTGTTTTTTCCCATGTTTCAACATTTTCAACAGAGTTTTCAACAGTTGGCTTGTTCAGTTAAGACCCCTTTTTCCATCTTGAAAACTTTTCCACGCTTTTCAAGGCAAAGGGAAGAGGGGTGACACAATGTCACAAATACCTGCATATCTGCCACCATGTCATAAATCAATTTTTGTCGCCGTTCGTCTAATTCTCCCATGACATCATCCAACAAAACCACAGGGGAACGGCGGTGTTTCTGGTTATACAAATAAGCCTGTGCCAATCTCAAAACAATGGCAATGCTTTTGCGCTGTCCTTGTGAGCCATAAATCTGGACAGAATTTCCACCAATTGTCAACAGTAAATCATCACGCTGAATCCCTTTCACAGTGTAACCTGCTTTCAAGTCCTCTGCAAGGTGTTCAGCAAGCATTTTTTGATACTGCTCCACCAGAACCCTCGTAGGACGCTCTGGAAGGCTCGTAGAGCCGTAGACAGAACTTTTGCATGAAATACCTAGGGTCTCCGCTCCGCCCGTCATAACGCCGTACAGAGCCTCACAGAGGGGTATCAGGTTTCTGACGTAGGAAGCACGCATACAGGCAATGTGTGCGCCGACTCTTGCAAGCTGTTCATCCCAGATGGTAACATCTTCACGGCGGATTCTGCCTTTGTTAGCATTTTGAATGCTTGCATTCCGCTGTGCAAGCAATAACGAGGCACGGCTGACATACTGCATATCGGAAGGGTGCAACTGACAGGCGCATAAGTCCATATAAGCCCTTCTCTTCTCTGGTGAACCGCTCACAATTTCCACATCTGACGGCGAAAATGCAACACAATGAAACGCTTCAAACAAACTCCCTGTTTTGTTGGTCTGCACTCCATTGATGGCAATTTTTCGCTTATTTTTTTGACCACGCTCCAAAGTGTAGACGATATTCTGTTCACGTCTGCCATCATGAAAAGCCATTTCACAGCGGAAAAATGGCGCATCAAAGCCCAAATAATGCCGTTCCTTTGCGCCGTGAAAATTCCGGCATCCAGTCATAAGCCAAATTGCATCCAGTAAATTCGTTTTCCCTTGGGCATTATCGCCAGTTATCAGGTTGAAATGGGGGTCAGGTGTCAACTGAACTCCCTTCAAGTTACGGAATCCATCTGCCGAAAAAGACGTAATATGCATGATTATTCCACTTCAACCCGATATTTGTCAACTTCTATGACATCACCGGAGCGGATTTTTTTCCCACGCATGGTGCAAATTTCACCATTGACTTTCACTTTTCCAGCCTGAACAAGTTCTTTCGCAAATCCGCCTGTATCGCAAAGACCGGAAAATTTCAGCAAAGCATCCAGCTTGATAAATTCCGTTGTAATTTTAACACGTTCTGTTTCCATGGATTCTCCTCCGGTCAATTTTTCAGCTGAATTGGCATAATCAAGTAAATAAAGCTTTCTCCGTCCATGGGGGTAATTTTCACAACCTTGTTGCTTCCGCTCATGTGCAGGCAGATTTTATCACAATCGCATACACGCAAAGCTTCTGAAAGATACTTGTTACTTAACCCAATTGTCAAGTTTTCTCCGTCAATCTGTGCAGGAATACGGTCATTCACTGCACCAATTGCAGTCTGACAGGAAATTTCTACAAAGCCATCAGCGAATACACAGCGCATAGGAGCTTTATTTTTGTCATTGATGAGAAGGGAACAACGTTCTGCACAGCCAATTAAATCCTTGGTATTCAGGGTAACAGTTGTTTTCTCGGAAGTTGGAATACTGCTTTTGAAATTATGGAATTGTCCCTCAAGTAATCTTGCAAACAGTTCGAACCCACTCACAGAGAATACAATATGCTTGCCATTGGTGGCGAATGTGCAGGGAGTTTCTGCATTATCCGCCAGTAAAGTTATCAGCTCGTTTAATGCCTTCTTTGGCACGACAAAACGGAAATTTTCAATTTTTCCAATATGTTCCTGACGCAATGCCAAACGAAATCTGTCCATTGCAACAACGAAAAGCAATCCATCTTCTGCCTCAAAGAGTTCACCAGTTAAAATGGGCTTGTCGTCTTTCGTGGAAGCAGCAAAGCTTGACTGTTGAATCATGGAACGAAGAATATCTTGTGCAATGGTTGTTTGTGCCGTTGTCTCTACGACTGGTAAAGCCGGAAACTCTTCCGCACTGATTGCAGAAATTCTGTACTCTGTGTCATCACTGGAAAGACGCACATTCATTGCATCATCAATTTCAATGCGTACATCTTCCCCAGACATACGGCGAGTCATTTCACTGAATAGCCTTGCATTCAACACACAAGAAAACGTATCATCAGTTTTCACTGGAATGGAAGTCCTGATTCCAATTTCGAGGTCATAGCCTGTCAGGGTGACTTGTCCCTCAGAGACTTGCACGCAGATTCCCTCTAGTGCTGAAATGGTAGACTTTGAGGAAACTCCCTTGGATACATGGGCGATTGCGTTGCAAAGGTCATTTTTGTTGCAGGTAAACTGCATATCTTTTCATCTCCTTGTTTGTATTTGGTTATATATTAACAAGCGAACAGTAATTTGACAGAGGAAAGCTTGTGAAAAAATTAGAAACTGCATTTTGAATTTCAGAAGGGGTTACTGTTTTTTTCTCTGCCCCATTTCTGAAAAATTTTTTCAAAAATTTACCATATTTAATTTTTTTATGGAAATATTATCTCTGAATTTTTTTAATTTTTTCTTCTTTTCGAGAGTTGCAATTTTGAAAAATTTTTTCATTTTTTCGTTTGCAAAAAAAAAATAAAAAATATAATAATTAAGATAGTAGTAGTAGTAGGGGCTGTTGAAAGTGTTGAAAAAAATTTTTTCATCGCAATATGGGCAAAAAATGGGTAAAGTTTTCAACAATAGGCACTGTTGAAAAATTGTTGAAAAGTTGAAAACTTTTCCAAATGTTGAAATGTTGAAAGATTGTTGAAAACTTGTTGAAAGATTTTCTGTTGAAAACTGTTGAAAGTCTGTGGAAAAGTTGAAATGTTGAAAGATTGTTGAAAACTTGTTGAAAACTTTTTCAACTTTTCAACTTTTCAACTTTGCTGTTGAAAACTCATTTGTGGAAAAGTTGAAAAGTTGGTGGAAAGATGTTTTTTTGTCGAAGCTTCTTGAATAAAACTTTCAACATAGTTTTCAACACCTGTTGAAAGTCTGTGGAAAACTTTTTTTCACCTGAGTTTTCAACAGTTTTCAACAGCACTTTTCAACAGTTTCAACAGCTTTTTTCGGGGTGAACAAATTTTCAT
Source organism: Oscillospiraceae bacterium (assembly GCA_036373775.1). Taxonomy (GTDB): domain Bacteria; phylum Bacillota; class Clostridia; order Oscillospirales; family Ruminococcaceae; genus UBA3855. The sequence continues at coordinate 108,672 of JAZAUD010000002.1, read as the reverse complement.
AGTAAAAAGAACGATATTTCGGTTACAATTTTTGTTGAAAACTTTTTGCCCAAACTGAGGAAATGGCGAATCATCAACCAAAACAAGTTTTCAACAGCCCAAAAGCGGTTACAATCGTAACAACTCGGTAACAATCTTTCAACAAAGTTTTCAACAATTCGGTGGAAAACTCCGTGGAAAAGGGAAAAAAATAAGGAACGATTTTTAACAGAGAACATCAGTTCACATTTGGTTGGGGGTTCTTTTCACGAATATCTTTGATTAAATCCTCCACAAGATTTCGTAAATTTTCATCTTTTTGCAGTGCAACAGTCACGTTGTTGATAGCATAGACAATGGTTGAATGGTCACGTCCACCGAACTCCATCCCAATTGCAGAAAGGGGCATCCCTGTGACTTCTCTTACCACATAAGCGGCAACTTTGCGAGCTGTGGAAATTTGAGAGGTTCTTTTACTGGAGCGAATATCTTCGGGGGTAATGCCGTAAACATTCGCAACTTCGGCAATAATCTTCTCTACTGTGATGGGAATTGGCTGGTCATCTGTCAGAATATCACGAATGACACTTTGTGCCATGGAAATGGTAGGTGAACTATTCGCAAGGGTTTTGAGGGCTTTCAGCTTTTTAACAGCCCCTTCCAGCTGACGAATATTGGTTTTCAACTTAGTTGCAATGAACTCAATCACTTCATCAGGGATTTTCAGGTCAAGCAATTCTGCTTTTCGTCTGATAATTGCATACCTTGTTTCAAAGTCTGGTACACTAATATCAGCAATTAAGCCCCATTCAAAGCGGTTTCTGATACGTTCCTCCAATGTTTTGAGTTCTCTGGGGGGTTTATCAGAAGTAATGACAATCTGTTTTCCCTCTGAATGCAGTTTATTGAACGTGTGGAAAAATTCCTCCTGCATTCGTTCTTTACCGGAGAAGAATTGAATATCATCAACAATCAATACATCTGCATTCCGATACTTGTCATGGAAGACCGTGGTATCTCTTTGGTCAATGGATTTAATCAATTCATTACCGAAAGCTTCACCAGTGATGTAAATGACACTTTTGTCAGGATTACGGACAGAAATTTCATGCTTGATTGCAGTAACAAGGTGTGTTTTGCCAAGTCCGGACTGTCCATAAATGAAAAGGGGGTTGTATTTGGATTCCGCATCTGTGGCGACTGCTTTACACGCTGCAAAGGCGAATTCATTTGAACGTCCCACAATGAACGTATCGAAAGTATAATCATATTCTGCGAATTCATAGCTTTTTTGCAATTCAGCGTGACGTTCGTCAATGTCTTCTGGATTGGTAGCAGGGGCAGCCTCCGTCTGCGGTTCTTCGATGGCAACCATCAGATGGATGGGGAAACCCATGACCTCTTCAAAGGCTTTTTCTAGTTTTGCCTTATAATTTGTCTGAATGATGCCTTGCTGAAATTCCGTTTTCACACGGAATACTGCATTTTGTCCGTCCAGCCGAACAGGTATCATTGTATTAATCCAAGTCGTAATGGCAACATCGGAAATAATCTCATGTTCCACGATGTACCTCTTGACTTGTTCAAATACTTCGTCAAAGGTATTCATGTCTATTTTGACCTCCATCAATATAACTTCTTCCTTCTTATTTTAACATATATTCATTTAAAAATCAAGGGTTTTTGTTGAAAAATTTTCAACAGTCTTCAACAGGATTTTTGCTGAAATTTTGACAAATTTTTCAGGCGAAATTTTGATAAGATTTTCTTTTGATATCTTTCCTCAAAAACACTTGCATTCTTGCGGAGGATATGCTATAATATAAAATATCTACCAAAGGAAGGAGTACACGGAATTATGTGTGGAATTGTAGGATATGTAGGACATCGTGATTGTGCGGATGTTTTGATGGATGGATTAGCAAGACTGGAATACAGAGGTTACGACTCTGCTGGAATTGCAGTTTTTGAAAATCAGGTCATCAAAGTGGCAAAATCAAAAGGCAGACTGAAAGCCTTAGCGGAAAAAATGGAAGCTTCTGGAAAGCCTACGGGTCATGCTGGAATTGGGCATACTCGTTGGGCAACACACGGCGAACCTTCTGACAGAAATTCCCATCCTCATGGTGGTGGCAGTGTGACGATTGTACACAATGGGATTATTGAAAATTATGTTCGTCTGAAAGAATTCCTGTTATCCAAGGGGAAAGTATTTGAGAGTGATACAGATACAGAAGTTGTAGCACAGCTTTTGGATTATTATTACCAAAGTATGCCGAAAAATCCAATTGAAACAATTATCCGTACCATGAAGGATTTAGAAGGGTCTTATGCATTGGGGATTGTTTTCGCTGATTTCCCCAATACAGTTTATGCAATCCGCAAGGAAAGCCCTCTGATTGTGGGATTGGGTGAAGGTGAAAACTTCATTGCATCTGATGTGACGGCAATTTTGCAGTATACCAGAGATTATTACCTGCTGGAACATGATGAGATTGCAGTGCTTTCTGAAAATGGTGTTGAGGTTTACGACAACCATCACCAAAAAATCGAAAAAGAGCGCAAAACTGCTGACTGGGATGTCAGTGCTGCCGAAAAAGGCGGTTATCCGCATTTTATGATTAAGGAAATTCACGAACAGCCGACTGCAATCAAAACAACCATTATGCCCCGAATTTCGGACGGATTGCCAAATCTGGAAGAATGTGGTATCACTCCAGAAAAATTGAAAGAATTTCGTCAAATTCATGTCGTGGCTTGTGGTACGGCAATGCACGCCGGAATGGTCGGGAAATATGTCATTGAAAAGCTGGCAAAAGTTGCCGTGAATGTGGATATTGCATCAGAATTCCGCTATAGAGAGCCGTTAATTGGCGAGGGAGATTTAGTGATTATCATTTCTCAGTCTGGTGAAACTGCGGATAGTTTAGCGGCACTGCGTCTGGCTAAGGAATTGGGAGCGAAAACTCTTGCCATTGTCAATGCAAAGGGCAGTTCTATTGCCCGTGAAGCGGATATGTTGATTTATACCCATGCAGGCCCTGAAATTGCAGTTGCATCCACGAAGGCTTATATGGTACAGATTGCCGTCATGTATTTGTTTGCATTTGAATTGGCATTGGCTAAGGGTGCAATTGATGAGACAGAGTGCAGACGTTTGACAGCCTTATTGCAGGAAACCCCAAAACAGATTGAATATATCCTCGAACATAAAGAAATGTCGCAGATGATTGCTGATAAGTTGATTACTGCTGACAGTCTGTTATATATTGGTCGTGGGTTGGATTATGCTTTAAGTATGGAAGGTTCTTTGAAACTGAAAGAAATTTCCTACATTCATTCAGAATCCTATGCAGCCGGAGAACTCAAACACGGCACAATTTCTCTGATTACCGAGGAAATGCCTGTCATTGCAGTGGCAACACAGCAAGATTTATTTGATAAGACCATCAGCAACGTGAAAGAAGTCAAGGCGAGAGGTGCAAAGGTCATTCTTGTCAGCCGTGAATCTTATCATCCTACAAAGGACGTGGCAGATTATCAGTTTGGCTTACCGGAATTTGACGACCTCTTAATGCCAATGCTGGCAGTTGTTCCCTTGCAACTGATTGCATACTATACCGCAGTTCACAAGGGAACAGATGTAGATAAGCCCAGAAATTTGGCAAAATCTGTTACAGTCGAATAATACCGCTGTAGATAAGGAAGCAAAGAAATGAAAAAATTAGCATTATTGTTATTTTTGCCATTTCTCCCGACAATGTTACCATTCACTGTTCATGCAGACGAGGCAGCAATAGAGCCTACGTCTGCACCAGTGGTAGAGTATAAATATGGCTTGGATGAGGAAGGCAATGCAGAATTGTATGATTTTCTTTTATCCGATAGCTTTCAGGGAGAATTGACAATCCCCACAGAAATTGAAGGGCATCCTGTAGATTATGTCGGAAATGCTTGTTATATGAACGCTAAGGGAATCACAAGCGTTGTCATTCCGGCGGCGATTACGGATATGGGGGATAGTGTATTTTTTGGCTGTACTGCGCTTGACCATTTCACAGTACAGGAAGGAAATACTTATTATTCGGTCAATGATGGGGTTTTAATGGCGGATAATAATTCTTTCCTTGTGGCATACCCAGCGGCAAAACCTAACGCAAGCTATACCATTCCAGCAGGAGTGAATGAACTTGCACCGGGGGCTTTTGGATTTGCACAGAATTTGAAAGAAATCGTGATTCCGGATGGAGTGCAGTTTATTGATAATTGGTGCTTTTCCTATTCGATGATTGAGAAGGCTTCTGTTGCAGGGACGGTTTATCAGATTGATGATTATGCTTTCGCATACTGCAATAGTTTGCATGATGTGACTTTGAATGCTGGCATTGAAAAAATTTATCATGCTGCTTTTGCCTATGACAAGGCATTAACACAAATCACCATACCCAATACTGTGACATTGATTGGACAATATGCATTTTGTGGGACAGGTTTGCCATGTGTTACGATTCCTAATTCTTTGGAAGAAATTTCTTATTGTGCATTTGGATATGATGATAATATGAATCCAGTTAGTGAGTTCACTATCTATGGTGAACTTTATTCCATGGCGGAACAGTACGCAACCGCTACAGATGAGGAAAACGGCTACCAGAATCAGTTTACCTTTGTTGCCGTGAAAGATGCAAGTATTCCCTATGAATTGGGAAATGGGGAACTCCTCAACGGTGAAACACAACCGCTGGAAACAACGCCAAAATCTCAAGAAAATCAAGATGATGTGATTATTACCACGGATGAAGAGGGGAATACCATTGAAGTCGCACAAACCGAAGAGCCAACCGGAAAAGCTGGAATTTTTGAAAAAATTGGTGCTGGTTTGTTTGGAAATCAGAAACTGCAAATGATTCTTGGAATTGGTGGCGGTGTTGCAGTCATTTTGGCAATCATTCTTATTATTGCATTTTCAAAGAAACCGAAAAATTCCACACCAAAGGGGAATGATGACAATGAAGATTAAAATTGTAAATTTTATTCTTATATTCACTTTGTTAATGCTGTTCCATTCCCTTTCTGTCAAGGCAGAGGATACAGAATTATGGTCATACTATGATTACGGTGATGGCGTGGTTGCAGTTACCTTGATGGACAAAACCATTGAAACGGCTGAAGTTCCTGAAAAAATTGACGGAAAGACGGTTACTATGATTGAAGTGGATTGTTTCAATGGCTGTGAGAATCTGAAATCTGTCAAAATTCCGGAATCCGTCACAGTCATTGAGGATTATGCATTCTATGATTGCAAAAATCTGGAAAGCATTACCATTCCGAGAAATGTCTATAATATTGGATTTCAAGCGTTTCATGGTTGCTTCAAATTGGAAGAAATTACCATTCCGGCAAGTGTGACAGAAATTGAGGCATTCGCCTTTGAGGGTTGCAATTCCATGAAAGCTTTTCACGTTGCCAAAGAAAACCAGTACTACAAGGACGAAGACGGTATTTTATTTGATATTGAGGGAAAAACATTGATTGTCTATCCCAGTGCCAAAGAGGGAACAAGTTATACTGTACCTGATGGCTGTACTCGTGTGGATGATTATGCATTTATGGGCTGTACGCATTTGGAAAGTATCAATATTGATAATATTACCGAACTCGGAGAGGATGCTTTTTACTACTGCACATCGCTGAAAAGTATTCGTGTACCTGATACCATCACAAAATTTGAGGGGTCTGTATTTGGGAATTGCAGTTCATTGGAAAGCATTCAAATGCCTGCAAAGCTGGAATCCATAGGAAGTGGCTGTTTTTACAGCTGTTTCATGCTGAAAGAAATTGAAATTCCCGAAACTGTCACCGCCATTTTTGAAAATGCCTTTTTCAATTGTGCCAGTCTGAAAACCATTCATTTAACAAAAAATGTAACGGAAATCGGAAATTATGCCCTTGGCTATTGCTATACAGACGGTACAGAAAACGGCGACCCAGTGAGATTGCCTGATTTCGTGGTAGATGCAGAGGATGATACTGTAGCATTTGCCTATTGTGTTACCAATGAAATCAAGTGTACAGGTGGTGTCACACAAGGCACAGTATTTATTTATATTATCGTTGGCGTGATTGCACTAGCAGTCATTGCTACCATTGCATTGATTATCATACAAAAACGCATTCAAAAGCGTTATGAATTGAATTGAATAGAGGGGTTTTATGAAATTACTGAAATTCATTCTAACTGGTCTGATGACCACAATTATTATGGCAGGGGCTTCCCTGTGTGTAAAAGCAGAGGAGTCTTTCACTTATGAAGTGTTAAGTGATGATACCATCTCTGTGAAGTGTTCTGATGAAACAATTACAAATGCGAACATTCCGAAGGAAATTGACGGGCATACCGTCACAATGCTTGCAGATAATTGCTTTGATGGCTGTACTCTTTTGGAAAGCGTGACAATTCCTGATACAGTTGACCGTTTAGGGATGTATGTATTTCAAGGGTGCAGTTCCCTGCAAAGTGTCAATATTCCGGTAAGTGTCAAGGAAATCAAGGACTTTTGTTTTGAAGGCTGTATTAAATTGCAGGAAATCACAGTAGATGAGGAAAATACTGCTTATTGTTCCAAAGATGGGGTATTATTCAATAAAGCTGGTGATAATTTAATTCGCTATCCGCAGAATAAAGAGGCGGAAAATTATCAAATTCCTGATACCTGTCTGATAATTTCCCCTTGGGCATTCACGGATACACAGTATTTGCGAGAATTGAAAATGTCAAGTGTGGAAAAAATTGGTGCTGATGCTTTTATGGGGTGTATCCGTTTAAGAGAGGTACAACTTTCTGATAATATTCAAGAATTGATTGGTGCATCATTTGCGAAGTGTCCGCTTTTGATGAGGGTACAGCTTCCTTTGCAGTTGCGAAAAATCGGAGACCGTTGTTTTTTTGATTGTGCAAGACTGCATACAATGGAATTGCCAAATAACTTGCAAAACATTGGCGATATGGCATTTTATGGATGTGTCAAATTAACCAATATCAACATTCCCCCTTCCGTGAGAACAATCGGAGAATATGGGGTGGGCTTTACAGTTGCAGAAACAGGAGACAGCACTGTGATTCCTGATGTCGTTCTTAATGTGAATTTTGGCAGTGTTGGTTATCATTATGCCCGTGAAAATGGAATTGGTTTCCATGCAAAAGTATCTGCAAATTTGATTATGTTGGTAGCAGTGGTTTTGCTGATGGTGATTTTGTTGGTTGTGGGAATTGTCATGACCGTTAAGCAGAATCGACTTGCCAAAGTCGCTGAACAGGAACAGAAGGAAGAGGAAGAACGCTTGAAACGTGTTGCCGAATTGCAGGAACGCAGAAAACAGCGGAAAAATCAATAACACCAACAAGGAGCGTATTGTTTATGTGGGTTCAAAAAATCGGAGCTGTATTGATAGGAATTCTGATGCTGAGCGTTCAGGCTTTACCAGTATTTGCCGAAGAAGCCGACACACCGAAAACATATTCTGATGGTATGTTTACTTTTGCCTATGTGGATGGTGGTGTTGCATTATACAGCGTACAAAATACGGCGGTTTCTGTGCTGATTCCGGAAGATACAGACGGCAGAAAGATTGTTGAAATTTCAGACGGTGCTTTTTATGGGTGCAGTTCGCTGGAATCTGTGACAATTGGTGCAAATGTCCGTTCCATTGGGAAATCCGCTTTTGCTGGATGTTCTTCCCTGACAAAAGTGACTGTTCCTGAAAATATCCAGACCATTGGAGAGAATGCCTTTAGTGGATGTACCAGCCTTTCCACGTTGGAATTACCGGATAATCTGACGGAAATTCCAGATGGGATGTGCTATTTCTGCGCATTACTGGAACATATCAATTATCCGGAATCATTGGAGAAAATCGGCACAGAAGCTTTCTATAACTGCTACTTACTGCCCTCGCCGGAACTGCCGGAAGGTTTGAAAAGTTTAGGTGACTATGCTTTTGCATTCTGTGGAAATATCACAGATGCTAATTTGCCCTCTACTCTGGAAAAAATTGGTTCTGCGGTCTATTTCAAATGTACGGGATTGACAGAAATTACCATTCCTGCGAGAACGCTTGATTTAGGCAGTCTGGTATTTATGGGCTGTACCGGAATTACCGATTTTCAGGTAAAAACCGGAAATTCCGTTTATTCTTCTTCAGAGGGGATTCTCTATAAAGATGACGGTACAACCCTTTTGAATTATCCGGCAGGGCGGAAAGAGGAAAGTTTTACTATTCCGGAAGGGATAAAAATTATTCATGACGGTGCATTTTTAGGCGCAGAATCGCTGAAAAATGTCAATTTTCCTTCGACATTGAAATATGTTGGTGCTGGTGCATTTGAATATTGTGCAGGACTGACTAATATCGTTTTACCAGAAGGGACGGAACTCATCTATGAAAATGCATTTGCAGACTGCACCTCTCTGAGTTCGGTACAATTTCCGGATTCCCTGAAAGGAGTCGGAAGCCGTGCTTTTTATGCGTGTCCTAATCTGAAAGAAATTACCATTCCCAGCAACTGCAAGACAATTGGAGAATATGCCTTTGGCTATACAGATGGCATTGAAAAGGATGCAAACGGAAACCCCGTTCCCGTCAAAATTCAGGGATTCAAAAAGCATATGGGTGCAATCAAGCTTTCTACAATTCTCCTGATTCTTGCTGGAATTTGTCTGATTTGGGGAATTGTAACGGCACTTTTGAAAGTGATTCGTAAAAATCAAATCACTCCAGAAGAGTCTGAAAAACTCCATCAAGCGGAAGAAAAAGACGAAAATTACCAGAGTATTACAGAGGATTCAGAAGATAATCCCTGAAAATGCATAGGTTTTTTGTAATTTTTGTTAAATTTTTGATAAAACCATTGATTTTTTGGGAAAAATCTGGTATAATGGAGTGTACGATATTGTGTGAACGGAAATATTTGTTCACTTGACAGGAGGTTTTAATTTGGATGCAGCAATCAGCACAGCCACTTTGATTCGTTATGCACTGACCACTCTTGGCATTTTTGCGTTGATTTTTTTGCTGACACTTCTGACTCCGTGGATGGCGAAGAAAGTAGATGCATGGATTGCCCGCTATCGGCAAAACCATTCAGAAGAAAAAAATGAAACTTATGGTGTGCATTCTATTTATGAATTGCCTACCCAAAAAACGGAAGGATTGTCCGAAATTCCGCAGGATGCTGAAAATGAAATGTCAGAAGAAGCTTGGAAGGAAGAAAAGCCAATTGTCCCCGAAGTAGATTGGTTTGAGGATGCTCCGCCTGATGATAAACCGGATGCAGTCTTTCCAAACCTTGATGGAAAAGTCAATTCTATGTTTCTGCCTGATGATGATGACTTTGAAGAGGATTTCGAGGAAGAAGAGGACGTACAGCAATTGATGGATGAGGACGAGCTGGAAGAAGATGATTTCGACGAGGAAGATGACCCCTTAGCAATGCGCCAGCCGGCTTATGATGATGAGCCGGAAGCTCCACAATTTATGAATATTTGCGGTCTTCTTTCTGGTGAACCAGAGCCGACATATCCGCCGGAAGGTTTGGAAATGGTAACTTCTCTCTTTTATGAAGAACCCTATCCCAATGCAGTGCCTCAGGTTCAGCACCCTGTACCTGTTCAGACTCCAATGCCTGAACCCCTTCCCACAGTTCCCCCAGAACCAGTGCAGGAAGAATTTCAGCCCGTCCGGTTAAAGGGACACGCAAAGCGGGAGGAAGTGACGGCTCTTCTTGGGAAATTAATTGACAAGCAACAATTGGAAGAAAATTCTTCTTTCCGTCATTGGGAAGCTGACCCTTATGATGAGGAAGCAGAAGAACTTGACGAAGAAGATTTCGAATATGATGACGACATTGATGATGACGAAGAAGATTATGATGATGAGGGTTGGTTCAGACCAGCTCCGTAAGAAAGGATTGAATTCATTTGGCTAAAAATGAGAAAAAAATGGTGGATGCTATCACCTCTATGGATGAAGATTTTGCACAGTGGTATACTGACATTGTGAAGAAAGCAGAATTGATTGCATATACTAGTGTCAAGGGCTGTATGGTCATTCGCCCCTATGGCTATGCAATTTGGGAAAATATTCAGAAAATTCTTGACGGTATGTTCAAGGAAACTGGTCATGAAAATGTCAATATGCCCATGTTTATCCCTGAATCCCTGTTACAGAAGGAAAAAGACCATGTGGAAGGGTTTGCACCGGAAGTGGCATGGGTGACACATGGCGGTAATAATAAGCTGGAAGAGCGTCTTTGTGTCCGTCCGACTTCTGAAACGCTGTTTTGTGACCATTACGCAGATATTGTGCATTCTTACAGGGATTTGCCGAAACTCTATAACCAGTGGGTTAGTGTAGTAAGATGGGAAAAGACAACAAGACCGTTTTTGCGTTCCCGTGAATTCCTCTGGCAGGAAGGGCACACCATCCATGCAACCGCAGAAGAAGCCATTGAAGAAACAGAAAAGATGCTGAATGTGTATACTACTTTCTGTGAAAAGTACCTTGCTATGCCTGTGGTACAGGGCAAGAAAACCGAAAGCGATAAATTCGCTGGTGCAGTTTCCACCTATGCCATTGAAGCACTCATGCATGATGGAAAGGCTTTACAGGCTGGAACATCCCACTATTTCGGGGATGGCTTTGCAAAGGCTTTTGACATTCAGTACACTGACAAGGATAATACCTTGAAATATCCTCACCAGACAAGCTGGGGGGTAACAACTCGTTTGATTGGTGCAATTATCATGACACATGGAGACGACAGCGGACTTGTACTCCCTCCGGCAGTTGCACCGATTCAAGTTGTCATTGTTCCGGCGGCAATGCATAAAGAAGGGGTTCTGGAAAAGGCGAGTGAAATTTATCAGGAGCTGAAAAATGCCGGAATCCGTGTAAAATTAGATGATACTGACCGTTCCCCTGGTTGGAAATTTGCAGAATATGAGATGAAAGGCGTTCCGGTTCGTCTGGAAATTGGCCCTCGTGATATTGCAGCCAATCAGTGTGTCATTGCATTGCGTACAGGCGGAAAAGAGAGTGTTTCCCTTGAAAATCTTGCTGAAACAGTCAATGCAAAATTATCAGAAGTTCGGGATGCTTTGTATCAATCCGCATTGGAAAACAGAAACAAGAGAACTTACTCTTGCACAACCATTGACGAAATCAATCAGGCTCTGACTGAAAAAGGTGACGGCTTTATTGAAGCAATGTGGTGCGGAGAGGAAGCTTGTGAAGATGAAGTCAAGGCGCAGACTGGTGCAGGTTCTCGTTGCATTCCGTTGGTTCAGAAACAAATTTCTGATAAATGTGTTTGTTGTGGAAAACCTGCCAAGTGTATGGTGCTTTGGGGTAAGGCTTATTGATATATGAGTTGGGAGAATGATAGATGAAAAAATATGTCAAGCTGACTGCGTTATTATTTGCTGTATCATTGATTTTCGCCGGATGTGGCGGAAAACCCGAAACAAATCCAAATGTAGCGGTAACTCCTGAAAGTTCCGTTTCAGACGTACAACAAGGGGATACCCCTGTCGAAAATGCGCCGGAAGGTGCAGTGCAACCTGAAAATGCTGATGGAGAAAATGCAATCGTTTCCCCTGAAGAGGATGGCGGACTTTCGCCGGAATCTTCGGACAAGATAGAAACAATTCTCAATGAGTTGGATTTGAAGAGAAAAGTATATCAATTGTTCATTATCACACCGGAAGCCTTGACAGGGAATCCGCAAGTGGTAGCATTTGGAGAATTGTCTCAAGAGTGCATTCAAGAAAAGCCGGTTGGTGGTTTGGTTTATTTTTCGCCAAATCTGGAAGACAGAGACCAAGCTTTGCAGATGCTCCATGATACGCAGGATTTCACACAAGCCCGAACCAAAGTAGGCTTATTCATGGCGGTGGATGAAGAAGGCGGTACGGTTGCGAGAGTTGCAGATAATTTGAATACCACCCAGATGCAGTCAATGCAGAATTATGGAAAGCGGAACGATGCGAAAGAAGTCCGTGAAGTCGGCGAAACCATTGGAAATGACATCAAGCAATTTTATTTCAATCTCGATTTTGCACCTGTTGCAGATGTGAATTTGAATAGTGAGAATGAATTGGGAGATAGAATTTTCAGCAAAAATCCGCAAGTGGTAGCTGATTTAGTTTCAGCCTATGTCAAAGGCTTGCAAAGTACCGGAGTTGCCGCAACCCTGAAACATTTTCCGGGGTTAGGTGCAGAAGATGGAAATGCACATGAAGATGATAAAGTCATTATTGACAGAACCCTTGATGAATTGAGAGAGGAAGAATTTGTGCCTTTCCGCAGTGGCATTGAAGCTGGTGCAGATTTTGTGATGGTGAGTCATCAGATAGTGACAGGAATTGAAGACGACCCGCCTGTACCTTCTTGTTTGTCTCACAAAGTTTGCACGGAACTTTTGCGTGAGGAATTGGGCTTTGATGGGTTAATCGTGACGGATTCCATGCAAATGAATACCATTTCGGGTTCATATTCTTCTGAGGAAGCCGCAGTCATGGCTATCAATGCCGGAGTGGATGTTATTTTAATGCCGGAAGATTTCGAAAAGGCAGTACAAGGCATTCTGGATGCGGTAGAAGCTGGTGAAATTTCCGAACGGCGCATTGATGAAAGTGTCCGCCGTATCTTGCAGGAAAAAGAAAAAATGGGAGTTCTCCCTGAATTTGATGAAAATTATACGGAATTGTACCATTCTCCCGAAGAACCAGAGGAAGAAACAGAGGAATAATTCATGGATGAGGAACGCTTACGGAAACAGCTTGCTTTCATTCTGGAATTGGACAAAATGAAAAATATCTATCGTCAGACATTGGTTTTGCATGAGGACAGACAGGAAAATGATGCAGAACACAGTTGGCATTTGGCAATTATGGCAATGATTTTGTCAGAATATGCCAATGAGTCAGTGGATGTTCTGCACGTCATGAAAATGGTTCTCTTGCATGATGTAGTCGAAATTGATGCAGGTGATACCTATGCATATGATACCATTGGCAACCAATCCAAAGCCGAACGAGAGTTAAAAGCTGCTGAACGTCTCTTTGCATTGCTACCTGATGAGCAGGCGAAAGAATATCGTTCTTTGTGGGACGAATTCGAGGAGAGAAAAACCCCCGAATCCAAATTTGCGAATACCCTTGACAGAGTTCAGCCGTTATTGCTGAATTATCATAAAGGCGGTATTTCGTGGAAACGCAGGGGAATTCATGCCGAACAGGTCATTCAGAGAAATCAGGGCGTCACAGAAGAGGGCAGTCAAATTCTTGGCGAATTGGCATCTGAAATCATCCAGACCGCCAAAGAACAGGGAATGCTCAAATAATAAGGGGCTTGGGGAAAAATGCCCCTTAGTGCGTTTTGCGTTAGTTTTTTCGCAAAACGTGCTAAGACTTTAAGGGCATTTGTCCCCATTTTGAGCGATAATGAGAAGGAGTGAACGTACATGAAAGATTTAAAATTAAACACCCCATGCATTATTGAGGGGCGTGTTCTGGAAGAGGAAACCGCCTTACATATGCGGAGCGGTTCTCTTCGGGTATTTGCGACCCCTGCAATGATTGCAAAAATGGAGCAGGCTTCTTGCGGAGCACTGGAAGAATTTCTGGAAGACGGTGAGACTACAGTCGGCACAGCTATGGACATTCAGCATCTTGCGCCGACACCTGTCGGAGGGAGATATTCTGTCAGGGCGGAAGTTATCGCCGTGAATGGGCGTGAAATCACGTTCCATGTTTCCGCCAGTGATGAAGTCGGAGAAATTGGAAGCGGTACACACAAACGTTTTCTTGTGAATGCTGAAAAGTTTCAGGCAAAAGCCGATAAGAGAGGGCAATAATCATGTCAGTTCCAATGGAAATTGAAAGAAAATATCTGATTGCATATCCTTCGCCCGAACAGTTGGCACAACTCCCTGAACCGGATGCAACCGAAATTACACAAACCTATCTCAAGCCGGAAAATGCGGATTTCATGCGCAGAATCCGGAAACGTGGTTCAGATGCCAAAGGATGGGAATATACTTACACCCAAAAAAAGGCGGTTTCCTTCGGGGAACGTATCGAAATTGAGAAAAAAATCACGGCTGAACAGTATCAGGAGTTATTGAAAGAAGCGGACAGCAAATTACATACGATTCAGAAAGTCCGTTATTGTTTCCATTATGAGGGGCAATTTTTTGAAATGGATGTTTACCAGTTCAGTGATACCCTTGCAACATTGGAAATTGAACTGCCCTCGATTGATACCCCTGTCAGGTTGCCGGAATTCCTGCATATTATTGCAGATGTAACCGGAAAGAAGGGTTACAGCAATTTTTCACTATCCCAAAATTTAGCATTTCCTAATAATGATTAAATGAACAAAAATAGGGCTGCTGCACCCAAATGAATGGTGCAGCAGCCCCTTTTTCGTTGAAAGGAAACTATTGTACGATTTCAGTAAGGTTCACGAGGGATTTCAAAAGGTGGAGGGTATCAGCATCATTAACGAGTTTATCGCCGTTGACATCTGCCGCCTGTTTTTGGCGGTAGCACAATTTATGAACCCCAAGCAAGTACTGATTTGTGATAAGCACATCAACAATACTTACTTTTCCACTGTTATCAATATCACCCTTTGGGAGTTCTGTAGCATCGCCAAGAGAAACAAATTTCTTACCGTATTTTTCGGCATATTCCTGAGCGGTTGAGCCTTCAAATCCAGAAACTGACATATTACGGGAGAAGATTGTAGAAATTGTATACTTGTTATGATAAAATTCACAGTTTGGATTCAAGAAAACAATAGAATTTTCTGTAGTAATTTCGTTAAATGCGCCCTCACCAATCGTTTCAATGGACTCTTGCACAGTGAAATCATTCTTGAATGTGCAGGCATAAAATGTTTGATTAGGAAGTGTCTTCATGGAAGAGGGGAAATGAACAGAAACCAGATTGCTACAGCCCATAAATACAGCAATATCCATGGAGGTCAGACTTTCGGGAAGTACAACATCAGAAAGCTTTGTAGATGAAAGTGCTGACATTTCGATAGTTGTCAAGCCTTCTGGAAAATTGATATTCGTCAAACCTGAATACATGAAAGCACCTTCTGCAATTACTTTGATAGTATCAGGAAGTTTCACAGTAAAGCTATTTTTGTTTTCATGGAATGCATAATTTTCAATTCTGTCAATTCCTTCGGGAATTATGACATCACCTTTGCAGTTTGTGCCATCAAGCACGAGATGGTTCACAATCACAAGCGGATTTTCAGCCTTTTGTAAAGTGAGCCATTTTGTACCTTGGAGAGCATCTTTTTGGATTTCTGAAACACTTTCAGGAATGGAAATGCTTTCTAATTTTGTGCAGTTGTTGAAAAGCCCCATTTCAATGACCTCTAATCCAGAAGGGAGTACCGCAGAAGTAAGATTTGCACAATCTTTGAAGGCGAAACTTCCGATTTTGGTGACACTGTCAGGAATATCAATAGAGGTCAAACCTGTTCCCAAAAATGCACATCCTCCGATGCTTGTCACGGATGCAGGAATATTGACAGAAGTCAGCTTATCACATTTCATTCCTGAAATGGAATAGAAAATGCTTTCTCCGATTTTCGTCACACTGTCCGGAATGGAAATGCTTTCTACATTATAGCATTCAGAGAAAGCACAATTTCCAATATTGGTAATGCCGTTCTCAATCACAATTTCACGAATTTTTTCCCGATACTGATACCATGGCGCACAAAGTGTCATGGGAGCAATGTAGTTTCCATCCTCATCATGCAACGCAAGCGAAAGATAAAGATAATCTGTTGTCCAGTCCTTCATATCGCCAGTGCCGGAAATAGTCAGAGTTCCATTCTGGAGTGTCCAAGAGGCATTTTCTCCGCAAGTGCCGGAATAAACTTGATTGTCGTCAATGGGAGAAGGGGGTGCAATTGTGGGGGTATCATCATGACCAGTGACTTTTTCAGCAATGACAGGGAATCCATTGTATGTATAGAATTGAATCACGTCCCCGACTTCCACAGTTTTCCAGTCAAACCCAAACGGCACATCTTCGGAATTTTTGAACCAATCACGATAGAAAATATAATTCTTTTCACCGTCAGAAAGTCCAACCATATTGGTACTATCGCTCCACTCCTCTTGATAAGGGTTAAAGGATGTAATTGTCATTGAAACAGGTTCGTTGTCCAGAACGGATTCCAGTTTTTTAGCTGTTCCACCATAGAAATTGGCATAATTACAGCATCCGGCTAATTCTGTTGTACACCATGTTCCGCCTTGAAACAGCACAATATCTCCAGCAGAATACTCCAAAAATCCATTATTGCGCATATCCTCTTCCGAAACAATATAGCTGTCACATTCATAGAAAATATTTCCGTCTTTGTCCTTGATGGAACGGCTCGGCAGGCGCATGACAGCATAGCTATCTCCAGTGCTTCCCAGAATCGCAAAAGCAGAGCCTGTTTCGCCCTCTGCATTGACTGGAATCGCTGGAACACTTACAGCCATACAGCAAAGAGCCGTTACCATTGCAACGAGTTTCTTTTTCATAATAAGACCTCCTTTGAAAATATGTGAAATTCGTTTGCCTTCACTTGGTATGACGAATGAGAAGGCAAAAATTGCGGATATCTTCCAAATGTTTACAAAACATTCACAATTTTCATAGAAAGTTCATATTTATAAAATAAAACCGGAGCTTTTACTCCGGTTTTTTGTACTTAAATTTCCAATACTGAAACAATATTATCAAAAAAAGTATCAACAAGTTTCAAAATTTCAGTGGATGTATCCTCACACAATCCTGTACGTGTCATTTGTCTTTCAATTGCTTGCATCAGTCTGGTATAATAGCCATTGCCTCTTTCCACATTGGCGGCTTTATTTTGCCAGAACTCAGGAGTTAAAGCATTTTCACACAATTCACTGGACTTGATTTTGATATTTTCAATCAATTGACGATATTCAGATTCAATCTTACGAATGCAAGATTCCACAAGTGCATTCATTTCATCTGATACATCCTCATTTTTCAAATTATTGATATAGCTACACATTTGTTGTTTGATGGGGATTGCATAGGAGTTGACTGTTCTTTCGCAGTAATACAAGTATTCATCGTAAATATTGGCATTAATCCAATCACCATTACATGAAACCATTTTTCTTGCACTGTTCCAATGTGTATTACTTCTGAAATAAGAACAGAAATTTCCCTCACACTCTGGAAAAAAACTTTGGATGCTCCGTTTTAAGACATCTTTCAATGTAAGCAGACTTGTTTTCACATGTGCCAATCTATCACTTGAAATTGCATGGAATAATTGTTCTGTTTGTTGCTGAATTTGTTCGGCTTCAGTAGATAATTTTTCTTGATGCCGCTGAATCATCTGTGAGAAATGTTCCGTCATTCTTTGATGTTCAAACTGACGGAGTTCCTCATCAATTTCATCAATGATTTCCACTTTCTGTTTTTTACCATTAGCAAGGTTATATTTGGTTCTATGAAGAATACCTTCATAAGAATCAACAAACAAGGTATTTTGAATATCATAATGTAATTTTCTGGAAATGACAGCACGCTCCAATTCTTCACGCTTCAATTCCTCGCCTTTTTCAGGGTCGCCATCTGCTTCATTCACTTTAGAAAGAGCATCATCTTTGACTTTTACCATCAAAGAAATTCTGTTGACAACATCTAAATTCACAGAATTTAGCCATTCCGACAAAATTTTAGTTTGCCTTGCCCCGGGGAGGTCTTCTACCTTATCCAAAATGACAGAAATGGTATCTTCCTTTTCAAGGTATGTTCTCAAATCTTCACGAGCATTTCCATCATACCCCCTTGTGTCAATGACTTCTGAAATAAAATCAGGCATATTATACTCTAATTCTTCTGAATTCAATAGAATATTGACTCTTTCAGGGATTGACACGTCAGGATGTTTACCATAATTGATAGCATTAAAAGTGGATTGCAACCATTTTTTTAGCTCTTTGTTTTGTGGACAGAAAAGTTCGGTACAATTTCTGTTTTGGATGGCAGATTTTCTGAGCATATCAACAAGAAATATCTGTCCTTGATTTTTCTGATATTGACTTGACACATATTCACTAAATTCTTTAGTAGTACCAAACCCAAGCATATTACGGATAATTCTGTCATATTCTGAGCTTGTCTCCTGAGATTGAGAAACATCCTCATCCTCACTAGAATTTTCAAAAGTCAGTTGCCAAACATACTCACAATAATCTTGCACAAGTGCCAATTGCTTGGAAATTTCCATTGGAAATATTTCAAAACCTGTATGGTCAGCTCTTAAATAATGGACTTCAAAGGCTGTTGTTCTGCCTGATGCGGTGTCAAATAACTCAATTTTATCGAATTTTGAACCAATCTCTAGTTCCCTTATCAGATTGAGATAATTACAAATTGTAGTAGTTTTTCCGCTCCCTGGTTCACCAATAAACACCAACCTGTAGGAAGTAATTTCTAATTGTCTCTGGATTTCCTCTAATCTTTTCAAGTTATTTTTTATTAACACCCGATTATTAGGAGTGACAGATTTTTTCAGATGTTCAAGTCGTTCTTCTTGTTCAGAAATAAATTCAGTTAAGTTCACAAAATTCCCCCCTCTTATACAGATTATACTAAATTTCACAATATATGTCAAGAAAAAAAAAAAAAAATGACTAATTTTCATAAAATTTTGTGCAAAATAAAAAAATGCCAGAGATAAATACTCTGACATTTTGTGATTTTTGAATAATTATAATTGAATTGCCGTTTCAAGAGCGAGTTCCATCATATTGGTAAAACCAACCTGTCTTTCGTCAGCGGAAGTAGCCTCATTTCTAAGCGGACAATCGGAAACGGTGCAGATACAAAGGGCTTCTTTGCCAGCACGAGCGGCATTCATGTAGAGGGCAGCGGATTCCATTTCAATGCCAAGAACCCCCATTTTTTGCCATTGTTGGAGAGAGGGAGAATCATCATAGAATGTATCACTGCAATACAAATTTCCCACACGAATAGGCAATTGAAGCTTTTCTGCTATTTCAGCAGCTTTGCGGAGCAGACGGAAAGAGGCAATCGGGGCGAATGTACCAGAAAGCTGGTACTGTTGTGCGTAATTGGAATTGGTGCAAGAAGCCTGACCAAGGATAATATCACGGAGCTGTACAGAGTCGTCAATTCCTCCAGCCGTGCCGATTCTGATAATGCTCTGCACATCAAAGAAATTGAACAGCTCATAAGAATAGATACCCATTGACGGCATACCCATTCCGCTTGCTTGCACGGAAACCCGAACCCCTTTATAAATTCCGGTATATCCCAGCATTCCACGAATCTTGTTGACACATTCCGCACCAATGAGATAATTTTCGGCGATAAATTCCGCCCTTAATGGGTCTCCGGGCATGAGAACGATTGGGGCATAATCGCCCTTGTTTCCTTCGAGATGTGGTGTAGACATAATGAAAAACCTCCTTTAAAATATAATGATGTTATCCATGTGAAACCTTTCCTTTCACTCTGTTCAACACTTTCATGAAAATTTTCCAGACCATCAGAATCGCATCCACATTGAAAAGTGTCATAAATAACAACATCACTGCAATCATGGGTAACAGAAAATCAGGTCTGACAATTTCAGCAACTGCCATTAAAAAGAGACAAATGAGATTCACATAAAATTTCCAATGTTGCACTTCAAAATAAATCAGTTTTCGAGTATCGACAATTCTCACCAAATAGCAAACAAAATAACTCATGAAAGTAGCAATGACTGCACCTTGCACGCCCCACCTGTAAATTAACACGATATTCAAAACGATGTTTACCCCTGCGGCGATGAATGCCGTCCACATACTATGGGATGTTTTCTTTGTGGCAACATAAATACTGCTCAAAAATTGGTTAAAGCTCATCATCACCACGGCAATAATCAGAATAGGGGTATACAAATAGCAGGTTTTGTATTCAGGGAAGGTCTTATAATTGATAAGAATGGCAGAAAGAGGCTGTACGAATGCAATCATATAAGCTGCGCCTAAAAACATAAATGCTTGATATGCCTTGAAAATGCGGTGATAGAATTCGCTTTTGTCCTTGGAATTATTTTCCGTGATGGCAGACATATTCCACGCTTGGAAAAAGATAGTGGACACCATAGAAATTAAGTTCGGAACTTTGGAAGCATATTCATAGATACCCTGTGCCTCTGCGCCGACATTGGGGCTAATTGCATAACCATCCATATACTGTACAAAAAGACGGTCAGAAAATCCGGTAATAATCCATAATACCGCCGTTGGAATCATGGGAATGGAGAACCGCAACATAATATTGACAATTTCCATATTCAATGCGTGTTTCAGGTCAAAGAACTTCCATAATTTCGCCGTAATCCACAGGAATACCCCTGAAAAGAAATCCGACAGAATGACCGCCAGCATAAAGCCTTGTACGTCCCAATGCAACACAGAAATAAAGATGACATTGAATAAAAACAATGTTCCAGTTGCAAGAATGCCATCCAAGGCGAAAAGCCTTGTCATATCTCTTGCACGGACAAATTGTGAGCTTAATTGCCGGAATGATGAAGTAATGATATACACCACCAAATAGAGCAAAAATCCCTTTGTATACGGCAATAACCCCAATAATGGCGAACAAAGCAACAATATCACCATTCCGAAAAATTCAATCACACAAGCAGAAGTAAAAACTTCCTTTTTGTCATATTCCTTATCCAGTCCATAACGAATCACAGCTTCTGCAATGGAAAATGTGACAATCGGAATAATAAAATTCGCTGTCTGTTCCAAAAGTGACTTGATTCCGGTATTGGCTGGTGAAATGTTGGCAGAGTAAAGCCTTGTCAGCAAAAAAAGCAGAATTTTTGAACCAAATGAACCAATTGCAAAAATGGCTGTATTTTGTGCAAGCTTTTTATACTTATTCAAAATAGCCCTCCCTTATTTCTGGAGTGTACCATGAGAAAGGGATTTCAGATAAGCGTGAATAAATCCGTCAAGGTCGCCGTCCATGACTGCATTGATATTTCCGACTTCATAGCCTGTGCGCAAATCCTTAACGAGGGTATACGGCATGAACACATAAGAACGAATCTGTGCGCCCCAACCAATTTCTTTCTGAACGCCCTTAATGTCGGAAACCTTTTCAAGGTGTTCACGCTCTTTAATTTCAACCAGTTTGGAAACCAACATTTTCATAGCATAGTCTTTATTCTGGTACTGGCTTCTTTGAGTCTGACAGGAAACCACAATTCCGGTAGGCTTATGACGGAGACGAACCGCAGAACTTGTTTTATTGACCTTCTGACCGCCTGCACCGGAAGAGCGGTATACTTCCATTTCAATATCTTCTGAGCGAATATCAACATTGATACTATCGTCAATTTCGGGCATGACTTCCAATGCTGCAAAAGAAGTTTGTCTTCTGCCGGAAGCATCAAACGGCGACACTCTGACAAGGCGGTGAACACCTGCCTCCGATTTCAAGTAACCATATGCATTTTCACCCTCCACCATAATAGAGGCACTTTTCAAGCCGGCTTCTTCACCGTCCAGATAATCCAGCAAATGTACCTTGAAATTGTGACGTTCTGCCCAGCGGTTATACATACGATACAGCATTTCCGCCCAATCCTGTGCTTCTGTACCGCCTGCCCCCGGATGGAATGTGAGAATTGCATTTTTGTTGTCATACTCACCGGAGAGAAGTGTTTCCAGCTTTTTATCTTCCAGTGCCTGCTTGAAAGAGGCGATTTCCTCTACAACCTCATTTTGCATATCTTCGTCTTCCTCTTCCATGCAAAGTTCAATCATGGTGAGAATATCTTCCAAGCGTTCTCTCATTTTTTCGAAATCAGCAATTTTATTTTCAAGCTGTTTGGTACGCTGAAAAACTTTCTGGGAATTTTCGATGTCATCCCAAAAGCCATCCTGAGCGGACTGTTTTTGAAGTTCTGCCAACTCTTCACGGGAATTGGCAATATTGAGAACTTCGCCGAGTTCCTCAATTTCCTTGCGATAGCCTGTCATTTCAACCTTTAATTCATCCAATAAAATCATAATATAACTCCTTTTCAATTATCTAGTACTCTTATTATACACGATAATCCGCAGAAATGCAAGTATATTTTCACATTCTGGCAAAATTCATAAATATGTACAAAGAAAAACCCCCACGCAACGCATGGGGGGAAACTTTTTCCTGAATTAGTCGCTTACATAAGGGAGCAGAGCGACGTGTCTAGCTCTCTTGATTGCAACAGTCAGTTCACGCTGATGATATGCACAAGTGCCTGTTACACGGCGAGGAAGAATCTTAGACCTTTCTGTCATGCACTTTCTTAACTTTGCAATATCTTTATAGTCAATCTTCTCTACACGGTCTACGCAGAACATACAAACCTTCTTGCGAGGACGCTTAGAGGGACGACCAGTTCTCTCACGTTCCATAGTTCAAGTTCTCCTTTTCAAATTATTGTTAAAATGGTACATCTCCATCACTGATGATTTCTTCAAAGTCGTCAATATCTCCAAGCTCAACCGTCTTTTTTTCACCTGCCGGCTGATTATTAGGCTGATACTGTTGGGACTGTTGAGGGGGAGTGGGTTGCTGTGGTGCAGGGGGCTGGGGCTGGAAACCACTGTCAGGATAACCACCATTATTCTGGTATCCACCGCCATTATTGCCATAGCCATTATTTTGATAGCCACCATTATTGCCGTAACCACCATTGGAATAGCCATTGTTTTGATAGTTGCCATAACCGCCATTATTACCATAGCCGTTATTCTGATAACCACCGCCATTATAGCCACCGTTATTGCCATAGCCACCGCCGTTTTGATAGCCGTTTCCGCCATTGTCGGAACGCTTATCACCGCAGAAAGAGACATTCTCGGCAATGATATTCATACTGTAATGTTTCACACCATTGTTATCGGTGTAGTTATCATTTTCAATTCTGCCATCTACAAGAATTGGGCGACCTTTGGAGAACCATCTAGAAACAAACTCACCAGTTTGACCAAATGCAGTGATGTTGAAAAAGTCTGCTTGACGTTCTTCGCCTTGCCTTGCAAATCTACGGTCAACTGCAATACTGAACTTACAAACCGCAGTACCACTTTGAGTTGTACGCATTTCGGGGTCTCTAGTCAATCTTCCCATTAAAATAACTTTATTAAACATTACAGTTCCTCCCCATAATCAAAATCAATCAGTTTCATTGGTGTGGTCTGCTTACTTAGTAGTTACCAAAGCACGCAGAACGCCGTCAGTGATATTCAGAACTCTGTTCAGTTCTGCTGGAAATTCAGGCTTAGCTGTGAATGTATACAGAACATAATAGCCTTCATTCTCGTAATTAATCGGGTATGCGAGCTTACGCTTGCCCCACTCGTTGACCTCTTCAGTCAAAGTACCGTTCTTTTCAATCAGAGCCTTGAACTTTTCAATCAGAGCCTTGATGCCGTCTTCATCCTTCTTCAGGCTGAATACAACCATAGCTTCATAATTTTCAGTCAGTTTTGCCATTTCAAATGCACCTCCTTCTGGATTTCGCCTGTCAATGGGATAACAGGCAAGGATGGACACCCTCACGGGCGGATTGCTCAATCCTGAACAATCTTCAATATTATACCACAAATTTCAGGGCTTGTCAAGAGTTTTCCCGAAATTTTTTCAAGCTTTTTTGAAATATAACTCTGTGATATTTTCATTCTCCGTTCTGATTTCCTCAAAGTCGGAAATTCCATCAAAGAATAGTGTTTTCACATCCACTTCAATCAATTTGCAGAAATCCCCGAAAGCATCTTCTGCAAAGACTTCATGGGCATCAACTGCGGTCTGCAAATCATCAAGAGAAACACCCTCTTTCAAGTAAGCCGACCAAGCGGAAAGATTGTTTTTCGGTTTTGAGATTTTGATTCCATATTCTTCTTCATACTCTTCAATATCCTCATCCTCCCAATAGGGTTCGCCGATACATTCAAAGTCTTTCTGATTGCCGTCAGCATCATACAGAATCAGTTCTACAAAATCGCTGTCCACCAAATCCGCTGTAAACATTGGCAAACCAAACGCACTTTGGACATATCCGGTATTGAATGAAAGTCTTTCTTCCTTACCAACGACAGAGAACCATTTCCCAGAGAATGCAAATGTGAAATTAAATTTTCCTTGTTCCTTGTCACAAGGTACAAATCCTTTTGAATGCATATAAGCATTGAATTTTTCAATCAATGTTTCTTTTGTCAACTGTTCCTGATTGCGGATGAATACCGCACCTGCAAACATACCCATGATAAAAATACCTCCGTCATCATCTGGAAATTTCGGGAAATGTTTCTTGTTCCCTTGTTGTGATATTATCATACCATATCCGGAATCATTTGTCAATAGCATGATTTTGAATTGTATCGAATTTGATACAATGAAAGATAATTTATTTTTTAGCTTGCAATATGACGAAAAATATGATATAATGACAAGAGAATTGCAATATTATGAAAGGGGTGCTTTTTCATGCAGGCAGGAGTTTCCACAGCGTGTTTATATCCACAGCACACAGAAGAGGCATTATATGACCTTGCCTTGAATGGGGTGACGCACGTTGAATTATTCATCAATGCAGATTCTGATGTCACAAGGGAACGGATTCACACCATGAAAACCATCATAGAGCGGTATGGAGTGACTTGTCGTTCTGTCCATCCGTTTGCCTGTCCGATTGAACCATTGATGTTTTTTTCGACTTATGACAGAAGAGTCAATGACATGATAGATTATTACAAGCGAACATTTGAAGTCATGCAGCAATTTGGAGCGAAAATTTTTGTATTCCATGGGAATAATCAATATGTTTCTGTTGAGCCGGAATTTTATTGTGAGCGGTATCTCCGTTTGGTGAATGCAGGGAAAGAATTTGGAATCACCGTCGCACAAGAGAACGTGGAACGCTGTCAGAGTGGGAAATTGCATTTTCTCCGAGAAATGTCCAGAATTTTGGGAAATGATGCGCATTTTGTATTAGATGTCAAGCAGGCAGTCCGTGCAGGGGAATCCCCCTCTAACATTTTGCATATGTTGGGGTCACACGTGATTCATGTGCATATCAGTGACCACGGCGAAAAGGGCGATTGTTTACCCCTAGGGGCTGGAGAATTCAGAATCCGGAATTTTCTGGAAACGCTTTACCAGTACAGTCCGGAAGCATCCGTGATGCTGGAATTATACAGAAAAAATTTTCGTGGGATTTCGGATTTAGTGGGAAGTTACCGAATGTTAGCGCATATTATCGCAAGTATTGAGAAAAAAGACACGGCATTATCTCAAATGTAGAAAAAATGGGAATAATTTTAAAAAAATTGTGGAATTTCAGCATTGACAGCAATTCTGGATTCTGTTATAATTAAAGTGTAGAGAGTGATTGAAATGAAAGGGGTGTTAGTTGTGAAGTGTCCGTATTGTGGGTTTGAGTCGTCGAAAGTGGTAGATTCTCGACCAGCAGAAGACAGAAAGCGCAGAAGGAGAGAATGCCTTTCATGTGGAAAGCGTTTCACAACTTATGAAATTGTAGAACAGCCCCTCTGGATTGTATTAAAGCGTGATGGGACTCTTGAACCTTATGACCGGAATAAGCTTTTGAGCGGAATTTATCATGCCATCAAGAAAAGACCTGTCAGCATTGTGCAAGTCAATGCCATTGCGGATAAGGTAGAGGAAGTATATACAGGAAGTTGGGATACACAGATGACTTCTGACCGGATTGGTGCATTGGTACTTGAAGAACTCCGGAAACTTGACCACATTGCATATATCCGTTTTGCCTCTGTTTATCAGGATTTCAATGATGTAGCCGGATTCATGACAGCAATTAGTTCATTGACGGAAGAATCTTCCACCCAATCTTGAAGGAGGGATAGTAATGGATTTTGACCCAAATTCTTTGAAAAAAATGCTTGAAAATGTGCCGGATTCCACTGAACAGTATGATTATGGGGATATTGAACAAAATAAAATCGTTGCAGCGATTACAACAGTTCCATTCTTTTTTTGGTTGCCTTTGGTTGTGAATACAGATTCTAATTTTGGAAAGTTTTATGCCAATCAAGGCTTAATATTGACAATTGTGTGTATTGTTTTGGGAATTGTTGATTCAGTAATAGGAAGAGTACTGTGGATGATTCCGCTGTTAGGACATATTTTAAGCGCATTGTTTGCGCTGATTGTGACATTGGTTGCATTAGGAGCATGGCTTTTCCTTTTAGTGAATGCCTTGCAGGGAAAAGCAAAAGAATTGCCCTTAATTGGTAATATTTTCCGCCCTTTCAAATGATATGACATAAATAAAGCAGGCTGCTTTTTGAGCAGCCTGTTTTCCTATCCGGTAAAGGGTTTTCCATCTTTATCCAAAGTAATCCCTTGTAAGGGGTCATAATATTGCATTCCGACCAGAACCCCTTCCACGGTGAGCATTTCTGCATATAAATCAGAATTTTCCAATTGATATGTATAGCAAATGGCTTCATTTCCCATATAATTGGCAAGTGGTAAATGTTGTTCTTGTTGCATCGAATAATACAACTGGTAATTTTCATCTGGAATTTCGGGAATGACAACTTTTTGTGAATCGATTTGTTTTCCTTCCCAGCCCATGGAAAGCAGATAATTTTTCCGTTCGGTTTCCGTTTGTACGGAAATGGGAAGCGGTTCAGGTTCGTTCTTGTCCATGGCAATAATGACAGCGCAAATGATGACAGGTATCAGCACTAATAAGCATTTCCAATCGTATTTCAATGTACATCACTCCTTTGCATATTCCTATGCAAAAGCAGAAACATTTATACATGGAGGAGGGTTTTTCATGATTCAATTCAGGAAAGACAATGCCAAAAATTATCAAGGAATCCCCTTTTTATTGGAATTACACGACAATCCAGACAATGAACTTTCATTGAAAATCGCTTTACCTACAATTGGCGAACCCCTCACGGAAGATGCGCTTGTAAACTCCCCTGCAAAGGTTGGCGAAATTCTGAAAAAATCCATTCCCATTGAACCAGATGAAACGCAAATTTATCAAATTGTATTTCCCTCTTATATTACTTATCTCATGCGGAACGAAAGTTATTGTTCGCTTGACCCCTATGAAGTGAAAGAGGGAACGCACTTTACAATATATACAAAATCCAGATTATTGGATACTCTGCAAACGTTCACAGATTGTCAGACGCTTTCTGATGGTACGCTTTACCCTTACCCATGGAAACATTATGGGATTATCACGAATAATCATGTCATTGACGTGATTTCCGGTGATGAACCGATAATAACAAAAATCAATACATAGAGAGGTGAGTTTTTATGATTACATTTCCAGCCCCCATATGTGCTATGATAGCGGAACTGGAAAAACACGGATTCACGACTTTTTTAGTCGGTGGATGTGTCAGGGATTTTTTATTAGAAATAAAACCGCATGACTACGACATTGCAACATCAGCAACTCCGGACGAAATCATGAACATTTTCGGGGAAGAGCATTGTTCTTTTTATGGTCGGGCATTTGGTACAGTCGGGGTGAAATATCAGGGAGAATTTGCGGAAATTACCACATTTCGGACGGAAGGCAATTATACCGACAACCGTCACCCTGATTCCGTTGCATTCACCACTGAACCCTTAGAGGATATGTCCAGACGAGATTTCACTTGTAATGCAATTGCCTATCATCCCCAAAATGGATTATTTGACCCGTTTCATGGTGAGGACGATTTGAAAAATGGCATTCTCCGAGCCGTGGGAAATCCCTCTGCAAGGTTTGAAGAAGATGCCCTTCGTATCATGCGAGGAATGCGCTTTTATTCGAAATTTGGATTAAAGCCCGAACCTTTGACAGATTCCGCCATGAGAGAATATGCCCCCAATCTGGAAAAAATTTCCGTGGAAAGGGTATTTACGGAACTTTGCGGAATGTTGACTGGTGAACACATTACAGAAGTATTATTGCAGTATCCGGAAATTTTAGCGGTCTGGATTCCGGAAATTATGCCCTGTGTGGGATTTGAACAGCATTCAAGACACCATGATTTCACTGTATGGGAACATATTGCAAGGACTGTGGGAAATATCGCGCCTGAATTGCCCCTCCGCCTGACAATGTTATTGCATGACATTGCAAAACCATGTTGTTACACAAGAGATGAGAGGGGCGGACATTTCAAAGGTCATGCACAATTAGGCGCAAAAATGGCGGATGAAATTTTAAAGCGTCTCCGTTGTGATAATCAGCTCCGTGAAAGGGTATGCACCTTGATTGACTACCATCGTGAAACCCCTGCAACGCTCCCACGTGTTCGTACAATTTTGGGTATCATTGGAGAAGAAGCCTTCCGGCAATATTTGCAGGTCTTAAAGTCTGACAATATTTCCAAGCTCAAAGGCGAACCTGAACAGGGTGATGAAATCCGCATTCAGGAAGCAAACCGCCTTTTGCAGAAATGTCTTGATGAGCATTTATGCTGTACCTTGAAAGATTTAGCCATCAATGGAAATGATGTCATGAAGTTGGGCATTGCAGGACAGAATATCGGTGAGGCATTACACACTGGATTGACAGCCGTTATTGAAGAACAGATACCCAACGAAAAAGATGACTTATTGCAATTTATTACAGAAAAATATAAAATTCCTTATCAAAGTGAATGATTTTTATGCAATATGCTGATTTTTTAGAAATCGGCGCAATTTCAACGGATATTTCCGTCATAGTAAGAGAAAAGTTTCTTTCAAAAAAAGATTTTTTGTGATTTTTGTTGACATACCCTTGACAACACCCCTAAAAAAGTGTATAATGAAACTATATTGCCGTATTTCTGAAAAACGGCAACAACGTTCCAAATTGATAATTATGAATTAAGGAAGGAAAGAATGGCTATGAAGAATGTCGTAATTATTGGTGCTGGTCCTGCTGGACTAACTGCCGGATTTGAGCTTTTGAAAAAAGCTCCCGAAGAATACAATGTGACCATCTATGAGGAAAGCAATGCAATTGGTGGTATTTCCCGTACTGTCAACCACAATGGCAACCGCATGGATATTGGCGGACACCGTTTCTTCTCCAAGGATAAGGAAGTAATGGACTGGTGGCAAGCAATGATGCCTCGTCAGGGCGAACCCTCTTTTGATGATATTCAGCTTGGCAGAGTCAAGAGCCTTGCGGAAGATGGCCCCGACCCTGAAAAGGTGGATAGAGTCATGTTGGTAAGAAACCGTGTTTCTCGTATCTACTACAAGAAGAAGTTTTTTGATTATCCAGTCTCTTTGAAGTGGGACACCATCAAAAATATGGGCTTTGCCACCACAGTAGAAGCTGGTTTCAGCTATATGGGTTCAACTGTTGCGAAATTGCCGGAAGATTCCCTTGAAAACTTCTATATTAACCGTTTCGGCAGAAAGTTGTATTCCATGTTCTTTGAGGGATATACGGAGAAATTGTGGGGGCGTCATCCTCGTGACATTTCCGCAGACTGGGGCGCACAGCGTGTCAAGGGACTTTCCATCATGGGAGTTATCAAGGATATGTTTGGCAAGGTAACAGGCATCAAGGGCGATAAGGTAGAAACTTCCCTGATTGAAGAATTCTATTATCCGAAATATGGTCCCGGTCAGCTCTGGGAAACCACAGCAAAAGAATTCGAAAAGCTCGGCGGTACAATTGTCATGAATGCGAAAGTAACCAAAATCAACACCAATGGCACAGATACCGTTGAAAGCATTACCATTGAAAAGGACGGCACAGAGCAAGTAATCACTGGTGATATTTTCTTCTCTTCCATGCCTGTCAAGGATTTAGTAGCTGGTATGAATGACGTACCAGAAATTGAGGCAAAAATTGCCGCTGGTTTGCCATATCGTGACTTTGTGACAGTTGGCTTACTGGTGGAAAAGTTAGCCTTGAAAAATGAGACTGACATTCGCACATTGGGCGATATTGTACCGGATTGCTGGATTTATGTGCAGGATACCGGCATCAAGATGGGACGTATCCAGATTTTCAACAACTGGTCTCCCTATATGGTAAAGCACGCTGATAAAAGAGTTTGGATTGGTCTGGAATACTTCTGTTCAGAGGGTGACAAATATTGGAATATGACAGAAGACCAGTGGATTAACTTTGGTATTCACGAACTCAAGAAAATGGGTGTTATCGCTCCTGACGTTCGTATTTTTGACGGACACAGAGAGAGAGTTAAGAAGGCATATCCGGCTTATTTCGATACCTATGAAGATATTGATATTCTGGTTGACTACCTGAACAAGTTCGGAAATCTCTGGTGTGTTGGCAGAAACGGACAGCACCGCTATAATAACATGGACCATTCCATGGCGACTTCTTTTGAAGCTGTCAAGAATATTCTTGCTGGAAGCACTGACAAGACCAATGTATGGAATGTCAACACCGAGCAGGAATACCACGAAACTGCAAAGAGTGAAGGTGCTGAACAATGAGTTCAGAACCATTGACTTCACCAGAACAGGACAAACAAATTCCACCGGAGCAGAGCCAAACTGCTTCGGTAGATTCTGAAAGCAAGGTTTCTGCGGTATCATCCCCCGAAGATTCAGAAGATTCAGCTGCTACCCCAAAAACAGAAGAAGTTCCCCTGCATGACAGAACCATCAAAGAGGTAGCACTATTGGTTTGGGATTTCCTGAGACAATATAGCTGGCTTGCACTATTGGTATTTACGGTTGTATTGGTTGGCTATTATACAATACTTCCATCGAGGGGATATTTTCATTCAGATACAACAGATACCCTGATGTGGGCGCAAGCTTCTTATGATGCTGGAAAGTTATTCAATACCGATTTCAACTATGCGTGCATTCTTCCCTTTGGCACGTCCCTGATTATGCAAGCATTGATTCCCATTTTTGGGGTGACAATGAAAACCCATGTAATTGGGATGCTGATATTTTTCATTTTGTTCACGGCTTCATTGATATGGATGCTGAGAAAAATGGATTGGAGTTGGGGGTGGGTATCCATTGCCGTCTTCACGGAGCTGATGATTTGTTCCGGCAGTGAGAAATTGAGAGAAATTTTTTGGGGACATACGATTTATTATAGTTTAGGAACGCTCTTTATTTTTGTCGGTTTGGCACTGTTATTCATGATACTGGACACCTTGAAGAGAAGAGAAAATTCCCCCAGTGCGGAAGTTCTGAAAAAAGCCAACACAAAGATGATTGTATATGTTGTATTACTTTGTGTATGGTTTATATTGACTTGCATGAATCAGATTATTTCTATTACCATTTTTGCATTGCCTGTCATGGGCGGACTATTTTGTGAAAGATGGCTTGATAATCATACCAAACCGATTTCAAAGGTCAATTTACAGGCATTGGTTTTATTTGCCATTATGGGTGCAGGAATGGTAGCCGGATTTTTAATTACAAAGGTATTAGCCAAAGACATTGTAGCAGGGTATGAAGGCGCATTCTCGAATTATTCTGACATCAACATTTGGGTGGATAACCTGAACACCTTCCCCCGTGCATGGTTCACCTTATTAGGAAATACTGTCCGTGATGGGGATAAGCTGATGAGTGTGGATAGTGTCAAGGGGATTTTGATTGTCATGACAGGAGTGATTATTTTAATACTGCCAATCCTGTCATTATGTTGCTATAGCAAAATCAATGACCGCAAATTCAGAATTTTAATCCTGACTCATATGTTTATGACAATGCTCATTATGATGGGCTATATCATGGGAAAACTTTCCAATGCCAATTGGAGACTTTCACCAATTGTAGCCATGTCTGCTGTAGTTTCAGTAGCCTTTTTGAAGTGGGCAGTTTCACAGATTCCCATGAGAAGGGTCATCTCTCTGATGTCGATTCCGCTCATGTTGGTATGCTGTATTACAGCCAGTACCATCATAAAAATGCCGGCGGACAATACCGAAGACAATATTTTATACACCCTTGCAGAAGGCTTGGAAGAGCATGGTTTAACCTATGGTTATGCGACATTCTGGAGGGCGAACGGTGTCACAGTTGTTTCAGATTCTGCTGTCAAGGTGCGCAGTGTCAATATTGATGAAAATAATATTTGGAAGTACACCTATCAAGGCTGCAACAGCTGGTATGATAAGCAGGAAGGCGTTGACAGATATTTCCTTTTGATGGATGCCGGAGAGCGTGACACGATGGTAAATTCCAATAATCGTCTTGTTTCAGAGAAAAAGGAAGAATTTGCAATTGATGGCTTTATTGTCTGGGTATTTGACCACAATATCTTCTGATAAGGAAGTCCCTGATATGATTTGACAGTCCCTTGTTGGTTTAACAGAATTGTCCTGAGGAATCAGCCCCTTTTTGGGGGCTGATTTTTGTCAATATTTAGCATAAAATTAAAGAAAAATGAAAGAATGTTACAAAATAAATACAATTTTCAGAGGAATTTCATTTCAAACCAGAAATATAGTTGACATTCTCCGCAGAAACTGGTAAAATAATATAGGGTACTTCTGAACAAGGGGTGTTTATGCCCTTTTGTCAGTTGATAGAGATACATACCAGAAAGGAGAGAGTGCCAATGGGAGAACGGAGACTATGTTATGGCTGCATGGAAATGAAATTAGATTATCATAAAGTTTGCCCGAATTGTGGCTATGCAGACAATACTCCGTATGACCCTGATTATATCGCCCCAGGTACAGTACTTGTTGACCGTTACGCTGTCGGTATCAAAATTGGTCATAACAGTGAAGGTGCGACTTATATCGGATATAACCAGTCATTGAGCAGTAAAGTACTCATTCGTGAGTATATGCCACAGGGACTTTGCAGGCGTGTGCAGGGAAGGGCTACCATCAGTGTGAATCCTGAACACGTTGTGCAGTACAAAGCATTGATGGAAGAATTCAAGGAACTCAATAAGAATCTTGCACATATGCGAACAATTAGCCATATCAATCCGACATTGGATTTATTTGAGGCAAATAATACCACCTATGCCGTCTATGAATATTTGGAGGGCATCAAGCTGATTGATTATCTCAATGAAAATGCAGGAGAATTGACATGGAAGCAAGTTTCAGAATTGTTTCCGCCTTTCTTCACCAGTTTGAGCTTGATTCACAATCAAAACATTGTTCACCGTGCAATCAGCCCAGAAACAATTTATGTTACAGAACGAGGGGAACTCCGTCTGTGTGGGTTCAGTATTCCGGCAGTTCGTACAGAGGATACGGAATTACCCTGTGAAATGTTTCATGGATATGCAGCACCGGAGCAATATTTCCCGAATATGCGTCAAGGGACTTGGACGGATGTTTATGGAATTTCAGCCGTATTATACAGAATCCTGACTGGTTGTAAGCCTACCGATGCACCCAGTCGAATGAAGTCAGATAACCTCTGTCCGCCGCATGAAACGAATACCAATGTTCCGGAACACGTTTCTATGGTTATCATGGAAGGGTTAAGCCTTTCCTATGAAAAGCGTATCAGAACCATTACAGAGCTTGTTACAAGGCTTTTTGAGCAAGAGCAGACAGAATCTATCCCCATTTCTCAGACTGTCCCACCACCCAAGCCGGTGCAGCCTGTCCACCAGCCTCATCCACAAAAGCCACAAGCCAAACAACAGCCGAAACAGCCCCAAAAACAACAAAATCCGCAAAAGCCAAAGCAAAAAAAGCCTGCTCCGGAAACTGTTCGTTATGATAAAGAGGATTATATTGCAGATAATCATGAAAATGTCATTGACAGAATCAAAGTGCCAATTATTATCACGGTATTGCTGATATGTGTACTTTTGGTCATTGCAATCATTATTATGAATTTGATTGACATGAGTTCAGCAGATTCAACCCAACCGACTGACATCACCATGTATTATGCAGAAACAACAGATAATATTGTGACAGAACTTGTCACCGAAAAAGAGACCGTTCAGCAAAATTTGGCAGATAGCCAGATGCCGAATTTGATTGCAAAGAATTTCGACCAAGTAAAACAGCAGTTTGAAGCAGATGGATGGATACACTTTGAGCCTACCTATGAATATAGTGACCGTTACAAGAGCGGATTGATTATTTCACAGGGAGTTGCTGCGGGAGAATCTTTCAAGAGTGGTTCAATCATTCCAGTTGTCGTAAGTAAAGGACCTTCCAAAGTACAGTTACCACCATTTGAAGGAAAGTCGCTTGCAGCTTATGAAGCAGAACTGGAAGGAATCGGCTTGACGAATTATAACACGTCTACCGTTGTGAATTATGATGTTGAAAATGGCTATGTCACAGGGTTAAGCAAAGCCCCTGGTGAAATGTTTGACCTCACTGGTGGAGAAACATTGATGATTTATTATGCGGATAATCCATTACCCTTAGATTCATCAGTACAGAATAATAATACCTATGTTCCACAGCCAGCGCAAACCCCTGCCAATCGTCAGGTAGTTGTTGAGACACAACCTGTTCCCGATACACCTGCTGCGCCAGCAGATGATAGCAGCAGTGAAGCCGAGAATCCCGAAGAACCTGCTGTTGATGAAAATGCCGGAAACAATGACAGTAACACTGGCGATACTCCCAGCAATGACAATGCAGAAGCAAATAATAACAATGCAGGTTTGTTTGAAGTTTCACCTGAACAATAATAAAACAAAAAGCGGCTGATGAATGAAATCAGTCGCTTTTGTTGAATTTACGTTTCTTCTGCTAAAACGAAATCGATATGACCGGAATTCACATCCGCACGGGCGCACAGAACATCCAGCAAATTCCCAAGTTTCCACTCTTTCCCTGTCAAAGAATCCTTGATATACCAACCTTCTTCAATCTCATATGCTCCTTCTGGTAAGTCATTGATATGGAGCAACCCCTCAGCACGATTTTCAAGTGTGACATATAATCCATATTCTGTTACGCTGGTAATCACACCATGGAAGACCTCACCAATATGAGACTGCATATATTCCGCTGAGTAGCAAGCATCTGCATCACGTTCCAATTGTACCGCCCTCAATTCCGTATCAGAGGAATGCAATCCGGCATTTTCAGCGAATTTTGCATAGCGTTTCTGCAACCATTCAGAACTTGCACCAGCCAGAAAGTCAGAAATAATTCTGTGTACCGCTAAATCCGGATAACGGCGAATCGGTGACGTAAAATGTGCATAATCTTTGAGTGCAAGTCCGAAATGACCCAAAGGTTCATGGGAATATTTCGCCTTTGCCATGGAACGCAAAGTAAGCGAATTGACCACCGGAAACCATGTTTCATTTCTGCAATCATCAAGGAGCTTTTGAATGTCTTTCGGCTGAATTTCGGCAAATTTTGGAGGTTCAGCTCCTAAGCGCAGGAGCATATTTTTCAATGTTTCAATTCGTTCAGGAGAGGGATTTTCATGCACACGATGCACAAGCGGAAACTGCTTTTCTCTTGCCAGCCTTGCAGAGCATTCATTCGCTGAAAGCATACAACATTCAATGATACATTCTGAACGACCACGTTCAATCGGTGCAAGCCCTACGCAAATACCATTTTCATCCAGAATCAAGGCAGATTCTGTACTTTCGAGTTCGGGCGCACCTCTCAATTTTCGCAGGTGTTCCAACTTTCCGGAAAGCTCATCCAGCAAATGAAGCATCTCAACCACAGGAGCGTATTTTTCCAGAATTTCCGGAGGAGCTGAACCATCCAGAATTTGGTTACATTCGTCATAAACTCCCCGAACTTTGGAACAAATGACAGACTTGTAAAATTTCCCCTCCAATAAATCGCCTTCGGGAGAAATCTGCATGATACAGGAAATTGTGAGGCGGTCTTCATTAGGATTGAGGGAACAAATGCCATTAGAAAGGGCTTTCGGGAGCATGGGAATGACTTTATCCGCATAATAAATACTTGTACCACGTTCAAAGGCTTCTGCATCAAGGGGAGTACCATTCCGGACATAATGGGAAACGTCTGCAATGTGTACGCCTAACACATAACCGCCGTCCTCTTTTTTCTGCACAGAAACCGCATCATCCAAATCTTTGGAATGTGCGCCGTCAATGGTGAAAATGATTTCATTCCGCAAATCGAGACGGTTTTCAAGGTCAAAAGAGGTAATTCCATCTTCCTGTAATTTTTCGGCTTCTTTGAGAACTTCCGCCGGAAATTCAACAGGGATATTTTGCGCCATGATTTTGGCATTCATGCAATTTTCCGCACTTTCGGTACTTCCGAAATTTACCAAGACTTTCACAATATGGTCTCTGTGCCGTTCGCCACGGGAAACGACTGTACAAATGACTTTATCATCCAATCCATAGCGGACACTATCTTTATAGCTGATATGCATAGGGAAACCCATAGTATCAGGGAGAAAACGCAAAAATTCCCCATCTTCCGAGAGGACAATTTTCCCTGAAAGTTTAGTGTCTGGAGATTCCTCAGCGATGCTC
Source organism: Oscillospiraceae bacterium (assembly GCA_036373775.1). Lineage (GTDB taxonomy): Bacteria > Bacillota > Clostridia > Oscillospirales > Ruminococcaceae > UBA3855. The sequence goes on along the minus strand of JAZAUD010000002.1, from coordinate 72,108 downwards.
AAAATTTCCGCTTCTTTTGTACCGTCTCCATGGGGTTCAATGCTTCTTGCAATGACCTTATCCCCCACAAGGCTACCAAGCAGGTACTTTCCAGCAACAAAATATTCTGTTCCCTGTTCGTCACGAATGAAGCCAAAAGTGGGATGAATGCGCACCGTTTCCGCCTGAAAGCTGTCTTTGCAGAGGTAGTAAAAATTTCGTTCTTTGCGGATAATTCCCTCATGAACCAGCTGTTCCAAGGCAGCATTGAACGCAGAGGGCGAACGTTTCCAACGGCAGTGATTCGCAAGGTCAGTTTTTCTCATGCGGTTCATATTGGCAGTTTTGAGGAAAATTTGAATTTTTCGGGTATACTCTTCCTGTAATTTCGGATTGACAGGGCGAGTAGAAGTTTTAGGTTGATGTTCATGTCGGTGTTTTCGCAGTTCATGTTTTCGATTGTGTCGAGCCATTAAAAAACCTCCTTTTTTGGGTAAAAAAGCCCCGAAGTGACAAACTCCGGAGCATCTTAGATGATATTTTCAGCAGTTTAAGAAGCTGAATCAAAGAACGTCATCACATAAGGAATTACAACATTCATGCAAAGAATGAGAATAAACGCAATAATTCCCAAAATTTTGGTCAGCTTTGCAAGGGCTGCTTCTCTGGTGTTGCCTTCATTCTGTCCATAGAAAGACTCATTGAATCCACCGCCCAGCGCAGAAGTCATATTATCCTGACTTTTGTTATCCTGCATCAAGCAGAGAATAATCACAAGAATGGAAATCAGCAATACAGCCGCACCACAGATAATTTCATAAAGTTCCATCTGATACACTCCTTCTCTTTTGCAATATTGGAATACATAAGAATATTATAGCACACAATATCCCGAATGTCAAGCATTATTTTCCCAATTTACGTTTATTGCCGTTTTCATCCATAATATAGGTATTGTCAAGCTGAACCTGTAAACTTTGGCGGAATTCAAAGCGATATTGGTCACGGAGTTTTTTCTGTTCGGCTTTTTCCTCTTCTGTCAAGCCTTCCGCCTTTGATTTGCGTGCCAATTGGTTAATACGGTCAATCAGTTCTTTTTCCATAAATAAAAATCCTTTCAAAAAAAATAACGGCACTTGATAGAGTACCGTTTTCAAAAAGAGACCAGATGATAATAATGGGGGAATTGGGGGATTTCTTAAATCCATTATTATTATAAGCGGTAAACCTTAAAATTATCTGAAATTTTTACAAAATTTTTTCACTATTTCTGACAGCAGAAAACACCTTCCGCCTGAACATTCCCCATTTTGACACGGCGATACATCCGGTTAAGACGTTCACGCAAAGATTCCCTTGTCTCGAATGGAGGAGTAAAGGAACGATTGGGGACTAAGATGGTTTTGACAGCGAAGTCAGTTCGTTTCATTTGTCCCTGAATATAGAAACATCCGCAGAAGATACCGCCCTTTTTGAGGACACGGAAAGTTTCAAGGTATGCTTTTTCCTTGTCAGGGAAAGCATGAAAGCCATTGAGTGACATCACAATATCAAAAGTTTCATCTGGAAAGGGCAGATTCCCCACATCTCCCTGTAAAAAATGGATATTGGGAATTGCCATCGCTTCCGCACGGTAGCGGGCATTACGCATCATTTCAGCGGAATAATCCATACAAGTAATATCAGCCTGAGGGATACTTTGATATAAGGGCATTGTCAGAACACCAGTTCCGACAGGAATTTCCAGCAATTTCCCCGAAAAATTTTCAGGAATGCCAGACATAGCGCACTCCATCCATCTTGCTGTACTTTCTTCATCAAATCCCCACATGATAGCATTCGCCACTTTTCCGAGTGGAGTGGAATAAGTAACAAGCCCATCATAGAATGAGGAAAAATTTCCACCCAAATCACGGTAAGAATTCTGGATTTCCTGTTTTCGTTCTTGCATAAGGAATAACCTCCCATTTCATTTTTCTATATTGATTATAACTTTTTTCGTGTAAAAAGTCAATCAAATTCAGAAATTTGTTTCATTCTTTATCATGATTGGATAGGTTCAGTCAAAATTGTACCATACTTTTGAATTTCAAATTGTGGATACTCTTCAAGCAAATCAGAACGGATATAAATGTGTTCCCAACCTTCAGCATAACTAAATTTCCATATTTTCCCATAATTGTAATCGCCAATCCAATAATAAGTGACACCTTCCAATTGTTCTTCTGAAAATACGTGTTCAATCGGACAAGTGCCAATAATAAAATCAGGCAATCCAATTTTTTGCCATTCTTCGAATATTTTAGCATTTTCCTCATCAGTGGTATATCTCCAAATTTGCCATTGATGCTGATTTTCACAAGTGTTATAATAGGGATAAAAATTATCATCATTGCCAAGGGCTTTAATTGATACCATTGGTGCCATATATAACGGCTGATTAAGGGTAATGTTCATCTTGTCTTTGATAGGTAAAGTTTCATCCCAAGGCATAGGATTATCACTTTCCCACTTCCAATTGAAAAGAATCTTTCGATTTTCAATATGATTTTCTTCGATAAAATCTAAAATTTCCTGAGGTCCATAAGGATGTACAATTTCCAGATAGCAGCTGACAGCGGTATAAAACAACGGCATACAAAATACAATGGTGATGATTGTTTTTCCCATTTTTTTGATGAAAGAAGAGTTGATTTTTCGCAGGAAGTCTCCATAAATGTTAGGAATTTCCATATCATCATCAAAAAGTATCCACAAAACAAAAATGAAAAACAACGTGAAAATGCCTAAATTATGCAGTTCAAAATATACAAACACTGAGAAAGTAGTACTCATCAGATAAGGAATCATTGTCACCAATAATTTTTTGTTCTGGCGCAGAAGTGGAATGAACATCCCCCACATTAAAATTCCTACAACACAACCTAAAATAATCATACTCTTGAAATTCAAACCAGCACTTTCCACCATAACTGTACCAAAGGTAGAATCAAAAATAAACAATGGGAAGTAGTGAACACGATTGATAAAATTTTCACTGGAAAATGTTCCAAGAAAAACATCTTTCGCAGGGGAACAACATACATACAAAAGCAACACACAAATTAAAATCACCCACAGCCACCAGAAACGCTTATCTTTCAAAATGTCACGATATTGTTTGGACTGGTAGTATTCTCTGAGAATCTCCCCTGTCCACACAATGCAAAGCCCTCCAGCAATCACAACACCATAAGCACTGGTAAAGCAGAGAAATATCAATGAAAGAACATATCGTGCTGTTTTTTGATTTCGTTCTTTGTAAAACATTCCAGCCAGAAAGATTGCGAGTCCCATCATGCAATAAGGTCTTGTATGAACGCTTTGCAGGTAAAAAATAAAAAATGTAAATGGGATATAACATTTCAGCCATTGTGGAAATGGCGAACGAAATAATAACAGATACATAGAAATACAATTGAATACCATTGTAATCACAAAAATAGTAATTTTATGTGGCAGTCCCATTCTTGCAAAGGGCATTAAAACAAAATACCATAATGGCGGATGTCCCTCATAATGACAAACCTCTGTAAGAATTTCTTTGATAGAGGCAAATTTGGCAATTTGCCAAGCTTGCGTTTCATCAAACCAAGGTTCATGGAAATGTCGAATCACACAGACCAATATCACCCAGACTGCAAAGACAACCCATTCCGCTGTACCGGCTGTTTGTGTAAGCAGTTTCTTTTTCAAATCTTCTTTCATAGCAAAACCTCCCATATTTTGATTATACCATAATTTTGATGAGAAATCAATATATTTTTCTGTTGACAGGTGAAGTTCAAAAAAACAACGATACAATTGTAAGATATGTCAAAAAAGTGGAAAATTTTTAGTGAAAAATTCGTTGAAAAATCGCTTGCATTTTCCTGAAAAAGATGATATAATAAAACATGGGTATCGTAACGGCATATGATACATTGGGCGGTCGTACCGTCAGAAGTCAGCAACGTGTCTCGCTGGTTTCGTTTTGTTTGATGCCGGAACATTTTCAAAAAGGAGGTGCAAACGGATGCCAAATATCAAATCTGCGAAGAAGAGAGTCAAGGTAAACAGAACCAAGGCTGCTGCAAATAAGGCTAGAAAGTCTAATCTCAAGACCATGATTAAGAAAGCTGAACTCGCTGTTGCTAACAATGCTCCTGATAAAGAAGTTGCTGTTAGAACTGCTATTAAGCGTGTTGACCAAGCTTGTGCGCATAATCTGCTTCATAAGAACAATGCCGCAAGAAAGAAGTCTCAGCTCGCAAAGCTTTTGAATGCATAAGCTTTCACGCATAAAAAATCAACTCCGCCTATCTCACAAGGCGGAGTGTTTTTTTCTTATCCGAAGGAATGCATTCCCTCGTGTTGTTCATTGTTGGCAAGACGGAAAAGCAGGGTACTGCACCAGATTGCAGAAATGCCCACAAGCACATACACAATCCGGCTCAGTACAGAAGTTGCTCCGCCCAGCATCCAAGCTACTAAATCAAATTCAAACAGACCAACCAAACCCCAGTTAAGTCCGCCAATAATGAGCAGTGTCAGAAAAATTTTATCCCAGATACGGTTCATTGTTTACCCTCTTTTCTGTGAGCAGATTCAAAGCAAACTCACAAGGCTATTATGTGCCGTATCGTTCGGATTATGCTGGAAAAATTTGGATAACTTAATTTTGGTTTAAGAGTGCCTGCTTCAATAATGCAAGGTCAACAACATTGACGACATTATCGCCGTTCATATCGCCATTTTTAGGGAGCGCATCTCTGGAAAGCAAGCCTTTTTTGAGTTGAATCACATCCACAATGGAAAGTTTACCATCACCGCTCACATCTCCGGCAATGCTGAAAAGGAAGGTAGAACCAATCGGATGGAAGGTATAGCCATATTTTTCCGCATAAGCCTGCGCCGTAGAATTGGGATAACCGTAGATAACACCGCCGAATTCAAATTTTTCATCATAAGCGGAATTAAAAATCACACTGCCGTCATCAGTAATTTTACAATCAGGATTCAGGAATGTGACAGATTTCAGATTCTCACACCAACCAAGCGAAAAATAATCAACACTTTCAATTTGTTCAGGAATGGTAATCGTTTTGACATTGGTAAATGAAAAGATATTGAAAGGGAGGGCGGTCATTTGGTTGGAAAGTTCGATAGTTTCAAGTTTCAGACAGCCATGGAAGAGACTGACTCCAATTGTATGAACAGAATCGGGAATACAGATGTTTTCCAGACTCCGGCAATATTGGAAACAATAGTCACCAATTCCAGTGACAGTATTAGGAATATTGACCTTTTCCAGATACAGACATCCTTCAAAGGCATTCGCCTCAATGGTCTGAATTCCCTCTGGTAGTTGGATTTTGGAAATTTTCTCATCGGAGAAAGCATGATTTCCAATCACTGTGACAGGTAAATCCCCGATTTCAGCCGGAACAATGATAGACTGGAAAGCATAAGTTTCGGGGGTATCTGATGAAAGACCAGTAATTTCGATATGGTCAGAATATTCCAGATATTGGAAATCATAATAAACTTGTTCAGTAGGAGTTTCAGCATGGACAGTCACAGGAACAGAACAAAATAACCCCAATGACAGAATAAAAGCCGAAAAACGCTTAATTTTCATAAAAAAAATCACCTTTCTGAGTAATATTTCTAACATTATAGCACAAAATAGAACAAATGTCAAGTGAAGAAAGGAGTATATTCATGCAATACCGTACAGATTTAGCCCTTGAAAGCTTGAATTCCGTTCAAGTCCGTTCCGGTATTACCCAGCAAAAGCGAGGAAAATATTTCTGCATTACCGAAATCAAAATTGAAGATGATGAAAGCGGAAAACCCCTGAACAAAGGCAAAGGGCGGTATATCACATTAGAAGGTGAATCCCTTTCGAGGTTTTCCGACGATTACGAACCAATGGCAGAAGAATTCGCCGAGGAATTACGACAATTATTACCTGAATATGGCGGAATTTTGGTAGCTGGTTTAGGCAATGCCGAAATCACCCCTGATGCATTAGGAGTGAAAACAGCATCAAAAGTATTAGCAACTCGACATTTACAAAGGGAGCTGGAAAAAGAAGACGAGGAATTTTTGAAATCACTCCGGTCAGTAGCGGTAATTTCGGGAGGGGTATTAGGTCAGACAGGCATGGAATCAGCGGAATTATTATCCGCCATTGTGGAAAAAATACAACCATCAGCAGTCATAGCAGTAGATGCATTAGCCTGTTCATCATTGGAACGTTTAGGGAAAACCATTCAAATTTCTGATACAGGCATTTCCCCCGGAAGTGGCGTGAATAACCGCCGGACGGCATTAAATGCCGATTCTATGGGAATACCAGTAATCGCCGTAGGAGTTCCCACAGTCATTGGAATGCGGAAAATCGCAGAGGATTTGACCGGAGAAGAGGATTTTTCGGAAATTTCCGACATGATGGTAACACCCAGAGACGTGGACAGGCTCATTTCACAATCAGCGCATTTATTGGCGTGTGGTATCAATTTAGCCCTGCATCCACAAATGAATTATGCAGATGTCGCATCACTTTAAATCAAAAATGAGTTTTCAACATTTCAACTGTTGAAAACTCAAAGGACAGCAATTTTTTTGTGAAAACTGCTGTCCTTTTGCTGTTGAAATTGATAAAAATTGATTACTTAACTGCCGCACCAAGGAACGCCGCACCAATCAAACCAGCATCATTTCCGAGCTTTGCAATGACGATTTCGGTATTTTTGGGGGAATTACGAGTATAGACTTCTTTCTTGACCAGTTCCTTCATAGGGAGCAGAAGGGGGTCGCCTTCATTGCAGACACCACCACCAACACAAAGTACATCTGGTTGGAAAATATTGATAGTATTGGTAATACCAGCCGCCAAAGCCTTGATATAATCATCCACAACTTCCTGACCAGCCTTATCACCCTGACGCATTGCATCAAATGCAGTACGAGCGGAAACTTTTCCATTGCGTTCAGCGGTAATATCATGCAGTTTGCTGTCTGGTACTTGTTCCATTTTTTCTTTGGTCATGCGGATTAACCCAGTTGCAGAGGAATAAACCTCGAAACAGCCACGTCTACCACAAGAACACTGTGGACCATCCATGTTAATGACAGTATGACCGATTTCCGCACCGCCGAAATTTGAACCGGAATAAATTTTTCCGTCAATGATGATACCACCGCCAACACCAGTGCCGAGGGTAATGCAAACGGCATTTTTCGCCCCCTTAGCCGCACCAGCCACATATTCACCATAAGCCGCCGCATTGGCATCATTTTCGATATAGACAGGCTTGTCAATGTGCTTGCGGATGAGGTCAGCCATGGGGGTATTTTCGAAACCGAGGTTATTAGAGAATTCGATAATTCCCGTCTGACTGTTGGCGATTCCGGGAGTACCGACCCCGACCCACTCAATTTGCTCCATTGTCAAACCTGCATCTTCCACAGCCTTGATAGCCATAGCCGCCATATCATCAGCGATAGCCTCAGCCGGACGGGGGCGGTTTGTTTTGGTGCTTGCCTTGGTAATGATGTTGTACGCTTCATCCACCACAGCAGCCACAATATTTGTACCGCCGAGGTCAATACCAATGTAATACTTCATAATAAAAATCCTCCTATTTTTCCCGCTTTTCAGCGGTTGATAACATTATTAAAAATCGAAATCTGCCTCAAACTCAAATTCATCATCAGGGTTATAATTATCCGTACAGATGAAAGTCAATTTTCCGGTAATTTCCCCCTGCATAGAATCCGCAGGAATAAAGAAGCTGTCGCCTTTTTTCAGTGGAATTGTTTCACCGTCATACAATGTAACAATTCCTTCCCCTTCCAAGACAAGAATATGACTGAAGCAGTCAATATCTCCAAATCCCTGATAACCACCGAAACAGAAAACACTGTTTTCATCATCAGCTTTCCAAAGTGTTGCCAGAAAATATTCCGTATTAGCAAGTGTCGTGGAAACCCATCCTTCAATATGATTAGAATTGGAAACTTCCGGAATTTCGCACGGCTCAAAATTCAGAACGTCAATCGCCTTTTCAAGGTGAAGTGGGCGGAGATTGCCGTTGTTATCTTTGCGTTGATAGTCGTAAACCCTGTAGGTAGTATTAGAATTCTGTTGAATTTCCACCACCATCACGCCTTCATTGATAGAGTGCAATGTTCCGGCAGGGATAAAAATAATATCTCCCTTTTTAACTGGAATAGTCTTGACATAATTTGGAAGCGTACCATCTGCAACAGCGGAACGGAGTTTTTCAGGATTCATTTGCTCCTGAAATCCGTAAATAATACTTGCATGGGGTTCAGCTTCCACCACATACCAGACTTCCATTTTTCCGGCATCATTTTCATGAATTTGAGCATAAGCATTATCAGGGTGTACTTGAATGGAAAGCTTTCCACAAGCATCAATAAATTTGACAAGTACCGGAAAATAATTTTCTTCTCGGTGTAAGTAAAGGGAATCGGGATTTTCTTCCAAAAATTGAGAAAGAGTCATTCCCTTGAATCTTCCAGAAGCAATCACGCTTTCGCCGTCTGGATGGCAGGAAAGCTCCCAGCTTTCGGCGATGTTGTCAGAATCCGAAATTTTCCCATAATTTCGGAGCTTTTGACCGCCCCAGAGATAATTTTTACAAGTTGGTTTTAATAAAAATGGTTTCATTGCATATCTTCCTCCTTCGGGGAAAGTTGATATTTTTTCAAAAACGTTTCGAAATCTCCACGATACACATTTAAGTCAATATATCTTTCTTGTTGGTCAGTCTGTACACCGTCATAGCCGTCTAAAATACCTTGGTCAGAGTATTGCCAAAATTCCCAATTGACAAGGGGTTTCCGGTAAGTGTCACGCATCCAGAGGGGATATTTCCCATATCCACCGCCCAAAATATAATGATAATATGCCTTGATAGTGGTATAAATAATGGGCTTCACTCCATAATATTCTTCCAATTCCTTTAGAAGTTCATCAAGGATAGCACGAGTTTTTTCTTTTGAGAGAGGTTCAGAGACATATTCACCATAAAATTCAAGGTCAACAACAGGCGGTAAATTTCCGTCAAGCTTTCCGACAGTTTCAATGAAATTTTGTGCCTGTGTTGCTCCACTGCTTTCATAGCTAAAAAAGTGATAAGCCCCGACATATACACCATTATTTTGAGATTCCCTCCAATTATAGGTGAAACAAGGGTCTTGATAAGTGCTTCCCTCTGTAGCCTTGATAAATGCGAAAGTGACATCTTGTTCAGAGAGGACATGCCAGTCAATATTCCCCTGATAACGTGAAACATCCACACCTTTCACCGGATATTCATTGAAATCAGGCATTTCAGGGGGAATATCACCATTGTATACTTTTGCAATATGTATGAGATTAAAAATCAAAATCGACATACAAATTGGCAAAATGATAAACAGAAAAATTCTACCAAATGCAATACGTCTCTTTTTCATCATGGAATCAATTCACCCGTATGTCTGCCAATAAGACACTTATTGTTCATAATATCCTCCCTTAAACACAAATCAATAATTTTATTTTCTATTTTTATAATAATTCAAAAATTATTTTTTCTTTTTGGAAAGCAGAAAATTTGCAACTGCAAACGTCAGACCAAAAGTAACCCCGAACGAAATAGCCCAATCCAGTACATTCATGATGTTTCTCCCTTCTTATAATTTTTTCAATAACAATACATCCCCTGTATCTTAAATCAATATTTCTAAATTAGAATTCAGGCTTATAAAGGCATTTAGTATCTCTATCATAAACATAATCAGGAAGTTCGTCAGTATCTGTTACACTCCAATGAAACATTCTGCAAAAAAGCTGAGTAAAATTGTCAGTTTCTTTATCATATAGAGTTTCGGTTTCCATTAGTTGCCTTTTCAATTCTGAAATATCCTGTGTTTTTCCAATCAAGCGTGTATCATGCCTATAATGTTCAATCTCTAATATCATAAGATTTTTTCTCCTCTAAATCCCGATTTATCTCATCAATTCCCAAAAACTTTTTTCGCAATGTCAACTGTTTCTTTGGCATCATTAGCATAGTAATCCGCCCCGATTTTTTCGGCATAATCCGCCGTGAGGACAGCTCCCCCGACAACAGTCTGACACCAAGGGCAACGCTCATTCAGGAGCTTGATAGTACCTTCCATAGAGGGCAATGTGGTTGTCATGAGTGCAGACAATCCCACCAATGGAGCATGATATCTTTCTGTTGCTTCTGCAACCGTTTCAAGGGGAACGTCTTTCCCTAAATCAATGACCTGATAGCCGTAATTCTCCAAAAGCACCTTGACAATATTTTTCCCAATGTCGTGAATATCACCCTTGACAGTCGCCAAAACAATTGTACCACGGTTGACAGTTTCAGTGCTGTGTTCAGACAAATAAGTCTTGATGGATTCAAATGCCCCCTGTGCCGCAGAAGCGGAAGAAATCAACTGAGGGAGGAAAATTTTCCCTTTCTCGAAATCCGAACCAGCCTTATCCAATGCCGGAATGAGTTGTGTATTGACAATTTCCATGGGGTCAGTGGTTGCAAGGAGCTGTTTAGTAATCGTGGAAGCTTCTGATTTCAAGCCGGCAGAAATCGCCGATTCAAGGGACATATTGTTATTTGAAGTGGGTGCTGGTTTGGGAGCTGATGCCGTATCATTTCCATAGTGATTGATAAAGTCAACTGCATTTTTATCAATGTTCGCTAATAATTTATATGTTCGTACAGAAGAAACCATGCTTTCTGTATTGGGATTGATGATAGGCAAATCCAGCCCAGCATACAAAGCCATTGTCAGGAAATTTCTGGTAACAAGTTCACGATTTGGCAGACCAAAGGAAATATTGGACACACCCAAAACCGTATGCAGTCCCAATTCCTGCTTGACTCTAGTAACAGCTCTAAGGGTTTCCATAACTCCCTCTTGTTCAGCGGATGCAGTCAAAGTCAGGCAGTCAATATAAACGTCTTCTCTGCGGATACCAAGTGCAAGCGCACGATTTAAAATCCGTTCCGCAATTGCAAAACGTCCGTCCGCCGTTTTAGGAATGCCGTTTTCATCCAAAGTCAGCCCGACGACGGAAGCACCATATTTTTTCACAAGGGGTAACACGGTAGCAAGGGATTTTTCTTCACCGTTGACAGAGTTGACAATGGGTTTCCCGTTATAGATTCTCAATCCAGCTTCAAGGGCTATCGGGTCAGTGGTATCAAGCTGTAAGGGAGTATCTGTGATACTTTGAATTGCCTTGACAGCGGACTGCATCATTTCGACTTCATCAATTTCAGGAAGACCAACATTCACGTCAAGAATATCAGCACCAGCATCAATTTGCTGAATAGCCTGATTCATGATATAATCCGTATCATGTTCTTTGAGGGCTTGCTTGAAACGCTTTTTTCCAGTCGGGTTGATACGTTCGCCAATGATTCTAGGCTGGTTGATGATAACAGTATGATTGGCAGTGCAAACCGCAGACGGAATGACAGGATTTCTTTCAACTGGTGACAATTTGGAAAGTGTCTCCGTCAATTTTTGGATATGTTCAGGAGTTGTCCCACAGCATCCGCCGAAAATCACAGCACCCATTTCCACGAAAGGTTTCATACATTCGCCGAACTTTTCAGCAGTAAAGTTATAGGTATTTGTCACAGGGTCAGGGAGTCCGGCATTGGGCTTGACGATAACAGGGAGAGTTGTCCATTCACAGAGGGTTTTCACAATTGGCACAAGTTCTTCAGGGCCCAAAGAGCAATTCACTCCAATGGCATCCACTCCAAGCCCTTCCAAAGTAAGAGCCATCGCCGGAATTTCGCACCCTGTAAAAGTCCGTCCATTCTCCTCAAAACTCATAGTAACGAAAATAGGCTTTCCGTTTCCCAATTCCTTTGCAGCGAGAACACCAGCCCGAACCTCTAACAAGTCGCTCATAGTTTCGAATACAATCAAATCTGTATCAATTCCGGCTTCAATCTGTTCACGGAAAATGTCAAAAGCTTCTTCAAAACTCAATGTTCCAGTAGGTTCGAGCATCTGCCCGATTGGGCCTATATCCAGAGCCACATATTTTGCGCCGGAATTTCTGGCATTTTGCACAGCGGATTGTACTAATTCTTGTACAGAATGCCCCGTCCTAGCCATTTTCAGGCGGTTACAACCGAAAGTATTCGTATAGACCACATCAGAACCAGCCTTGACATAATTCCGGTGAATTTCGGTGATAATATCGGACTTTTCGAGATTCCAGACTTCCGGCACACCCCCAAGGGAAAGCCCTTTTTCTTGTAACAGTGTACCCATTCCGCCATCAAGCACGAGAAATGAAGAAAAATCAATCATGACAGTGAACTCCTTTCGCCCTGTAGGGACATTTTTCAGATAAATTGCAGATAGCACAGCCTTTTTTTCCTTTTGAAATGGGAGTTTCAGAAACCCCAATGACAGCAGTAACGGTTTTGGTAGGAATCAGTAAATCACTTTCACTCAAAGTAACCCCCAGTCTTTTTTCCGCATTCAAAACCTTGAGAAAATCGGCTTGTGTATCAAGTGGAAAATCCCCATATCCGGCACTAAATCGCCATGTAAAATAATGGCTTGGGAGTGTTGCAAAAATTTCCTGTTCGGCATTGTCGCACACCTGTTCAATGACAGCATTCGCCATTGTATCCGTTATCATACCGCTGAGAATATCAGAAGCTGAACTCTGACGAATGGCACGGTCAGCCCCTGCGGATAATGTCGCACAGAGGAAAATCACTTGACTGCATCCTTTCAAATGGTTGGCAATATCGTTTCCTCTCAGGAGAAGCCCACCGCCGGAAATGCCGTTTTCCGTCTGGACAATGGGAAAAATTCGATAAACATATTTTGGCGAAATCATGGATAATAACTGTTTTTCGCAAACGTCCGCCATTTCCAAAAAATGTGCATCCGGTTCAGAGGGCAGGCGCAAATAGCGGAAAGCCTGAACCCTGTCAACGTGTGAAATGTTCATCTTCCCAGAATTCCAGAAACAGCTTCCGTGATACGTCTAGCGACAAGAGGGTTATTCATGGTATAAAGGTGAATCCCATCCACTCCATTCGCCACAAGGTCAACAATCTGGTCAACAGCATAAGCAATTCCGGCATCACGAATCGCCTCCGGACTATGCCCGAAACGTTGCATCATGACGGTAAATTTTCGGGGCAGACTTGCACCGCACAAACTCACCATGCGTTGAATCTGTTTTTCATTGACAACAGGCATAATTCCGGCTTCAATCGGCACATGAATTCCAGCAATATCACACCTTTCCAAAAATTGATAAAAGCTATTGTTATCGAAAAACAGTTGTGAAATCAAATGTGTTGCACCCTTATCGACTTTTTCTTTGAGGTGTCGAATATCATCTGCTGCACTTCTTGCTTCTGGATGGACTTCAGGATAGCAAGCCCCATATAAATGGAAATCGCCCTGACTGCGGATAAATTCAATCAATTCAGAAGCATAGCGAAAATCTTGTTTTTCGGGACGTTCAGGGCTTCTATCGCCACGCAAAGCCAAAATATCCGTGATACCATTCTCTTGGAATTGTTTCAGGACGGCAGAAATTTCCTCTTTCGTGTAGGAAATACAAGGCAAATGCGCCACGGGTTTGATATGGTATTCATTTTTCAGCCTTGCAGATAAATCGCAAGTCAATTGACCGCCGGACACTCCACCGCCTGCGCCATAAGTCACGCTGATGAAATCCGGCTTTAAAGTTGCCAATTCTGCGAATGTTTCAGAAACCACTTCAACTGGTGCAGTGGGTTTGGGAGGGAATACCTCAAAAGAATAAATCATATGTCAATACCTCTCAGGGATAAATTTTCCAGTCAATGGGTGCAAAGCCCTTTGATTGGAGGAAATTGTTTGTCTGTGAAAAATGATGATTCCCAAAAAATCCATATCTTGCGGAAAGTGGGCTTGGATGTGCCGAACACAATACAAGGTGATTGGAATTGGTAATCAATTTTGCTTTCTTTTGGGAAGGCTTGCCCCATAACAAAAAGACAATCGGGTCTTCACGCAAATTCAGGAGTTTGATAATATTATCTGTGAACTGTTCCCAGCCTTTTCCCTGATGGCTATTTGCATTTCCGGCACGAACCGTCAGAACCGTATTCAGCAATAAAACGCCCTGTTTCGCCCAACCAGTCAATTCACCGTGCATATTTCGGTTATCGATACCAGTATCCGTATAGATTTCCTGATAAATATTCCGCAAAGATGGCGGAACTCTCACACCCTTGCGCACAGAAAAACTTAACCCATGCGCCTGATTAGGTTCATGATAGGGGTCTTGCCCCAGAATCACACAACGCACACCGCTATAAGTAGTATATCTTAATGCATTAAAAATATCATTTTGATTGGGAAAAATTGTTTGAGTTTGGTATTCTTGAATCAAAAATTTTCGCAATTCCTGATAATAGGGCTTTTGAAATTCGTCCTCTAATAAAATATCCCATTCATTTCCAATATTGACCATGATAATGACCTCCGTTGATGAATATATTCTCATTATACCATAAATCAAACCAGAATACAAGTGGATTTTGGAAATTTTACACATAAATTTATTCAATAACAAGTAAAAGCCACATCTGCTTATTTTTGCAGATATGGCTTGAAATGTAACGAAGTTGAATAATTGATGTTAGACGTAATAGGTTTTTGGTTTTTTGGAAATAGAAATAATGTCAGCTATCCAGCCAAACATACATAATCCAACAGTGCAAGCATAGACAATCCCCATCCCAATTTTGCCTTCATAGAATTTATGCGCTCCAAACCATCCCCCAACAATACAAAGAAGTAATGCAGTAGAACGATTGACCGCTTTTTTTCCGTTTCTTCCTCCAATATTCAAGGATGCTGATGCAGAAACGTGATTGACATTTTGATTTGTATTATCGTTGTTAATGATAATTTGTGGAGCAGGTGCAGATTGTTGTGGAGCTGTAACTAGTGTTTCAACCTGTCGCCCACAAGAAGTACAAATAATAGCATCTATGGGGATTTTTGTCCCACAATGTTTGCAAAATTTTTCTTCATTCATAATTTTTCACTCCAAATACTTGTTTATTTATCAAGTATTATATCATATCAATGCGAATTTATCAAGTATATTCTGTAATAATTGGATATATAAACAAAAGAAGGAGGTAATTTTTGTGAAAGATGCTTATGATTTTGGGCTGATTCTGCAACAATTGAGAAAAGCCAAAGGCATGACACAAGCACAGCTTGCAAAAAAGATTAACAAGGAGAGTTCTATCATCAGCCGTTATGAAAAAAATTTTCAAAGTCCCACGTTTGAAACGGTTCGGGAATTTGCAGTGATATTTAATGTGTCAATGGACTATCTTTCCGGCATGGAAAAAGAAAGCACCGTTCCAACCTATGGGCTATCCTGTGAACAGATTGAAATTTTAAAAGCACTTTCTGAGTTATTCCGCCAGCAGAATGAATCGTTCCCCAAAAAATTGACCGAACAGCAATATAGACTGCTTGGGCGGATTGTTGCAGAGTTTGCAAAATCCTAATTGTGAACTTTTTGTAAACATTTCAGAAATACCCGCAATTTTTCCCATCTCAACCGTCATACAAAATAGAAAGCGTTACAGAGACCGAACGCAAATTTACTGGAGGTGTTACTATGAAAAAATTAGCAATGGTAATGGCAGTGATTGGCTGTATTATGGCGGAAGCATTGGCAATGAACGTATCTGCCGAAGAAGTCACCACACAGCCCGATGATGCCAACTATGGAACTGACCACTGTGTTGACTGGATGGAAGAGACAACGGAAGAATGGTTTGATGGAACAAGTCATTGTGAAGAATGGATGGAAGACACAACAGCAGAATGGATTGACGGAACAAGTCATTGTTTAGAATGGGACTATGTCGCCCCCTGTTCAGGCGAATATAACGGAATGCATTGGGAATATGCTAATTACGTTCTGACCATTTCAGGGGAAGGCGAACTCCAGAAAGAAAATATTTATGATGTTTGCCCGTGGTCTGATTTTGCATCCTCTGTTCACAAGTTGGTGATTGAAGACGGAGTAACGACAATCGGCAGAAATGTTTTTACTTACTTGACAAATTTAGAGGAAGTCAGCATTCCCGATACTGTTACCAGCATTGAAGAATCTGCATTTTATGGGAATTGCAACTTGAAAAGCATTGTGATTCCTGACAGTGTGACGGAAATCGGAGATTATGCCTTTTCATCTTGCGACAATCTCAGAGATGTAACGCTTTCCAAAAATCTGACAGACGTTGGAATGTATTCATTCTATACCACACCATGGTATACCAGTATTCAGCTCGAAGGTGCGGAAAATGTCTTGACGATTTACAATGATATTCTGTTTCAGGCATCAAGAGTTCAGGGGGATTTTGTCATTCCGGATGGAATCCGAGTGATTGCAAATCATGCAGTTTATCAGCAGGATTTTATGACTTCTGTTACCATTCCGGACAGCGTGGAATACATTGGAACGAATGCTTTTGAAAATTGTCTTTCCATGGAAACAATTACCATTCCGGAAGGTGTCAAGCGCATTGGACATAGTACATTCATGGGTTGCAAGAACCTGAAAAACATCACATTCCCCGCAAGTCTGGAATATTTAGGAAATCAGCAGTATTTTGGAAAATTGGAGTCCATCACTTTTCTGAACCCCAATTGTGAAATTGGATACCAAGAGGGATTGAGCTTCTCTGCAAAAGTTTACGGCTATTCCAACTCTACAGCGGAAGAACTGACTCACCAGAACGGATGGGATTTCGTTCCATTAGAAGACACAACCGAATCCGCCCCCGAAGTTTCCGGCGATGCCAACGGAGACGGCAGAATGTCCCTTGTAGACGTAGTACAGGTTCACAAGATGTTGCAGACCAAAAAAGCCCCCCCGAAATCCTGCGACCTGAACAAAGACAACAAAGTGAACGTCATTGATTTGTCTTTGATGAAGCAGAAACTCTTCAAGTAATCCAGACCAGAATTTTCAAAGAGGTGATAGGATGAAAAAATTGACAGTGATAATGGCAGTGATTGGCTGTATCATGGCGGAAATGTTAGCAATGAATATTTCTGCCGAGGCGGTCAATACACAAGCCATGGAAGCCACAACAGAAACGATGGTTTTTACAGAGGAACTTTGTGACACACAACCGCCGGAAGAAAATCAACCACCATATGTTGAGCGGATTCAGCCAAATGAAAATTTAAAATGGCACTATGAAAATCATGTACTGACCATTTCGGGGGAAGGTATCATTGATGATTATGACATTGTGCAGAATTCCGGAGAAATTACAGCACCATGGGGACAATATGCACATGAAATTGAAACAGTCATCATTGAGGAAGGAATTACTTCCATTGGAATGAATGCATTCCGCAGGTGTGAAAATTTAACATCTGTCCAGATGCCGGATACTTTGACTAAAATTCGTACAGGCGCATTTTCAGGTGATGAAAAGCTGGAGAAAATTGTCATTCCGGACAGTGTGACAGTGATTGAATATGATGCATTTAACTGGTGTTTTAATCTGAAAGACATAACACTTTCCAAAAATCTGGTAGAAGTGGATACTTCCGCCTTTTATTCCACAGCATGGTATAATGAATTATTCCGTGAATACATTGACAATTCCGAAAATAATACAAATATCCTGATGATTGGCGGAGATATCCTGTTTAAAGGTATCAATATTTCAGGAGATATTGTCATTCCGGACGGTGTAAGAGTCATTGCACAAGGTGCATTCAACGGTTGCGAAGAAATGACCTCTGTCACCATTCCCGATAGTGTTAAGCACATTCAGGAAAACGCTTTTTCCGGTTGCGGAAATCTGAAAAGCATTACCATTCCGGAAGGCATCACAGAAATCAGGTCAATGACATTCCAAGGGTGTGGAAGTTTAGAGGAAGTCAACTTTCCTGACAGTATTATTTCTATTGGAAATGATGTTTTTGCAGGCTGTCAGTCCCTGACAGAAATGACGATTCCGGAGAATGTCAAAACAATAGGCATCTGGACATTTCGCAGTTGTAAAAATCTGAAATCCGTCACCTATCCTGCGAGCGTGGAAGAAATCGGAAAATGGCAGTTTGAATATGCGGAAAGTATCGAGGATGTTACGATTTTAAACCCTCATTGTCGGATTGATGAACAATGCAAGAACAGAGACAGAACAATTAAAATCCCAGAAAATATTACCATGCATGGCTATCCTTATTCGACAGCGCAGTCATTCGCAAGGGTATTCGGTTGGAATTTCGTACCAATTGGGGAAGAAACCACAGTCAGCGGTGATGCCAACGGAGACGGCAATTTCTCCCTCGTGGATGTAGTACAGGTTCACAAGATGTTGCAGACCAAAAAAGCCCCCCCGAAATCCTGCGACCTGAACAAAGACAACAAAGTGAACGTCATTGATTTGTCTTTGATGAAGCAGAAACTTTTGAACAAATAACCATATTTCCATCAGCCCTGCCAAAAACAGGGCTGATTTTTTGTATTTCCTGACGGCTTGACAGAATCCGTAGAACATGGTATAATATTATCATGCAATTTGTACGGTTTATTCAGTATTTTTTTATCGAATGTGGATAGAAATGCCGAAGCCATGCAAAAAGATTGGAATTAGGAAAGAAGGAAAAAGTATGTTTTTTCAGAAGGACATTGAAACAATGCCACGACAGGACATTGAAGCCCTGCAATTGGAACGTCTGAAACATCAGGTACAGTATTGCATGGACAACATTCCGTTCTATCACAAACGCTTGACAGAAGCCGGAGTGACGGCGGATAAAATCAAATGCCTGTCAGATGTGAAGTACATCCCCTACACCACAAAGGCGGATATTCGAGACAATTACCCCTATGGACTGTTTGCAGTCCCCATGAAGGAGATTGTCAGAATTCATGCCTCATCCGGCACAACAGGAAAGCCGACAGTTGTCGGCTATACCAGACGTGATTTGGATGTATGGAGCGATTGTGTAGCGAGATTGTGTGCAGCGGTCGGAGTGAATGACAATGACATTGCACAGATTTCATTTGGTTATGGATTGTTCACAGGCGCATTGGGCTTACATTACGGATTGGAAAAGTTAGGCTGTGCAGTGATTCCGATTTCGTCCGGCAACACCAAAAAGCAAGCCATGGTATTGAAGGATTTCGGAACAACCGTTCTGATTAGTACGCCGTCTTATGCAATGTACATGAGCGAAGTGGCGCACGAATGCGGAATTTCGAATGAAGATTTGAAATTGAGAATCGGCTTATTTGGTTCAGAGGGTTGTACAGATGCACTCCGTGACAAGATTGAACAGGGGTTCGGCTTATTCTCCACTGACAATTACGGCATGAGCGAACTGCAAGGGCCGGGGGTATCTGGAGAATGTGAATACCGTTGCGGACTGCATTTTGCAGAAGACCATTTTTTACCGGAAGTCATTGACAGCGAAACAGGCGAAGTATTACCGGCAGGCGAAAAGGGCGAACTGGTAGTAACCCCCTTGTCAAGAGAAGGTTTCCCCCTGTTGCGCTATCGTACCAAGGACATCACAAGACTGCATTATGAAAAGTGTCGTTGTGGTCGTACTCATGTACGAATGGAGAAGGTACAGGGCAGAAGTGACGATATGCTGAAAATTCGTGGAGTGAATGTATTCCCCTCACAGATTGAAAGCGTGATGGCGAACATTGACGGCATTTCCCCACATTATGAATTGATTCTCACCAGAAAGAATTATACCGATTATCTCGAAGTGCGCATTGAAATCAATGATACCAGCCTTTTGGAAAATTTTGCAGATTTGGAACGCAAGCAGAAGGAAGCTGTTGACAAGCTGAAAACCGTCCTCGGCATTCAGGCGAAAGTTACCCTTGTTGCACCTCGCACGATTCAGCGTTATGAAGGCAAGGCAAAACGCATCATTGACAAACGCAACGAAAGCGAATAATTACCATAGTAATTGAGGTGAATCCATTGAAAGTCAAATACAGTCGCAAGGCATTGAAATTTCTTTCAAAACAGGAAAAGGCGACAGTTTTAAGAATCAGATATGCAATTGATGGTTTAACAAAAGTTCCGCCCGTTGGTGATATTAAGCCTATGCAGGGGTATCATGATGGAACAATGAGACTTAGAGTTGGAGGCTTTCGAATTCTTTACAATTACAGTTCAGAAATTGACAACAATCGTAAAGAAAACGTGGAAATTTTACTCATTATGGAAATCGGGAATCGTGGCGATATTTACAAATGAAAAGAGGTGTTTCATGTGTCTGCACAAGTGAAAGAAATTGTTGAAATGTTGGAAATGTTGCCAGAACAGGAGCAAAACCTCGCTTTTGAAATGATAAAGCGCATTGTTCTTGCATGGGATTCAGATTATACAAAGCTGACCAAAAAAGAAGCACAAGAGTTGGAAGAAGCCAAAAATAGTGAATTTATTGACGATTCAGAAATTGACTGGAATCATCTTGAGAATTATGCATAATTGATTGATAAGACAAATTCAGGAGGTTTTTTGAAACATGAAAGAATTGATGATTGGCAACGCAGCGGTTGCCAGAGGTTTATATGAAGCTGGTGTGGAAGTGGTTTCCAGTTACCCCGGAACACCCAGCACAGAAATCACAGAATTTTCTGCAACCTATGATGAAATTTATTGTGAATGGGCACCCAATGAAAAAGTAGCCATGGAAGCGGCATTTGGAGCATCATTGAGAGGGGTACGCAGTGCCTGTGCCATGAAGCACGTCGGCTTGAATGTAGCGGCTGACCCCCTTTTCACATTGAGTTATACCGGTGTAACCGGCGGTTTAGTGGTATGTGTGGCAGATGACCCCGGAATGCATTCTTCTCAAAATGAGCAAGATTCGAGACATTATGCAATTGGCGCAAAAGTCCCCATGTTAGAGCCTGCGGATTCCGCAGAATGTAAGGCATTTGCGAAGCTTGCCTTTGAAATTTCCGAACAATTTGACACACCGTGTTTATTGAGAATGTGTACCAGAATTGCACACGCTCAGAGCGTGGTAGAATTAGAAGAGCGCATTGTCCCCGAACACAAGCCCTATGAAAAGAACCCTGCTAAATTCATTATGGCACCTGCGAACGCTATTAAACGTCATCCTTTTGTCGAAGAGCGTACAAAGAAGCTTACAGAATACGCAGAAACCGCAGA
The DNA here is from genome assembly GCA_036373775.1 of Oscillospiraceae bacterium. Lineage (GTDB taxonomy): Bacteria > Bacillota > Clostridia > Oscillospirales > Ruminococcaceae > UBA3855. The sequence continues at coordinate 50,821 of JAZAUD010000002.1, read as the reverse complement.
AGTGAACCGTCTGGAAATGGGCGGTACAGAAATCGGAATTATTACATCTGGTGCATGTTATCAGTATTGCAAGGAAGTATTCGGCGATACAGTCAGCATCTTAAAGCTTGGCATGGTGAATCCGTTACCCGTCCAGAAAATCAAGGATTTTGCTGGAAAGGTTCAAAAGCTGTATGTGGTAGAAGAGCTTGACGGAGTGATTGAAAGTCATTGCCGTAACATTGGGGTGGAAGTGATTGGGAAAGAGTTGTTCACTCCATTAGGCGAATACTCACAGAAATCGATTGCCGCCGCATTTGGCTTGCCTGCAAAGGAGACAATCACACCAGATACCACTGTTCCGGTACGTCCTCCGGTAATGTGTTCAGGATGTCCGCACAGAGGGTTATTCTACACCTTGGCAAAGAATAAGATTACTGTATTAGGTGACATTGGCTGTTATACATTAGGTTCTGCTGCGCCTTTGTGTGCATTAGATTCCACATTGTGCATGGGTGCATCCATTTCGGGCTTGCACGGCTACAACAAAGCCGGAAAGGGCGAAACAGAACACAAGAGCGTCTGTGTTATCGGTGACTCTACATTTATGCATTCTGGTATGACAGGTCTCGCCAATGTAGCTTATAACGGCTCAAATTCGACTGTCATCATTTTGGATAACTCCATCACAGGCATGACCGGACACCAGCAGAACCCCACAACAGGCTACAATATCAAGGGCGACCCAGCCACCAAAATCAACTTGGAAGACCTCTGTCATGCATTAGGTATCAATCGGGTTCGTGTGGTTGACCCCTACAATTTGGAAGAGACAGAAAAGGCAGTGAAGGAAGAATTAGCCGCTGACGAAGCAAGCGTGATTATTTCTCGCCGTCCTTGTGTACTGTTGAAGTATGTGAAGCCGAAAAAGCCTGTTTATGTGGACAAAGACAAATGTCGCAAATGCAAGCGCTGTATGAAATTGGGATGTCCTTCCATTCATATTGATGCAGACGGAAAAGCCGGAATTGATAAAACTTTGTGTGTTGGCTGTGGAGTATGTGAGCAACTTTGCCCATTTGATGCGATTCAGGCAGGCGAATAATTGAGAGAGGAAAGGAATATATACTTATGGAAACAAAAGGTATTGTAATTGCCGGAGTTGGCGGACAGGGTTCACTGCTTGCAAGTAAATTGCTTGGCAGAGTGCTTGTCAATGAAGGTTATGACATTAAGGTATCAGAAGTACACGGCATGAGCCAGCGTGGCGGTTCAGTCATTACCTACGTTCGCTATGGTGACAAGGTATATTCTCCGGTGGTGCAGTCGGGGGAAGCAGATTATATCATTTCATTTGAGCGCATTGAGGCTGCGAGATATGCACATCTGTTGAAAATTGGCGGAATCATCATCACGAATACACAGCGCATTGACCCCATGCCGGTTATCATTGGGGCGGCGGAATATCCGGAAAACATTCTTGACGAACTCACTGCAAAGGGTGTACAGATTGAGGCACTGGATGCATTGACTCTCGCAGAAGAAGCCGGTTCTTCCAAAGCCGTTAATATTGTACTCATGGGACAGCTTGCAAAGCATTTCCACATTGATTATGAAAAGTGGATTTCTGCGATTGAACAAACCGTGAAACCGAAATTCATTGAGCTGAACAAGAAGGCTTTTGAATTGGGTTACAATTTCGGTGGTTAATGTAAGCTGATTCCGTTGATAATATTTCTATAAAGGAGGATTTTTTATGACAACACAACAACTTTCTATCTTCATGGAAAACAAGCCTGCACAGCTTGTGAAGGTGACAGAAACCCTTAAAGAAAATGGCATTGACATTCGTGCAATGTCCTTAGCGGATACCAAAGATTTTGGGATTGTCCGCATGATTGTAAGCGACATTGAAAAGGCACAGTCCGCAATGCGTGAAAAGGGCTTTATGTCCACCATCACAAAGGTCATGTGTGTAGCAATGAGCGATACCCCTGGGGGATTGCATACCATCATTGCACTCATGGCAGAAAACAACATCAATGTTGATTATCTCTATGCTTGCATTACAGAGGTTGGAAAAGATGCTTATATTGTGATGCACGTTGACAATGAACAGAAAGCCGGAGAGGTTCTGAAGAATGCCAACATCCGTATGGTATCTACTGAAGAAATTGCAAAACTCGCTTAATGGAAAAGGGCTGTCGAATTGAAGCGACAGCCCTTTCAATATGGTAATATGAAGAAAATAACATGGTTTTTTAGCTATTTGATAGAATTTGTCGCCTGTAGTTTTTGTGGCTGGTTATATGAAATTTTGTTAGAATTTGTCGTTTATCATCGATATGCAGACAGAGGAATTTTACATTTCCCAATATGTCCGATTTACGGATTTTTTGGGCTGATATTATTAGTAATTTTTCGGAAAAAGAATGATATTCTGACGGTATTCATTGGCAGTACCATTCTCACAACGCTTTTGGAATTGGGAGCGTCTTACTTATTGGAATCAATAGGCTATCGTCCGTGGGATTACAGCAACTGGATTCTGCACTATGAATGGAGAATTTCTCTGTTATCAAGCCTGATATTTGGCGCATTGAGTGTGATATTGATAAAGGCAGTGCATCCCCTCATGAGAAAGATACATGAAAAAGCACCGGATTGGTTACAATGTTCCATAGGATTTTTATTGGGAAGTATGATTTTAATCGATTCTGTTAAAACATTGCTATTACCAATACTAACATTATTATAATAAATGATTCAATTTAATAAAAATAAATAATATAATTTAAAAACAAAACCAATTATTGACTTTAATTAAAAATTGAACTATAAAAATATCAAATATCACAAAAACAAATGTTTCGACAAAAATCACCCTCAAAAGCTGGATAAAAACAAAAGCCGTCACAATAATGACGGCTTTTCTATGCTTCTTCGCCGGTACGTTTTAGGTATCGTGAACTTTTCTTTCTTTTTTTCTGCTCATACATGATATTATCAGCAATTGTCACGAGCTGGAAAAGATTTGTTCCCTCTTGTGGGATGGCGATATGATACCCCAGAGAAGTGGCTAAGTGATAGGGTAATGATTTTTGGGAATTGGCTTTTGTGAGGAGTTCTTGAATCCGAGTTGCCAACAGTTTTGCTTTCTGGTCAGTGTAATCGGCTGCAAAGATGATAAATTCATCACCGCCGAACCGACAGCAGATTTCCCCATTGGTGCAGGCACTCCGCAAAACGTCCGCCATGCTGAAAATCGCATTATCTCCGGCTTTATGTCCGAAAGTATCATTGATATATTTCAAACCATCCATATCCAAAAACATAATCATAACGGGTTTTTGTTCATCCATGCATTTGGCAAATAAATTCTGTGTAGCAATACGGAAACCATTCCGGTTATTGATGTTAGCGAGGGGGTCAATGGTATAGAGCTTATTCAGCTTTTGGGTGACTCTGTCAAGGCAGATAATTTTCCGGACGCTTTCCAGAGAATTGGCGATGTCAATCATACAATTATGGAAGAGCTTGCTAGAATTCGGGAATTCACTGTCTTTGATAACACAATACCCCATACAACGTTCACGGAAATGCAATGGAAAGAAATAATAATTCCCTGATGGATTTGTTTCATCAAAAAGATTTGGGAGCATGTTTTCGACAGGGAAATCCGGCACGTCAAAAAATTCACCATTCCGATAAGCAAGCGGAACAAGAATATTTTTACCATATCCCTTAACGATAAAATGTTGAGGGGAGAGAATGTGCATCAAGTAATTTTCCTCTGTTTCATCCGCCATAATTCCTTGTTTCCAGCTGTCACAAAGACAAAGGTAAAACTCTTGACAGGAGAATTCCGGAATGAACCGCTTCAAATGCCGAACGTAGTCTTCCAAACTTTCGCAGTCTGTCAAAGAAGAAGCAAGACGGTTTGTTAATGAGCTATCATTTGAGAAGGATTCCAGAACGGCATAATTTCTCTTTTTGAATTCCTCCACATTCAGAATGGGGACAGTATTGCAACCACAGCTTTGTGAAAAACAGCATCTTGTTTCCAATGTTGTAGAGCGTTCTGGATTTTCCCCACGCAGATGGGAAATAATTTTTTGACAAGCTAATTGCCCCACACGTTCAAGCGGTCTTTCAACAGAGGTCAAAGCCGGTGCATAATTCCGTGCATTATAGGTGTTGTCAAATCCTGATACCATAATGTCTTCCGGTACACGAATACCCTTTCGCATCAATGCATTGATAGCCGAAATTGCCATATTATCATTGGCACAAACAATCACTTCTGGGGCTTCCAATGGAGAATGCATGAATTTTTCAACGGCTGCTGAACCATCTTTTGAAGTGAATTGCCCTTTATAAATTCGTTCGGGTTCAATAGGAATATGGTGTTCTCTCAATACACTTTTATAGGCTTTAAGTCTTTGCATACTGTCAATATTATTTTCAGGACCTGAAATATAATTGATTCGAGTGCATCCATGACATTCAATAAAATGTTCTACCATAGCCCTCATAGCGGCTTCATCATCAATTTTAATCGAATAAAGCCCCTTGACATCTCTGTCAATACAAACCGCAGGAATTCCGGAATTTCTGACACGCTGTAATACTTCTTCCAAACAGACAGCGGATTGAATGGTATTGATGAGCAAAATCACCCCATCAAACCGCTTGAAATTAGCAAGGGAGAAAATATTATACTCACCAACATCATGATTATTGTCGCTTCCAATATTGGCGAATGCCACAAATATTTCCAATGTAATACGATTTGCAAAGGCATATTGTCGGATACCACTCAGAATGCCGCTTTGATATTCCTCGTCAATGGTTGAAACAATGACAGCGATATGTGTCGAATTTTCTGACATAATTCATCACGCCGTTCGGCAGTTCCTTTCTTTTAAAGTTCCATTTCCAGAAAAGGAAATTCCCTTTCTGAAAATGGTTGCAATGACTTAATTGAGTGAACTTCCGCACTGAATGCAAAAAGCGGAATCACCTTCATTTTTCGCACCGCATACCGTGCAGAATTTCGGTGCAGGGTTCAAGTCAATATCTCTGAATTCAGCAGCCCCCTCAGAAGGAATGGGTTCTTCCATGGGAAGTTCCACTGCATCATTTTCAGCCTCTTGCGTTTCCGTAATGGGTTCAGCGGATTCTGTTTGAGCTGGTTCATCCTTGTCAAGGCTGACAGCCGGAGTTTCCTTTGCATCAGGCTGGGGAGTTTGTGTTTCTGTGGGCTGAACTGGTTCAGAAACAACGGTTTCCGCAGGTTGTGGGGGAGTTGGATATTGGGGAACTAATTTTTCACCGCATACAGAGCAAAATACCTGTGTTGTATCATAAGTATTTCCGCATTTTGTACAAACCATAGCTGTAGGATGCGCAGCCGGAGTTTTTGGCGGGTCTTCCGGAATGGGAACAAGTTCCGCTTTCCTTGCCTTGACTTCCTGAATTTCGGTTTGCAGTTTTACAATTTCCTGCATAGAATTTTTGATGGAAGCAACCTGTTCAGCGAATTCACATTCAGGAGCTTCACAATATTTTTCATAGAAAAGCTGACCGATTTCGGCATATTTCAGCTGAATATTTTTCTGATGGCTGCTGATTTCACGATTCAAAGAGCTGGAATCGCTTACATTTTTGACATTCTGTGAAACGGTTCTTGTGGCATTGGTAAGATGTGCGCCGACTTTATCAAAAAATCCCATAATAATTTTCCTCCTTATGGATTCAAGTAGATAATTTTACTATTATAGTATACCACAACATTCCCAAAAATGCAAGTCTTTTTTGTAATAATTTCATGAAATCGGTTGAATTTGTGTGGACTTCTGAAAATTCCAGATTTTATTTTTGAAAAAATGGTAATGAGGATTGATTTTTTTTTGATAATCTGCTATAATGGAAAAGGATGATTTTTATGATTTAGGAGGCTACCTATGAGTCAAATTCAGAATTTTTTTGAAGATATGAAGCAAAAGAAAATTGCTTTTATTGGAACAGGTGTTAGTCATACAGAATTGATTACCGTGTTCCGTGAAAAAGGAATTGCAGTCACTGTTTGTGATAAGCGCAGTTCTGACAAATTTCAGGAAACCTATGACAAATTGTCTGCATTGGGTGTCAAGTTCATTTTGGGTGAAAACTACCTTGATTCTTTGACGGATTTTGACGTGGTATTCCGTACCCCCGGAATGTATTTCAATCACCCTGCATTGACGAAAGCTAGAGAACAGGGCATTGTGATTACCTCTGAAATGGAAGTATTCTTTGACCTCTGCCCGTGCCAAATTTACGCTGTCACTGGTTCAGACGGAAAGTCAACATCTACCACTTTGATTGCTGAAATTTTGGCACAGCATGGAAAAACAGTCCACAAGGGTGGAAATATTGGGCGTGCATTATTGCCCATTATCGAAACCATCAAGGAAGATGATGTGGCAGTTGTGGAATTGTCCAGTTTTCAGTTAATTTCTATGCGGAAATCTCCCAATGTTGCCTTGATTACGAATATTACCCCGAACCATTTGGATGTACACGGCACAATGGAAGAATATACACAGTCTAAAATCAATTTGATTGCACATCAAAATGCATTTTCCAGAACTGTTCTTAATTATGACAATGAGGGTACAAGGGCATTAGCTCCCATTGTTCGTGGAAAATTGAACTGGTTCACAAGACAGACTACCCCTGAACGTGGTGCATTTCTGCGTGATGACGGAATGCTGTGTTACATTGAAAAAGGTGTTGTCATTCCAGTGGTTCACAAGGATGAAATTAGAATCCCCGGAATGCATAACGTTGAAAATTTCCTTGGTGTCATTTCGGCACTCTGGGGAGACGTGGATATTGCGGATATTGTGAGAGTGGCGAAAGAATTTGGCGGTGTAGAGCATCGAATTGAATTCGTCCGTGAATTGAATGGTGTCAAGTGGTATAATGACAGTATCGCTACAAGCCCTACAAGAGTGTTAGCTGGTCTGCGTTCTTTCAATCAGAAAATCATTGTATTAGCTGGCGGATATGATAAGAAAATCCCATTCGAACCCATGGCGGAGACCGTCTGCGAACGTGTCAAGCTCCTGATTTTGATGGGAGTAACGGCGGAGAAAATCGAAAAGGCTGTCACCTCTGCGACAAATTACGACCCCGAAAAAATTAAGATTCTCCATGCTGATTCCATGGAACAGGCGGTTGAAATCGCTCACAGAGAGGCGCAAAATGGCGATATTGTGACATTGTCTCCGGCTTGTGCAAGCTTTGACTGGTACCCCAATTTCGAGGTCAGAGGTCAGCACTTTAAACGACTGGTAAAGGAGTTGCAGTGATGACAGATGTTGAACTGAAAAAAATACTCCGTTCCCTTTGTGAAGTCAAGGGCATTTCAGGAGACGAAATAAAGGCTTCTGAAATGGCTCTTTCTTTCCTGAAAAAATATTGCCCTGATGTTCATCTCTCACACGGCAATGTCATGGGGACTATGGGAAATCCCAATGAAAATGCGCCTCATGTTCTGTTAGACGCTCATATTGACCAAGTGGGCTTGATTGTGACCAGTATCACGGATGACGGCTTTGTTACTGTCGGAAATATTGGCGGTCTTGACAGACGGATTTTCCCTGACCAACACGTGAAATTGCACGGTACAAAAAGCATTGACGGCATTATTTCCACTTTGCCCCCTCATCTTTCCAACGGTGAAGAACAAGTGCAGAAAATGGAACAGGTTCGCATTGATACCGGATATTCTGCGGATGAATTGAAAAAAATCCTGCACATTGGTGACAGCGTGACATTTTGCGGAGTTTATGCGGAAATGATGGGCGGAAAAATTACCGCTCCGGCATTAGATGACCGTTGTGGAGTGGCTTCCATTTTGTATGCATTGGATTTGTTGCAGGATGAAGAAATTCCTTGTAAAGTCACGGCTTTGTTCTCGACACAAGAAGAAGTCGGAGAACGTGGCGCAAAAATCGGCTGTTTTTCGGCAAATCCTGACATTGCATTAGCAGTTGATGTTTCTTTTGCTGGTGACGGTTCGGATGGTACTGGAATTATGGGAAAGGGTGCAATGATTGGCTTTTCGCCGTCCCTCTCCCGAAAAATCAGCCGTGACCTTGTGAAATGCGCTGATGAAAATGACATTCCCTACCAGTATGAAGTCATGAACGGTACAACCGGAACAAATGCTGACCAGTTCAGCATCTGCCGTGAAGGAGTTCGGGCTTGTACGGTTTCCATTCCGCTGGATTATATGCACACTCCTGTTGAAGTGATTGATTTGGAAGACGTGAAAAATACTGGTCTGCTGTTAGCAAATTATCTGAGGGGGTGCAAGGAATGCTGAATTATTTGAAAGAACTTTGTGCCATCAACGGCACTTCAGGAGATGAAACCGCTGTCAGAAATTATTTGCAGGAGAAAATTCAAAATTTCCCTGATATTCTCGAAATGAAAACAGATGCCCTTGGTAATCTCCTCGTACATAAAAAAGGCAAGAATTCCCCGAAACATAAGGTTTTAATCGGGGCGCATATGGATGAAGTCGGGCTGATTGTGACCGGATTCAGACCCGACGGCAGAATTATTCTTGATACTGTCGGAGGGATTGACCCTGATGTTGTTATTGGCAGGGCAGTGCAGATTCCAAATGTTGGGATTGGTGTTGTCGGGTCTGTTCCGGTTCATAATTTAAGCCCTAAACAGCGTGACGAAAAACCAACAAAAAAAGACCTCGTTCTTGACATTGGCGCACGTTCCAAAGAAGATGCTCAAAAATTGGTACATTATGGTGATTTCGTCTATTATTACAGCGAATGGACGGAATTAGGCGGTGGAAAAGTTGCTTCTAAGGCGATTGATGACCGTTTTGGCTGTGCATCCATGCTCAAAATGCTGGAGGGGGATATTCCCTTTGATACTTGGTTTGCGTTTTTCGTGCAAGAAGAAATTGGGTTGAGAGGTTCAAAGGCGGCGACTTTTGCAGTCAATCCTGATTTTGCGATTATCCTCGAAACCACTACAGCTGCTGACCTTGATGGTGTCAAGGGAGATGCTGCGGTGTGCCGTCTTGGGGGCGGTGCAGTCGTTTCCTTCATGGACAGGGCGACAATTTACGACAGAGAATTATTCCGCTTGGCTTTTGAGGAAGCCGAAAAATTGAATATACCTTGTCAGACGAAAACTCGAATTGCCGGCGGTAATGATGCCGGTTCGGTTCACGTTTCCAGAGATGGTGTAAGGACGATGGCAATCTCTATTCCCTGCCGTTATCTGCATTCGCCGTTTACTGTCGCTCAAATCAGCGACATGGAACAAAGTTATTTGTTGGCTGAAAAAATGCTTTCTAAAATTCACGAACTTTAAAAAGGAGTTGCCAAAATGACGGAACAGGAAAAAATGCTCAAAGGGTTGATTTATGACCCATCTGATAAAATTTTAGCGGAAAAAAGAGTTCGGGCGCATGACCTTTGCATGGACTTTAATGCACTGCATGAGGGGCAAACTCAACAAAGAACCGCTATTCTAAGGCAATTATTTCCCCATCTCGGTGAGGGTACGGATATTTTAGCACCCATTCATGTGGACTATGGCGAATTTACCACTTTCGGGAAAAGATGCTTTGCTAATTTCAATCTCACTATTTTGGATACTTGCCCTGTGACGATTGGGAATGATGTGTTTTTTGGCTGTAATTGTTCGATTTTAACGCCTTTGCATCCTCTCATTGCTGAGGAACGTAATCTCAAACAACGTGAGGACGGTTCATATTATGACCTCGAATACGGCGCACCAATTACCATTCAAGATGGCTGTTGGATTGCATCTGATGTTAAAATCTGTGGTGGTGTCACGATTGAAGAGGGCTGTGTCATTGGGGCTGGAAGTGTCGTGACAAGAGATATTCCGGCGCACTCCTTAGCGGTCGGCAATCCTTGCCGTGTTATCCGGCAGATTACTGAAAATGATTCTATCTATTTGAAAAATTTATTCTAATCTCAAAACGACAGAAAGGATATTGAATGAATGATTAGACAAATTACCAAAGAATTTGAATTGAATACTTACCTCCTGCGGAAAACTTGGAGAGGGAGAAAAATGTATTCCATGTATAAGGCATATGGTCTGGAATATCCGTTCTGTCAATTTTTTACAGTCGGAGAAAATGGCATTCTTCTCATTTTCAACAGTACCATGTTAATTGTCAACTCTGCACCCGAAGAAGCAGAGGATTTGTCTGCTTTTATCCGGATGCATCAGCCGTTCCGTGTCGAATGTGATGAGCCTGTCAGGGCGATTCTTGCCGAAAAATTGCCGGAATATCAGTCTCTCCACCGGACAACTTTTCAACTGCAACCCGATTCTTCGGCGATTGAAGTAGAACAATTTGTGGAAATGAATCCTTCTCTTGATGACGTTTACAAGATTTTACAGGCTGGTTTTCCTAATTTGCAGGATTATGCTTTATGGCTTACGGATACTTCTCACAGATGCCGTCACGGTATCAGTCATGTGTTTACCTACAAAAACAGCACGACTGCAACTATCATGTTTGATATTGATGATAAGGTCTTAGTCGGACAGGTGGCAACCCTTCCGGAAGCTCGTGGATTGGGTCATGCAAGGGCTTTTTTGAGATGGCTTGCGTGGTTTCTCGCTCAGTTCAATAAAGAGGCTGTTTTGTATGCGCTTGATATTCGGGAAAGTTTTTATCGGGAAATCGGTTTTATTGTGAAAGAAACGGAATTTGTTCTCGAACTCAAACAGGATGATAACCAGCTTATGAAAGGACTCCTTGATAATGGAAATTAGTCAGATTTTTGGAATTGATAATAAAATTGAACAGTTGATTTTGAATGCGGAACAAAAATGCCGTCATGTTTTCGACAGAATCGAACAAAATGCAAGATTTAACTCCGCAAAAGTCCTCAAAGCCTTTTCTGATAACAAGGTCAGTGAAACTTGTTTCGGGATTAGTACCGGCTATGGCTATGGCGATTTTGGGCGAGAAGTTCTTGACAAGGTTTGGGCGCAGGTGCTGGGGGCGGAAGATGCGCTTGTTAGATATAACTTTGTCTCTGGTACGCATACGCTTTCTGTGGCTTTGTTCGGGGTGCTTCGTCCTGATGATGAAATTGTCTTTACGACTGGGATTCCTTATGATACGCTTCATGAGGTGATTGGGATTTCTGGGAAAAAAGGGGATGGCTCTCTCAAAGATTTCGGGGTCAAATATTCCATTGTTGACCTTGACGAAAACGGAAAACCGGATATTTCCGCTGTGCGTGATGCTGTCAAAAATGCCAAAGTTGCTTATATTCAGCGTTCAAGAGGGTATTCCCTCCGTGAGGCTTTTACCATTGACGAACTGGAAATTTTATGCCAAAATATCCGTGAGGTCAATCCGGATGCAGTTATCATGGTTGACAATTGTTATGGCGAATTCGTGGAAATGAAAGAACCTCTCGAAATTGGAGCGGATTTGATTGTTGGCTCTATGATTAAAAATGCTGGTGGCGGTATCGCTCGAACTGGCGGTTATATTGCCGGAAGGGCTGACCTTGTGGAACTTTGTTCGTATCGGCTGACTTGTGTCGGATTAGGAAAGGAAGTCGGGTGTACTCTCGGTATGAATCGGGAACTTTTTCAGGGGCTTTTCCTTGCTCCGGATATTGTCGCTAATGCGATGAAAACGGCTGTCCTCGCTTCGGAAGTTTTCACGGAATTGGGATTTCATTGCTCCCCCTCTGCGGATGCTATTCGGGGCGATATTGTGACTGCTGTTGAACTCCGTTCGGCTGAGAATCTGTGCGCTTTCTGTCGGGGCATTCAAAAGGGTTCGCCTGTTGATGCGTATGTCACCCCCGAACCTTGGGATATGCCCGGATATGATGATAAAGTCATTATGGCGGCAGGGGCTTTCACTAATGGGGCTTCCATTGAACTTTCTGCGGATGCCCCGCTCCGTGAACCGTTCGCCGTCTGGATGCAGGGCGGTATCAGTTACCATAGCAGCCGAATTTCTATTATGCTGGCAGTTCAGGAATTGCTTTCAGAAGGGTTGATTGCACTATGAATTTAAATTATGGTATTACATATGAAATGCTGTTGTTTGCTTTTCAGCATGATACTATTTTCGGGATTGATGAAACTAGTTTTTATTTTGATGATGATGCAGGAGTTTGGATTGACTTTTACAAGGGAAAATTTGAGGAATTGGGGAATTTTTAGTATTATTTCGGGCAGGTGATTTTATGAAGGAGAAAATTATTTATGTTTTGCATTTTATCTGGATGTGTATTACTGCATTTACACTTCCTATTTGTGCGGTTTGGATTCATGGAAATATTCAAGGGTATGCGAAATGGTTCGGACGTGAATTGATGGGCGAGAAAAAGCTTTTTACAATACTTGGATATTGTGAAATTGCTTTGTGGTTTTTGCTTGCTTTTCCTTCATTTCTTCATGTAGTTGTCAATACTTGGAAGAAAAAGCCTGTTTTTGTACTGATTCCGATTCTTTTGTATATTTTATTAGTTTTTGCTTCGATTGGTTTCTTTTTTGGGGGATTGGATGGGTTTCAAATTCAATTTTCATTATAATTCATTTAAGGGAGGTTTTGTATTATGGGTGAGCCTATTGATGTTCATGAAGCACCGATTCATGAAGAATCTAAGGAAAATGTTGATGTTGTGAATGCTAGAAGGGCTTCTAGCAAGAAAAAAAGAAGTTCGAAAAAGAACATTCCCAAAAAGAAATTTTCTTTACGAAATTTTAGAATGCCGGAAGTTAATCGTTCTACAATGGTTGTCCTTATCGCTATTGCGGTTTTGATTGGTGTTATTGTTGGTTTTATTGTTCATGCAAATTGGAGAAATAACGGTGCAAGATTTGCTTATAAACTTTCGGAACAACTTGGCGAACAACAGGCAACTGCTGAAAAATATGCACGGCTGAAATTTGGCGGTTCTTCTGAATTTTCGTGCATCAATCAAATTGCTATGGAACAAGGTAATACTTTGTTTGAAAGCAAGCGGGCGACAACGGTCAGCGGTGTTAAAATTCCGGAATGGGTTATTTTTGCAAGAGAAGAAAATGGAGATATTCTCTCTGAAATTACATTCTATCATTATAAGCAATTGGGAGAATTTGGAAATGGTGTCAAGGTGAAGGCTCATGTTGCGCCGGAAGGAATTACTACTATTATGTCACCAGAGGCGGTACAACATTATGTTGGTTTTGCGCCTTTGCGTGTGAATTATAATGCTGATGGAATGCAGGAAGCTTATAAGTATTACTATAAAGACCTCAATTCGGGGAATTCTGTTTCTTATATTCTTTATGTCAATTATGAAAACGGGCTTGCTGTGAGTGCAGCAGAGGAAGAAAATCTCTTTATTCTGCCATTTTTGACTTTAAAGTGATGGTGAAATTGATTATTGATATTTTAGCAGATGGGTGCTTGCACTTGTCTGCTATTTTATTTTTTTCAGAAATTTTTTCAAAATTGCACATTCTGATGCAATTTTGACCTGATTTTTGACCCCTGTCTGAAAGGAGGTTTTGAAAGATGAATGAAAAATCGAAATCTAAAACGGACAAAGTTATTGAAGGGCTTGAACAGTTGGCTTTTGGAAAAGTCAATGATGCAGTAAGGCTTGTATTTTCTGATGAAATGCCTTCGGCGCAAGTTCTTGGAAGAATGAACCTTTTCAATGTCTCTTCTATCAAACGTGTTAAGGGCGGTGGTGTAGAGGTACAATTCTTTGACCGTCAAAAAGCCCTTGAACGGCTGTATGATTATGCTTGTAATGGCAAGAACTCTCAAACGGCGGAAAGCTTATTAGAGGCACTCGCTGGAGCTGGTGACGATGGAATTTAATTCTTTTTCTCCTAAACAACGCACTGTTTTGCGGTGGTGGATGATGCCACAATATCAGGATTATGATGCTATTATCTGTGATGGTGCTGTCAGAAGTGGGAAAACACTTTCACTTTCTTTGGGGTTCGTGTTATGGGCTATGGTACAATTTCAACATCAAAGTTTTGCGCTTTGCGGAAAAACGGTCACTTCCCTTGAAAGAAATGTGGCTCGTCCGCTTGTTTCCGTTCTGAAGGAATCCGGTTTTCAGGTGAAAGAACTTCTCAGCAAACATTGCATTGATGTGACTGCTTATGGTCATGTCAACCGTTTCTACTTGTTCGGTGGACGGGATGAAGGGTCTGCTTCACTCATTCAGGGTATGACGCTTGCGGGTGTACTCCTTGATGAGGTCGCTTTGATGCCTCGTTCGTTTGTGGAACAGGCTCTTGCAAGATGCTCTGTGAAAGGGGCTAAATTCTGGTTTTGCTGTAATCCTGAACATCCGTATCATTGGTTTTATCAAGAATGGATTTGCAAGGCAAAGGAAAAATGTGCTTTATATTTACACTTTACTATGTATGATAACCCTTCACTTTCTAAGGAAGTTTGTCAACGATATGAGCGACTTTACAGCGGTGTTTTTTATGAGCGGTTTATTTTAGGAAAATGGACGGTTTCAGAGGGGATTATTTATCCTATGTTTGACAAGGGTAAACATATTGTTTCGAAACTGCCGGAAAATTTTTCAAGATATGTTGCTTCTTGTGACTATGGGACTATGAATCCGACTTCTGTCGGGGTGTGGGGGCTTCATGATGGGGTATGGTATCGCATTTGTGAATATTATTATGATGCCCGAAAAGAAGGAAACCCTCGGACAGATGAGCAACATTATGCTCATGTTCATGAGATGCTGAAACAATTCCCGATTGAATATATTGTTGCTGACCCTTCGGCTGCTAGTTTTATCACTTGCATTACTGCTCATCATCGATACCGAGTTGTCAAGGCGAAAAATGACGTTCTGGACGGGATTCGGCGTGTGAGTGATGCGCTTCAGGCGGACAAATTGCGCTTTTCCGATTCCTGTAAGGATATTATTCGGGAATTTAGTCAATATTGCTGGAATGTCAATACTGGAGGAGATGTGCCGAAAAAAGAATTTGACCATGCTATGGATGATATGCGTTATTTTGTGAGTACGGTTCTTTTTGGGGCGCAAGATTATGATTTCGCTGCTGTCAGTGTTGGGAGGTGATTTTTTATGAGATTCGGAAAAAAGAAAGAAAAGAAAAAAAGTGAATTCTCTCCGGCGGTTGTTCAAACTGTGGGGCGGTGTCAAAGTCCCCTTTTTCCGGCGGATGTGTATTCTTATGAACTCTTTGAACAGGTTCGGCGGTGTATTCCGATTGTGGATGCGGCTATTTCTAAAATAGTCCGGCTGATTGGGTCTTTTCATGTGGAATGCGAACAGGTTCAGGCTCAAAAATCGCTTGACGACTTTTTGAAAAAAGTTCCGGTCGGATTGACGGGGGTTTCCATTTATCATTTCATTGACAGCTATCTTGATAGTCTTCTAGTGTATGGGAATGCTGTCGGGGAAATCGTGCTTGATAAAAAAAGCAGGGCGGTTGTCGGGCTTCAAAATGGAAAGGTCACTGATATTGGTGTGAGAGCTGGGAATTCTTTGCTTGAACGTGAGTTTTTTATTCGACAGAATGAAAAGATTGTTCCTTTGCCTTATCCGGAACGGATTTTATTTTCTGCACTCAAACCACATGAGGGGGAAATTTATGGGGTTTCGCTTTTGCGGGGGCTTCCGGCTTTTGCTGATATTCTCATGAAGGTGTATCGCTGTGTGGGGCAAAATTTCGAACGTGCTGGAAATATCCGCTATGCGGTGACTTATCATCCTAATGATGACCCTTCGGAATTGGCTTATGCTAATGAAAAGGCGAAAGTCATTGCGGAAGAATGGAGCAAGGGCATGAAAGCTGCTCAATGTGGCGAAATCCGTGACTTCGTTTCCGTCGGGGATGTGCAGATTAAAGTTATTGGTGCGGAAGGTCATATGCCGGATACGGAAATTCCCGTCCGGCAATTGCTCGAACAGATGCTTGCGAAACTCTCTATTCCGCCGTTTCTGCTGGGGCTGAATTGGTCTTCTACTGAAAGAATGTCTGCTCAACAGGCGGATATTCTCACTTCTGAATTGGAATATTACCGCAGATTACTTGAACCGGTCATTCTTCAAATTTGTGGGATGTTTCTCCGGTTGAATGGATATGGGGAAACAGTTCAGATTGTGTGGGATAATATCAATTTGCAGGATGAGGTCGAATTGGCTCAGGCTCGGCTTTATCGTGCGCAGGCGATTGAAATTGAACAGAGAACCGGAATTTTTGAAAGTTAATTATTTGATGGAGGTATTTTTATGTTTAAACAGGTAAAACTTGAAAAAGGTATGTATCATCTTTCCAGCAAAAGCTTTTTGCAGGCTCTGGAAGAGGCTGACCCCTCTAAACAGTATGCTAATACTCCGCTGGCTCGTTTGGATGCTTACGAGAGACAGCTTAAACGCTTCGATATTCGTATCAATGGGGCAAATTGCGACAGGGTAGAGAAATTTTTCACTACTACGGAAAGTGCCGTTCTGTTTCCGGAATTTGTGCGCCGTTCTATTGTACAGGGGATGGAAGAGGCTATTTTAGACGATGTGACGGCGGTTGTGTCAAAATGTGAATCTAATCGCTATCAGGGTTGTGTTTTAAACGAAACTTCCGCATATTCTACTACTAATGAGGGAGTGGCTTTGCCGGTTTCTTCCATCAGAGAAAGTTCTAATGTGGTTTCTCTTGAGAAATTCGGACGTAATATTACCGCTTCTTATGAGGCTGTGAGACAGCAGAGAATTGATGTTTTCGCTCTGATGCTTAGAAGAGTGGGAAAGGAACTCGCTGATTCTATTGTGAGTAAGGCAATCACTGTGCTGACTACTGGGGTCACTCCTATTGCTATTGAGGGAGATTCCCTTGCTTATTCTGACCTTGCGAAATTGTATGGCAGTTTCAATAGTTTTCAGATGAAGGCGGTTATCGCTTCTCCGGCTGTCATGGCTCAAATTCTCGTGATGTCTCAAATGTTGGAGGCTTCTTCTAAAGATGTTACTGAAATTCGCTTGCCGTTCGGGACTAGACTTATCAATTGTCCGCAGTTGGATGATGATGTTGTGGTTGGAATTGACACCGATTTTGCTCTTGAACAAATTCGCAGCAGTGATGTGATTCTTGAAACAGATAAACTCATTGACAGACAGCTGGATTCTATCGGCGTTTCTATCAATGTGGGTTTCCGTGTGCTGATGGCGAATGCTGTGAAGGTTCTGAGTGTGTGATGGTATGGGGGGGATTTTTCCCCTCCTCCTCTTCCCTTTTTCTACTTTTGAAAGGAGTGCTGTTTTTATGAATGAACTGGAAAAGGTCAATCAATTTACAAAGAAACAACTTGGTGAAGATGAGGTGTTTCTTTTTGATGCGGTTTTGTGTGATAATGATATTGACAGGGATTGTGAATGCTTTTCTGATTCGGCACTTTCTCAACTGCAAGGGCTTTTTATCGGGAAAACTGGGATTTTTGACCACGATTTACGCTCGAATAGTCAGACGGCTCGAATTTATGATACCGAAATTGTCAGAGATGATTCTAAATTTACTAAGGATGGCAGACCCTATATTTTTTTAAAGGCTCATGCTTATATGGTCAGGACTGATGAAAATACTAGCCTTATTCGTGAAATTGAGGGCGGTATTAAAAAGGAAATCAGCATTTCTTGCAGTGTGAGAAAAAGAATTTGCTCTATTTGTGGTTCGGAAGGCTTTTGTGGGCATACGGTCGGGGATGTATACGACGGGATTTTGTGCCATAAGATTCTTGATGATGTTCAGGACGCTTACGAATGGAGTTTCGTTGCTGTTCCGGCTCAAGTTCAGGCTGGAGTTACGAAACAATATGATTATTCAGCGGATTCTGATTCTCATGAGGATGAAACTATTTTGCATGAAGTCGCTTTGATGCTTCGTAAAGATGTGCTTTCCCTTTGCGGTAGGTCTTCCCCTATCTCTAAAGCCCTTCGATTGGCTACTGACAAAATGGATGTTCGGGAGCTGATGGCTTTTCGTGAAGAACTTCTGGCTGAACAGGCTCTTGAACCAGTTGTGCAAATCGGGGGAGATATTGATTTCCTGACAGAGGAATTTCAGCAGAAATGCGCTCAAAGAGGTGAGTTTTCATGAACCTTGCTATGATTCATTCTTTGTTTACGCTCTTTTCTAATGAGGAAGATTCCCATGCATTCGCTCCCCTTATTAATGCTTCTGTGATAGAGGTACAGCGACAGCTTCGGGATGGGGCGGATGTTTCAGATGTACGGCTTTGCTACCTTGTGGCTTCTATCGCTTATTTGAGATATACACAAATCAATGGGGCGAAAGATTACCCCCTTGCCACTTTTGCCGGAAATATCAGCAGAGTTGCGGACGGTTCTCAAAAACTCTCTTTCGCAGAACGACTTGTTAAGGATTATCAGAGACTTTGCGGAGATTTGCTCAAAAATCAGGATTCTATTTTCTTTGCGGTCGGGGGTGACAGTTGTGAATACAATTCATGAAATTGTGTTGCAGGCTGTCAGGGGGGATGACCTGAAAGAGGTCTACCCCTCCTTTGATGCTGTACCTGTTACTAAGAAATCTTCTCGGCTGTTTACTGTGGTCGGTTTGGAGAAAATTCAGACAGAACCTGTTATTCCTGATTCTCAAAATGGGGTTGTGCCTTTTACGGCGGTTTTTCGGGTTTCCGTTGTGACTGATTTCAAAAGTCCTCTGCACCTTTCAGAGGATTTCTTCTTTCAGACTGTTTTCCCTCGAATGGCGGAAATTGGGGCGGTGCTTTGTGAGGTGCGCTCCGCTTCGGTTGATACTAAACTGCAAAAGGTTATCTTTGTGGGGCTTTTCTCTGTGAAAGGGTTCTATTCTGAGGAGGTGACAGTGTGAGCGTTTTGATTCAGTCTGTCAAGGCTTTTCCGGTTACTGTCGGGGAAATTACCCTCTTTCTCTCGGCTTATGAGATTTCAGGGGGGTGTCAACTGCATGAAGTCGGGACGGCGGACGGCTCAACGGCTGTCGCTTCCTTCTGGCATAAAGGCTCTCAATTTCATTTACAGGGACGGCTTGCCGGAAATCCTGAACATGCTATTGTTGCCCTTGATACGCTGGCTCGCTCCCGTGTGGGTGTTCCGCTTCAAATTGGGGCGGTTTCCTGCACAAATGCCGTTTTGATTGGATATTCTATCAAGGAAAATCAGGAGGCTATCGAAATTTCCGTCACGTTCTATTCTTCTGCGCCTTTGGTGGAGGTGGAACAGGTATGAGTTTCGTTTTGCAGTTGTATGAGGGGGAAAATTTTCAGGCGGAAACTATTTGTACGGCGGTTACGGTTGAGAAAGAAGTGTATTCCCCTTTGTCTACTATGTCGGCGGTGTTCGTATCTAATCAAACTTATGGTGCTATCAACAGAGTGGAACTCTATTTTCAGGGAAAACGCATTTTTCGTGGGCTGTGTCGGCATCTGGAACGATTCTTTCAGAATGGCTGTGAATTTCTCAGGATTTCTGCGCAGAGTTTTTCTTCTCTGTTGGCTCAAAATCAGATGGAAAAGGGGCTTCATTCTAATGTTACGCTTTCGGGACTTCTCAATGATTTTGCTATTCCGTGGGTGACTTGTGAGGAAAATCAGACTTCTGGTTATATTTTCATCAAAGATGGGAGTTTGTGGGATAGTATTGTGAGTTTCGGGTATAAGATAACCGGACATTACCCTTTTATGGTGGATAATGAAATCCGGATTTCTCCTCCTGCGTTGGATGCAAATTCTTATTCCGTCAATTCGGGGGCGATTCTCTCAAAAGGGACTTTTTTCGATACGTCACAACTCATCAGCCATTTTCATATGGAGGGGCTGGATGAATCGCCTAATGCTTACCAGAAAATTAACCCTCCGGCTTTGGCGGCTGGGATTGTACGTCATCAACAAATCCCTTTCGATAGGGAGTTTCTCAATGACCCCAATTCTGCTTTGACTTTCCGCTGTCTCCGCTCTCAAAAAGGTTGTCAGGGGAAATCTTTCTCCTATTCCGGTTTTCAGGGTGAGGAACTCGGCGAACGTGTCACCGTTGACGGATTTTTGCAAAATGCCGTCATTTGTGACTTGAAAGTCAATTACAGTTCTAAGGGGCTTGTGACCAAAATTCGATGTTATCAGGATGGGTTCTATTCTTGCTGAAAAAAAGCAGTCTGCACAAATCGTGCAGACTGCTTTTATCAATTGTTATTGTTAATTTGTATTACTTCTTGGAAAGCATTTGCTTCAGCAATGCTAAGTCAATTACGTTGACAACCTTATCGCCATTCATGTCCATATTAGAAGCATAAACGCCACCTGTCGGGACTTTATGAAGCCATCTGTTCATCTTTACAAGGTCTGCAACGGAAATAACAGAATTGCCGTCTACGTCACCACGGATATTGCTTACTGTTGAGTTAGGGTCAAATGTTGCAATATCAGCGAAAGTAATCTTATTCTTCACTGCATATTCTTCTACAGTGCTTCCCGGTGTGCCTACCAGTACGAAATCACTGTTGAGCTTTGCGCCATTGAAGCCTACTGCCTTTGAATCAAGTTTCGGACTGCCCGGAACAATCAGGTTGTACAGAATACCGCAGTTATTGAATGCAGATGCCCCAATTGAAGTCAAAGTGTGGGAGTCGCCTGTCTGGAAGTTTACTTCGCTCAGGGATGCACAGTTATTGAATGCACTCTTTCCAACAGTATCTACATAAAGTGTTGCTTTTTCTAAGAAGGTACAGCCATCAAATGCATTTGCACCAATGGAAGTGCTGGTGACGTTGATTTCTTTCAGTGCTGTACAGCCTTGGAATGCGCTGGTATCTACTTTCTGTGCGTTCTCAATTGTTACAGAGGTTAATCCAGTTCCCATAAATGCCTTAGCACCAATTGTAATCATCTTGGACAAGTCAAGACTGCTCAACGTTGCGCAGTTTGTAAAGCAAGATGCTGGAATGTCTGTCACTCCTACCAGCTTGACATCTGAAAGGCTTGTACAATCTGTGAACATTCCTTGTGTCAGTACACTGGTTTCAATGGATTTGATAGAGGCGCAACCTGCATACTGCTGAGTACCACTGTAAACAGTATCCTTATTTGCAGGGGCTGCTTCTAAGATTGCACAGTTCTTGAATGCGGATGCTGCAATGTCATTCGCAATCAACGTTGTGTTTGTAGCGAGGTCTGTTATCTTTTTCAGATTGGTGCAACCATCAAATGCATTCGATTGAATGGTTGTTGCATTAGTCTGGACTTCTAACAGTTCTACACAATTCTTGAACATATTTTGTGTGAGAATAGGTCCTTCAAACTTCACAGTTTCCAGAATCGGACAATCTGAGAATACAGCATTTCCAACCTTGAATTCCTTTACATTTGCGGAACTAATAGAGGCAGATGCTAAATTCTGACAATTTGCAAATGCAGATGCACCAATTACAACCGTACCACCTGTCATGCCGTTCAGATTTACCTTGGTAACACCACTATTCTGGAATGCACTTATACCAATTGTGGAAATTTCACCGTCTACTTCAATAATCAGCTTTGAGCAGTTCTGGAAGCACTTTGCGCCATAGTCTTCGGCACTGATTGCCTTACCAGAAGTGGAAATGCTTTCCAGTGATGTGCAGTTTGCAAATGCGCCTTCTTCTACAATACGAACACTGCTGAAAGGCATTTTCACTAAGGAGCTACAAGCGTTGAATGCGTTCTTACCAACGACATTTACTCTTGAAACGTCAGCATCTACAGCTTCCAATGCTGTACAGCCGGAGAAGATACCATTCGGCATTTTTTCCATCCAACTACCATCAATTTTAATTGTCTTGGCAGCGGTACAATCTTTGAACACATAACCATTATTACCGGTCTTCTCTGAATTGGTGTTTGCTGTTTCACCATAGGCATCTGCTAACAATG
Source organism: Oscillospiraceae bacterium (assembly GCA_036373775.1). Classification (GTDB taxonomy): domain Bacteria; phylum Bacillota; class Clostridia; order Oscillospirales; family Ruminococcaceae; genus UBA3855. The sequence goes on along the minus strand of JAZAUD010000002.1, from coordinate 28,848 downwards.
TAATGGAAGTCAAGGAAGAACAGCCCTCTAATGCATTCGAGCCAACACCAGCAGTCAACACATTTTTGTCATTGTAATAGGACTTACAATAGTCTACTTCGAATGTTACCATGCTGGAGCAATTCTTGAATGCAGCTACGCCGATTCGATTCACCTTCGGATAAACTGCTTCTAACAGACTGGTACAGTCAGAGAAAGCAGAGTCTCCTATCTCTACAATGTAGTCATGGTTATATACATCTCTGAGTGCGATACAGCCACTGAACGTTCTTTCTGGAATTTTAGTTACCATTGGAGTTTTCGGAAATTCTACACTTTCCAAAGAGGTGCATCCGGCAAAAATGCCATCACCTAAACCATATCCAGTATTGCCGCTGATTGTTACCCAATCTCGCATGGTATTTGGCATCGCTTTGATTGTTTTCAGGGAAGTACACTTTTCAAATGCACCACCACCAAGTGCTTCCAATACTGCGTTAAACTTGACATCTGACAACGCTGTACAGCCGGAGAAGCACTGCTGGTCTGCATAAAGTGTATTCTTACCAAATGTCAAACTTGTAGCTTTGATACAGCCCTTGAATACGCTCTTTCCTAAGCCACGGATATTATCAGGAATTGTGATTTTTGTGATGGATTCACAACCTTCATAGGCACTATCACCAACGGTAAGCTCTTCATATCCCGTTGCTGCACCCCAATTCTCGAATAATGTTTCATCAACAGGGGTGGATGCAAATGCGGAAGCACCAATGGTACGGATGAGCTTCGGATGTGCAAAGGTTAAGTTTGTCAGGTTGGTATTGGAACAGAACTTTGCAGGGATATTAACCATCTCATTCTGCACATCAAGGGTTTTCAGTCCGCTTCCGTCAAATACGGAATCCCCGACATAGCGTACTGTGCTGGGAATTGTGATTTCTGTAATGTAGGATGCACTACTGAAAGCACTCTTTCCAATGTAAACAACACCACTCAAATCAATGGTTTTCAGGTAAGACTTGCTGAATGCTCCATCTGCAATCATGGTAACGCCTTTACCTTCTATTGTAACACCTAACGCCTCAGCATATGCATCCATTTCGGCTGGTCTGGTAAAGTTGGACATTACCACGTCTAATTGGGTATCTGGTACGCTGACCAATGCAGCGTGGTACTCTGTCTGTACAATTACGGACTTGCCTTCTTCATTTACCTGAGAAATATTAACTTTATACATTCCCAAGGTTATTCCAGTTTTTGTAGCATAGTCTTTCAAGGCTGCTTGCAGATTTTCAGCGGCTGTCTTGACTTTCTCATCTTTCGACGAAAGACCGGTTTTTACAATGTCGGCAGGGGTGCTGTATGTGGATACCTTGTCATCCAAATAGGGGTTGCTGTACTGACTAGCATTTACACCCGGTTCAACTGCTGTGACAGTTGCCGCATTCGCTACAATGCTGTATGGTGCAATATTTTCGGTTGGCACATTCGGGAACATTGCAATACTTCCCAATGCACAGAGAAACGCTAAGACAGCGGTTACTTTTTTCATTCTCAATTCCTCCTCATTATTCAGTAAATAGTACAGAAAAATCGTACCCATAATTCTATATCGTGTTCTTATTTTACCATAAAGTAGAAAATAAGTCAAGCCTTTTCAGGAATTTTGAGCAAAATGTGCAAAAATTCACATCTTGCGTTGTACAGTATGGCTAGCTTTTATTTGGAAAAATCCCCTACTTCGGGTGAAACAGGGGATTTTTGGATTGATTAGCCAATTACTCTCACACGGATTACGCCTTCAATTGCCTTGTTGGCTTCTGCATCGGCATCACCTGCAAGGATTGTGTATGCGTTGCCTTTCTTTGCGCCTGTTGCAAGGACTGTGCCTTGTAATGTTACGCCTTCTTTGTGCAGTACACATACTTTCTTGTCAGCGTCTGCGGAAACGTTCGGGAAGTTGACAGAGTTCTTGATATTGCCGTTTTCGATATAGTCAATTAACTCATCAGCTGCCATCATTGCGCAGTTGTCTTCGGATTCTGCGGTGGATGCGCCAAGATGAGGAATTGCTACAACTCCATCCATTTTCACGGTCTTTGCGTTCGGGAAATCGGTTACATATGCAGATACCTTTCCGCTTGCAATTGCTTTTTCAAGGTCTTCATCGTTGACCAATTCGCCACGAGCGAAATTCAGAACCTTGACACCATCTTTGCACTGTGCAAAGACATCCGCATTGAAAAAGCCCTTTGTGTCTGCGTTGCACGGTACATGGAGGGAAATATAATCAGCGACTGCATAAATTTCTTCCTTGGTTGCAACAATCTTTACAACGTCTTTGATTTCTGCGGCTGCGGCTTCACTTAAGAAGGGGTCAGTACCAATTACAGTCATTCCTAATGCTGCGGCTGCCTTGGCTACCTTACGTCCGATTGCGCCTAAGCCAATGATTCCCAATGTCTTGCCTGTGATTTCGTTACCACCAAATTGAGACTTGCCCTTTTCTACCTGCTGGGGTACGGTCTTTTCTTCGGTGTCGGTCAGATTGGATGCCCATGCCACACCTGCGGTCACTTTACGGCTGGACAGGAATAATCCTGCTAATACCAGTTCTTTTACTGCGTTCGCATTTGCTCCAGGGGTGTTGAATACGACAATTCCCTGCTCGGCACACTTCTCAACAGGGATGTTGTTTGTGCCTGCGCCGGCTCTGCCGATTGCTAACAGGTCTGCACCAAATTCAAAATCGTGCATTACTGCGGAACGCACCATAATACCAGTCGGATTCTCTACGGAATCGCCAACATTGTATTTTGTGGTATCAAATTTATCTGTGCCACACTTTGCAATTTTGTTTAATGTCAAAATATTGTACATGGGAAATTACCTCCTTATATTAGTCAGAGGCAAGAAGCAAGACTTCTTACCTCTGATATTTTCGTATTATCAATTACTTTTTGTTGTTTGCTTCGAATTCCTTCATGAATGCAACCAGCTTTTCTACACCTTCGATAGGCATAGCGTTGTAAATGGATGCTCTCATTCCGCCTACGGTTCTGTGACCCTTCAGATTTTCGAAACCTGCTGCCTTTGCTTCTGCTACAAACTTTGCATCAAGGTCAGCGTCACCTGTTACGAACGGTACGTTCATGATAGAACGGTCTTCGGGTACAACTGTACCCTTGAAGAGTTCGCTCTGGTCAAGGAAATCGTACAGAATCTTTGCTTTCTTTTCGTTGTGTGCCTTCATGCCTTCCAGTCCGCCGAGACCCTTAATCCACTTGAATACCTTACCACAGATATAGATACCGTAGCAGGGAGGTGTGTTGTACAGAGACTTTGCATCAGCCTGAATCTTCCAATCCATCATGGTGGGAGTCTGCTTGAATGCAGGACCATCTGCAATCAGGTCTTCACGGACAATCACAATCTGCACACCAGAAGGACCAACGTTTTTCTGTACACCGCCATATACAACACCGTACTGTGTTACATCAATCGGCTCAGACAGGAAACAGCTGGAAACGTCAGATACCAGAATATGCCCCTTTGTATTCGGGAGTTTCTTATACTTTGTGCCATAAATGGTGTTGTTTTCGCAAATGTATACATAGTCTGCATCTTCGGGAATGTCCAAATCGGAACAATCTGGAATATAAGAGAAAGTTTTATCTGCGGAAGATGCTACTCTTACTACTTCGCCATACTTTTCAGCTTCGGCAGCGGCTTTCTTTGCCCACTGACCTGTGATAATATATGCAGCCTTGCCATTCTTCATGAGGTTCATGGGAACTTCTGCAAATACGAGGGATGCGCCACCCTGCTGGAAGATTACCTTGTAATTATCTGGAATGCCCATCAGGTCACGTAAATCAGCTTCTGCTTCATCAATAATCTGCTGGAACATCTTGGAACGGTGAGACATTTCCATTACGGACATCCCACAGCCACGGTAATCCATCATTTCTGCTGCGGCTTCCTGCAATACTTCCTCTGGCAGAACTGCGGGTCCTGCACTAAAATTATAAACTCTGCTCATTGTAAATGATACCTCCATTTTGTTTGTGTAAGGTTTGACGGATTGTATCGTGAATGATTCACGACACCTGCACACCTGACAATCACAATTATACAATGTTTTTTCTGACAAGTCAAGAAGTTCTGCTAAATTCATAGGGAATCCACCAATATTTTGTAAAAGTTGCTGTAAATGGACAAGTGTTTTTTGTTGAAAGACACAATAAAGATTGATGTTTTTTTCACAAAGATTCGAAAAGAAAGAAACGGCTGTGAAAAGTGATGGAATTTGTGAAAAATCGCCTATTTTCAATGTGAGAATTTGCCAAATTTCTGAAAAATCCGAAAAAATGAAAAAAAAGCTTGACAGGAGCGAAAAGATGGGTTATAATAGTAGGGTATAGGAGTGGATAACTCCATTTGAATCATACCGGTACTGCTGACAGTCCGGCATATTGAGAGGAGGAAAGGGAATGAAAAGAACATATCAGCCGAAGAAGCTTCACAGAAAGAAGGAGCATGGCTTCATGAAGAGAATGTCCGACAGAAACGGCAGAAAGGTTTTAGCTCGCAGGAGAGCAAAGGGCAGAAAGAGACTTTCCCATTGACGAGTCAGACCACAAATCATGAATTTGTGGTCTTTTTGTTTTATCGCCGGAGTTTGAGAGGTGCAGAGAGATGCTTTACACGGTGGTTCTGAATCAGAACAAAGATTTTCAATTGTGTTATCACAAGGGGAAATGTATTGTATCAAAGAATATTATTATCTACGCTAAAAGAAATCGTATGGCGGTGAATCGGCTTGGAATTACAACTGGGAAGAAGTTGGGGAATGCCGTTTGCCGGAGTCGTGCAAGACGACTTATCCGGCAGGCATGGCGAGAAAATGAGATTGATGCACCAATTGGGCTGGATATTGTGATAGTGGCAAGACCACATTTATTAGAGGTGCAGTCAAATGTATTGAGCTATTACATGAAGAAGTATGGGATTCCGGCACTGCATCAAGTGTATTCTGGGACATGATTTCACAGGAGAGGTCATGAGGTAACAATTCCATCGTCTATCAAGAAACAGGGGTGATAACCAATGGAAATGAATGTGAATTCCTCACAGTCTGTTATTAAGCAAAAAGTGCATTGTCCTTATTGTAACAAGGATGACGCTGTTTTGATTAGTGAGGTTTCGAGTTCTAAGACATCGTTACAAATGCCTGATTATGGTATGAAATATTGGCTGAGTGTTATTTTTACGTTTGGGGTTTATGTGATTATCCATGGTTTTCCTGTTTGGGAACTGAAACGGGTTTACAAGCATAATACATATGGTTTTTGCCCTTATTGTGGAAATTCTTATAATGCAAGTTTGCCTTCTGCAATTAGTCATGCAGAGAGACAGAAAAATATGGTTTACAAGAATATGAGCAACAAGGTATTCATGGGGGTATGCAGTGGTGTTTCAGAATTTACGGGGCTTCCCTTAAAGTTGGTACGCCTTGTTATGGTGCTGTATGCTTTGACGATAATTCCGGCGATTATTTACCTTATCGCAGGTTTATTGATGGATACAAGACCGGAGAGGGTCATTTAATCAGAGGTATTGCTTTCCTATTGGGTGTGATAAAATTTGAAATATGTATTCATTTTTTTGATAAAATTTTATCGGAAATTGATTTCGCCTTTGTTTCCGCCTTGCTGTCGGTATTATCCGACTTGTTCGGCATATACTTTACAGGCAGTGGAACGGTTTGGGGCTTTCAGGGGGGGACTTCTGGGAGTGGCAAGGATTCTGCGGTGTCATCCGTGGGCCAGGGGCGGAATTGATGAAGTACCAGAGGAATTTCCATGGAAAAAGATTGATTTTTTTCGGATTAAATCGAAAAGGTCATGAAGATATTATAGATAGATATATGATTATTACGAATAATAAGGAATGAGGTAGGAAGGTTGGGTTTTTTAGTAAATATTATCGCTATTCCGCTCGGTTTCATTATGAAATTGATTTATGGATTGGTAGGAAATTATGGTATTGCGATTATTCTGTTTACATTGGTTACAAGGTTGATTTTGTTTCCGGTTTCGTACAAGCAACAAAAAAATTCTGCACGATTACAGTTGATTAACCCAAAACTGGCGAAATTGCGTGAAAAGTATAAAGACCAGCCGGAAAAATTACAGCTGGAAACTACGAAATTATATCAGGATGAGAATATCAATCCTTATTCCTCTTGTTTGACTTCGTTTATTCCGTTAATTTTGCTTTGGGGTGTGCTGGCGGTTGTTTATAAGCCTATGACGTATATTCTGGGGTACGATACGGCGATGATTCAAGAGGCTAAGTCAATTGTTGTTTCGATTGATGAAGACCCACAGGCAACACAAAAGAACCTTGACAGAAACAGTATGCGTGAAGAATTGCTGATTATGGATAAGCTTTTACAGAATCCAGAGGCTTTTTCTGCGTGCATTCGAGACGGAAGAATTGCTTTTGTTGATGCTGATGGTGAGGAGGAAGTTCAGAAACTTTCTGTTATTGATGGGAATTTTGTACCAGAAGTAAGCGAATTTGCAAAGACTTTCACAATTGGCGGTACGAATTTGAGTGAGACTCCTAATACCAATCCAAGCAAGAATTCTTCCATATTCCTGTTTTTACTGCCAATTCTCTCAGGGTTGATGCAGTTGGCATTGACTTTTTATATGCAGTATATGCAGAAAAAGAAAAATCCTGATATGCCTAGCATGGGCAGTATGAATATTATGCTTTATGGTATGCCCCTTTTCTCTGTATGGCTGGCTTTCACTGTGCCGGCTGGTGTGGGCTTCTATTGGCTGTGTTCTTCGGTGTTCTCGTTCATTCAAAGCGTTATTTTGTATGCTTGGTTCAATGATGAAAGAGTTGAAAAAATCGGCGAAATTGAACGTGAAAAGGCAAAACAACAAAAACGCCGTCCTTCTATGATGCAGATGATGCTTGAACAACAGGAAGAAATGATGCGTCAACAAAATGGCGGTTCTTCTGCGAAACTCGGCGGAGGTCCTTCTAATCGGGTGCGCTATTCTGATGATGATGGTGAACGGAAACTTTCACGCTCCGAAATGGAAGAGTATAATACTGCTGTGATTCGTGAGGCAAGAAAACGTATAGCTGAAAAATATGGCGAAACAGAGGAAAATTCTGCTCCGCCTACAAATCTTAAGAAAAAGAAGAAATGAGGTAGTACAATGACAAAAAGTCAGACTTTTACGGCGAAAACTGTTGATGATGCGAAAGCTCTCGCCGCTAAAACATGGGGTGTCCCCGTTTCCATTATTACTTTTGAGGTGTTGGAAGAGCCGAAACGTGGGCTTTTCGGTGTGTTCGGAAAAGGTGAGGCAAAAGTAAAGGCTACATATACTTCCACTGAAAAAGTTGAGCCTGTTGCTAAGGTTCAGGAGTCTGTTGCTCCTGTTGTAGAAAAAGTCGCTGAGCCTGTTGTAGAGGAAGTTCCGGCTGTGGCTGAATCTGTTGTGGAGGAAGCTCCGGCTGTGACTGAACCTGTTGTGGAGGAAGCTCCGGCTGTGGCTGAATCTATCGTGGAGGAAGTTCCGGCTGTGGCTGAATCTATCGTGGAGGAAGCTCCGGCTGTGGCTGAATCTATCGTGGAGGAAGTTCCGGCTGTGGCTGAATCTATCGTGGAGGAAGTTCCGGCTGTGGCTGAATCTATCGTGGAGGAAGCGCCGGCTGTGGCTGAGCCTGTTGTTAGTGAACCAGAAGAAACTGTTGCAGAGGCTGCTGAAATTATTGAGGAAGCTGTGGAACAGGTTGAGGAAGTTATTGAGACAGCTGTGGAAGCTGTTGTGGAGGAAGAAACCATTCAGGCTAGAGATTCCCTTGAATTGGCTCATGCTGATAAGGTTCAGGATGATGAAGAGTTGATTTCTGGTGAACCTTCTGCTACTTCCCTCGAAAAAATTGAAAAGGCTAAGGCTTATTTGTCTGGTATCCTCGAAAAGATGGGCGTCAAGGCTGAATTGCAAGTGACTGCTGGGGCTGAAAGTGCTTTGATTGAAATTGTTTCTCCTAATAGCGGGGCTATTATCGGCAAACGTGGCGAAACATTGGACGCTCTGCAATACCTTACTTTCATGATTGCTAACCGTGGTGATAAGGAATATTACAGGGTTATTCTCAACAGTGCTAACTACAGAGAAAGAAGAAGAAAGACCCTTGAAGAATTGGCTCGGAAAATTGCCAAAAATGTTCTTCGCTCTGGGCGGTCTACTACCCTCGAACCTATGAACCCTTATGAAAGAAGAATCATTCACTCTGCCATTGCGGAAATTGAAGGGGTCAATTCTAAGAGTATCGGTGAAGAACCTTATCGAAAAGTCGTTATCTCCTCTAATAATGCGAAACCTCCTCGCAAGAGAAATAACCACCGTGGTCATGACGGTGACGGCAGACGTGATAACAGAGGCGACAGAAGAAGAAATCATCATGGTCATCATGAACGCAGACGGGATGATAATATTCAGCCGGAACGTATTTCTATGGACTCCATGAAAACAAGTTTCGAAAAAGATTACAAGCGTCCTAAGGCTGAAGATGAAATCAATGCTGGTCTTTATGGGAAAATTGAGTTTTAGTTCTGACGGAGACAGTTTTTTCCTAGTTTCAACGGCTTTTATCGGAGGGATATTCTCTCCTTTGATGTGAAAATAACGTATTTTTTGAGGAGGCTGGAAGGGGTTTCAGTCTCCTTTTTATTTGGAGGTGATTCCATTGAGTACAATTGCGGCAATTGCTACCCCTCATGGTACTGGGGGTATGGCTGTCATTCGCATTTCCGGTGAATATGCCATTCAAAGGGCAGAGGAAATTTTTCAGCCTGTGCGTGGCGGTTCTCCGCTGACTATGCAGGGGTATACTTGCGCTTATGGTTACATTGTTCAGGAGGGTGTCCGGCTGGATGATGTTGTTTTGACCGTGTTCCGTTCTCCTCATAGCTATACTGGTGAGGATGTTGTGGAAATTTCTTGTCATGGTGGACGGTTTCTAAGTGAGAAAATTTTGAGGGCGGTTCTGTGTGATTCCGTTCGGCTTGCGGAAGCCGGCGAATTTACCAAACGTGCGTTTCTCAATGGCAAGCTCTCCCTCACGCAGGCGGAGGCGGTTGCTGACCTCATTTCTGCTTCCGGTGAAAATGCTATGAAGGCTGCCAGAAGTCTCAGAGATGGTGCGACTTTTCGGAAAATTTCCAGCTTTTCTCATACTTTGCTTGTGTTGCTGTCAGATTTGGCGGTGTGGGCGGATTATCCGGATGAAGATATTCCGGATGTTGACGGCGGTGCGCTCGAACAGAGACTGCTTGCACTCCTTGGCGAAATGAATCAATTGCTTTCCACTTATGACTATGGGCGCATTCTCCGTGAGGGGCTTCATACTGTCATTGTGGGGAAACCAAATGTCGGGAAATCTACTTTATTCAATTTGCTTTCTGGCTATGAAAGAAGTATTGTCACTGATATTGCTGGGACTACTCGTGATGTTGTTGAGGAACAAGTCAGAATTGGAGAATTGACTTTGAGATTGTCTGATACTGCTGGGGTGCATGATACTTCCGAACAAATTGAGAAAATCGGCGTTGAACGTAGTCTGCAATATCTCCAAAATGCGGATTTGGTTCTCGCTGTTTTTGATACTAGCCGTGTACTTGATGCGGAGGATAATACCCTTTTGCAACAGCTTCCCCTTGAACGGACTATCTGTATTTGCAATAAAACTGACCTCGTTCCCCTCTGGAATCCGGATGAACTCGGTTTCGCTGAGGTTGTGCGGATTTCTGCCAAACAAGGCGATAATATCCCCGAACTCGAAAAGGCGGTTGCTGATTTCGCTTCTGTTCGGGAGGTCTCTGCGGAAGACGGTATGATTGCCAACGAACGGCAAAGAATTTGCCTTACCTCTGCCATTTCTGCTGTTCGTGAGGGGCTGGAGGCTCTTCAAATGGGAATGTCTTATGATGCGGTCACAGTTAGCCTTGATGATGCTGAGGATGCGTTATTACAATTGACCGGTGAGAAAATTACTGATAAAGTCGTTGATACCGTTTTTGAGCGGTTCTGTGTGGGGAAATGATGCAGTTGCAATATTGAGAAATAAGGAGTAACTATGAAATTTGATGTTGTTGTTGTCGGGGCTGGTCATGCTGGGGTTGAAGCTGCGCTTGCTTCTGCAAGATTGGGCTGTCAAACCCTCTTGCTGACCATTTCCCTTGACCAGATTGCTAATATGCCTTGTAATCCGTCTATCGGCGGTACGGCTAAGGGTCATTTAGTCCGTGAAATTGATGCTATGGGCGGTGAAATGGGAAAGGCTGCTGACAAATGTTTCCTGCAAAGTCGTATGCTCAACAGGGGCAAAGGTCCGGCGGTGCATAGCCTTCGGGTTCAGGCTGACCGTGTTATGTATCATAACTATATGAAACATATTTGTGAGCTACAAGAAAATTTGTTCGTCAAACAGGATGAGGCTATTGATATTTTGACAGAAAATGGCAGAGTTTGCGGTGTGCTTACAAAGTTGGGGATTACTTATGAAACTCAATGCGCTATCATTGCAACTGGTACTTATTTAAAGGGGAAAATTCATATCGGCGAAAGTAATTTCGAAAGTGGCCCAGATTCTTCCCTCCCTGCAAACAAATTGGGCGAAAATCTGCGGAATGTTCTCCCCCTTAGACGTTTCAAGACTGGTACTCCGTGCCGTGTTCATCGTAGGAGTATCAACTTCGATATTCTCGAACGGCAGGACGGTGACAGCGAAATTACCGCTTTCTCTTTCCAGAATGACGGGCGTACCATGCATAATCAAGTAAGCTGTTATATCTCTTATACGAATGCTGAAACTCACAAAGTTATTCGTGAAAATTTGCACCGTTCCCCCCTCTATGCTGGACGGATTGAGGGTGTGGGTCCTCGATATTGCCCTTCCATTGAAGATAAGGTGGTCAGGTTCGCTGAACGTGAACGGCATCAGCTTTTCATTGAACCGATGGGGCTTTCTACGGAAGAATTTTATCTGCAAGGTATGAGCAGTTCTCTTCCGGCGGATGTACAGCTGAAATTCCTTCGTACTATTAAGGGGCTGGAGGATGTCGAAATTCTGCGCCCTGCGTATGCTATTGAATATGATTGCATTGACCCTACCGCCTTACTCCCTACCCTCGAAACTAAAGCCATCAAGGGGCTTTATGGGGCTGGTCAGTTTAACGGAAGTTCCGGCTATGAAGAAGCCGCTGCTCAGGGGCTTGTGGCTGGTATCAATGCTGCGCTTGCTGTGCAGGGCAGAAATCCCCTCATTCTCGAACGGTCTTCGTCTTATATTGGGACACTCGTTGACGACCTCGTTTCAAAGGGGTGCAGTGACCCTTACAGAATGATGACTTCCAGAAGTGAGTACAGGTTGATTTTAAGGCAGGATAATGCGGACTTTAGAATGATGCCCATTGGTTACGAAATTGGATTGCTTTCTAAAGATGCTTATCAGAATATGCTTGACAAGTATCAGAATGTTTCACATGAAATCAAGCGTATCAATACCACCAATATTGCGCCTTCTCCTAAATTGAATCAACTGCTTTCTGAACATGATACTGCTCCCCTGCAAACTGGCTGTAAAGTCGCTGACCTCGTGCGCCGTCCGCAATTGGGTTATGAGATGCTTGCGCCGTTTGATGTGGAACGTCCCCCACTTCCTCCCGATGTTCGGGAACAAGTCGAAATTCAAATTAAATATGAGGGCTATATCCAACGACAAAATTTAGCCATCGAACGCTCTCAAAAACTTGAGCAGAAAAAATTACCGCTCCATACGGATTATTCGACTATTCGGGGGTTGCGCTTGGAGGCTGCGGAAAAATTGAACAAGATTCAGCCTGTCAGCATTGGTCAGGCTTCCAGAATTTCCGGCGTTTCTCCGGCTGATATTACCGTCCTGCTCGTTTGGCTCGAACAGAAAAAGGGGGGAATTTCATGATTTTACCAGAATATCAAGTTGTCAAAGATTTATTTGCTCAGTATCAAATTGATGTTTCACGTGAAACATTTGAGAATCTCGAAATTTATGCAGAATTTCTCGTTGAGTATAATCAGAATGTCAATCTGACGGCGATTACTGACGGTGACGGCATTCTGAAAAAACATTTCCTTGATAGCTTTTTGTTGCATTCTTCTTGTTCGGAGTGCTTTCCTTATGGGGCTATGGTTCTCGATATTGGAAGCGGTGCGGGGTTTCCGGGGGTGCTGTTGGCTTTGGTACAGCATGACTTGGAAATTTTGCTGATGGATTCCCTCAATAAGCGTATTACTTTTTTGAATGCTCTTCGGGATAAATTAGGAAAGTTTATTTACTATGAAACCATTCACGGGAGGGCTGAAATCCTTGCAAAAGAACCCGATTTCAGAGAAGAATTTGATGTAGTGACTTCGAGGGCGGTTGCCAATTTGCGGACTTTGGCGGAATATTCTTTACCCTATGTCAAGATTGGCGGTTATTGGTTGGCTATGAAAGCCCATGAACCCATTGAGCCAGCTTTACCGGCTATCAAGCTCTTAGGAGGGGAATTACAGGATACTGTCAAGTATTCACTTCCTGACGGAGATGAAAGAGTGATTTATGTCGTGAAAAAAATTTCAGCAACTCCGACAAAATACCCTAGAAATAGCAGTCAAATAAAGCAAAAACCGCTGTAAGAAAGTGTGAATATGTTTGGAAATCCGTTATTTTCACAAGAAATAACGGATTTTTCTTGTGGCAATTATTCCCGAAATCTGGTATAATGAATTTACAGAAAATACCAGAGGAGGCAACTTTGATTATGGCAGGTTTATTTCCCTTTACCAAAGAACGCACGGAAGAAAGAAAGATTTTACAAATTCCCATTGCGGTCATTCGTCCTAATCCCCATCAACCACGGACAAGCTTTCACCCTGAAGAACTTCGGGCTTTGGCAGACAGTATCCGTCAGAACGGAATTTTACAGCCCCTTACCGTCAGACAATGCGGTGAACATTATGAGCTTATCGCTGGTGAAAGACGGCTTCGGGCGGCGAAAATTGCAGGGCTTCGGGTCGTGCCGTGTATCGTCATGGAAATCAATGACCGGAATTCTGCTATTTTGGCTTTGGTCGAAAATATTCAGCGTGAGGATTTGAATTATTTTGAGGAGGCGGCGGCTCTCGAAAAATTGATTTCCTGTTATGGCATGACACAAGAAGATGCTGCTTTACAACTTGGAAGGGCGCAAAGTACCGTTGCAAATAAATTGCGTTTGCTCCGCTTGACGGAAGCTGAAAGACAATTCATTCTTGAAAATCATCTGACTGAACGCCATGCAAGGGCTTTGCTCCGGCTTGGCAGTCCGGAAGAACGAAAAGTCATTCTCGAAAAAGTCGTGAAATTGAATCTGAATGTTGAGAAAACAGAACAACTCATTGATGAACATATTGGCGCAGTTCGGGAACGTGAAAACTTTAAAAAGAGAAGTGTGCTTTTCCGTGATGTGCGTTTGTTTACGAATACTATCAATAAGGCTGTGGAGACTATGCAGGCTGCTGGAATTGCTGCGGATTCTCAGAAAATGCAGTTTGATGATTATATTGAATACAGAATCAGGATTCCTCTTGATAATCATAAAAAAGATGAATGAGTTTTGTTTCACGTGAAACATTTTGTGAAACAGCTTTCCTGTCAATTGTTTCACGTGAAACATTTTTTGTGAAATGGCTTTCCTGTCGATTGTTTCACGTGAAACATTTTTGTGAAACAGGGGTTCTATCGATTGTTTCACGTGAAACATTTTGTGAAACGGCTTTCCTGTCAATTGTTTCACGTGAAACATTTTTTGTGAAACGGCTTTCCTGTTGATTGTTTCACGTGAAACATTTTTGTGAAACGGCTTTCCTGTCGATTGTTTCACGTGAAACATTTTTGTGAAACGGCTTTCCTGTGAATTGTTTCACGTAAAACATTTTGTGAAACAGGGTTTCTGTTGATTGTTTCACGTGAAACATTTTGTGAAACAGGGGTTCTGTCAATTGTTTCACGTGAAACATTTTAAATAATTTCTAGAAATCACTTTACAAATTTTCCGAAACGTGGTATAATGTAATTATTCTATATGAAAGGAGTTTATATTCATGGGTAAAGTGATTGCGGTAGCGAATCAAAAAGGCGGTGTTGGAAAGTCAACTACTGTTGTGAATCTTGCCGCTTATCTCGGTTCAAGAGGGAAAAAGGTGCTTTGTGTTGATATTGATGCACAAGGAAATGCAACAACTGGTTTTGGAATTAAGAAAAAATCTGTTGAGGCTTCTTCTTATGATGTGATTTGTGGTAAAGTGAAAATTGAATATGCCATTATTGAAACAGAATTCGAGGGTGTTTCAATCGTTGCAGGTACGGCTGACCTCGCTGGGACAGAAGTGGAACTCATTCAAAAAGAAGATAAATTCAGGAAACTAAAAGGACAGATTCTGACAATTAAGGACAAGTATGATTATATTTTCATTGACTGTCCACCGGCTTTGGGGCTTTTGACTTTGAACGGTTTGACGGCTTGTGATGTGGTTCTGATTCCTATGTTGGCGGAATATTACGCTTTGGAAGGATTAACTCAATTGGTGCAAACTATCAAACTGGTGAGGGCAAATTATAACCCTAATCTCGAAATTTGCGGAATTCTGTTTACCATGTATGACCAAAGATTGAATGTGTCACGTCAAGTTGTGGAAGAGGTCGAAAAATATTTCCCTGATAAGGTTTTCAATACAAGGATTCCTAGAAATGTTCGACTTTCGGAAGCTCCTAGTTTTGGGAAGCCTGTTATGTATTATGATAAGTCCTCAAAGGGGGCTTTCTTCTATGAACTTCTGGGGAAAGAGCTTCTCGGCGAACCAATGGACAACTTGACAAAATGGCGGTTGCGTCTGGCGCAGAAGGGGTGATTTCATGATAAAAGGCGGTCTGGGTGGTGGTCTGGATTCTCTCTTTGAAGATAATTCTACAGAGGTTCATGTGAAAAAAACACTTCGCTTATCTGAAATTGAACCGAACCGCTCACAACCTAGAAAGTATTTTGATGAAACGGCAATTTCTGCGCTGGCTGATTCTATCCGTGAGCATGGTATTTTACAGCCCTTATTGGTGCGCCCGATTCCCCTCGGTGGGTATCAAATCGTTGCTGGTGAACGGCGGTGGAGGGCTGCAAGAATGCTCGGTCTTGATGAAGTGCCGGTTATCATCCGTGAACTCAATGACCTCGAAACAGCTCAAATTGCTTTGATTGAGAATTTGCAACGTGAAAACCTTAACCCCATGGAAGAGGCTATGGGCTTTCAACGATTGATGGATAAATTCGGCATGACACAGGATGATATTGCTAAATTTGTCGGGCGTTCCAGAAGTGCGGTTGCTAATGCTGTACGGTTGCTGAAATTGCCCGAAAAAGTACAGGAGTATTTGATTGACGGCAGTATTTCCGCTGGGCATGGTCGGGCTTTGCTTGGGTTTGAAGATGAGGAAACTATGCTTCATGTGGCTCAAAAAGCGTCAGAGGGCTTGCTCACGGTAAGGCAAATTGAGAAAATGACGGCGGTTTCAGATAGTCAGGAAAGTATCATTCCAGCTTCTCCGAAAATGCATTCTTATTATGGAGAGGTCGAACAGGCTTTACATGACAGGCTTCAACGAAAAGTCAAGGTGCAGTTTGGTAAGAACAAGGGGACTTTGACACTTGAATTTTATGATGATGATGATTTGAAAGAGTTGGCAAATTTGCTCTCTCCCAATGAAACATAATTGTTTCACGTGAAACATTTTGAAAGGAAGATTTTAATTATGTTGGATATTAAATTTTTGCGTACAAATCCTGATGTTGTCAAGGAAAATATTAAGAAAAAGTTTCAGGATGAGAAAATTCCCCTCGTGGATGAAGTCATTGAACTCGATAAGCAGTCCCGTGCTGCTCAACAAAAGGGTGATGAACTCCGTGCTAAGAAAAAGGCTCTCAGCAAACAAATCGGTAAAATGGTTGCAGAGGGCATGAACCCTCAGGATGCTAAGGCGAAAGTGGATGCTGAATCCGCTGAAATTGATAAGGAATTAGAAGAACTCGGCAATAGTGAACGTGAATTGAAACAGAAAGTCCGTCAGATTATGCTTGTCATTCCCAACATTATTGACGATTCTGTTCCTGTTGGAAAGGACGATTCCGAAAATGTCGAAATCGAACGATTCGGTGAACCTTTTGTGCCGGATTTTGAAGTTCCTCACCATGAAGACATTATGAAGAAACTCAACGGCATTGACAAGGTTTCCGCTGGTAAAACCACCGGCGCAGGGTTCTATTATCTGTGTGGCGACATTGCAAGACTGCATTCCGCTGTCCTCTCCTATGCTAGAGATTTCATGATTGACAGAGGATTTACTTATTATATTCCCCCTTTTATGATTCGCTCTGAAGTTGTGACTGGTGTTATGAGCTTTGCTGAAATGGAAAATATGATGTATAAAATTGAAGGCGAAGACCTCTATTTAATCGGTACTTCTGAACATTCTATGATTGGTAAGTTTATTGATACGATTATTCCCGAAGAACAACTTCCGCAGACTTTGACCAGCTATTCCCCTTGCTTCCGGAAAGAGGTCGGCGCACACGGCATTGAAGAACGTGGAGTTTATCGTATTCATCAGTTCGAAAAGCAAGAAATGATTGTTGTCTGCAAGCCTGAAGATTCTATGAAGTGGTTTGATGTGATGTGGAAAAATACTGTTGATTTCTTCCGCTCCCTTGATATTCCGGTTCGTACTCTTGAATGCTGCTCCGGTGATTTGGCAGACCTCAAAGTCAAGAGCTTGGATGTGGAGGCTTGGTCTCCTCGTCAGAAAAAGTACTTTGAAGTGGGTAGCTGTTCCAATCTCGGTGATGCACAGGCTCGCCGTCTCGATATTCGTGTCAAGGCTGGAAAAGAAAAGTATTTCCCTCATACCCTCAATAATACCGTTGTCGCTCCGCCTAGAATGCTGATTGCTTTCCTCGAAAATAACCTCAATGAAGATGGTTCTATTCGTATTCCTGAAAAGCTCCGTCCTTATATGGGCGGGAAAGAGATTATCCCTGTTCCTGCTCAGTAATGTGATTTTATAAAAATTAAGCTCCGGTCATCTGACTGGAGCTTTTTGTTTCACGTGAAACATTATTTGTGATTATTTTTCAATCTGTTCAGGAATATATAATTATTTGATTCTGTTGATTTTCTTTCCTGCATGAATGTTTCAAATCCTTTTTGAGTTTCGATTTTGCTGACATATGTAATGGTTTGTTCTATCAAATTCACAATCTCAAAAAATTGATTGCTGTCAATTGCGTGAACATCAAAACTTTTAGGGCTTATCCCAATATATAATAATCCGTTTTTTCCCATATTCGTTTTATCTTTTGCATAAATTGTGGGAATAATTTCAAAGCAGACATATTCATTGCTTCTATTGTAGTGAGATGACCAAAATCCAAATTCGCAGATAACATTATCTCCTATCCATTTCAATTTTCGTTTCAGGGGTTTGAATTGCTTTTTGCTTTGGTAATATCTTGATATTTCTCTGCAAACAGCATCAAATATATCTTTTGAGGGCGTATATTCAGAGATTTTATTCAAAATGCTATTTTCTTCCCATTTCCATTCCATCGAAATACTCCTTTTGTTTCACGTGAAACATTTTTCCTTTAATCTGCACCGCCTGCAATAGGGTTGACTTTGGCTGTCAAGTCTATTACAGTCAATTTTGCAACGGCGGTTCTTTTGACTGTATTGTGATTGTATTCAAAATTTCGAGTTTCTTCATAGCGGTTCATGATGATTTCGTCAATGGCTTTCTGTTTTTCGTCTCCCTCTAAAAACGTGATGAGGGCTGTTCCCATGACACATTTATATCTCATGGTCACATCTTTTTTCTCTATGATGCAATCCATTTCAAGCGGTATGTCCATTTCAAACGAACATTTTCCATTTTTGTTCATGAGTTCATATTTCCGTCCTGCCATTGCACCATGTACATAGAATACAATTTGTTTGTCTGTCACCGTGTAGGCGAAATTCAATGGTACAATATATGGGAATTCTCCATCTGCTAAACCAATTCGAATGATTTGACATTCATCAATGATTTGTACAATGGTTTTAAAATCCGTCACTTCTCTGTCTTTTCGTCTCATGGTAATCACTCCTTTTGTTTCATGTGAAAATGTTTCACGTGAAACATTCTTGTTAATCAATAATCTGTGCTGTGCCTGTGCGAATGATTTCTTGTGTGCCGTCCGACAGGCGGACAATTAACCCTGCATCTTCTGTGAAGCCGATTGCCAATGCATCACATTCGCCTTGGGAGGCTTTCACATGGACTCGGTGTCCTAACGTACAAGAATTTTCTGTATAAATAGGAAGGTAGGTGTGCTGGGCTAAGCCTGCAAGCAGTTCCTCTAACTGTGCCAAAATTTGCGCTACTAAATCACAACGGCGGATTACTTTTCCGGTTGCGGTCTGAATGTCGGTCACAATGTTCTTTAATTCGTCTGGTAAATTGGGGTCGGGGTGGATGTTGATGCCGATTCCAATGACAAGATAATCCATTGACAGCAATTCCGCATTGAAACTCCCCTCGGACAAAATTCCACATACTTTCTTTTCATTCAAGAAAAGGTCATTTACCCACTTGATTTTTGTAGAAATGCCATTTTGCAATAAGGCTTCATGAATTGCCGCAGCGGTGCAGGCTGTGACGGACATCATATCTTTTAAGGGTAAATCCGGTCGGAGTATGATGGAAAAGTATAATCCTCCTGAGGGAGAATGAAAGCTTTTCCCTAATCGTCCTTTTCCGGCGGTTTGCTTGTTGGCGACTATGACTGTTCCGGCTGGTGCGCCTTGGTATGCTAATTTCTTGGCGTAATTATTGGTAGAATCAATTTCGTCAAAAAATTGTACCTGCCACTTTGTTTTACAATTGGCTAAAAGCGTTTCCATATAATTGAGATTGAATAAATCCGGTATCGATAAGAGAATATAACCTCGCTTTGTCACTGCACCAATCTGACAGCCTTCATCTTTAAGCTGTTCAATGCATTTCCAAATTGCTGTACGGCTGACATTGAATTTTTTTGCAAGCTGACTGCCTGAAATATAACTATTCCCGTTGTGAATCAGTTCAGCTAATACATTATCTTTCAGATTCATATTGAATCACCTCCGTCATTTCACATTGTGTTTGATTTTATTATAGCATATTTTATAGGATTATGCAACTATTTGTAAGAAACGTTCACAAAAATTTAAATTGTTTCACGTGAAACATTTCTGTTACACAAAATCACCAAAAATTTTCTTATTCATATACTGCTATGGAAAGCAGGTGATTTTTATGTTTCAGGCTTGTTTGCTGGCGGTGGCGGTCTGTATGGATACATTTTTTGCATCTATGGGATGTAGTTTATGTGGGATTCACATTCCGAAACGGTGCGCTTTGCTGATTAGCGTGATAGGTACTATTTTTCTTGGGGTGTCGCTTTCAGGGGCGGTCTTCTTAACACGAATTTTGCCGGAAACATTTCTCAAATATGGCGGTTGTGTTCTATTGGCGGTTTTGGGACTGGTTCAGCTTCTGAAAGAGGGCTTTTCCGCTTTCGTCCAGAAACGGAAACCCCACTTCCGCAGAAAAGCTCTCGGTTTGGTAATCGAAATTTGCTTTGATGAAACTGTGGCTGATACAGATGGCTCTAAAATTCTAAGCTTGCAGGAAACTCCTGCTTTTGCTATGGCTATGTCTGTGGATTCGCTTTTTAGTGGGCTGGGGGCTGGGTTGCGTTCGGTCGAAATTCCAGTTTGCCTTGGGTTGACTCTGCTTTTGGGGTTTGCTTTGACAGTTTGCGGAACGTATGCAGGAAAACGCTTTCAAAATCGATTTCCTTTGAAATGGCTCGGCGGTGTGATGCTCATTCTATTAGCAATTTGCAGATTGTTCTAAGATTTGTTTCACGTGAAACATTGCTTGTCAAACAAAAATGTTTCACGTGAAACATTTTTCTTGTATCTATTGCATTTTATAGTATTTTATGATATAATAGGAGTATCAAATTTTAGAAAGGAGCTTTTTCCTATGAAGCTTGAAACAAAATGCCTCCATGAAGGCTATGAACGTAAAAACGGAGACCCTGCTACTTTGCCGATTGTTCAAAGTACTACTTATGTATTTGATTCTACTCAACATATTGCTGACTTGTTCAATATGCCGACTGAATATATGTACTCCCGTTTTGCAAATCCCACTGTTGATGCAGTCGAAAAGAAAATTGCTGCCCTTGAAGGCGGTGTGGGTGCGATGTGTACCACCAGCGGTCAGGCGGCTTCTTTGCTGTCTGTGCTGAACCTCTGTAATGCTGGTGAAAGTATTCTTGCAGTAAGTTCATTGTATGGCGGTACTATCAATCTGTTTGCATTCTCTTTGAAGAAACTCGGCATTGAATGCATTTTCGTTGACCCTGAAGCAGACGACGAAACCCTCGAAAAGGCTATCAAGCCTAATACTCGTCTTGTGTTCGGTGAGACGCTGGCAAATCCGGCTCTGAATGTGTTCGACATTGAACGCTTTGCAAAGTTTGCTCATGCTCATAACATTCCCCTGATTGTAGACAACACTTTCCCCACTCCTATTTTGTGCCGTCCGTTTGAGTTCGGTGCGGATATTGTCGTTCACTCTACTACCAAATATATGGATGGTCACGCTTTGCAGGGGGGCGGTGTCATTGTCGACAGTGGTAACTTCAACTGGGCGAACGGTAATTTCCCTGAATTCACTGAACCAGATGAAAGTTATCACGGTGTTATCTATACCAAAGAATTTGGTAATATGGCTTACATTATCAAGGCTAGAATGCAGTTGATGAGAGATTTCGGCTGTTATCCGGCTGCAAATTCTGCTTTCCTGTTGAATCTGGGTCTTGAAACTCTGGCTGTTCGTATGGCGCAGTATTGTAAGAATGGTCTTGCTGTTGCGGAATTTTTGGCTGGTTCTGAGGATGTGGAATCCGTCAGCTATCCGGGGCTTCCGACTGACAAGTATTATGAACGTGCAAAGAAGTATCTCCCGAATGGTTGCAGTGGGGTTATTTCCTTCAATATCAAGGGTGGGCGTGACCGTGCGACTGTTTTCATGGATGCGCTCAAACTCGCTAGCCGTGAGGTTCATGTTGCTGATATTCGTACCTGCGTACTGCATCCGGCTAGTATGACACATAGACAATTGACAGATGAACAGCTCGTTGCTGCTGGGATTGATGCTGGTATGATTCGCTTCTCTGTCGGTCTCGAAAATGTGGACGATATTATTGACGACCTCAAACAGGCTTTTGCTGCTAGCAAGTGATTTTGTTTCACGTGAAACATTTCAGGAGGTTGAGCTATGAAACATAAAATTATCTACGGTTTAAATTTTCTCTGGACGTGTTTCATCGCTTTTTCGTTTCCGTTTTGTTTTGCATGGATTTTCCTTGACATTACCGGACATTCTAAGGGCTATGGCTATGACTTGGGGTCTGAAAAAGATGTTTCCATCATGCTGGGCTGTGTCGAATTGCTGATATGGCTTGTGCTGGCTTTACCGTCAAATGTATATGTCTTTATGAAGACAAGGCAGAAAGGAAAATTGTATCTGCTTATCCCTCTTGCGGTATATGTTGCGCTTGCTGTATTGTGCGTTGTTATCATGGGCGGTTGGTCTGCCTATGCAAAAGACGTTTTTAATCTGTAAACAAAATTCCCCCTGCAATTGCTTCACAGGGGGAATTGTTTCACGTGAAACAATTTGTGTGAAACAAGACTTGAAAATGTTTCACGTGAAACATTTTCATGTGAAAATTTTTGAAGGGAGGAAAATAAATGAAAAAATATGTCCTTCCGGCTTTGATTTGGCTGGTCTTTGAGACGGTTGCAATTTCTCTGACGATTGCAAAACAGAATACTTTCTTTCTGTTTAATTTTACTTATATCGGGACGGCTATTACTGCCGGAATGATTCTATTCATCAAAAAATGGAAACACGCTCGGCGATTGGTGCAGTTTCTTGTTGGTACTTATATGTTGGTGTTTCTGGGGCTGTTCAATCGGGAAAATATGCAGATTGAGGGCTTCTGGTATTATCTGTTTTCGGGGGTGTTTGAGGCGGCAACCATTCATTATGCCGTTGCGAAACTATTCGGGTGTCTGATTTTCGGGCGGGGCTGGTGCGGTTATTGCTGTTGGACGGCTATGGTTCTTGATTTGCTTCCGTTCAAAATTCCCGACCGGAATCAATCCCCACAAAGACAGAAATTCCGGTTCGTTCGATATGTTACTTTTGCGGTGTCTTTGGTTTTCGTGGGGGCATTATTCCTTTTCGGGGTTGGCGACGAACAAAAAGAACAAATCATGTTTGTGGCTTTCCTCGTGGGGAATGCGCTGTATTATGCTGTGGGTATTATTCTTGCATATGCGCTGAAAGATAACCGTGCATTTTGTAAGTACGTCTGCCCTGTGACGGTATTCCTCAAACCTATGAGCTACTTTTCCAGAATGCGTGTCGTGTGTGATGAATCCAAATGCATCCACTGCAACCAGTGCCGGAAGGTTTGCCCGATGGAGGTAGATATGCTCGACCCCTCTCGGAAACGTCTCAATGGGACGGAGTGTATTCTTTGCGGTGAGTGCGAAAAGGTCTGCCCGAAAAATGCTCTGCATTGAAATTGTTTCACGTGAAACATTCTCAACAGTAACAAAAATCCCCCCCTGCCGTTTCTGACAGGGGATTTTGTTTCACGTGAAACAAAATTGCACGGACTGGAATGTTTAGGACATTCCCTGCATAAACTGTATCAACAGTGAAACAAGGAGGTCACAATATGGAACTGAAAACCAATCAAGCGGTTATCACTGCCAATGAACCCACAGGGAATGTATTACAGGAGCAAGGAATTGAATTAGATTATGTGTTACCCGACTATTACCCTGATGTATGCAAGTTAATTAAGTGCTGGGTGAGTCCGGCTGTTATCAATGAGACATTGAACGGAAACCGCCTTTCCTATGAACTGAAAGCAGAGGTGAGAATATTATATTGCAGTGAAAATTCGAACGTCCTGCAATGTGTCACACAAATTTTACGCTTCCCGAAAAGTGCGGAATTACCAGCCGGAGAAAGTTTAACTGTGGACATTTTACCGGAATGTGATTATGTGAATTGCCGTGCGGTCAGTCGCAGACGGTTGGATGTTCGGGGGGCTGTTACCATTCGAATGAAAACACATTCCGTCCACCAACAAACCGCCTTGACCGATATTCCGGAAAGAGAAATTCAACTCCGGAAAATTCCGGTACAATATCCCGCTTTGCAGTTGCATACCGTCAAAAGTATCATTGTATCAGAAGAGTTAGACCTTGGTACAGCGAAACCACCAGTTTTGCACGTTGTCCGCTGTGATGCTAAAGCAGTAGAGCAATCTCAAAAGTTGATTTCGGGGAAATTGATGGTACAGGGAAATTTGCAGTTGCAGTTATTGTATGCTTGTGAACATGAAGGGGATGGAAGTTTAGAGCCGATGGCATTTCGATTCCCTTACAGTCAATTGATTGATATGGACGGTTTGGAAGAGGGGGACGAATGCAGGGCTGAAATTGAAATTGTTTCATGTGAAACAAAACCCATTGCAAACGCAGAAGGCGACATCCGACAATTGAAATGTGAGGCTGAACTCCGTGTATCTTGCACTGCCATCAGAATGGCAACTGAATCCCTTGTGAATGATGCCTTTTCGACGGAACACCCCTATCAATGCGAATACATGGACTTGATTTCCAGCAGTACACCAGTATCCTTTTCTGAAATGGTGTCAAGTAACGTGAATTTACCTTGTACAGATGAAGAATTAGATTGCGTCTATGATGCATGGTGTGAAGTCCATAACATCTCAACGGCGATTGAATCCGGCATATTGACCATCAGCGGAATGCTCAATTGTCAGGTACTTGTCAGGGAACAAAATGGTATGCCCCGACTGCTGGAGCGTGAAGAACCCTTTGAACATCATTTTCCGGTCATGGACTTGGCGGAACAGGATTTACTGCAAGTGAATGTTTCATGTGAAAATTGTTCGTATACCCTCAACAGTACCACAGAAGTTGCCGTGAAAGCTGAATTACGCATGGAGGGAACTGTTACCCATTGCCGGACAGTTCAAGTATTATCCAATATCATGATTCAAGAAGAGGAAACCTATTCCAGACAGTATGCATTAAAATTGTATTTCGGTAAGAAAAATGAGCCAATATGGGAAATTGCTAAGCGTTGTGATACCAGTGTAGAAGCTATCATGGAAGAAAATGACCTTACACAAGAAACATTGATGGATGATGGTATGCTGTTAATTCCCATTGTAGGATAAGGAGGGACATCATGCAGGATATTTACACAGACATTGCCCGTAGAACAGGCGGAGATATTTATATTGGTGTTGTTGGTCCAGTCAGAACGGGGAAATCGACTTTGATTAAGCGATTCATGGAAACGCTGGTGATTCCCAATATTGAAAGCGATTTCAAGAAAGAACGTGCGGTTGATGAGTTGCCCCAATCTGCCGCCGGAAAAACTATCATGACAACTGAACCTAAATTCATCCCAGAAGATGCTGTACCAGTCCATTTGTCAGACGGTGCAGAATTTCGGGCAAGAATGATTGATTGTGTGGGGTATATCGTCCCCAGTGCATTGGGTTACATTGAAAACGAAATGCCACGCATGGTTATGACACCATGGTTTGATGAGGAAATCCCTTTCAATATGGCTGCGGAAATCGGCACTCAGAAAGTCATCACGGAACACGCTACCATTGGTCTGGTTGTCACGACTGACGGAAGTATTTCTGATATTCCCAGAGAAGAATATGCAGAATGTGAAGAGCGTGTTATCAAAGAATTGCAGGAATTGGGCAAGCCCTTTGTGGTATTATTGAATTGTGTCAACCCTGACACTGACAAGGCTCGAACCCTTGCGGAACAGCTTTCCGAAAAATATCATACTACCGTTTTACCAGTGAGCTGTATTCAATTGGATGAAAAGGACATTCGGGAAATTTTGAAGGCGTTGCTGTATGCATTCCCTATCCGAGAAATTAACTTTGCAATGCCGGCTTGGATTTCTATGCTCGAAAAGGGACATCCGGTCAAACAGGAAGTATTTTCTGTTATCCGTGAATCTGCGGATGGTATCCGCATGGTAAAAGATGCCACTGGACTTGCTGAACCTATCAGCCATTGCAAGTATGTGCAAACTTGTGCAGTCTCCAGCATTGACTTGGGGTCGGGAACGGTCACAATGACGGTTGTATTGGATGGAAAGTTATTCTTTGAGATTCTGAGCGAATCCACCGGACTGAACATCAAAGATGAAGCGGAATTGTTATCCGTCCTGAAAGAATTGTGTCATGTGAAACAATCCTATGCACGATTAGAACCAGCTTTGAAGGAAGTCGAGGCGACAGGCTACGGAATTGTCATGCCGTCTATGGAAGAACTGAGTTTGGAAGAGCCGGAAATCATCAAGCAGGGCGGAAAATATGGCGTTCGTCTGAAAGCGTCCGCCCCGTCCATCCATATGATGAAAGCCGGAATCAATACGACAGTTTCCCCGATTGTCGGCACGGAAAAACAGAGTGAAGAATTAGTGATGTACTTATTGCAGGGCTTTGAGGAAGACCCTACAAGAATATGGGAATCTAACATTTTCGGGAAGTCGCTGCATGAATTGGTGAATGAGGGGTTGCACAGCAAATTATTCAAAATGCCTGTGGAAGCAAGAATGAAATTGCAGGAGACTTTAGAGCGTGTCATCAATGAAGGATGCAGCGGACTCATTTGTTTCATCTTGTAATCATGTTTCCCATAAAACAAGGGGGCTGTTGTACATGGCGGTGCAACAGTCCCTTTCCATTTTTTAAGGAAATCGAAATGGTAAAATCTAGTAAAATTTAAGTTATTTTATACCATCTGTTCATATGGTATTCAAAAATTACGGCTTGTAAATTGTGAATTTATGAATATACAAACAGTAATATATGTACAAAATATTATCAGAATGTTTCCAGAAAATTCATATTTCTGCCGAAATTCCGTCATTTTTTGCGATTTTCAAAATATGCCGAAAAATCAAGCCTTTTTGTGCATTATGACGGAAATGTAAACGCTGAAAACGTTTTCAATTTCTATTTCGTAAAAGTTTGTTCATAATTCGTTTTTTTTTTGGAAAAGTATTGACAAAAGTTTCGTAATATGCTATACTTGTAACTGTAAGGAGAACACCGGAACGAAAAATAAAAACGGCGGACTCCACAGAAAGGGAAATGGGAGACAACTTCCGGAAATTCCCGAATTCAATTTATCACATATTTATAAGGAGGTTTTCACTATGAAAACAAATAAGAACGTTAAGGGTTTCACACTGGTAGAGCTTATCGTAGTAATCGCTATCATCGGCGTACTCGCAGCTATTCTCGTACCTTCCATGCTGGGCTATGTAAAGAAGTCTAAGGTTTCTTCTATGAACGCTAACGCTAAGAGCCTGTTCGATGCTGCAAATACTTCTTGCATCGAGTTGGATTCTGAAGGCGACCAGACAACACTCGCTGGACTTGGCGATGAGAGTTTGGCTGGTACTACAGCAGGTGCTGACGGGTTCGCAGGCAAGGTGTACAACTACTTCAATGGTGTTGAAGATTTGGTAACAGCTGATGTAAGAATCGAAGCTAACGTTTGTGTTGCTGCTCTGGCTGCTGACAACGTTTACAGGGGAACTTATCCGAACGCTGCTTCTGTTGATAACTATGACCAGGCTGACCTCGACAAGGCACAGAATGGTTACACCTAATTCTGTTTCTTGAGTTTGGTACGTACTGTACTTACTATTAACAGCCATTTTACCTCGCTGCTGGAATTCGACACTCCTGCGTAGAGTAATGGGTTCGCCCCTCGCCACTTTCGGCGGGGGCGAGTTTTTTTTTGTGCTAACAGGAAATAAGAGGAGTTTCCGTAAAAAGGAACTCCTCTTATTGATACCAATTTTCAATGATTAACCCCTCAACACGTTGAAATTCACGTACATTATTTGTTACCGTAATTAAGTTTTCGGCTTTTGCATGAGCAGCAATTTGCATGTCAAGAGGTCCGATTGGTGTGCCTTTTTTCTCCAAATCCGCCCGAATTTTTCCATACTCATAGGCGGCTTTTTCATCAAACAACAATACTGAAACAAGGGAAAGAAATTTTATCAAGGCAACACGGCTTTTTTCAGGACGACTGCTTTTGGCTGCTCCATGTTCTAATTCTGCAAGCGTGATAATAGAAATTGCAAGTCCGTCACTTGCTTTTTCATGAAATTGATGAAGGACAGCAGGATTTTGTTTCTGTGCGTAAATGCAAATATTTGTATCAAGCATATACTTCATGGAGTTTCCCCCGTTTTTGAATTTTCTTTTTCAAAATCGCTGAAATAATCTTCTGGAAATTCATCTAATGCTTCCAGAAAGTTTTTCCAGACTTTATTCTTGGGAACAATTAAAAAGGAGCTACCTGTTTGTTGGATATAAACCTCATCTTCTGAAAAATGCATTCCCTCCGGCAACTGTAATAATTGACTATCTCCATTTTTGAAAATTTTTGCTGTTTTCATATTACAACACCTCCTGTTATTTAGTATATCTCAAAAATATCTTTTTGTCAAGGGGAAAATTCTGAACCCCCTTGACAAATGCGCCGGAATGTGGTATGATATGAAAAACTGAAAGGAAGTGCTGCTCTATGTCAAGTGTTATGATTACAGAAAACAGACAGATTGTTCTGCCGGAAGAAATTTGTGAAAAATTGGGGTTACGATTGGGGATGAAGTGATTTTTGTCGAAAAAGATGGGGAGATTGTCTTAAAAACTTCCATGATTAGTGCGTTGCGCAAAGTTCAGGAAGCTTTTGCAGGAGAAGCAGAGCGTCTCGGACTTAAAGATATTGATGATGTAGTTGCAATGATTAAGGAAGTCAGGAAGGAAATTGCTGATGAAAAAGCTCAGAATCATGGTTGATACTAATATTTTGATTTCTCATACTGTTTTAATTAAGGGTGACAAAGATTTTGCAGATTTGGATGTTGAAAAGCCAGAGATTTTAACACCTTCTGCATTTATGGAAAAGTATATCAAATGAGTTTTGAGAAAATTTCGAAAATCTCTTGACAAACACGCTGAAATGTGGTATGATAAATACAACAAGGGCGCACCGTATAAGCGGTTTGCTCCCATACAGATAGCTCAAAAAGGAAACCGCCACTGTTTGGAGACTAGGGGCGGTTACTTTTTGTGATTATGTTTATCGTTGCCACTGTAAGCCTTAATGACTAACAGGACATTGGCAATTGCAATGATAAAATCAAAGAATTCATCCCACGACATATACAACACCCCCAATTGGGAGCATGATTCACCGCCTACCGTTTAGGTACGTCCTTGTTACCTCCCATTATAGCATATTATGACAATTTTGTCAATCATTTTTTTGAAAAGGGCTTGACAAATGCGCTGAAATGTGGTATGATAAATGTAACAAGGGCGCACCGTATAAGCGGTTAGCTCCCTCAGCTCAGGCATCAAAACAACCGCTCGGCTTCGGAAGGCATCGGGCGGTTATTTGTTGCGCTTGTTGTTCTGATAAGTAGAATATGCGATGTAAAAATTGCAAATTG
>JAZAUD010000001.1:0-175069 GCA_036373775.1 Oscillospiraceae bacterium | reverse complement strand
GCATTAACAGATTATTTTTCAAGAGGAGTTCCCGTTCCGCCAACAAGGCTTCCAGGTTTGATTCATCATGCAAAACTTGGCAGCATGGAAAGCAATATCTATACCATCATCGGAAAACGAATGAAAGGCGGAAGAGCCAGCTGGAGCATTCAGGGCGCAAATCATCTGGCAATCTTACTGTGTGCTTATTATACAGACAAACAGTTCCGTGCTGTGCCAATTCCACTTCCTGAACAATTGGATGAATGTCCGCCTCTCAGTGCTGCCAAAATCAAAGAAACTGTGGGAAAAGGTTATGAAATGCCTCATCATATCCATTTTCCTCCAGGATTCAAGCTTGTAAGAGAATTTTCCCGATATTCCTTCTAATTCATTTGCCAACGTTTCTTGAACACATACAAATCCTTTCCGAAGTCTTGACAGGAAAGTAAAAATATGGTATACTATTCCTATCGAGACTTCTATGGTAGGTTTAGATAGTCCATTTGACAGCTCCGGTTCTCACATCCTCCGGAGTTGTCTTTTTTATTTGCAAAGTAACTTGTCCAGTTCGTAAAGGCGATTACAGTAGTCAACTTCTTTGTCGTAAAGTTCCAGTGCTTCATAGACTGTTCCAATGGTGTTAGGACAGAAAAACGAAATACTACCACCACTACCATCTCCAAATTTTTTGCTCATGCTTTCAGCTCCTCTCTTTCACCTCAACTGCTTGGAATGATTGAAGATATTGTCAAGCATCTGAAAATATCGCCTTACAGACCAGATACCGGAGAACCAGACAGGAGTATACCAAATATCTGACCCGTTGTCTGATTCTAGCAAAGGGTTCATCAGACTGTCTCCTATCTTGATTTTAGCAGCAAACCCCAGCAAGCTCAGTTGCAAATAGCACATCATGGCTGATACCTGACTCAAATCCTGTGCGTACAGTACAATGTAATCTTGTGCATTCAATCCAGTTCTGGAAATGCTACGCCGAAATTCATGTCCGGCAGCAATCAGCAACGCTCCGCCACCACACGCACAATCCAACACTGATATAGGCTTTACATCCTCAGCATTGTGGATAGGTTCACCAAGTTGAGCTTTTGCCATCATCTGACATACATGATACGGCGTGAAAAACTGTCCGTGCCAGTGAGAACCAAGGTCTAATGTCATGTACAAGTCTCCAAGAAAGTCCTGTTCTGGATTGGCTTGTAATTGCTGAACGATTTCTCCGAAGATTTTAGGGAATGTCTGTTGATGCTCTGGAATGTACTTTGAAATCAGTTTCATATACATTTCTTCTCGTTCCGTCCTGTAACGAGCATCAAACGCATTGGAAATACTGCAAGCAAACATTGTCATACTATCCTGCCACAGCTCCCACATCTGATGCTCTCCCAACATGGATTGATACATCTTGACAATACTACTGTACTGCTGTTTTACTACTCTTGCCATTTCATCACCTATAAATACTTTCTGTGCTGATATTCTAGGTCGCTGTCATCCAAATCCAAATAAATTTTGGTCGTCTCAATTGATGCATGACCTAACATTCGTTGT
Organism: Oscillospiraceae bacterium; assembly: GCA_036373775.1. GTDB lineage: Bacteria > Bacillota > Clostridia > Oscillospirales > Ruminococcaceae > UBA3855. The sequence goes on along the minus strand of JAZAUD010000001.1, from coordinate 173,518 downwards.
ATATCAGTAATTGGCATTCCTCGCTTTAATGCTGTTGTGGCTGCTGTTCTCCGGAACTTGTGCGGATGTGCTTTTCTGACCCCTGTTTTTTCTCCAAGTTCTCTAATAAAAGATTCGACACCGCCTACTTGTAGTTGATTCCTATGTTTATCATTTGTAACAAATAAGTATTCAGAATCATCCTCACCACGTTCTTCAAGATATTCACATATACGCATGAAAGCTTTTTCATTGAAATAGACTCTTCGTTCTTTCTTTCCTTTTCCAAAGACCACCATTGACCTATGATTGACACTCAAATCATCAATCTTCATTCCTATCAGCTCCCCGACACGGCAACCAGTGGAAAGAAGTGTTTCAAGAATCGCTAATGCTCTTGTTTGGGAGAGTCGGGAATCTAATTTTTTACATCCATCACGTAACTTTTCAAGTTCTACATCAGTGAAAGCATGGTGTACTTTCTTTCTCTTTTTAATTGCTTTGATAGGATAAACCGGATTTTTCGGACAATATCCCTCTGAATTCATCCATGAAAAGAAAGTATTCAAAACTCTCCTCTCGTTATCAGCGGTCGTTTCTGAGCATCTATCTGTTGTCTGCCTGTATGCCAGATAATAACGAATGTCATCTGTTTCTACTTGGTCAAATGGTTTCTTAATGAAATCATGAAAACGGTCTATTCCATATTTGTAGTATTGTAGTGACTTGTCAGACAGTCCTTCTACCTTCTTGGCGACAAAGAACATCTGATAGCCTTTTTGAACCTGCTCAGACCACGGCACAATTTCATAATTTTTCTCGGAAATATTATATTTACCCAGTACAGAAGATATAATTTGCTGAAATGCTTGCAAATTCTCCGCATCAACAATACCATCACACTGACTGACAATCTCATTTGTGATTTCGCCTATCACTACCAATTCACCGCCTTGTCAAGTTCCTGCTGTTGCTGTTCCGCTGTCATTCTGGCATATATCATAGTCGTATTCACTCCGGAATGTCCCAACAAGTCAGCAAGAAGGAACATATTGCTGTTATTTTTCATAAATTCGACTGCAAATAGGTGTCGGAAAGCGTGTGCGTGCATTACATTTTTGGGAATATCATATACCTTTGCAAATCTTTGTAAGGCAATCCGGAAACCTTCTTTTGAAAGTGGCTTTTGCCTGATGCCACGAATCAAATACTCATTGTCTTTCATCGTTGAGATATATTCTGACAGCTCCTCACGCAAAGAATTGGGGATGTAGACTCTTCTGACTTTACCTTTGGTGTAAACATCAGCATACCCTTTCAATACATCTGCCTTTGTCAGTTTGAGTGCTTCGGAGATTCTCGCTCCTGTTTTGGCAAGTATCAGAATATTGATGTAATACTGACTTTGTCCGTCCCTTTTCAGGCAATCCATCAAATGATGGTACTGTTCTACAGTAATAACATTCTCCGCTGAGATTGTTTTCTGTATCTTGATATGCTTGACAGTAATGTGAATTTCTTTGAATTTGGCATACTGCAACAGACCACTTAGTTTCAGATTGACACTCAATGGCTTGTATATCTTTGTCATGTCTTGTTTCCATGACAGGATATTCGTTTTGTTCAATGTCGGATAATGTTCAAAAAACTGTTGTACAGCTCTTGTATAGGAAATCACTGTATTTTCTGACATTTCTTCTTCAATCAGATATTCCCTGAACCGCTTCATTTCTGCCTTGCTTATCATGTGTTCAGCTCCTTCATCATAGTTCTCCGCACCAAGTTGGTATGATTTGATTTGCATTGTAACTTATCAAGAAATCAGACAAAACAACATTCAGATAACGTTTCTGATTTCTGACAGGTTCGCCTTCAGCTGCTTTTGCTTCCAGCAATCGACGGAAATAATACTCAAAATCAACTACAAATCCATACAAATTGCCACTAATGCGAATGATTTGATTGATTTTATCAATGTATTCATAGTAGTGTACAACACGCTTTCCTACTCGTTCCGTTGTGATGATTTCTGTCAAGCTATCAACGACAGCACCCATGAAATAGTGGAATGAAATATCTTCTTTTGCTTCTTTGTAGCCGTGTTCATATCGGTCATAGGAATAGCATGTTACATACTGAATAGCATCTCTCATGGCTTTTTTATCACCCTGCAAGCTGTAAGGCAAAGTGCAGTTTTGGATGTCCTCTTGCATGATGTGCAAAGGAAAATTGTAAAAATATTCTATGCTCTCACAATCGGGGTCTTCTTCGTTGATAAATGATTTTTCCACCAATTGACTGCCTATCAATGCTAAAATGTCGGTTAATGGTGTAGGCTTATCCACTTTTTTGACAGACTTTTCCGGCTTTGGTGTTGGTTCTTGCTTCTTTGCCTTGACTTTCTCCAGAATGTGGATGATGGTGTTTTTGATGAAAGTTCCCTTTGCTTCTGGATGTTTCAGGCGCAGTAATGCCGTCTTGATGATATCCGTCAAGTTCTTCATGAATTCGTGCATATCTGGAATGAGAGAAAGCTTCTCTTTCAGCTTCGCATTTTCTGTGATAATTTCATCAATGCTGGCTGTGATGCAGTCTGTCAGGCTTTCGGAGTTTTCAACACTTTCAACAATTCTATTTTGTTGAAAATCTGTCTGTTCCGTTTCCTGATTAGACAGACAAGACATACAAGAATTGTTAGAAGAAGTGTTAGGTTGCCTTTGCTGTAGATACTGCCGGATTTGGACAGCTCCTTGAATTGGCGGTCAATCGGGTACTTATTGCCCATTGGTTCGATACCTCTTATTCATTGATGATGTTAGCCAATAATTCGGCAACGGTGGGGGTATCAATGGGGGTATCAGGTTCTTTTCTTTGATTTGCCGTCCAATAAAGGTCTTTTGTCTGCAACTCTCCATTTTTCTTGTGGAATTCCATGTAAATGTGTGCGGATTCTTCCAGTTCGTCAAACAGGTAAGTGTCAAGAATTTCATTGACTCTTGTTTTCATTTGTCTTTTGGTCATTGATTTCAGCTCCTTTCTTAGATAAGTCAGGTGAGGGGACAAGAAAACGGTTATCAAGCCCCCTCTCCTGCTGTCGGGGAACTTATGCACGCTCCGACTGTGCGACACGCAAAAGGTAAAATTGTTCTTTGCACAGCACAACTTGTCATACCCAGCGTTTGCCGTTTCACGTCCGGCATGACGTGGCTATCTTCTGAAAGAAGATGAAGAAGTTATATCGTTTATCATATTTTGCCCTTGCCAAAGGGGCGGTGGGTCGGGGGTAGTTACGTTAAGGCACGAACTCCCCGACAAAAGAGCCTTATATTGGAGACAATGGGATAAGCTTAAAATGGAACATAATCGAAATCGGGGAGAATCTCACTCATATCAAAATTGGAATGCAAATACTCCCATAATTTCGGATTATCATCAAAGAACTTTTTCAATTTTTCGTCACTGTTCGCTTTTTCTTTTTCACAAATTTTCCTAAGGTCTTCAATTCCGCTGTTGCGCTTTGCGACTGCTTGCACAAGAACGGACATTTCATTAAAGTTCAATCCTTCCGGCTTTACCTTGTTTTCTTGTTCTGCTGGTTCTTCTGCTGGTTGCATTGCACGGGCTTTCTTTTCCCAACTTCTAGCATTATATTCTCGTTGTTTGCCGGGGTTCTTTTTTCGCCATTCTCTGAGATACTCTGCTTTTGCGCTCTTTGCTTCCGGTGACATTTCAATTTCAATTTCAATTTCGCCTTCAATTTTGCCGCTCATGGTGTTCACTCCTATTCCAGATGTATCAATAGCGATTCGTCCCCGACACCGCAAACTTCAACTGTGCGGTCTCTCAATTTCAGATACGTTTCCTCTGACATATCGTTAAACGTGCCAGAAGTCACATAACTACCGTTCTCGTCGAATACCTGAAAATAGGTATCGCCGTCAAAAATGTCATATACTTCTTTGAAATAGCTCATTCGTGGTTCGCCTTTCCCCTTTCTTTTGCTACCTCACGTTCAATAGACAGAAAGATTTCTAATTCCATCTTCAATTGTGCTGCCCTGTGTGCGGTTGCCGTCTTATGTTCCAAAATCGTTGCACATAATTCCTTGATGATGGCATCTGCTCCGGCTCTCATAAGCTCCAGTTCTTCCAATCTTGTCATGGTTTCTTCTCCTCTCGTGTGGAATCAATCTTTACATTGATGATAGCACGGTTCAGCTCCGTGCAGAAGTCTTTCAGCTCCTGTAAGGCTTGCTCTTTGTCCTGCGCTCTGATGCTCTGCTTTCCGAGGTGTCTTCTGCCTGCACGGTCAAAATACTCGTATGTGAAATTATAAATCATATCCATTCCCTTTCTTTTACCAGTTCAAGGCAGAATCCAACATTTTCTGTTGCTGATTGCTTGACATTCTGGTGTAAATGGCTGTGGTGTTGATGCTGGAATGTCCCAGCATATCCGATACAAAGCTAATATTTCCGGTACTCTCATACACTTTGATGGCGAAATGATGCCGGAACGAATGCGGATGCATGACTTCCGGAGCAATGCCATAGCGTTTGGCAAACCTCTGTAAGGCATTGTAAAAGGATGCTGTCTGCATTGGCTCTAGTCCGCTCCATTTGGCTGATTTGGCACGAATGACAAAATCTTCCGGCTTTAAGTAATAGAGATAGCTTTCCAGTTCCCTTTTCAGACAGGATGGAATGATAATCTTTCTCACCTTGCCTTTGGATTCGAAACGAGCATACCCCTTCATGAAATCACGTTTCCGCAGTCTGACCGCCTCTGAAATGCGTGCTCCTGTTTTGGCAAGAATCAAAATGTTATAATACCATTGTCTTTCCTCATCAAAAAGCATGTCCATCAAGTAGCGGTAATCATCATCAGAAATGACGTTCTCCACGGAATTGATACGCTGAACCTTCAAGGACTTGACCGGAATCGCCTTTTCCTGAAACTTGGCATAATGCCGGATGGCACTCAGATACAGATTGACCGTGCTTGCACTGCAACGCTTTGACAGCTCCGTTTTCCATGCAAGCACATTCTCTTTGGTAAGTTCTCCGAACTCCTCAAAATACCCTGCTACTGCATTGATATAGGTCATTTGTGTGCGTGGAGTCAATTCTTCTTCCTGCATAAAGGCAAGGTATCCGGTCAAATCAAGTATGATTTTGGGTTCGTTCACGATTGATTTTCACCTCCTCCAAAACTAATATAATACACATTATATTTTGATTTTGGCAAACAATCCGCCAAAAATCGGGATTAAATTTTTTTGAAAAAACCACGGTTGAAATGTGGTTTTTTCGGTGGTGCAGGGCTTTGATTCCGGCTCAAAACCCTGATAACAAGAAAAGCCGTTTAAGGAGTACAAATGGTATAAGCTAATTTTATGCCGTAGCTGGAATGGAATTCTTCTCCATCCATTTGCGGACAGAATATGCTACGTATGTTTCTCCGATAAGACGATTTTCATAATAGTCTTTCAGTTCCTCGTCAACATCCGGATAAGGTGAAGGATACGTCAATTCTACTTTTGGCTGACTTTTCACGTCAACACCTGCATCTTCGGCATAATCCAAAAAGTTGGCGGTCGCTTCGGCTTGTTCCATTGTCCGGATGCGATATTCTTCCCTCGTCAAGACGGGATGCCAACAGTTCACATTGCCTTCCCTGTCCTTGCTTCCAGTGTAAGCATCACTAGACAAATGATACTTTTTCTTAAATTCCGGTGTAGGCTGAAATAACAGTGTGCCGTCTTCCAGTTCCGTTATCATGGGTAGCATTTTTTCAAACATGATTATCACCTCACTTAAATTTATGTGTTTTTGGTTTTGTCCTATGCCGTTACAGCTCAAAGGGGTTATCCTGATACAGGTTGTGACTTTGCTTGTACTCCACTAACAGGATGTAGCATTCGTGGGATTCTGCTTGGATAGCTAAGTCAATCAAACGTTCAAGCTCTTCCAAAAAATTGATTTTGGTATATCTCAGATACTCTTTGTATACGCCCATCATTTCGCCAGTTACTATTTCACTCAGCAATTCCGAGTCATTAGTAACCACCATGTACCTCATATCCATAAAAAAGATATGGTATCTTTCTATTCCTCTAAGGATTCTTGGACGATAAATTTTGGGGTAGTTCAAGCGAACCCCATCTAACCAGCGAACGTCAATTTGATTTGTCATGCCTTTCAGCTCCCTTCATAGCTCAAATGGATTGTCCTGATACAGGTTGTGACTGCGCTTATACTCCACTAACAAGACGTAACATTCAGACGATTCATAACCGATTGCAATGTCAATCAGATGGTCAATCGATTCTGTTTCGTTTCTATCATCAAAACACGCATCCAATCTGAAAAATCTTTCCATTGTGATGTTATCCTGCAAAGCATCATTCAATAGCTCGTCATCGTTCGCCATGATAATATTCAACATCTGAAAAGGATACAAACATCGTAATGATTTTCTGCATCTCTCTTTCTCAAAACGGTTGTAATGGTCAATATAGCCCTTTTTCCAGTTTGCATGGAATGTATCTGTCATGCCTTTCCCTCCTCTCTCTTCCGGAACAGCTCCGCCCTTGGAACGTCCAGAAAGTCGCTCAATACCATTTCTTCTGAGGGGCTAAATTTGATAACTCCCCTCATACGCTTATTCAGTCCATCAATACTGATTTCCAAAAGGTCAGCTAAATCTTGTCGGCTGATTCCCTTTTCAATCATGGTTGCTTCCAACTTCGGATATAATACCGTTGCTGTCATAAACTTTTTTCTCCTTTTGGGGTTGATTTTTATGTGTAGGTGTGATATAATAAAAGTAAAAAAGATTTTGAAAAGCAATTTTGCTTTTGCTTAATTATATATTATCAAGATTAAACTGGAATGCCAATATGAATTTCCAGATTAAACTTGAAAATCGGCAATTTAGCCAAAATTATGGGGGTGTTTTTATGTACAATCCACAATTAACAGCTGAACGAATTAAAGAACGAGCAAAAACACAAAACATCTCTATGACACAGCTAAATGAGATATGCGGATTAAACAAAAATGCCGTTTCTCAGTCTGGAAAAAGTCAAGAAGGCATGAAAGCAAAAAACTTATTTGCTATTGCAGAAGTATTGGAATGTTCTGTTGACTATTTACTCGGTAGAACGGATGACCCATCTGTATCAATTGATACTTATGTTGGTGATAATAACAGCGGAATTGTACAAACACATAACGGAACTGCAATTGTTAATCCTGCTTTGACTATGAAACAATCAGAGGACATGGTAGGACAATTTCTGGAGATGTTCTCCGAGTTGGAATTCATGGATAAACTGGATACTATGAATTTTGTCAGAAATAAGAAGATGAAAGGAGCATGAAAATGGTAGAATTGAATATTACTAAGACAAATTGTGAGGAAAATACAATTCAAATTGGGACTGAGCATTTATTCGATGTTCGACTTTCAGGTGTCGCAAGCAATATTTTATCGATACTTTTGGCATGGCTCAGTGATGTTGAATTCAGTCTCAATAAACTATACGAAGTTTGTAATGAAGGTCAAACAAGGATTAATAAGTCATTGAAAGAATTGACTGATGCTGGATATATTACCAAAGAAGAAGTACGAAAAGGCGGAGAATATTGGAAAATAATCTATCATGTTTATGAATCACCTGTTAAAAATCATTATCATGTAAGGCGTTACTTAACGACAAATTTTCAGGACACAGATTTCTTAGGTATTTCTTTATGGTCACTAGACCTTTTGTCTCTGATTATCTAAAGGTTAAAATACTTGGATACAATCTACAACTTTTGAACCAAACTGTTGAGAAATTACTTTCCAAAGAAATTCTTCCAAAAGAACAGCTTTTACAAGGCAATTGGGATGGTCATAAGCAATGTGAAATTTCTGATGATTGGTTGTTAATTTACAAAGTGAAATTTGAACGCTGTTTGTTGCTTGTTGCTACTGGAACAAGAAGAGAATTGTTTGGCTAATGAAGAAATGAAAGCGGTGTCACGAGATGAAATTTTGGGAAACATATCAAAAGCTTTGTCTTGACTTTGGAAAACGACCTAACCCTGTCGGAAAAGAATTAGGAATTTCTACAGGCTCAATCGCCCAATGGAAAAATGGTTCTATTCCTATTATTTCAATGTTTCTATTGATTATCTGTTAGGCAGAGAGGAAAGCCCTGTTCAGGTGAATGGTCATGTAAACGGAGATAACAGCGTTCAGAATATTACTGACAGCCCTGTTACGACAATACAAGAACCGCCAAAGCAAATCATTGCCGACGGTCTGACGAGTGAATTTATGGAAGCTTTTCAGGGGCTTTCTTTCCCTGATAAAATGGAAGTGATGAATTTAACAATGCAGAAAATGCAGAAAGGAGCATGATTTTGATGAGTACAAGAGAAATCGCATACAGCATTCTGGATACCCTTTCAGATGAAAAGTTACAGGCATTTATCACACTTTTTGCGGATGAAAACCAGATTGCAAGAATGGAAACAGAACTCATGGCAAATGACCCCAACGCCCCACGTTTCAACAGTGTTGAGGAATTGTTTGAGGAGTTGGAAAGCGAATGAAATACACGTTACAAAGAACATCATCATTCAAAAAAGATTACAAGCTCATTAAGAAACGTGGCTATGATATGAGCAAGCTTGTGACTGTTGTCACCCTTCTCGCAAATGGGCAGACACTTCCGGCAATTTATTCAGACCATGCTTTAACAGGCAATTGGAAAGGCTACAGGGAGTGCCATATTTCCCCTGATTGGCTTTTAGTTTACAAAATCATTGATGATAGTCTGATTTTGTCCTTAACCAGAACTGGAACACACAGTGATATCTTTGGACTATAAGGAAGGAGCATGATTTTGATGGCAGTACCAGAGAACAAGAAAAAATATACTGTTGAGGAGTTTTTCAAGCTCACAGAAGAAAGCACAGAACGCATGGAGCTGATTGATGGAGAAATTTATAACCTCGCTGCACCGAGTCGGATTCATCAAATGTTAGTCGGAAATTTTCATTATGTTATCAAAGATTATATCCGCAAAAACAAGGGCAAATGCAATGTCATGATTGCACCATTTGATGTAGTACTTTGGGATAATGTAGTACAGCCGGATGTAATGGTGATTTGTGACCCTTCCAAATTGGATGATAAACGCTGTAACGGTGCACCGGATTGGATTATTGAGGTGACATCATCCAATTATCAAAATGATTATGCCGATAAGCTCCGGCTTTATCAAAATACTGGTGTGCGTGAATATTGGATTGTTGACCCTGAAAGAAAGATGGTAACAGTGCTGTTTTTCGAAAAGAAACCAGCAAATTTCATGTTGTATCAGTTTTCGGATACCATTCCAGTTAATATTTATCAGGATGCACCTGTACAATTGACTATCAATATTGAGGAGTTGTTGAATCTCTAAGAAAGGAGCATAATTTTGATGAGTACGAGAGAAATCGCATATCGGATGATTGACGGACTGGATGAGGAGCGATTGAAAGCCTTGATTCTGCTTCTTGGCGGTCAGATTGAAGAAATCCAACAAACAGAAAAACAAAAAGCATTTGAAACTTTGGAACAGCTCCGCCGTCCCCTTCTCCATCTGGATTATGAAAAGGAGCTGGAGGAATACAGAGAGGAAAAATATGGAGTATGAAAGTTTTGATTGATACCAATATCTTACTTGACTATCTGACACAGCGTGAACCCTACTTTCAGGATGTTTTACAAGTTGTCACAGCTTGCAAGGGAGATTTGCAAGGCTGTATTGCTGCACATTCCGTCAGCAACATTTTCTATATTCTCCGTCACGACATTCCAGAACAGGAACGGCGAAAGTTGTTAATTGCAATGTGCCAAATGTTTGATGTGATAGGAATTGACCAGCAGAAATTGTTATCTGCACTTCATAATCAAAATTTCAAGGATATGGAAGACTGTTTACAAATGGAATGTGCTGTTTCGTTTGGAGCTGATTACATTGTCACACGGAATGTCAAGGACTTTGTGAAAAGCTCCATCCCAGTAGTTACCCCAGAAGAATTTGTTCTCATTTTGAAGAAAGGAGCATGATTTTGATGAGTACGAGAGAAATCGCATATCAGATGATTGACGGACTGAATGAGGAGCAGTTGAATGCATTGGTTGTGATTTTGCGGTCAATGACAAGAGAACAGAGAAATCAAGCCTATCTGCAAAAGATTGATGAAGGCTTTGCACAGATTGAGAACGGCACTTGTCAACAGCATGATTTGATTGAGGTGGATGAGGATGGAAAAACTCTGGTCTGATAGGGCATGGGAAGATTATTTATATTGGCAACAGGAAGACCGAAAAACTGTCAAGAAAATCAATGAGCTGATAAAAGATATTGACCGTTCTGGTGTTGAGAAAGGCATTGGGCATCCTGAACCTTTAAAACACCGGAAAGCATGGAGCAGGCATATTGACCACGGAAACCGCCTTGTTTATGTCATTCAAGACGGTAAATTATACGTTCTCTCCTGTCGTGGACATTATGAGGATTAGAAAGGAGCATTCCCATGTACTATATTTATCTGCGGAAATCCCGTGCCGACAACGAAAGCGAAACTGTAGAAGAGATTCTGAAACGGCATGAGCAGATTTTACAGGATTATGCATTGAAAACCTTTGGTGACTATATTCCAGAAGACTGCATTTTCCGTGAAATTGGTTCGGGCGAAAGCATCCAGAATCGCCCCATGGTTGGCGAACTGCTGAACCGTGTACAAATTGGCAATTGTCAAGGGGTTCTGGTGGTTGACCCGCAACGTTTGAGCCGTGGCGATTTGCAGGACTGCGGAATGATAATCAGGATATTCCAGTACTCCAATACCCCGATTATCACCCCCACAAAGACTTATACCCTTTCTGACAAGCTCGACAGAAAGTATCTGGAAATGGAGCTGATGCGTGGAAACGACTACCTCGAATATGTCAAAGAAATCATGCTCAGGGGTCGTCTTGCATCTGTCGGAGAGGGCAATTTTATTGGCTCGATTGCTCCCTATGGATATGATAAAGTCAAAATTGGAAAATCATACACGTTGGCGGAGAATGCGGAATCTGATGTTGTCCGCCTGATGTTTGAGATGTATGTCAATCAAAATTTGGGTGTTGGTCTGATTTGTCAGAAACTTGATGAAATGGGTATCAAGCCACGAAAGAAAGCATTCTGGACTGTCGCAACTGTCAAGGATATTCTTCACAATCCTGTCTATGTGGGGAAAATTCGCTGGAACTGGAGAAAGACCGTGAAAAAATATGAAAATGGTCAGCTCGTCCAAAGCCGACCAAAATCAAAAGAAAATGAATGGATTCTTGTGGATGGGAAACATCCTGCATTGATTTCACAGGAGCTGTTCGATGCTGCTCAAAAGCGTTTTGGGAATGTCCCTAAAAATAATAAAGTTACTGAGTTAATCAATCCATTTTCTGGTTTGTGTCATTGTGAATGCGGTGGTGCAATGGTTTCCAGACCGTGCCAAAATGCACAGCTCCGTATCATGTGCCTGCATCAGCCACACTGCCATAATAAATCTGCCATTTTTGCAGAGTTTCAGCAAGGTGTCATTGATGAACTGCAAAAGCATATCCGAAAATTTGAAATTGAAAGAGAAAAGCAAAAAAAGAATCCCTCTGAAACTATCCATGATAATATGTTGTCAAATCTGCGCAAACAGCTTGCAGAAGTCGAAATGCAACAAGAAAAATTGTATGACCTTCTGGAACGTGGCATTTATTCCGATGCACTCTTCATCAAACGGAATAACGAACTTGCAGAACGTAGAAAATCTATCAAAAACTCCATTGCCAAAATTCAAAATCAGCGTGTCACTGTCGTTGACTATGATAAAAAAATCAAGCTTGTTTCTGAGGCGATTTCCTGCATCCAAAACCCTGACCTCTCCCCTAAAGAGAAGAATGTTTTCCTTAGAACTGTTATTGAGTCTATGACATACTCCAGAAAAGTCGGCAGATATGATAAAACTCCATTCAAGTTGGAGGTTTTTCTGTGCATTTGATTTCTGTCATAGATGTGCGAGTTCTTCCGTTCCAATATCAGTCAACAAGCCTTTAATCTCATCCGTAGGCATAGCATAACGCTGATTGAGGTAACGCAAAGCAGCTGCAAGTTCACTATCACTTCCGCCAATTTGGCTACAAATAATTTGCGCCATTCTGGGATTAGGATTCTTAATTTTCACAGGATATTGTAATTTTTTTTCATAGGTCCACATAAATCAATTCGCCTCTCTTTCCCACGGATAAGGACCTTCTCCCCAATTCCATTTTTTATCAGTAGAACTTTGGAGAGCCACAATTGAACCAAACTCTTTCACATATGCCTCGACAGCATTTTTTCTTTTTTTCCGATACTGGTCATAAAGCTGTAAAGCCTTTTGACAGCGGGGGTGCGTATCAAGGTACAACATTAAATCATACAATGCGAAATCATATCTTTGAATTTTCCGCATCATTTCAACCTGTTTATTCAATTGCAGTCACCTCCATCGGGAGCAAAGGGCATATACAGTACAGGGAACATAGTCCCCTTTTCGAAGCCCTCCCCTGATTTGTAGACGTTCCCCCACTGCTGGAACGGGACATAAGCCATCCCAACTGGAGTCACTGCCGGAAAAACAGTGCGTTCTTCTTTGGAATCGCAGTCATGTTGTGAATCCATCGCATAGCAAGGACATTCGAGAGCTTCTGCCATTTCTTCAAAAGGGTGTAAATCCATATTTCATAAGCTCCTTTCTTCAAAAATCACATATTGTTATGTGTATTATATCTTATGTATCATTGTGTATTTTGGTGAATCTATTGGATAGTTTGAGGACTTCCCTTTCGTTGGGGTTGTTTTGTGTGGTAGGAAATTTAATGATAATCAATTATTTGCCATATATCAATATCGATTTAGAAAAAAGCACCGCCTGTTCTGGTGAGATACCAAAACAGGCGGATGATACAACATAAGATAAAAATCAAGCAAATCCAACTTTTCTTTGATAATGAAAATATCTTCATGCCAATATTCTGTATACAATTAGCAGGCTAAAGCATTAAATCTATTACAAAATACAAAAAAATAATTACAAGCAACAATAAACATCCTACCAACGCATCCTGTGAACCTTTTTTCATTTTTTCCATTCGTTCAACTTCTGAGCCATTTAATTTTTCGGTAGTTCCATCCATGTATGTGATTTCGACATAGTCCAACTTGGCACCAACAATGCTGTTATTATACCAACAATTTTCCCAATTTAATTCTAGTTCTTGGTTAGGTGAAATAGGTTCTGTGCATTGCAATTTTTGTTCATTCTGATGTTCATATTCACTTGAGACAAAATCATTCACACTATTGAATGGTTTCAAATGGAAATTTAGATATTTGATTGTCTTGCCGGAATTATTCTTCACCCAGAAATTCACATCCACTCCACCCACACTGTTCGGCGTTTCCCACTACGCATTTGACTCATAGTGTCCTGTATTGATTGGTCCTATCTGTATTGCAGACATAATTATTTTTTCTCCTGTTTCTGATATTTTGAATGATTATTCTTTGCTCTTTCGAGCTTGACAACATTGGGAATATTGCCCTCTTTGACCTCGTTGGAAAAGTACTTTCCGAAAGAGATTCTATCCCCTTTTGTCAAAGTTTCCCATTCAACTATTTCGAAAAGAGCTTTTAACTCGAATTGTCTCCCATTGGGAAGCTCTTCAATTTTTCTTCTAGCCTTTTCCATCCATGCATTAGTATCCATTTTCTCACCTTTTCGACTTAATTTGATTTCAACTGTGAAAATTTTACAAAAAAAAAAAAACGGGTGATAATTTTGTGTAAAATAAATGAAATAAAAATGATAATCTTGTGAAAACATTACTTTACCATTAAATCAATAATCAATTATTTATCATATTGTACATTTTACCCGACAGCTCCTAATTTTAGAGCCATCAACTGTGCAATCCTACAAACTTAATAAAATGTTGTCATAAAATGATAGGTTCAGTTGTCCTATTGATAGGAGCGATTCTTACCATTCAATTAAGATTTATTTAAATTCTGTAATAATCCTTGAAAATTGAAATTTTTCGTGATATAATCAATATGACACGAAAATGATTGACAATTGACAAAATCAATTCACTGTGCTATCATGGTTAGTACAGTGTAAAAGAATAGGAGTGTGGAAGCATTGCAAGAAGAACAACAAACCAAAACCATTCCACAAACTCACCACAAAAAAAGCATCAAAAGAAGAATCTTTGAAGGCTTACAGCACTGGAGCTGGCTGACACCAAGCCTAATCGGGGTACTGATATTTTTTGTGATACCGTTTGTAGTGGTTATCTATTATTCGGTGTTGGACAACCCGATATTTTCGAATTTTGTCGGGCTGGAGAATTACGCAAAACTATTGAAAAATGAAGCATTTCTGAGGGCATCCAAAAACACAGCGATATTTTCAGGAATTGCCGTCCCTCTGTCAGTGGTATTATCGTTATGGATGGCATTCGCCTTAAATTCGAACATTCCAGCGAAAAGCTGGATACGTTCCTGTTTTCTGTGTCCGTTAATGGTTCCTATCGCTTCCGTGGTGATGGTATGGCAGGTCATATTCCATTATCATGGGACATTGAATCAAGTCACGGCATTATTCGGGGCTGAACCAATTGACTGGTTAAAGACCAGCTGGACATACATGGTATTGACCATCATGTTTTTATGGAAAACGTTAGGCTACAATATGATTTTATTTATGTCAGCCATTGCCGGAATTCCACAAGACATCATAGAAGTAGCACAACTGGAAGGAGCAAACAGTTTTTATACGTTTCTGCATATCAAGTTGAGATACCTTTCCCCGACGATTTTATTTGTTACGCTTTTATCCATTATCAGCTCCTTCAAGATGTTCAGAGAGGTGTATTTATTGACAGGTGATTACCCATTTGAGAGTATGTATTTATTACAGCATTTCATGAATAATACATTCAATTCCATGGACTATCAAAAGTTATCCAGTGCCGCTGTACTATTATCATTGGTCATGATAGTGATAATTGGGATATTGTTTTTGATTGAGCGGAAATATGGGGAGGATGTTGAGGAATGAAAGCATTTTTATCACAT
Organism: Oscillospiraceae bacterium; assembly: GCA_036373775.1. Classification (GTDB taxonomy): domain Bacteria; phylum Bacillota; class Clostridia; order Oscillospirales; family Ruminococcaceae; genus UBA3855. The sequence goes on along the minus strand of JAZAUD010000001.1, from coordinate 158,332 downwards.
CATTTCCGTGAAAAGTTAGCAGAGACATTATTATTCATTGTGTCGTTTCTGGCAGCGATTTTATTTTTAATGCCGACAGTTTTAACCATTACCAATTCATTCATGACAGAAACCGAAATCACCACCAACTACGGCGCAATGATTAACAATGCATCCTCTGATAAGAAAAATTATATTGCAAAAGAACTCAACCTGAAATTCATTCCGGATAAAGTCAGTTTTCAGCAATATATTTCGGTATTATTCAAAAATCCAGATTATTTGCTGAAATTCTGGAATTCCGTAATATTAGTTGTACCGATTACAGTATTTCAGGTATTATTAGCTGCTGTGACAGCTTATGGCTTTTCAAGGTATCGGGGAAGATTGAGAGAAATTATCTTTTTCGCTTATATGATATTGATGTTAATGCCGTATCAAGTAACCCTTGTACCGAATTACTTAGTTTCGGAATGGTTAGGAATTTTAGATACAAGATGGGCAATTGTCTTGCCGGCTATTTTTTCGCCGTTCAGTGTCTACTTATTGACAAAAATCATGAGGAGAATTCCAAAAGCCTATTTTGAAGCAGCTGAACTTGATGGAGCAGGAGAATTTGGGGTATTTTGGTATGTGTGCTTGCCATTATGCAGAAGTGCCATGATGTCAGTGGGATTACTGGTATTTATTGACTACTGGAACATGGTAGAACAGCCGTTGATATTGCTCAAAGATGAAGATATGTACCCATTGTCAGTATTCTTATCACAAATTAACAGTGGAGATGTTGGGCTTGCATTTGCTGTAGCAGTGGTATACATGATACCAGCATTGTTATTATTTTTATATGGTGAAGAATATCTCGTGGAAGGCATCACCTATTCCGGCGGTGTCAAAGGATAATATAGGAGGTCAAGCAAATGGAACAAAACAACAGTGCAAAGCGTAGAGAACGCATTAAAACCATTCTCATTATCTTTTTGGCATTGATGTTAGTTTTGACATTTTTTTCAAACACAATCTTGAATCATAGTCTCCCGACAGTATCCGCACAGTATGCAGGGAATGGATTGATTACAGAAAAAGTCCGTGGTTCAGGCATTATTGAAGCAAATCAAAGTTATGAAGTCACCGCCCAAGGAAAACGAAAAGTTTCCAAAGTCATGGTAAAAGTTGGTGATGAAGTCAAAGCCGGAGATACATTGTTTATTTTGGATTCTACCGACAATTCCGAAGAAATCCAAGAACTGGAAAGCACAATTCAAGATTCTGAATTAGCCTATCAAAAGGCACTTTTAACCATTGCCCCTGATTATGCCGCCGAAAATCAGCAAATTGCAGATGCAAGAAACGCTTTACAAAGTGCCATCAATCGGCTGAATGATGCAAGAAATAACCAATCTGTTTCTGTAAATACTGGTGGCGTTTCTCTTGAAGAATATCAGAGTGCAAGTCTCACCTACAAAGAATTATCTTCCCAAATGACAGACCTTTCTTCCTACCTTTCACAAGTGGCATCTGGTGAATTGGACGGAGTGCCACTTGAATATACCGCTTCTTTGCAAGATGCCAAAAATGCAGTGGATTCAGCGACATTCCGTGCCAATTCTGCAACCGCAGACATTGAAGCCATCTCCCCCACTATCACAATCTCTTCCACCGAACAAAGAGCCACCATCCGGACTTTGGAGCGTGCCGCTGAAACCGCCGACATTGCCTTTCAAAGAGCCAAAGAAGATTATGAAGCATTCCAAAATTCTGGTGTTATCCCTCCTGTAGAACCCTCTGAAACTGATGTTGAACCTCCTATGGTAGATGGTACTTCCCTGCTCCGTGCCATGCAGGATGCGCAACAAGCGGCAACATACGCTCATGAAGATGTTGACAGTGCCAATCTCATTCTCACTGGTATCTTAGCACAAGAAAAATCTCTCTCTGATGCACAAAATGCCTTAAAACAGGCAAATTCAGATATTGCTACCGCACAAACCAATTATCAGAATGCCATAAAAGAGGCACAAAGGTTAATACAGGCGGATATTGACAAGATTTCCCCTCAATTGGAACAGGCACAATCTACCATCACTGCTTATGAAAATCAATCCTCAAATGGTTCAAGTGATTCCTATACAGACATTTCCAGCCTTGAAGAAGCAGTTCAGCAACAACAAAGTACCTTGCAAGGTCTTATCATTGCCCTGAATAAAACCAAACAAGAGGATAATATCACATCCAGAGGAAATGCCCTCGATTTGCAAAGTCAATTGAATTCCATCAACCGCCAAAAAGAAAAACTCGAAAAAATGAAAACAAATGCCGGAACACAAACCATCACCAGCAAAAGTAATGGGATTGTGAGTGTTGTTAATTTTTCCGCTGGAGAAGAAGTCACAGATGGTTCTTCCCTTGCAACCATTACTTTGACAGATTCGGGATTCATTGTGAAATTCTCTGTCACATCTGAACAGGCGAAAAAGGTAAAAATTGGAACACTTGCAGAAATCACCAATAATCATTATGGCGACATTTCCGCAAAATTACTCAGCTCCAAAAATGACACAGAAAATCCCGCTAGTGGCAACCGAATTCTGATATTTGAAATTACTGGAAAAGATGTTTCCAATGGTGAAATGCTGGCACTGTCTATCCCATGTTCAAGCCAAAATTATGATTGTATTGTCCCGAACAGTGCAATTCGTGAGGATAAAAACGGAAAATTTGTCCTTGTGATGCAATCCAAAAATACCCCTCTGGGAAATCGTTATTATGTTACTCGTTCCAATGTCACGGTTCTTTCGTCGGATGATACCAACAGTGCCGTAGAGGGAGAACTTACCACCTCTGATTTTGTCGTTACCGCTTCGGAAACTCCCATCAATGCCGGCGACCAAGTACGCAGGGAGGAAAATCAATGAAGCCCCTGAATAAAAAGCTGAAATTATTGCTATGTGCCGTGATTTCAGGGCTGATATTTGGCATTCTTGCAATCTATGCCGGAAGTGTTTCCAAAAAGCTTTACAACCAACAAGCCGCTGAACGCTGGTCACAAGACGGCGACTATTCACAAATCAGTGTATTCCTCAGCGATAAATCAAGCTTTTCTAAAAGTGATATTGCAGACTTACAGACAACCATCAATGAAAAATTAACCTCTGATTCCTTAAAAGCCCCTTCCAAAGATGTAAGACTCTGGTATGATGCATGGAGTACTGACATCGGAAAAATGAAAATGACCGGAACTTGTTCAGAAATTGTCACTGCACAAGTCACCGCTGTCGATGGTGATTTCTTTGCAATTCATCCATTTCATTTACAATGTGGGTGTTACTTTACCCCTACGGACTTGATGCAAGACAGGGTTATCATTGATACCAATTTAGCATGGAAAACGTTCGGCTCATCGGATGTTGACGGCATGGAAATTGCCATCAATGGACAAAAATTCACCATCTGCGGTGTGGTAGAACCAGATAAGCAGTATGCCTCTAAAATCTCCTATGGCGAAACCCCAAGAATGTATATTTCTGCTGAACTTGCTAACAAATTACAATCAGGCTTTTCAACAGCTCCTACTAAGGAAGATACCACCAGCAAAAACACTGAAATTGCATTCACCTGCTATGAAGCAGTTCTGCCGAATCCCGTTCGGAATTTCGCAATGGAACGCATGAAAACCGCATTAGATGAGCGTGAAAATATCGTCATTCTGGAAAATACTGGAAGAACTTCCCTTTCTCACCGCTGGAACAATCTCAAAAAATTACATTCCATGTTAATTGCAGAAAATGGCATTCTCTATCCTCATTGGGAAAATAGTGCTAGAATTATCGATTTTGATTTAGCCATACTATTGGCATTCGAAATCCTGTTTCTGATATTACCAGTATTCACATTTTTGTTCTTCCTCTGGAAAGGTTACAGATGGCTTGAAAACTGGGTGGATGCAAAAAAAGAAGCCTACAAACGGAGATACCGCTCCGAAATCGAACAAATTTAACCCAAAAGGCACAGAAAAGGAAAAAAAATTCTGTGCCTTTGGATTTTTTGTGGAAATTATCAGAAATAGACTTGCTTTTTTCCCAGCTTTATGTTATAATGAGAAGGAGTGATAAAATGGCAGTAATACTGCTATAACAAACCTGAAACAAATTTCAGGCAAAATCAATTTTTGAGGTGATGAAAATGGCGGAGCTGAAAACAGGTACAGTCATTAGTACCGAAAGCGGTGAAAGTCTTACAATTGATTCCTTCATTGCAGAAGGCGGTCAGGGGTATGTCTATAAAGTGACCTACAAAGGACAGCCAAGAGCATTGAAACTTTATAAACCCGAAGCGGTCAAAAAATTGGATTGGTTTCATGACAATATCCGTGAAGAAATCAAAGTCGGCGCACTTTCAGATAAATTCATCTGGCCCGAAGATTTGACTGTTCCCATCAATAACACATTTGGGTATATTATGCCCTTAAAACCACCGGAATATGTAAATTTTGATGATATTTTACTTGCCAAGTGTGAGCTTTCTTCATTCTATGCAATGGCAAATTGTGCCTTGAATATTGTTTCTGCATTCCGGTTACTCCATAGAAAAGGCTATGCTTACCAAGACTTGAATAATGGAAACTTCTTCATTCGTCTGCGTGATGGTGATGTGTTAATCTGTGACAATGACAATGTATCCCCTGAGGACAATCCTTCCGGAATCGCCGGAAAAGCTCGTTATATGTCCCCTTCTGTGGTCATGGGAGGGAAACCGAACCGCTTAACAGACCGGTTTTCTTTGGCAGTATGTTTGTTTTTGTTGTTCATTCGCTGTCATCCATTAGAAGGTGTGAAAGCTTTGAGCGTGCCTGAAATGAATGACTACTATCTGCAAAAGCATTATGGGAAAGAACCCTTATTCATTGCTGACCCTGTTGACCATTCCAATGGGCCTAACCGAGAAATTCACCGGAATTTCTATCTCCGTTGGCCCTTAATGACCAATACCATGAAACAGCTTTTCACAAGGACATTCAGTCAAGAGGCAATGCTTCAAAATGAATCCAAATACCCCCTTGAAATTGAATGGTGTCGGGCTTTGTTGCAATTCCGTACCTACTTTTTCAAGTGTCCCCTTTGTGAACAGGAAACGTTTTTAGATTCTGACCCACCAACTTGTAAGTGTTGTGGCAGACAGTACCCAGTATTGGGAATGCTGAAAGTCAATGGTGTCAATGGTTCTCACGGCTATAAAATTCCCCTTGTCAAAGATGTATGCATTTTCCGTGAACATCTTGACGACTTTTCCACAACAGAGCAATTTGTCTCCCAGCCTGTGGGAATGGTACGAACCAAAATCAGTGAAGGTTCAGCTGGTTTAACAAATATCTCAAAAGCAAACTGGACATATACAATGGATGACGTAACTTATACTTGTCCCCCGAAGCAAACCGTAAAACTCCGCAATGGTATGACCATTCGGATTGGTAATCGAGATGTGACAGTCCATATGTAAAAGGAGGTTTTTTCATGCCAATCAAATTGACCCCCAATGAAAATGAATCACAACCAATGGAAGACAATGCCGTTGAACTTTTCCCTGCTGAACCCATCAGCGAACCTTCTGACAAAATCCCCCCAGAATCGGAAAAAGTCAGTCTGCGCAAAGATACGGATACAGAAATCTTTTCCCCTGAGGAAGAAGAAAATTCCCCGATTGAATTAGATATGCCGGATGGCGGAATGTTGCAAAGTTTCCGTACTGAACCAGTGGCAAGAAAGATTACACCCATTTTCTTTTTGATTGACGTTTCCGGCAGTATGGAAGGAGTCAAAATCGGAACGGTCAATTCCGCAATGGAAGAAATCATGAACGACCTGAAAAATATTGAAAGTTCTGATTCGGAATTGAGATTTGCAGTATTGAGTTTCGGGACTGGTGTGCAATGGGTGACTGGTGAGAGTGGTTTAATCCCCTGTGATGGTTCATGGAATACCTTGACAGCGGATGGATTCACCTATTTCAATTCTGCTTGTCGGGAACTCAAAGATAAACTTTCCGGCAATCATGGTTTTTTCAAATTTGCTGCGAGACGTACCATCACACCGCCCATTTTGATTTTAATGACAGATGGCTATGCAAATGACGGCGACAGAGACGGCAATGAAGGGCTTTCAAAATTAAGGGAGAATAAGTATTTCCGTGGCTCTTATAAAATTGCAATTGCAATTGGAAATGATGCCAACCAAAGACTTTGTGAAAATTTTACAGGTGATAAGGAATTAGTATTTACGGCTTATAATGCCAATGCACTGAAAGTGATGATTGATGCCGTTGTCAAAGGTTCAGTCACAGTCAGCTCCGCAGGGGTTGCAGATGCTCCCAACCCTGACCCCGTAACACCAGATTCCGCTACACTGATTCAGACTGTACAAAATGAAATGAACCAATTAAATCCGGAGGAAAATAACAATGAAGACGAATCATGGGATTAAGGAGGACTGGTATACAATGCCGTGGGACGAAATGCCGAAAGGCGGTATGATTTCATCAGATGTCTATAAAGCACATGAAATTGACGGACGAAAAATTACACCTATCTTTTTTATGATTGATGTTTCCAGTAGTATGGCAGGTACAAAAATAGGAACTGTCAATTCTGCAATGGAAGAAATCATGCGTGATTTATCCGATTTCAATAGTTCTGACGCTGAACTCCGTTTTGCAGTATTGAGCTTTGGAACAAACTGCACATGGGAAACTGGTGAGGATGGGCTGATTCCCTGTGATGGTTATTGGAGTGATTTGACAGTTGATGGCTTAACCTACTTTAATACAGCGTGTCGGGAATTGAAAAGCAAACTTTCCGGCACAAGGGGATTTTTCAACTTTGCAGCGGGGAAAACCATTACTCCCCCTGTTTTAATCCTCTTGACAGATGGCTACGCCAATGATGCCAATACCATTTCTGGAATTGAGGGTGCAACGGAACTGCAAAGCAATAAATATTATCTTGGCTCATATAAAATTGCAATTGCCATTGGTGAAGGTGCAAATCAGGAACTTTGTCGAAACTTTACCGGAGATATGGAAATGGTATTTACGGCTTATAATTCCGCAGCATTACAGGCAATTTTGACCGCAGTTGTGAAAGGTTCTGTCACAGTCAGCTCCTCTGGTTCAGCAGATACCAATATTGAACCAAGTGCCTATACTCCCAATACCGAAGCCATTAAATCCGTCATTCACAATGAAATCGCCTCGAATGAAATTCTTTCAGAGAGTATCAATGTTCCCATGGATGATGATTGGGATTAAAGGTGACGTATTATGCGTACATATAAAGTTTTCAATGTGGATGAACGGGGTTATTCTCATGTTGTGAACAATCTCCCCAAACAAGACCATTCCTATTCGGAAGTTTGTGACGATTACGCACTTGCAATCATTTCAGATGGTCATGGAAGCCCTCAATATTTCCGCAGTGACCATGGCTCAGAACTGGCAATTGAAGCCGCCGTTGATATTCTCAAAGAATTCATTGCCCATGCAACCAATGTGGAAAGCCTGAAAAATCAATTGCTCCTGAAAAAGAAAATCAAGGAAAAGTGGGATTTCCTTGTCATTGATGATTATATAAAACATCCTTTCACAGAAGAAGAACTCGATACCCTTGAAAAAAATATCTCCAAAGAAATCGATTCCCGTGCCAAACAAAAAATGTTGGATTACCTTTCCTATTATCGACTAGGGCAGAACGTCCGGAAGGCTTACGGCTGTACCCTGATTGCCATCGCCTGTTTTCGGGGGTACACATTGGGGGTTCATATCGGTGATGGAACTTGTACAGCGTTCTACCCTGATGGAAGCTGTGACCAGCCTATTCCCAATGACCCCCATAATATGGCAAATACCACCGGTTCACTTTCAAATGATAATACTGGATGCCGTGTGCATTTCTTTGCTCGTGAACCAATGGCAGTATTTGTTGCATCTGACGGAATTGACGACTCCTTTGGAGTTGGAGAAATGCTGTATAATTTCTATCGTGGTATCTGTATCAATTTCGCCGAAAATGGTGAATCCTACAAAGATACCCTACAAAGTAGCCTTGCTGCCATCAGCGAAAAAGGCAGTAAGGATGATATGTCAATTTCTGGTATCTACGATTTGAAAGAATTGATTCGTTTCAAAGAAATCATGAAAAAAATGCATGAATGCGGAAAACTCCGAATACGTCTCAATTACTTGACAGATACTTCCGGTGGTGTCAGTGATTACAGCCTAGAAGCAGCAAGGAAAAGCTGGGACAGAGCGCAAACAGAACAGCTCCATTCTGAACAGGAATTGAACCGCCTGAAACATGAATTGAAAATGATTCATGATGCACTATTATCCATGCAAATGGAAGCCATCCGCAAAGGTACTCACTACCATGACCCCCATAAAATCGCAGACGAACTACAACATTATCATAAAAAAGAGCAGTCCCTTCGATATGAACTACAAAAGACCTCTGATACCATTCATTCCCTTGAAGTCAAAGCCAAACGCTATCAAGACCAGAATCATCAGGAGAAAATCTGCGTCCAGAATGAAGCTACTTTGATTGAGAAAGTCCGACAACTGGAAGAGGATGTTCGTATCAAAGAACAACGCTATTACGAATTAAAAGCCAAACGGCAACAGGCAGATGAAGAAATGCATCAGCTCATTGAACAAATCAGCGTTCAGGAAATTGAAATTCAAGATATGATTCATTCCCTTTCTTCTGAATTATCTCCCCATCAAACCCCTTCTGAAAAACATTCAGATACCCCCATGGAAGAAACGGAAAGCATTCCTGAAAATCATACAAACAGTTTGGAAAGGAAGAATTCAATATGAGTGAAAAAATCGTTGCAAGGGTACTTCTTGCAAGGTGTAAACAGAGTAAAGCATTATATGGGATTACCATTGAACAAATTGACCAGAATAGCTGGTCTATGAAGTATTCCTACCCCATTGATGAAAAACGTGCAGAATCCGAAGGCTTTGACAAAACTACTATTTCCGCCGACCTCTATTCTGCGCCTGATTTCAGGGGCTGCCCGACTTGTGGAGCGACCGCAAATGTCAAATGTGAAGCCTGCCATAAGCTCACTTGTTGGAATGGTGAAGCCTCCAGTCAATGTGCATGGTGTGGAATTACGCTCAATGTCATTGAGGAGAATGGACCTATTGACGTTTCTGCTGGTGAAGATTAACACAAACTAACACAAAAAAGCTGTCGGGTTGGATTCCGACAGCTTTTTTATTATATGTTTCTCCTTCAAAAATTATGCCAATCCGTGAAAGTGAGCTGTTCGTCTAATTCATCATAGCCGGCACATAAAATCAATTTCCCGAAATTATCTGAACACTGAAATGCAATATATCCATCTGTCAAGCAAACGGATTCAGGGATAATCCCCTTGATAAACCTGTCAAAATTGAACATCGGAAAGCCCTTTCTCAATTGTGCTTCAACATCTGGTTTCAAAAGACTTCCATCATTTGGCATGTCTCTATATGCCGTTTCAAGCCTTGTTATCCTGTCCCAATTTGGCGAATAAATTTCATTTTCTGGATGAGCCGGCATTTTCTCTGGAATAATAAGCGCATCACATTCCCAAAACTCACAGCCACAAGATTCCATATCTTCAAATACCCTAAGCAGAAAATTGTCATTGACTTGTTTCAGATTCTGCTGAATTTTGGCTTCAAAGCCATTCAGATAATTGGTCAGAAATACAGCGATTTCCTCATCTGAACAATTGACTGCATCAAGGGAATCTGTCACAATCTCCCAATCTCTGACTTCTTCCAAATCGTCACCAATTTCAATTTGAGAATCCCGAAAAGTCCCGATATACCCAAAATCAAATGTTCCCTTCATGACAAAATCACCGTTTTCAATTGTGACCTTTAACATGATGAGTTCTCCCCTGAAATGGCTTGCAACTGGAACAAAGTTTCTGTATTGTCCTTTGCGTGGGCGGTCAGCTCCTCAACAGAAACGTGCATATGTTTTGCCAGCTCCTCCGCCACATAGCGGATATTCTGCGGAACATTCACTCTTGACAATCCATTGACATTTTTCGGGGTGAGATAGGGCGCATCTGTTTCCAGCAGTACCCTTTCCAGAGGTAGCACCTTGACAGCCTCTCGCAAGTCCCCTGCCCTTCTGTCGTCACAAATCCAGCCAGTGATACCAATGAAGAAACCCATTTCAAGGTAGGCTTCAAGGGTCTTCCTGTCGCCTGTAAAGCAATGCACAACGGATTTTTTGCAGATTTCGGGATGTTTCTTGAAACGCTTGATAAAGTCCTCTGATGCACTGCGTTCATGTAAGAACATAGGCTTGTCAAGTTCTTCCGCCATCACAATATGTTTCTCTAAACAACGAATCTGATTTTCCTTTGTGGAAAACATTCTGTCATAATCAAGCCCGCATTCCCCTACTGCAACAATTTTCGGGTTGTTTTGGTGAATTTCTTTCATACGGACGAAATCAGCCTGTGTGGCACTGTCCGCATTATGAGGATGAATCCCACAAGTACCATAGACATCATGATTTGGAATGAAAGCATTGACCTTTTCATTTTCCTTCATGTCCGAACCTGTCAGAATGCAACAAACGCCGTTTTCCTCTGCTTCCTGTAAGATATGTTCAGGGTTGTGGAATTGCCTGCAAAATAAATTCAGCCCAATGTCATAATAAAGCATGATGAAAATTTCTCCTTTCACTGATAATCAATTAAATATGATAACTTTATTTTTTGGTAACTGTGACAGTATATTGACCGTCAACCAAATCGCCGACAGTAATTTCATAGCCTGTTTCAATAGATTCATTACCAGCTGTATCATACCAATGAAAGCCCGAAATATTCCCATTGACTACATCTCCTGTTTGGAAGACATTACCACCTTCTGCATCATTGGCAAGGCGTAACACACGGATACCATCATCACTTTGTGTACTGTTGTGATAAGTTCCAATTCCATCATAAACAAAGGAACGTGCTGTGCCTGTACTAGGTGACATATCTGCTCTCACATGGTAAATACGGATACCATTACCGACTTCACAGAAGAAATTGAAATTCGGATTCTGATTGATGTCGCTATTATTTCCATCAGGGGTAATATATTCCATTATCATGTATTCCGAGAAGTAATTCCCATTCCATTCCCCATAAGGCAAAATCAGGCAATTTCCTTCACTAGTCTGCGCATTATTCAAGACAAAGGTCTGTTGTTCGCCCTGATTGGGGTCAAATACTTGTACCTGATTTGTTTTGTACCAACCAAACATCAACTTTGAGAAACAACCAAAATCGGAATGCGCATCTGTATCCATGAGTTCTGTTCCGGCACTGCCATGGAATCCCTCATCATCGTCACTGCTGTGGTACAAATAATAATCAGGTAAGCCCATACAATGCCCTACTTCGTGCAAATAACTCCCCACGAAATTAGAGTGACTTTGTTCTTTTACTTCTGCATTGCCTGTCACCACATCTCCAACTCTTACCCCATCGACAGCATATCCATTACTAGGGCCTGCTTCACACCACCAATAATCATCTCCGGCACTTTCCGGAACAGAAATGACAACAGCATCAATCAAATTATCATCGTCTGCATCAAATTGGCTGAAATCCAAAGAATCCTTGAAAGCATTCATACATTCCTGAATCAGTTTTTCTTTATCTTTGTAAGTACTATCCCATGTTGCATAATTTTCATAAGCGGATTTATTTTCCTTTGTTGTATAGCGGAATACTCGCCCTTGTAAATTCAATGCACCCTTAGAGGAACGTTCATAAAAGCTATGCATAGTATCAAATGGGTCATCACTTTCAGAACTGCCAAATATATAATAACTTAAATCATCCAAAGAAGGCTCATATTCATATGGACAGTCCGGAAAATCCACATAGAAGAAAACAACATTCACTGTACCCTGTGAAGGCATGGAATTATACTGCGGATAGATAGGCGCAGAAATAAACTCCTCTAAATCCGGTTGCGTACCTACCTGTGACTCTGCTGGGTCATCGCCCCAATACCAATAATCTTGATTGATAACACGTTGTTTCAGCATTGCCAAATCAATGATGTTAATTTTTTCATCTTCGTTAATATCCGCATGATAGGCAATGACCTCACTACCAAGCACCCCTTGTCCATGCAAATACTTCTGTAAAATGATAATATCAGCAACACTCAAAATATTGTCACGGTTCAAATCACCAATATAACCGCCTGTTCCCCACTCATCCGAGGAATCATCCGCAAAAGCAGAAAGAGCTGTTCCTGTTGCAAGCATGGTAAGGCATACAATCCCACTAAGTACTTGTTTCCATAATTTCATAGTTTTTCCTCCTCAAAAAAAAGATATTATCACAATTATACCATATTCTTCCCAAAAATGCAAGCAATTTTATGTAAAAATTTCAGGCAGATGTATTTTTTGGATACATCCGCCTGTATTCACTATATCATTTTCTATCCTGTCAAATCCTCCAACGTGATTTTGATTCTTCCATCCACACTTACATATACATCATGGGAAGAATCCGAAATCGAAAACTTATCTGCATTGGATGCAACATACCACAAAGAATTGATTTTAAGAAAATTTCGATTGTTCAGAAAATAAAGGTATCTATCCCCCACTTCACTTGCATAAGGCTGGCGCATATCCACGCTCACTTCTGATTGCATATCCTTGTATTCTTCAAACTCCGTTTCAGAACGAGAATAATAGTTCAAATATGCGCCCAAGGGTATATATCCCCCATACTCATACAATGTGATGATTTCCCCCTTCTGACAATCGCCTTTGATTGGAGTCATTACCTTTAATGTCACTTCTGTATAAGGATTTGTCATATCCCCATAACCGAAAAAATATTTCACATTGAGAACTTCCGCCGTCAGAATATCTGAGGACAATAATTTCAAAGCCTCTAAACTTTCCGTTTCTGCAAGTGCATTGGGTTGTACTTCTGGATTCACAATCGTATCATAGGGAGTATAATAATCTGTCAACCACCATTCTACAGACGGCTCAACTGGTGTAGCTGGTTCAGTGGGCATTTCTCCAACATCGTCTGTTGGGGATTCTGTTGGTAACTCTGTTGCTTCTGTTGGGGAGTCTGTTGGCATTTCTGTTGGTTCTTCATATGTTTCTACTGCGTCTGTTGGGGGTTCTGTTAGCTCTACCACGGTTGTTGCTGCTGGTGGTTTCGTAGTGGCAATGGGTTGTTTGGTGGTAGCAGTTGCCTTAGTGGTGGCAACAGGTTGTTTGGTGGTGGCTGGTGGTTTCGTAGTGGCAACAGTTTGTTTGGTGGTAGCAGTTGCCTTAGTAGTGGCAATGGGTTGTTTGGTGGTAGCAGTTGCCTTAGTAGTGGCAATGGGTTGTTTGGTGGTGGCTGGTGGTTTCGTAGTGGCAACAGGTTGTTTAGTAGTAGCAGTTGCCTTAGTGGTGGCAACGGTTTGTTTGGTGGTGGCTGGTGGTTTCGTAGTGGCAACAGGCTGTTTGGTGGTAGCAGTAGCCTTAGTAGTGGCAATGGGTTGTTTGGTAGTAGCAGTAGCCTTAGTAGTGGCAATGGGTTGTTTGGTGGTCGATTCATCAACTGAAATCACGTCCATTGTTGATGGTACAGTGATTTGGGTGGAATGCTGTAATTTGGGTACAGTTGTTTCATGAACAATACGAGCTGTTGTAGAAGCATTGATAATTGAATTCCCTTTAACCGCAGTAGTATTGATACGTTCCTTTGTGGTGGAACGGTTTTGATTTGGTGCAGTCGTATGAACCGCCCCAACAGTACTACCCCTTTCTGTTGAGGCTGGTTCAATGGAAGACTGCAAGATTTTCTTGGATTCTGATGCAGTCCCCTCCCCTGGGGGAGAAATTTCAGTCGGTGCAGGCAAATTTTCTTCTGTCGGCACTTCCATTTCATCCTGATAATCAATTATTTGTGAGCTTTCTATATTGTCAGTTTCCTTACTGAATGTTTCCAGTGTTGTGGCGATTGTTTCCGTAGCAGCAACTGTGGGAGAAACAACATCCATAGGAAGTTTACTCTGGTCAAATTCCTGATATGTTTTGATGCCAACAGTCATCACCAGTGCAGCAGTGACGATTGCTGGAACAGCATACCACATGGGCTTTCTCCCCATATGTAGCATAGGCAAAAACTTTCTCTCTTCCTTCCGTCCAATTTCGGGCAGACTTTGAAGGAATTCCTCTTCTCTTTTCGGGTTCGGAGTGGGGAAAGTATTTTTTAACCCATGCAGAGCGTTGTTAAAATTTCTGCTCATTCCAAACCCTCCTCTTCAAATAATTTGCGCAACTTCTCTAAAATGCGCTTGATTCTGCGATTCATGGTAAACCATGATGTTTGATAAATTCCGGCAATTTCCGACACTGAAAGTTCTGAAACATATCGCAGAATGATAATTTCCCTTTCTTCTTTCGGCAATCCGTCAAGAATCTTTCTCAAAACGATACTATCTATCCAACCTCTTTCTCCTGCGGACTGTTCGGGAATGTTTTCAGCTTCATCTGAAAGGGTTTCTACAGGAACTTTTCTGTATTCGTCAATACAGAGATTCCTTGCAATGGTGTATAAGTACTGTATTTCATTACCACTTTTCTGATACTCGGGATGTTCCAAAAACCGAAGGAAGGTTTCTTGAGTAATATCTTCCGCAGTATCACGGTCAGCAATTCGGCTGTAACAGTACTGAAAAACTTTTTTGTACTGGTCTTTTATATCCATGGATAATTTTATTGAAACCTCCCTTCAATTACTATAACGGTTGAACATCAAAAAATTGCGGGTAATTTTGTAAACATTTTATGAACTTTTCTTGAACATTTATATTTTTCATCTAAATGTGGGACAATTGCCCTTTGTAGTCTTAGCACGAATTGCCAAAATCTAACGCAATTCGCACTAAGAGGGCAATTTTCCCCCATACCCCTTTTATCATACTTGACTTTTTAAGCGAAATCGTGTAAAATATAAATAACCTTACTCTTAATTTTATTTTATGGAGGTATATCATGGATAATAATAACAATAGACCACGCTCCAGACAAAAGAATGTCACCTCCGGCGGAAGTGGCGTGCATCGCAGAGGTGACGGCTTAGGAACTGGACAGGTTGGAAACGGTTCAGGCGGTCGCCCTTCTAATGGTGGTGGGATGAAACGTGCCGCAACTTTTGGCGGTGGTGGTCTTGGACTGATACTGATACTGCTATTTTCCCTGATGGGAAACGGCGGTCTTGGGGGCTTGCTTGGTTCTACTCCTGAAACTGGTAACAACAGCTCCTACAATACAGGCAGTCAAAACAGTGGGAATACTCCCTCCGGCTTCAATTTGGGAAATTCCAGTGGTGGCTCTTCTGCTGGTGGCGGAAATGTTGATAATACCGTTGCAACTGGTTCACGAGCAAAGAGAACCAATATTATCGGCGGTAATCAAGATACCATTACCATGATGGTCTATATGTGCGGTACGGATTTGGAATCCAGAAGTGGAATGGCTTCTTCCGACTTGCAGGAAATGGCAAATTCCAAACTTGGGAGCAATGTCAATATTATCGTCTATACTGGCGGTTGTTCGGGCTGGAAAACAAGCGGAATCAGTAACAGCGTCAATCAGATTTATCAAGTACAGTCCGGCGGTTTAAAGCCTCTTATCAAGGATGACGGCGCAAAACCCATGACAGACCCTGCAACCCTCACGAAATTCATTCAATATTGTAATACCAATTTTCCTGCCAACCGTTATGAATTGGTATTATGGGACCATGGCGGAGGTTCTGTGAGTGGCTATGGCTATGACGAAAAATATAAGTCTTCCGGTTCAATGAATTTAGCCGGAATTCGTACCGCCTTACAAAATAGCGGTGTAACGTTTGATTTTATTGGCTTTGATGCTTGTCTGATGGCAACCGCAGAAACGGCACTCATGCTCAATGATTATGCGGATTACCTGATAGCTTCCGAAGAAACAGAACCCGGAATTGGTTGGTACTATACCAATTGGCTCAATCAATTGGCACAAAATCCATCTATGTCAACCCTTGACATTGGCAAGAATATTGCTGATGAATTTGTCAACGAATGCGCCAGAAGATGCGCCGGACAAAAGACCACACTTTCTGTCATTGACTTAGCGGAATTTTCCAATACTATCCCCAATCAACTTTCTGCATTCTCAAAATCTATCAGCAGTAAAATTTCAGCAAATGACTATCAATCCATTTCCAGTGCAAGAAATTCCACCAGAGAATTTGCACAAAGTTCTAAAATTGACCAGATTGATTTAGTCAACTTTGCGGAAAATGTCGGCACATCCGAAGGCAAAGCCCTTGCCAGTGCCTTGAAATCCGCTGTAAAATATAACCGCACTTCTTCCAATATGACAAATGCTTATGGTGTTTCGATATTCTTCCCTTATAAGCGCACTTCTTACGTTGATAATGCTTGTGCGACTTACCAACAAATCGGAATGGACAGTGATTACTCCAATTGTATCCGCCAATTCGCAAAACTCGAAACCACCGGACAGGTCAGCGCAGGCGGTACAGGTTCGCCAGTGGGTTCACTGTTCGATATGGCAGGGAGTGTCTTAGGTTCAGAAGGCGGGGCAGATATGGTGGGTCAGCTCCTCGGAGCGTTCCTCTCCTCTGGTAAAAGCATTGACGGATTGGACAAGAGCAATATTGACTTCATGCAAGATTCCGGAATTTCCGACGAACAAGCCACTGATTATGTTTCCATGAATTATTTTGATACCTCTAATCTGGTATGGGAAACAGATGGAGACACCTATCAAATGACCCTCCCTGAATCCCAATGGAAGCTTGTCAATCAGCTTGACTTGAACATGTTTTATGATGACGGCACAGGCTATGTTGATTTAGGGACAGACAATATCTACAGTTTTGATGATGACGGGAAACTTGTTGCCGATACTGACAGAAATTGGCTGTCTATCAATGGGCAAGTCGTGGCATACTATCATACAGATACCACTGAAAATGGTGATGATTATACCATTTCCGGCTATGTTCCGGCAATGCTCAACGGTGAAAGAGTCAACCTTATTTTAACCTTTGATAACGAAAATCCAAACGGCTATATTGCCGGCGCAACAACTGACTATATCAACAATGAAACCGATACCGTCGCAAAAAGCCTGACTGAACTCGAAACAGGCGATACCCTTGAATTTATCTGCGACTATTACACCTATGACCAGACCTATCAGGATAGCTATTATCTTGGCGAACCATTGACCGTCACTGATAACATGACTATCAGCAATACAGACGTTGGAGACGGTCAAATTAAAATCATGTACCGCTTTACCGATATTTACAATGAAGAATATTGGACAGAAGCAATTATTAAGTGAAAGGATTGATTACCATGCATCAGAACGATATTAACGCAAACTGGGACTTGACACCCATTTATCAGACTGTTTCCGATTGGGAAAACGCTTATCAGGAAACGGAAACCAATGTCAAGGCTTTTCCGCCAATCATGGAAACTATGACCGATTCCGCTGAAAATCTGTACAATGCCTGCAAACATCTGACGTTGCTTTCTGCGGATGTCGAAAAGCTTTACACTTATGCACATTTGCGCTATTCCGAAAATACCAAAAACAATGAATCTCGCCAATTGATGGGAAAAGCACAGAATCTCTTGACGGAATTTTCTGGTGCAGTTGCGCCATTTGATACCATCATCCTGAAAATGGATGAAACGCAGTTCAGCTCCTACTTGAAAGACTTTCCAGCCCTTGAAACGGAATATGGCATTATGCTGAAAAATGTCTTCCGCTACAAACCGCATACCCTCACAGAAGCAGAAGAAAAATTGATTGCATCTTTCTCCAAACAAATGGCAACCGCAGAAGATACCTATGAAACCTTGACAACTTCTGACATGAAATTCGAAAATATCACAGATGAAGATGGTAATTCCGTGGAATTGACCAATACCAATTATTCCCTCTATATGCGTTCACAAAAGCGTGAAGTCCGTCAATTGGCATTCAAGACCCTTTACAAGGGCTTTGAACAATTCCGCAATACCTTTGCATCTCTCTATGCTGGACAGATTGAAGTCGAAAAAGTTTCTGCAAAAGTGAGAAATTATGATTCTGCTTTGCAGGCATCTTTGTTCCCTGACTATGTGACACCGGAAATTTACCAGAATATCATTGACAACATTTCAGGGCATTTAGACGTATTATTCCGCTATTACCGCCTGAAAAAGGAAGTGCTTGGGGTTGACGAACTGCATATTTATGACATTTATCAGCCACTTATCAAGGAATATGACAAGAAATTCACCTATGATGAAGCCGTTGAAACGGTCTTGAATGCTGTTTCAATTTTCGGGCAGGAATATGTTGACATTTTAAGGCAAGGCTATACGGACAGATGGGTGGATGTTTACCCCAAAGAGGGAAAAGTCGGAGGGGCATTCTCCGGCGGATGTGCAACGACTGCACCCTATATCCTGCTGAATTTTCAGGGCTTGGATGATGATGTGTCAACGTTGGCGCACGAATCGGGGCATTCCATGCACAGCTGGTTCACGAGAAAGAATAATCCCCTGCAATACGCAGATTATCGGATATTCGTGGCAGAAGTCCCCTCAACTGTCAATGAATTGATTCTGGCATATTACCGCTTAGAACACACAGATAACCGCCTTGAAAAACTCTCCATTCTGGAAAATCTGCTGGAATTATACAAATCAACAATCTATCGTCAAGTTATGTTTGCAGAATTCGAACAATTGACACATTCCCTTTCTGAATCCGGTGAAATTCTCACAGCTGATTTACTTTGTGACGAATATTACAAGCTGAATCAAAAGTATTTCGGCGGTGAAGTCGTTCTGGATGAAGAAATTGCTCGTGAATGGATGAGAATTCCCCATTTCTATTACAATTTTTATGTCTATAAGTATGCAGTGGGCTTGACAGCTGCTAGCCATATTGTGAAGAGAATCCGCAACCATGAAGAAGGGGCTTTAGAATCTTACTTTGCATTCCTGAAACTCGGCACAACGAAAAACCCTATTGATTCCCTGAAAGTTGCCGGAGTTGATATGACTGGTACTGATGTTTTTGACAGTGCGGTTGCCATGTTCAGTGAATTGATTGACGAATTTGAAACGCTCTGGAAAGAGAAATAATTTCTCTTTCCGGAAAAAAAGCCTGAAAAAGCCTTGACAAAATCTCAAAAACATGGTATAGTATAATATGCAAGTACAATTGTTTTTTGTACACGGACGATTTGAACGTTGTGTTCTAGTCGCTCAGGAAAGAATCAGGGGGTTTGAATTGTAATGAAACAACATTCAAGGCTCGTTGTGGTGGAAGCATCTGTATTGCCGGATGTCATCAGCAAGGTGCTGGAAGTCAAACGGTTGCTTGCCTCTCAGGAGGAAAAAAGTTCCGCTGCTGCCTGTAAACGGGTTGGCATTTCCCGCAGTGCATATTATAAGTATAAAGATTGCGTATTCTCCTACGAGGACAAGTTGACACAGCGGATTATCAATTTGCAGTTGACACTCCGTGACGAAGCCGGAGTGCTTTCCAGCGTGTTGCAGATGCTGTATGCACAGTCGGCAAACGTGCTGACTGTCAACCAAAGCATTCCCATTGATGGGGTGGCAGGTGTTACCATTTCCATTAAAATGGGCGGTGAACTCCAAAATCCGCAGGAATTGGGCGAAAAGCTCCGGACTGTGGAGGGTGTTGTTGCAATGAAAATATTGTCAGGCGAATAAATGACTTGGAATCAGGAGGATTTTTACAATGGAAAAATTTGCGGTATTGGGTTGCGGTGTCGTTGGTTCTGGTGTGGTAGAACTTTTTGAAAAGAACAAAGCACTCATTGAAAAAAGAAGTGGTAAATCTCTGGAAATGGCTTACATTCTGGATTTGAGAGACTTCCCCGACAGACCTTATGGAAATAAAGTCGTCAAGGACATCAATATCATTTTGAATGACCCTGATGTGAAAGTCGTTGCAGAATGCATGGGCGGATTAGAACCGGCATTTACTTTCGTCAAGTCCTGTCTGGAAGCCGGAAAGAGTGTCGCAACTTCTAACAAAGAGTTAGTCGCTGCCAAGGGTGATATTCTCCTGAAAACCGCCAAAGAGCATAATTGCAATTTCTTCTTTGAGGCAAGTGTCGGCGGTGCAATCCCGATTATCAGACCATTGCATAAATGCCTTGCTGCAAATGATTTTTCCGCCATTGCTGGAATTCTCAATGGTACGACAAATTTCATTCTCAACAAGATGATTAAGGAGAATATGGACTTTTCCACAGCCCTTGCATTGGCACAAGAAAAAGGCTATGCTGAAAAAGACCCGACCGCAGATGTGGAAGGTCATGACGCTTGCAGAAAAATTTGTATTCTGTCCTCGTTAGCATTTGGAAAGCATGTTTATCCTGAATCCGTTCACACAAAGGGTATTCGTGAGGTGGAATTGAAAGACGTGGAACTTTCCAACCAATTGGGCTATACTATCAAGCTCATTGCAAGGGTGCAGAGACTCGAAAACGGGAAAATTTTACCCACTGTCATGCCGATGGCTGTCGAAGAAGATAACCTTTTGTCACAAGTGAACGGCGTTTACAATGCCGTGATGGTTCGTGGCGACGGCATCAGCAAAGCGATGTTCTATGGTCGTGGGGCTGGTAAATTCCCGACAGCAAGCGCAGTTTTGGGCGATATGATTGAAGAAGTTCAGCTGGAACATACCATTCCTTCACAGACTTGGGAAAATGTCAATTCCACAGACTTCATTGAAGATTTCAGCGTATTTTCTGCAAAGCGTTATTTCCGGACAACAACCGCCGATATTTCCACATTGTCCGAAGTGTTCGGCGAACTGGACGAGAGAACCGTTTCCACAGAGGAAGAGACTGTTTTCATCACGGCAAATGCTATGAATGTGGCAGACGTTGACAACGCTGTCAAGGCTCTTGCTCAAAAGGGTATCAAGGTATTAGCGGAGTATCCCATACTTGTCAGCTGATTGATTTACAATTGAATGAGGCAGAATTCTGTCACCGGATAGATTTCATGAAGTGCCGTCCTTTTCCCTTTAGGTCTTAGTAGGGAGAGGAACGGCATTTTTTGTGCGGAAAGGAGCATTATGAGGAAAGAATTTTCACGCTATGTCACCATGAACATTTTGGGGATGCTGGGGCTTTCGTGCTATATTTTGGCAGATACTTATTTTGTCGCTGGGTGGCTTGGCGAAAACGGATTAGCGGCTTTGAATTTAGCAATCCCTGTTTACAGTCTGATTTCTGGGGCTGGATTGATGTTAGGCATGGGCGGAGGGGCGAAATATACCATCTTGAAAAGTTGTCACGAATTGGAGCAAGGTTCACGCATTTTTACAAATACTATCTATTTAGGAATATTCATTTCATTATTATTTGAAATAATCGGTATTCTATTTACTAATCAAATAGTAATATTGTTAAGAGCAGACGAAAATACTTTTGAAATGAGCAGTATTTATCTAAAAATTTTATTGCTATGTTCGCCGTTTTTCCTGCTGAATCAGATTTTGATTTGTTTTGTACGGAATGATGGAAACCCAAAAATTACAATGATTGCGATGTTGACAGGAAGTTTCTCTAATATCATCTTAGATTATGGATTCATTTATTTATTACATGGCGGAATGAAAGGCGCAGTGATTGCAACCTGTCTTTCGCCTGTCATTAGTATTGCAGTGATATCGCCATATTTCATCAAAAAGCAGAATCAATTTCATTTGGTTAAGATGCTTCCGGAAATTCCCCAAATGACACGAATTTTAATGATTGGTGCTGCATCATTTGTCACGGAAGTTTCCGGCGGAATCATTATGATAGTATTCAATTTATTGATATATCATCTTGCAGGGAATACCGGAATTGCATCTTATGGAATCATTGCAAATATTTCTCTTGTCATTATTTCAATTGATACTGGAATTGCGCAAGGAATTCAACCATTAGTCAGTTATGAAACATGGAAAAACAATCACAAAAATGTAATAAAAATCATAAAACACGCATTATTTTTAGAAATAGTACTATCTATTTTTATTTATCTCTTTTTATTCATTTTCGCTTCTGCTATTGTATCGGTTTTCAACAAAGAAAACAATAGCACTCTACAGGAATTGGCAATCAATGGAATACGACTTTATTTCACTGGCTGTGGACTTGCGGGAATGAATATCATTATTGCAAGCTTTCTTGCATCCTGTGAAAAGCCCATTCAAAGCAATCTCATTTCTATGTTAAGGGGAATCATTCTCATGATACCGCTTTCATTTTTATTAGCAAGATGGGGACTTTTAGGGGTCTGGCTGACGTATCCCACCACGGAATTCTTGACCGGAATCATGAGTATTATTTTCTTAGTCAAACAAAAAAGAACGCCTTGAAAGGGCGTTCTCTTATTCTTATCGTAAAAGGAACATCACACAAACGGTATTAGGCCCCAAATGTGCAGAAATTGTACAACCTGTACGAATTGTGAAAATCTCATCAAATTTTCCACGCTTTTCCAACTCTGCATGCGCCTTATCAAGCAATGATTGACTTACTCCGGTATGCGTCAAAAAAGCGAAATGATTGTCAATTGTCCCTTTTGAAAGCGCATCTTCCACAAATTTCGGGATAATATCAATGGGCTTCCCTCTATAAGTTTTTTCCTGTTCAAGCTTTCCATCCTTTACAGTAATACACGGATGAATTCCAAACAAATTTGCACCAAATCTCTGGAAACCAGAACAACGACCACCAGCATACAAAAAGTCCATCTTATCCACAAGAACGCTTACCGCCGTTTTAGAAGTTAAATTATGTACTGTGGAGAGAATTTCCGCAAGGGGCTTATTTTCCTGCACCATTCTTGCAGCGGTCAAAACAATCAATGCCGAAGCAGAAGAAGCGGTTCTCGTGTCAACTACATGAACATTCCGCCCAATGTCATTCGCAGCAGAAATCGCATTCTTGTAAGATTCTGATATGTCTGCGCTGATGGTAAAGTGAATAACCGTATATCCCATAAACACATTTCTTGTAAAAAATTGGAATGTCTGGTCAATCGTGGGGGAACTTGTCACAGCAATATCTTTTGTTTTTTCATAGTAATCAAACAAATCCTGTGAACCAACATTGATTCCGTCCTGAAGATACTGTTTTCCGAGCTTTACATTCAGCGGCAAAATCTTGATTTGATATTGTTTGGCAAGCTCACTCCCAATATCTACACCACTATCACAAGTAACCAGTAATCTTTCATCCATAACTTTTCTCCTTTCAGGTCTCCCTTACATAAAGATTTTTCTGCCTTTTACAGAACTCTACTTACTTTCATTATACCATATTATTTGAAAAGTCACAAGTAACAATTTATACAAAAAAAAAATGTTAATATTTATGCAAAGTGATATATACGCTTAAAAACGGCGATATTTCTTTATTTTATGGTATCAGAACATTATTTCCCATTTAAAAAATTTTCATATTCATTACAGATTTCCTCTGTTTCTCCAAATTCAATTTGATTGCCCTTGTCTAACCAAAGTACTTTAGTAGCCATTCTGCGGATTTGTTCCAAGGAATGAGAAACAAGAAGCGTTGTTGTTCCTCCGTGAATGATTTCCAGCATTTTCTGTTCACTTTTCTTGCGAAATGCCCCATCACCCACAGAAAGAACCTCATCCAATATGAGAATATCCGGATTGACAAGGCAGGCAATGGAAAAAGCAAGCCTTGACTTCATTCCGGAAGACAAATGAGAAAAAAGCCTGTCCTCAAACTCTTCCAATTCTGCAAAAGAAATAATATCATGATAAGTTTGATTCATAAATTCCCGTGTATATCCCAACATTGCCCCACGCAGAAAAGTATTTTCTTTCACGGTCAAATCTCCGTCAAAGCCTGTCCCCAATTCCAGCAAAGAGGCAATACTTCCATCCACTTGCATTTTCCCCTCTGTCGGGCGCATGATACCGGAAATCACTTTCAGAAGCGTGGATTTCCCTGCACCATTTGCGCCGATAATCCCCAATAATTCGCCTTCTTCCAGTTCAAAGCTCACATCTTTGACCGCTGTAAACTCCTTTTCTGTATACGTTCCTTTGAGTTTCTGAATGATAACATCTTTCAAGCCGACTGTCGAAAAATCCCCGACAATATACGAAACTGATACATGATTCAATATAATTTTCGCCATGTTCCCACCTCTTACATATAGTATAGGAATTTATAGTTATACTTCTTATAAATCAATGCTCCCACAGTCAAAGCCAAAATTGCATAAAGCGCACAAAGTCCATGCACCATCAAATCCGGAATGATACCATCAATAATAATTTCCCTGATGTAGGTAATATATACATATAAGGGATTCAAATAAAAAAGCCTTTGAATGTGTTCGGGGTAGGTGTCTGTATAATAGAAAATCGCTGAAAGATACATCAACATCAATGTGAATATATCATACAAGTATTGTATATCCTTGAATATCACAAATAGTGCCGATAAAATAAACCCACACCCAATATTAAATATTATCATCCAGAATATTGGATAAAGCAGTAACAAAAATTTGAAAGAAAATGCAATTCCATCCACCGCCACAAATATCATGAATATAATCAATGTCAATCCAAAATTGATAAGAGATGCTACATTTTTCGATAGCAAGAACATATATTTGGGTAAATTGATTTTGGTGATAATCCCAGCATTCGACATCAGAGAATTCATTCCCCCATAAGTGGAATCACGGAAAAATGAATAGGTCAGGTTTCCGGCAAACAGATAAATTGTATAATGTGCCTTATCCTGCCCGAAAAAATGCGTAAATACAATGCTCATAATAAATAATTGCATCATAGGAGAGAGCAAACTCCAAAGCATCCCTAAAATGGTACGCTTATATTTTTTCTTGAAATCACGTTTCACCAATTCTTCGAATAAGAATTGATGTTTCTTCAATTGCAATCCCCATTTTCTAAAAAGTTCCATTTCATTCCTCCCTTTTTGAGTTCAAAGTGGATTGTTTGCGTGAATTTTTTTGTACAATCTCATAAAAATCTTTTGTAGGCTTTTCCAATTGTTCTGATGAAACAGGGGGAACGGATGCAATGAAATGTTGCAGAAACTCTTGAAACTGTGTCTTGATTCGTTGGTATTCGAAATATTGCAGTCGTTCTCTTTGTGCCTGAATGATTTGTGAACGTAATTCTTCCCGTGTGACAATGCCATCAATCACTTTTGAGAGGAATACCGGATTTTTGGAATCCACCACCACCCCAGCACCGCCCAAAGTCTCTGGTACTGCACAAGCATCATAAGCAATGATAGGAACATCAAATGTCATTGCTTCCAATAACGGCACACAAAATCCTTCATGTTCACTCATGCATAAAAATACATGTGCCGTCCGGTAAATTGCCAGAATTTCTGCAAAGCTGATATGTCCCGAAAAAATAACATTCTCCACATCCAATTCTTCAATATACGCTTGCAAATCCTTGAAATACATCCCCGCCGGATTGGAACTGCCCACAAGAATCAACCGTGAATCAGGATTGATATTCTTTTGATAGTAAGCGAAAATGCGGATTAAATCCTCATGTTTTTTATTGGGTGCAACCCTTCCCACAAAAACAATATTTGTGATTCCGTCAGACAATTTTTCCACCATTGCCGTATCTGGTTTTTGCTGATAATCTTCCAAAGGAACAATCACAGGTATCACAGTAATTTTGTCTTCCGGATAGCCCATCCTAATTAAGTCGCTTCGATTAAATTCAGAATCTGCAATATAAGCATCGAATTTCCCTTTCATGACGGTTTTGACATCATGCAGCCCCTTTCGACAGCTTTCCGCCGCTATCAGGCTATCAAGGTGAAAGAATTCATAGGGTGTAATATTATGATAAATCATAATCTTTCGGCAATGCAAATGCGTGACAGCCTCATTGATGGGCGAACCATCTCCCATATGATAAATCACAACATCATCCTCATGCAATTTCGGAAACTTTTCCAAAGTCATGCAGTTAGGCTCTTTGACTTTTTTAGCAATACTTTCGGAGTAAACCGCCGTTTGCAAGCCCATTTCTTCAATCACATGTTTGACTGCAATGACATCATTTCCGATAGCATCCCCGAAATTCAGGACATCCACAATTTGGTAAATTTTCATTCCTGACCTCCCTCGTAATTATCAAGCCGTTCTTTTAACATTCTCACTTCCTCAGACAATTCCTGAATAATTTGTTGCTGTGTATCTAATTTGAGTTCTAATTCCCGTGTACGTTGTTCAGTGAACCTTCTCCCCTGATAATCTTCCCCCACATAATTCCGCAAATGCAAGAATAATTTTGCTGTCATGAGGTTGGTATTATTTTGTGCATAAACCAAAGGCAGAAATAAGAATGCATTCAGTTTCCGGATGATTTTTTTGATGGGGCGCACAATAAATGAAAGCCCTGAACGGTAAGAAGTCAACTCCTGATAATAGTCAAGCTGATGATGGGAAAGCATAATTTCCGTATCTTCCAAAAATGCACGTTCGCTGAATGGCTCTTTTTTTGCGGAATAATGTTCTTCCCAAAATTCTTGAAATGTTGGCAAATCACAAACTTCACCGGAATTTTTTGTTTCATGCAATGCATCCTGTAGAAACTTTTGAATTTCTGGTGCATTTTGATATTTCATAGTAACAGCTCCTTTTTATGTGATAGATTTCTGCAAGTGTTCTTGCATCACCTCATAATTTTCATAGCCATAGATTAAAAATTCATCATCTGCATAAACTAAATCCTCCCCCACAAGGTCAGTATTGAAACGACAATATTTCAATTCATTTCGAGTCAAAAGAATAAATACCTTCCCTTTCGGCTTTTCTGAAAAATGCTTTGTTTTTTGTAACCACCGAAACAATTCATTGACAGAAGCAGTACTTTGGATTCCTTTTCCGTCTTCTCCTGATGTTTTCCAAGCGTAGACTTCCACCTCGCCATTTGTGAACTCCGTTAAAATATTTCCATGCCAAAAAGTGGCATATCCATTATGATAATCATTGTGACTGAGGAATTCCGCCACCATGGGAATGGAATGTGTTCTGTTGTATTCTCGCAGACTTTGCAGGGTCATGCCACTGCTTAGCATTATCATTCCAATGGAAACGGCAAAAATGGACTGTTTGGTATATTTGGGGGCATTTCCACAAGATAATTCTCGTAATTCGAACACCATCAGCGGAAATCCAAACACCATCACCGGAAAATTATACCTCGCTGTATAATCCATATTGGTAAAGCCATACAACAAAAACAATACCGCCGTATTTGATAAAAAGAACACCGTCAAAAAAAGTCTGTTCCCCTTCGCATGAAGTCCATGTATCACGCTCATTACCAGAAGAAACGCCAAGCAAAAACTAATTCCATTCCAGATGGTATTTTCGAAATTCAGTTCACCGCTGTGGTATCCTAATGTTACAAGCATATCATGCAATATGGTTGTAACCCTCTGTATCTCTAAATTCGTATACTCGATTTTATCCCATTGCTGAAAATAAAAATTCTTTGCAAAGATATTGGCATTGATAAGATAGCCCATTGTACAAGCCAATAACCCCACAAGTGAAACATACTGCATTGCTATTTTTTCGGATTGGTAATAGGCTTTCCAGCCACTTTTTGGAATTTCCATTACTCCCATCACCACACAGCAAATCAGCAACGGAAAATACAAAATCACAATCTGCCTGATTCCCCCTAATCCTGCCAGAAATGCCAATATTCCAACAATTAACAGCCCCTCAATTTTCCTGCTTTTGGCATATGCCATGCAAAGCCCCAATGTCAGAAATGAAATCGATATGCACGGCACATAATAACACCCCATCAACATGATGTAATAATAATCCTGTGTCAGTGGAATGAAGCAAATCACCGCAATCAGAATGGATTCTTTTCGATAGCCTGCCTGATTGCAACAGTAAATCACACTCCCTGTCAATATCAAATGCAATACCGCCGTTGCAAGAATCCTAACCACTTTCCAGCTTTTCACAAATTGAAAAAAGAATGCATATAACAGTTGTGTATTCAGTACCCTAATTTCCGTAGAATAATACCATGATTTGGTGATTGGTCTGTGTTCCTCTGACAATAACTTTCCAAGCACCATTTCACTGGACATATCCGAATCCAATAAAGCCGGCATTCTCCGGTAAACGAATGCTAACATGAAAATATGCACCAATAGCAGGAACATTGATGAAAATAACAACGTTCGTTTCTTCATTCTTGTTTTCCTTCTTTCTTGTTGTCGTTGAGGAATTCCGCCACAATATAACGAGGTCTGCGCTTGACTTCTGCATAAATTTTCCCGATATATTCGCCGATAATCCCCAAGCACAATAATTGCATTCCTCCCACTAACCAGATAGAACATACCGTACTTGACCAGCCTGCAACCGTGTTGCCTTTCAGCTTGTCCACAAATGCCCAGATAAACATGATAATACTCAATATTACCATAATAAAGCCAATATTCATTATCATTTTCAGAGGTTTCACGCTGAAAGAGGTTATCCCATCTCCGGCAAAATGGAGCATTTTCCTTAATGGGTATTTGCTTTCTCCTGCAAAGCGTTCATGTCGTTCATAGTAAACAATCGTACTTGAAAAGCCAATTGTCGGCACGATTCCCCGCAAAAATAAATTGATTTCGGGATAATTCGCCAGCTCCTGCAATACTCTCTGACTCATCAGGCGGAAATCTGCATGATTATATACCAATTCGACCCCCATCATTTGCATGAGCTTGTAAAAGCTTTCCGCCGTCCAACGCTTGAAAAAGGTATCTGTCTTTCTTGCACTGCGCACCCCATAGACCACTTGAAAGCCTTTTGCAAATTCATCAACCATTTTGTCAATGGTATCAATATCATCTTGCAAATCGGCATCCATAGTGATAACAGCATCACATAAATTTTTGACAGTAAGCATTCCGGCAAGAATCGCATTTTGATGACCGCTATTATGTGCCAAGCAGATACCCGAAAAAATTTCAGGGTAATCATGGTGGTATTGCTGTATCAATTGCCAAGTGGTATCTTTTGAGCCGTCATTCACGAATACAATCTTGCTATCTGGTGAAATTTTCTGCATCTGCATCAATGTTTCATATTTCTGCAATAGTTCTTTGGATGTTTCCGGCAAAACAGCTTCTTCATTATAGCACGGAATCACCAAGTACAAAACCGGAATCATCATTTCACACACCCTTACTTATAATAACCAGATTATCCCCCATTATGACAAAAACCGCCTGATATTCCATCAAGCGGTTATTTCAGGCTTTCACCATAAAGCTAGTGACAAGATTCGAACTTGCGACCTGCTCATTACGAATGAGCTGCACTACCGACTGTGCTACACTAGCAACATTACTATTCTATCATATTTTTTCGGCTTTGTCAAGGGGTTGCAAAAAATTTCTGAAATTTTTTTGAAACCCTGTCACAAAATGCCTATGGAATATGTTATAATAAATAGAACGTTCTAAAACTATGTGAAAGGGGGAATTGAATTGAATGACCGTGAAAAATTAGCCGAGCTGTACAGGCTGTACGAAAAGCCCCTGTATTATATCGCCCTTGCAATCCTCCACCAGCACGAACAGGCAGAAGATGCCGTTTCCGATGCTTTCTACAAAATCATCAGGCATATTCATAAAATCGGTCAGCCCGATTCCCCCGAAACAAAACAGTACATGATTGCAGTCATCCGTTCCGTTTCCATCAACCAATACCGCCGAAACTCCCGAAACCGTGAAATTCCGGCAGATTTTGACGAGGAATTTTCCCACGTTCCCGACCCTGTAAACGAAATCGAGGAACGTCAAAAGCGTTCCTCTCTCCGTGAGAAAATTAACGAACTCCTCAGCCGACTGAACGAGACAGACCAAAATATTGTACTATTGCACTGTGAACAAGGTATGCCGTTCGGGGCGATTGCACACGAACTCAATATGAAAGAAAGCACCGTCAGAAAACGGTTTGAACGTGCCAGAAAACGCATGACAAAGGAGTGAATTTCATGAACAAGCACGAATGGGATAAAATTGTAAAAGATGCTTTCTCCCCTAGTAAACCCGAACCGCCCTTTTCCGAACGCTACCGCCGTAACCGCCGAGAATTAGAAAGGATGGTCAACATGAAAACCGAAAAGAAACGCTTTAACGCTGGATTTTGGGCGATTGCTGTCGCTTGTTGTCTGGTTGCCGTGAGTCCGGTTGCCATTCACAATATGACACAATCCAGATTGACAGCTCCCGAACAGCCCTCACAAATTAACCCTGCATCTTTGGCAGATGGTGAAAATTTAGCCGTTGCCGAAAATATCGACCAAGAAGAAAGTATTCCCACCTATGAAGTCGGTTTTAGCTGGATTCCCGAAGATATGTATGTAACTGAAACAATTATCCAACATACAGACGAAAATAACAATATTACTTATAATTATTATTCCAAAATCCCGAAACTTTCAAACTCTGAAAATACTGAAAGATTTGTCAATATCGCCCCACTCATCCCAAGTGAAGAGCTTGCAGACGGCTATAAATTGCACGTTACAGAGAGCAATACACTTGACAGCGGCTATTCTGTCACATTCTGCTGTGAACCTGATGAAGATGGACATTACATTGATGAAAGTCTCTGTTATGCTTATGTGGATTTTAACAACGGCTGGGGTGTGGAAGTCATGATTCAGGGCTTGACGGAAGACGAAATCAAAAGCCTGATTCCGAGCATTTATTTCAATGGTGAAGCAAGAGAACCTGATTATCAAATGGGATTTAATCATATTCCCGAAAATATGGAACTTACCCAAAGAATCACAGTTTGCGCTTATAACAACCAGAATTATCATGTGGAAAT
Organism: Oscillospiraceae bacterium; assembly: GCA_036373775.1. Taxonomy (GTDB): domain Bacteria; phylum Bacillota; class Clostridia; order Oscillospirales; family Ruminococcaceae; genus UBA3855. Next base: position 127,294 of record JAZAUD010000001.1, on the reverse strand, counting down.
CCCCTATTTGCAAGCAGATGAAAACCACTTTGTTTCGGTGCAGTTTATCCGCAGTGATGCTATTGAGCAACTGACAGAAAATCTTGATTTTTCCATTTTCTCCCTTTATGATGAATCAACTCTTCCCAATGGGATTCAGGCAATCACCTATGCAACAACGGACGAAAACGACGAACTCGTTGAGAATTTCGTAACATATACCTATCTTGTATTTGGTGATACTGGTTGGGGCGCAGAGGTTTACTGCAATGGCTTAGACTATGCAGAAACCATGAACATGATGGAAAGCGTTTACTTTATTCCGGCAGTTTCCCAGCACGAAGAAAATGTTCCTGCTGAAATTGAAGACGATTTTGTCGAGAGGACAGATGTCAGATATAAATTATCATTCGACTGGTTGCCGGACAGAATGTTCTACCAGCATGATGGCCCTTATGCCGAAAAAATCCACAGCTCCGACAGAGACGACCCACGCAATATTACTCCCATGCTGTTATGGATGGCGGACGGTACAGATGTAGAATTCTATGCAGATGCTAGCAGTCAATTCCCTGTGAGTGATGCGCACACCCTCGAAAATGGAAACCATGGAGTTATCACCTGTAACCCCGATTTCCAAGACGGTGACGACTGCGTTGCATTTGTACAGCTGAATGACAGATATTATGTGCAACTGTTCTGCCATGGTTTGACCGCTGAGGAAGTCATTCAGGTGATGGAAGGCGCATCCATTGTGGAAGTAGATGAACAATACACTGACGACAACAACGCTTCTATCCAGACCCCACAGCCTGCGGAATATGACATTCTCGAAAATGAAGAAATCCTGTTAGGCGAAGCCGAAGCAAGCGGAGAAGAAACTCCAGCAGATGAAGCCGAACAAATTGATATGCCAACATGGGCAAAGGTAAAGGCAAGCAATGACAAATATTTCCAGATTGAAAACCTCCATCTTTGTAGAGTTGGCGAAACAGTCGACTACTACGAAAAGCCCATTGACGAATTGAATCATTTCGCCCCCCTGACCGTCTGCGTGGACAGCGTGAGAGTACAGAGTAACTTTGATGGTATCACCACGGACGAAATCGGAAGACCTGCCGAATTTAGCGAATATCTGGACGAAAACGGCGAAATCTGGACAACTCGCACCATTGACGGCATTTCCGAAAAAGTCCGTCAGTATGTTGTCATTACTGAACTCACATTCACCAATACCGGAGATATTGCTGTTGAGGATGTAAATTACAATAACTTCATCTACCCCGAAAAAGACGGTACACTGCTCTATTCTTATCAGACCTACGAAAACGGACTTTGTTCGGACGGTGGCAACCATTTCAGCATCAGTGCAGACAGCGAACTTTCCAAAAATAACATCAAACGCATGGAAGCTGGTCAGTCTGTTCATGTGACTTGTGCGAATGTCGTGGATGAAGATAAGTTCGGACATATCTATTTGGAATTGAATTCAGTCGGCATCAGTCCAAACCAAAGAGCCATCATTGATTTAACCGACCTCAAACCTGAAAATTAAATTATTTCCTCCAAAGAAATCAGCTCCCCATCAAAAGGGAGCTGATTTCTTACACACATTGAAAGGATTTTAATTTTTTGTGAGGAATTTTTAATTTATTCAACAGGCTTGACAGATTCCGCAACTTTGAGAGCTTCCTCTTTGCTCAGACCATAGGTGGAAATCTGGAAAATATAATCGCCGTCATTCCAGAAAATACCATACTTTTCTGTACTGCTATCATATGTCACATTTTGGAGATACATCACGTGTCCGTCAAATGAAATCTGCTCATACATGGAAGTCATATCCCAGAAAGTACTGTCATAATAATTTTCCTTCACTCTCTGTGAAAAGCGGAAATGTGGCGGAGCGTAAGGATTTGAGTAATAATCAACACTGTTTGTGGTGTCTGTTTGAGTGACATATTTTATATGCTCTTCTTCTGTGAAAGAAGCACTCGGAAACCAAGTCGGGGCATAGCGTGTTTCAATTGTGGTCGGGTCGTTATCATCCATAACAACGGATTTCACTGTCTGTCATGATACAGCTCACCTCTTTCTCTTTGTTTGATAAGCCAATGCATTGTTGCTTTCACTGATACATACGGATGTAACCTGAAAAGTGTAACAGGATTTTTTTCGTGAAAATTTTCCTCTCCTTGCATGATACCATAAAATCACAAAAAGACTTGCAAAAGTAGGATGGATATGGTATAATGAAGAAATGGGGTTGCTCCATTGGAAGGGGTGAAAAGTTGGAAGGGCTGGAAAGGATACTGAAAGAATGCTTCGGTTATGAGACATTCCGGAAGGGACAAAGGGAAATCATTGAGGGGATTTTGCAAGGGTGTGACGGACTGGCAGTCATGCCAACCGGTGCAGGAAAATCCATTTGTTACCAAGTACCGGCATTATTGGCGGAAGGGGTAACGGTGGTGGTGTCGCCTTTGATTTCATTGATGCAAGACCAAGTACAAGCATTACAGGTGAATGGAATTCCGGCAGTATGTTTACATTCTGCAATGGATATGGAAGAATACAGGCGAACGCTATGGAATTTGGAAAGCGGAAATTGTAAGATAGTGTATGTTGCACCGGAGCGGATTCTCACAAAGGGATGGTTGAATGTGATAAGCCGGATAAAGGTGGGAATTGTGGCAATTGATGAAGCGCATTGTGTTTCGCAGTGGGGACAGGATTTCCGCCCAAGCTATTTGAAGATACCGGAATTCATTCACAGCCTTGCAGTCCGCCCGACAGTATGCGCATTTACAGCAACGGCAACAGGGGCAGTTGCTGAAGACATTGAAAGGATTCTGGAATTGCAGAATCCTTTTCGGGTGACAACGGGATTCGACAGGGAAAATTTATGGTTCGGAATCCAAAAGCCAAGAGACCGATTCACGACATTAGCCGGAATCATCCGCAGACATTCGGGAGAATATGGGATAGTGTACTGTCTCACAAGGCGATATGTGGAACAAGTAACGGAAGATTTGCAAAGCTTAGGAATTCCAGCGGTAAGGTATCATGCTGGATTATCAGATGTGGAGCGGAAACAGAATCAAGAAGCGTTCATGAATGGAGATGCCAAAGTGATGGTAGCAACTAACGCTTTTGGGATGGGAATTGATAAATCAGACGTAAGTTATGTGGTACACTATCAAATGCCCAAGAATTTGGAAAATTATTATCAGGAAGCAGGAAGGGCAGGCAGAGACGGAAGCCCAGCGGAATGTATTCTGTTGTATCATCCCTCTGATGTCTCCTTGAATCAGTTCATGATTTCCAAAACCGCAGAGGATAACGAGATGATGGACGAACTTTCCAAGCAGAAACAACGGAAACTGGAACAAAAACGATTGGAACAGATGAAAACATATTGCAGGGAAGAGAGTTGTCTAAGACAGCAGATTCTGACCTATTTCGGGGAAACTGCACCGCCCTATTGTGGAAAGTGTAGCTATTGCCAAGCCAATTACGAACAAAAGGACATTACACAAGAAGCCCTTAAAATTATTTCGTGTATTTGGCGACTGCATCAAAAAGGCATTCACTTAGAGGGGCAAACAGTTGCACAGATATTGAGAGGCAGCACCGCCCAGCGGTATGAAGATTTTCGGGAATTGTCAACTTTTGGCATTATGAAAGACCATACCCAAACAGAATGCCTTGCAATGGTGGAATATCTGTTAAGTGAGAATTGGATTGGACTGGAAAATGAATGCTTGACATTGAACCGAAACTCTGCAAAGTTGCTTAAAGAAAATCCAACCATTTCCATGCTTCAACGTAAGTCCCACAAGCAACCCATTCCACAGCAAACATGGAAGACGCAGGACGGCGAACTTCTGGAACGGCTGAAAGAATGCCGGCAAACAATTGCCAAGCGTGACAGAGTGCCGGCATATATTATTTTTACAGATTCCACATTGCAGGATATGTGCCGGAAGAAACCCACAAGCGAAATGGCTTTTTTGGCTGTCTCTGGTGTGGGTACAGCCAAACTGGAACGCTATGGAAGCCATTTTATGAAAGTCATTCGTGAATACTTAGAGGAGTGAATTTGATGAAGGAAAGAGAAAAGCAAATTTATCGAATGCCTAAGTTTTTGTTATTGTCGTCTCTCTGTCTGGTGTTGACGTTTGTAGCAACATCAAGCCTGTTGGTAAGTTTGAGTGTGTGGGGAATCCTGCAACGTAACGAACTCCCGAACGCTGTCGCCTCTGTCCATCTGGAAAACGTAACTGTTGACATAAACGAAAACCAAAAGGAAAGCTTAGCACAGTATATCCTTGATAACTTTGTGAAAGACGACAGAATCACAGCCGAACAGATAGAGAAAATTCTACAAAGTGGTGACTTCACCCAATGGGCTGGATGGATGGTCAGCAAATATAGCGACTATTTAGCCAATCACGGCGAAAAAACTACATTTCCTGAACTCAATGAAGAAGATATTGTGGCTCTGATTGAAGAAAATGCAGATTTAATCTACCAAGAAACAGGATTACACTTTCTTGAACCTGATAAGGAAAAACTAACGGACACGCTGAAAGCTCCCATTGAAGAAATTGACCAGCATCTGAATCATTCCTTGAATACGGGGGCTGGCGGAATGATGACAAAATTCTTTTTGTCGTGGCAGTTTTGGGCGGTATCAGGAATACTATTGGTAGTATTGTTGATATGGGAAATCACCATTCACAAACGAGGAGATAAGCGCACAGGTTCAGCATTACAAGCGTACAGCATCGCCGGAGCATTGCCCTGCTTGTTGTTCTTTCTTGCTGGGACGTGTTCGGTATTGCTGTTGCATTTAGCGGATATGCCCTTTCTGGAAGACGCTGTGAAAGCCATCAGAGGCACTTTGACGGCAGTTGGTGGAATTGGTATGCTGGTAAGTATCGCCTTATTTGTCGCAGGAATGACAGCGAACCTAGTATCTGCACAGCTCCGCACAGAAGCAGGCGAAACCATTGTCACAGAGTATGACCCTCTTGATAATGGCATACTCCCCACAGAGGAAACCGCAGAAGAACCCCTCCTTGAAACCGTTCCCCCTTCTATGATGGAATCCGAAGGAAATGCCCGAACCTGTCAAGCTGGTGAAGCATCTCTTCCCCCTGCACCTGTCAAACTGTCAAAAGATTCACCACAGCAAAAAAACAACATCCCTAAGCCCATTCTCCGCAAATATTGCCGTTTCTGTGGGAAGCCCTTAACAATGGAGAATGCTCTTTTTTGTGGATGCTGTGGAAAAAGTCAAATCAAACCCCAACCCATAAAAAAAGCCCCCTGAAAAAGGGGGCTTTTGTCGTCAATCAGCATCCACAACCGCAGTTGTTGTTGCAGTTGTTACAGCCACAGTTATTGTTGTTGCCATTGCACATACAGAGAATGAGAATCAGCACGATAATCCAGCAGCAGTTTCCATCACCAAAGCATCCGTTCATAAGTCATAATCTCCTTTAATACTAATTTAGAAGGGCTTTTCAGCCGTTCCATAGTACATCATATGACTGATGCGAAAAAAGGTGACAGCATTTTTTCATTTATTCGAAAACTGGTTGAAATGGTAAGTCTTGCTGTAAGTTGGCAGTTTCTCCGGAAAGAAGAACTTCTGTTTCTGTGCGGATACTTTGAATGCTGATACCCTCACCAAATGCAAAAGTCAGGTCATGACAGCCGTCAGATTCAAAATGAATGGTTAATTTCTTGAAATCCTCATACCCATCACAAGACGGAATCAAGATTTCCGCCATTTTCTCACCATCCACACATACACTAATCCCTTGTGGCTGAATTGGTGCAGATGCCCACACCGTCAAAGCCTTAACCCCTGTCAAATCGCAATTCTGGAAAGTAATGGTATTATACCATTGTTTTCCTCTTATATGTGTGACACCATTCAAAGGGTTGGTATAAATTTCCGTTCCTCTTTGTGTATCGTAAAGTTCAGCAGAGGTCTTTTTAGAAAGGTCACGAGGCGGAACGGTTTCGCCCTCAATTGCAATGGTACGGACACAATGCAAGTCAGCACTGGATGCACCGATTGCAATTTCATACTCTCCCGATTCGACACAGAATTTTTCCCTTGATACATCATAGAACTGAAATTCCGCAAAGGGAATGACAGTTTCAAATTTGACCGTTTCCCTTGCTTTGATATGCATTCTTTTGAATGCGCATAACTGCAAAACAGGACGGATAATTCTCTTGGAAACTGCATGATAATATACCTGTACCACTTCATCACCGTCACGGTCAGAAACATTCGCAATATCGGCAGAAATCCGCACTCCCTCTGACGTGACAGCCGTCTGCATATTGCTGTATTCAAATTTGCTGTAACTCAGCCCATGACCGAACGGATATTCGACAGCTCCATCAAAATAACGATAGGTCATTTTCGTAGCCATAATATCATAGTCTTTGATGTCGGGTAAGTCCTCATCACAGGCATACCAAGTCATTGGCAAACGTCCGGCAGGGTTATTCTCTCCGAAAAGCGTTTCAGCAACTGCATGCCCCAATTCCGCCCCTGCATGACTTGTCCAAAGGATGGCGTTAGTTTGTCCGCCTGTATCCTGTAGGGCATTGGAATGCAATGCATAGGGATAACTTGAAATCAGCAGTAAAATATTGGGAATGCCTGTGCTGTACAATGCATTGTATAATTCTTTGATACAGCGAGTTTGTGTATCCGGCAATGCAATTGTTTTGCGGTCATAGCATTCCCTTGCAACTTGTTCGGGGTCATTTCCGCCACAATAGACAACAGCATCACAATTTTTAGCCAATTTGGAAATTCTTTCCCATCCAAAAGAAACCATCTGCACATGAAACAGTGCATCATTATCAGGTCTTTGTTTCGGACGGCAGACAACTTTATGATGTTCATCAAGTGTGAATTGCCTTCCTTGCAGATAATCCGAAATGATAAAGCCATTCATACGATAATTCAACAATCGGAATGTTTCAGACGTGAACCAGCCGTAAACCTCTGTTCCCCCCATGCATGGCGCATTTTCAGGGATATGTACGAATTGACCGGTTTTCACGCTTCTGAAGTTCACCCACTTGTATTCATCATCATGTACACAGAAATAAAATTCGTCAGCGTGTTCTTTGTCGGAATCCGCATATAAAAAGCCATCTTCCCCAATACGAATAAATTTTTCATTTGGGGCTTGCAATTTGACAATATCCCAACCAATATCATCAATCACTTCAAAGCCTTTTTCCTCTAAGCCTTTTTTCACGCTGACAAGATAGCTTGAATATCCAGTGTACCAGTCCATTAAATTGCAGTCCGCATTTGCACCAAATAAGCCAATTTTCTTGATTTTTTCGGGGTTAAGGGGTAAAGTACCGTCATTTTCCAATAACACCATTCCTTCACGACAGGCACGGAGATTCAAGGCTTTATCCTCTTGTGTGTTTACGTCTGCACGAGTGAGATGGTCAAACGGTGTTTCGGGGTCAAAATGCCCCAATAATACACGGCTTTCCAATAGATTTCCAACCGCTTCATCAATATCAGCTTCACTAATATATCCCATGGAAAGGGCTTTTTTGGCTGCTGCCTGAACACAGGAGGAATCATCCGTCATACTGTCCGCACCTGCATACAAGCAAGCCTGCAAAGCCTTTGCATGAGAAGAAAATACATGATGCGCTGTCACATTTTGGGAAAAGTCCGTTCCATCCGTGACAACAAACCCCAAACCCCATTTTTTCTTGAGGATGTTTTTCAAGTCGTGGTTCATGACAGCAGGAGCGTGACAGATGTCATTATATGCCGTCATGACGCTATATGCGCCCCCCTCCACAATCGGACGGCGAAAAGCTTCATAATAATATTCATGCTTCAAACGTGGGTTCAGATTGGCATTGTCAACGGCTCTGTCATCCTCGTGGTTATTAGCGCAGAAATGCTTTAATGTGGGAATGGTCGCCCAGACTTTCCCATCACCACGCAAGCCCTTTGTATAAGCGGAACTCATGACACCTGTTAAATAGGGGTCTTCTCCATAACATTCCTCTGCACGTCCCCAACGTGGGTCACGGCATAAATCAACAGTAGGTCCCCAAAGCATTAACCCATTGTTTGGATGTTCATTATAATAGGCTCTTGCCTCTCTTCCGGCGGTCTGACCAATTGCAAGCATCATATCAGGGTCAAAGCTTGCAGACATACCAATTGGCTGAGGAAAGACAGTCGTTGGGTTTTCGGGTTCACGGTTCACAAGCCCTCTTGCAATTTCAGTGCCAACAAACCAATCCCCAATATGCAATCTTTCGACAGGTTGCTGATGTGTTGCCAAAAAGCCGATTTTCTCATTCAGCGTGAGACGGCTCAATAAATCTCTGACACGTTCAGAGGGGCTAAGCTTGGGATTTTGGAACGGATAATTTTTCATACATTCACACTTTCCGAAATCATTAAGATTTCTGTAAATAATTTTTGAATTCACCAGTATAATTTCCGGCGGCGACTTCTGCGGAATATCGTAATATAATGGTTGCATCTTCTGCATTACAAATGCCATTCTGGTCAACGTCCGCTTCTAATACCTGCAACGAAGAAAACGAATTGACTGCACCTGCACCCATTTCAGCGGAACATTGCAAAATTAAGGCGGCATCTCCTGCATTGATAACATCATCTTGTACCAAATCACCAATGGAAATCATTCGCCTTGCAATCGTATAAACCAAATTTTTTTCAATAATTCGATTACGGATTTCCTGCGCTGGATTATGCAAGGTATTTTCTGAAACGGTATTATCGCACCTCAAAAGAATATACATTTCCGTCCGGTCAAAAGACTGCATTTCATCCATATCAGGGTCATCAATTGTAAATGGTAATTCGAAAATGGTTTTTTCGGGGAAATCAGCAGAGGGAACTTCCGCCTTCAAGCAATATTCCCCTTCCTTCAAGAGAAACTGTACTTCCGTCATGGCTTCCGTCCATCCTGCGGAATAGGTATAGTATAAAAATTCGCCTTCGTCCTGAATGCGATAGATAGAAAGTTCAGAGCCGGATAATTCACTTCCGTATGCAACTGTCAAGCGTGCAACATCATACATTAACATAGGATGTTTTTCAATTTCAATAATTTCTGCTCCGTCTGCATGAACATGGAAAGGTGAAATCATCACCCAGACCAGTAAACAGGAAAGCAAGAATGTTAATTTTTTCATGTGTTTCCTCCTGAAAATGTTATTGATTCCAGTATATCACGAATTCTCCTATTTGTCAAGACAAGCAAAAATGATTCACATTTTATCGTAGCAGTCTATAACAAAAAATGTTGATTTTCACGAATTCGAGATAAATCCATTGACTTTATTGTCAAATTATTATACAATATCAGTAGTTAGCATTAACTAATTCTCAAAAGGGAGATGTTTTAGTAATATGTATCTCGAAATCAAGGAAGTGAAAAAGAGTTATGGCAAAGATTCCAGCTACATGCAAGTATTAAAAGGTGTGACAACCAGTGTCGAAAAAGGTCAGATGTGTGTCATTCAGGGAACAAGCGGTTCAGGGAAATCTACCTTATTAAATTGCATTGGTGGATTAGATACCATGGATTCAGGCTCTGTGAAGGTTGACGGCTTGGAAATTTATGGAATGAAATCGGATGCCCTTTCTGATTACAGGAGAGACAATTTGGGATTTATTTTCCAGTTTTACAACCTTGTCCCCAATTTGACCGTGAAGGAAAATATTCAGGTTTGTGAATATCTCACCAATAACCCCATGAATTTGAATGAATTGCTTGAAACATTGGGATTAACCGAACATCAAAATAAATTTCCTGCACAACTTTCAGGCGGTCAGCAACAAAGATGCGCCATTGCAAGGGCTTTAATCAAAAACCCGAAATTATTATTATGTGATGAGCCAACTGGTGCGCTGGATTCTAAAACGTCAAAGGATATTTTGATTCTGTTGGAAAAGGTCAACGAAATCTACGGAACAACCATGCTGATTGTCACACATAATAATTCCATCAAAAGTATGGTGCATAAAGTCATTTTCCTGAAAGACGGACTGATTCAACAAGATTATGAAAATGAAGTTCGTATTCCAGCCGAAAAACTGGAGGATTTATAATGCAAAAGGTTCTAAGAAAAAGATTGCTTCGGGATTTGCGGACAAATTGGAAACGGTATCTTGCATTGACATTTTTAATTGTACTATGTATGTATATTATCATCAGTATCATTGCATCTGCGGAAGTGGTCTTGACAGGTACAGAACGCCGAAAAGCTTTGAACATGGTAGAAGACGGCGCATTTTCGGTCTTTCTGCCCTTGACAGATAATGAAATTGAAAAACTAGAAAAAGATGGGAATACCATTGAGCCGGAATTTTCAACGGATATTCTGATGAATGACGGTTCAACCCTCCGCATGATGAAAAATCGTGAAAAGATTGATAGGATTCAATTGGAAGAAGGAAAACTCGCCGACAAAAACGGCGAACTTGTCATTGAAAGGCGATATTCAGAAGAACACGATTTACATATGAATGATGTCATAGAAGTTGCTGGAATGGATTTCACCATCTGCGGGATTGGAACAGTCCCTGACTATGATTTTTGTGTTGCGAAACCATCCGACACCGCAGCGGAAGGCTTCAATTTCGGGCTGATGTTTGTCACAGCTGAACAGTATGAGAAAGTCCGCTCTGATACCAGCCAAAAAGCAGAAGATTATACCTATGCCTATCGTTTGGGAGATTCCACCCATGAGGAATTGAAAAGCATCATCAAAAATTTTGATTTTGATTATACCGAAGTCACAGATAAATATTTCCGTGAAACAATTGATGATGTTCTCAAGGACAAAGAAGACTTTCAGGACGGTATTCAGGAACTTTATGACGGCTCAAAAGAACTCGCTGACGGTATGAAGGAACTCGACAAAAACAGCGACACTTTGAATTTTGTTGCGGATAAGCTCATGAAAGTGTATTTGAGTGAAGCGCATACAGAATTATTACATCAGGGTATCAATGAAACGGTCACAGAAGAAAATTATGCACAGCTCCTTGATGATGCCGGACTTTCAGAAATGCGTGAAAACCTCGATACCATCAAGGAATTCAAGGACGGTATTCACGAATATACAGACGGGGTCAATTCCGCCTATATCGGCTCAGATGAACTGCGTGACGGTGTTCGGGAACTCAAAAGCCAAACGGATAAAAAATTAGATGACCTTTTCACCTTCGAATTGGATAACCTCACCGCCTTCACAAAAGCTTCCGAAAATCCCAGAATTGGGGCGGCTTCCGGTGACGTGGTTATGAATAAAGATGTGGGAATGTTGGCAGGAGTGATTATTTTAATCTTGTTCACTTATGTCATATCAGTATTTGTGATTCACCAGATTGAGCAAGAATCCAGCGTGATTGGTGCATTGTATGCCTTGGGAGTCAAGAAAAATCAATTGCTGGCGCATTATCTCACATTGCCGACAATTATCACATTCATTGGTGGATTATTGGGAGCGATTGCAGGCTTTTCGAAATGGGGAATGGATTATCAACTAAAAGACACCTATGTGTATTATTCTACCCCTACTTTTGAGCCTGTCTACCCTGCTTATTTGCTGATTTATAGCATTATCATGCCGGCGGTAGTTTGCATGATTGTGAATTTCGTTGTCATCAATCAAAAACTTTCCCAGACGGCATTATCTCTCATCAAGAATGAGCAGAAGTCTTCCAATTATCGACAAATTCAACTGCATACTCAAAAATTCACAAGGCTTTTCCAGATTCGTCAGATGATTCGTGAAAGCCGTTCGGCATTGACCATCACATTTGGGATGTTTGTATGTCTGTTGATTTTGGTGCTTGGCATCAATTGTTATATATTGTGTGATAACCTCATGAAGGACACGGAACGAGACATGAAATTTTCATATATGTATCTATTGAAATACCCTGAAAAACGTGTTCCCAAAGATGGCACACCAGCCTATATTGAATCCCTCAAAAAAAGTGAATTCGGCTATACGCTTGACATTTCAGTGATTGGCATTGAATCGGGCAATCCTTATTTTGAAGCCGTTCCGCCAAAATCGAAATCACATATCATTATTGGGGATGCAGTCGCTCAAAAATACCGCCTTTCTGTGGGGGATATTTTCACTTTGAGAGATGATGCCAACGAAACGGATTATTCTTTCACAGTGGATGGAATTGTGAATTATTCTGTTTCTCTAGGTGTATTCATGAATATTGACAGTATGCGTGAATTGTTTGGAGAAGATGAAGATTATTATAATGTGGTTTATTCTGATAAAGCCCTTGATATTGATGAAGGAAGGCTTTATTCCATCACCACGAAAGAAGACATTGAGAAAGGTTCAAAAGTATTCATTGACTTGATGAAACCCATGTTCAGTGTGATGATTATTGTATCAGTCTTGATATTATGTGTTGTGATGTATTTAATGATGGGGGTTATGATAGACCGGTCTATGTTCGGAATATCGCTCATGAAAATTTTCGGCTATCGTTCCAACGAAATACGACAGCTTTACTTAAACGGCAATTTCATGATTGTTGTGATAAGTGCATTGATTTGCATACCATCCTCTAAATGGATGATGGATGCTGTTTATCCAACTTTCATTGCAAATGTTGGCTGTGGCATGAATATTGCCTATCCACTTTCTTTATACGCAGTTATCTTTTTATCTATCCTATTCATTTATTTTGTCGTCAATCAAATGTTGATTGGGAAAATCAAAAAAATTACCCCTGCGGAAGTCCTCAAAAATCGTGAATAATTTCTCAACAGACCAGTTTTCGAAAAATTGGTCTGTTTTTTTTGAAAAAGTACTTGACAAATTCATCCTGATGTGCTATAATCTAAAAATGAGAATGATTTTCATTTTTAGGTACAATAAGGAGGAAGGCAATATGTTACAGAAAAAATTATCTTTTATGGTAGCTTGTGTGATGGCTGGTATGAGCCTTGTAGGATGCAGTTCCACCATTGGGAACGCTGAAACCAACAGTGATAAATTACAGATTGTATGTACCAATTTTTCAGAATATGACTGGGTTCGTCAGATTCTCGGCACTCATGCGGATGAGGTACAATTGACCTATTTATTAAGTGACGGTGTAGATATGCATAACTACCAGCCGACAGCTTCCGACATGGTGAAAATTTCCGGCTGTGATATGTTTGTCTATGTTGGCGGAGAATCGGATAAATGGGTAGATGATGCCTTAGCAGAAGCAACCAATCCCAACTTAAAGGCATTCCGCTTATTGGACGTTATCACCGCCAAGGAAGAGGAAGAAATCGAAGGCATGGAAGAAGAACACGAAGAGGAAGACCATGACGAGGATGAACCTGAACTTGACGAACACGTCTGGCTTTCTGTCCGGAATGCACAAATTATTTGCAGTGAATTGGAAAAGACCCTCGAAATCATTGACCCCGAAAATGCAGATGATTACAAATCCAATTTCAACTCTTATCAGACAGAACTAATTCACCTTGATGAAGATTTCAATAGATGCTATTCCCTCTCGTCTGGTGTCAATACAACATTAGTATTCGCTGACCGTTTCCCCTTCCGCTATTTCGTAGATGATTACGGATATAAATATTACGCTGCATTCGCCGGATGCAGTGCGGAGACAGAAGCAAGCTTTGAAACCGTTGCATTTTTGGCGAAACAGCTTGACGACCCTCAGAATGTTTGCAGTTGTGTGTATGTGATTGAAGGCGGAAAGCATGACCTCGCCGAAGCGGTAGTATCCAACACCCAAAGCAAAGATTTCCCCATCAGAGAACTGAACTCCATCCAGTCCGTGACCTCTGAACAGATTGCAGACGGAGCGACTTATATTTCATTGATGCGTGGGAATCTGGAAGTCTTAAAGGAGGCATCTGGACAATCATGGTAATTGGCAGTGAAACGATTGTGCCGGAAGTGCCGGATACACAGGTAGTTTGTCGGAATGCCGTCTTAGGATATGAAGACGGCATTGTCACACGAGATTTGAATTTTGCGGTGAACAGTGGTGACTATCTTTGTATTTTAGGAGAAAACGGTTCAGGAAAAAGCACCCTTGTCAAGACGTTATTGGGACTGCAAAAACAGCTTGACGGCGAAATTGAATGGTTCAAAGGGATGAGCAGTAAAGATATTGGCTACCTCCCACAACAAACCGTTGTACAGCGTGATTTTCCAGCTTCAGTGCGTGAGATTGTGCGGTCTGGATGTCTGGGAAAGATGGGGCTAAGACCTTTTTACAATGCGCAAGAGAAACAGCTTGCAGAAGATACCATGAAGCAACTTGGCATTGACCACCTTGCAAAACGATGTTACCGAAATCTTTCCGGCGGTCAGCAACAAAGGGTATTATTGGCTAGGGCTTTATGTGCCACCCGAAAAATGCTACTGCTTGATGAGCCTGTCACAGGGCTTGACCCAAAGGCACAGACTGATTTATATGAACTGATTGCAAGCCTTAACAAAGAAGGCATTACCATTATCATGGTATCGCATGACATGGCAGTCGTTCGCTATGCAACCCACATTCTGCACATTGGCAGTCAAAAGCAATTGTTTTTTGGTACAAGAGACGACTATCTGAACAGCTCCATTGGTAAAAATTTCATAGCAACAGAGAGGGGTGATTTTGATGCTTGATACACTGATAAATTATCTCGTCAATTACCCATTTGTGCGGTATGCATTGATAGTGGGGTTGTTGGTGTCGTTATGTTCGTCATTGTTGGGGGTAACACTGGTACTGAAACGGTTCTCATTCATTGGGGACGGACTTTCTCATGTGGCATTTGGAGCAATGGCAATTGCTACAGTAGTAGGTGTCACCAACCAGATGGAAATTATTTTACCTGTCACGGTCATTTCTGCCATTCTTCTTCTGCGAACTGGACAGAATACCAAAATCAAAGGAGATGCCGCAGTCGCCATGATTTCGGTTAGTGCGTTGGCGATTGGCTATATGTTGATTAACGTCTTTTCGAAATCGGCGAATCTTGCCGGAGATGTATGCAGTACATTGTTCGGGTCGCTTTCGATTCTGACATTGAAAAAAAGTGATGTATGGATGTGTCTGGCACTTTCTGTGGTAGTGATTGTACTATTTCTGTTACTGTATCATAAAATCTTTGCAGTGACGTTTGATGAAAATTTCTCCTCTGCGACTGGAATCAATGCCAATGCATATAATTTAATTATCGCAGTAATTACGGCTTTGATTATTGTCATTGCCATGAATCTGGTAGGCTCGTTATTGATTTCGGCACTGATAATTTTTCCGGCACTTTCCGCAATGCGAGTATTTCAAAGTTTCCGGAGTGTTATCATCTGTTCAGCAGTGATTTCTGTCATTTGTGCAGGTTCAGGAATTATATTATCCATCCTGTTTTCAACCCCAGTTGGTGCGACAATTGTCACAGCGGATATTGTGGTATTTATGATATTCAGTATCATTTCAAAATTGACAAGGAGACAAGAAGCATGAAAAAATTATTTACAACTTTGTTAGCCGTTTCCCTCCTCTTTGCAGGGTGCGCCGATACTTCTAATGTAGATAGCTTGATTGCAAAGCAGGAAGCTGAAAAGGCGATGCAAAATTACATTCCGCCCGAAACTTTCGAAAAAGAAGATTCCGGCAGTTTTGAGGAAGTCCCTGATGCTGTACCAGCTCCAGAGGTAGACGTTCCAGATGCAAGCAACGGAGAATATGACGTTGACTTGACAACTCTTGACAGTACCATGACTTATGCTGTGGTGTATGATATGGTGTATAATACCAATAATTACATGGGTCAGCACGTCAAGGCAAAAGGAACATTTTCCTATTATCAGGACTCCACAACCGGAAATGAATATTTCGCCGTTCTCATCAGTGATGCAACTGCTTGTTGTGCGCAAGGGATTGAATTTGTCCTTGATGGCGATTATCAATATCCGGAAGATTACCCCGAAATTGGCTCAGAAATTACCATTGTCGGCGATTTCAACGCCTATGAAGAAAATTATACAACGTATGTGCAATTGACAGATGCGGAAATTGTTGCATGATAGCAAAAGCCGAAGATGCGAAATCTCCGGCTTTTTTGCATTTAATCATCAATTTTCGTGAAAACGCTTGATAAATCCGGCTCATGCTGGATAATGTCATGCAAAATGGAAATGATTAACCGCTTCTCCATTTTTGCAATGAAAATGGGCTTATCAGCGTAGAAATATTGACCTGACAACAACTCCCCTGTCTGTTGATTTTTCTTTGCAAGGCTCAATAAATTTTGGTATGTGAGAAATGATGCACACCATTTCGAACCATCCTCTAATTCAAAACACACGTCGGAATTTTCGTCAATTTCGTCATAGCCATCTGCCCATTCGTCAAACTCAAACCAGATATTTTGAATTTTTATATCGTTTTCCTGTCGTGCAAGAGAAATTTCCTGATTGATTTCATCAAATGTCATATTTTGTGTGCCGTTTTCCTGTGCCATATTGCGAATGTCAAGAAATGCCTGAAATGCATCTTCCATTGAGACATCTTTCAATATTGCCTGTTCCATAGAACAACCCCTCCTTTTCATTATTCAAAACCAAAAACCGCCCTGACGGTATCAAGGCGGTTTCATTGGAGGGTGGATAGTCGGATTCGAACCGACGGTCTTCAGTGCCACAAACTGACGCGTTAACCAGCTACGCTATACCCACCATATGGCGCGCCTTGCTGGACTCGAACCAGCGGCTTACTGCTTAGAAGGCAGTTACTCTATCCAGCTGAGTTAAAGGCGCAAATTGAAAACATGGAGCGGATGACGGGAATCGAACCCGCACACTCAGCTTGGGAAGCTGATGCTCTGCCACTAAACTACATCCGCCAATGTCAAAAGTTTGGAGCGGGTGATGGGAATCGAACCCACGTAACCAGCTTGGAAGGCTGGAATTCTACCATTGAACTACACCCGCATGATTGAGTTTTGTTTGATTGTCTGTTGCTATTCCCCTGCAACGTATATTATTATAACACACTTTTCAGAATTTGTCAAGCCTTTTTTCAAAAAAAATTGAAATTTTTTCAAAAAAATTTTCCGGAAGGATGAACTTCCGGAAAATTGGCGATATTACGCAAAGTTGACAACCACATTTTTCTCATCATCCGCCGAAACGTTGACAGAATGGAAAATTGTCCCCTTGTCAATCATTTCTTCTGCAATGACATCTTCTACACGGTCACGCAGAACACGGCGAATTTCTCTCGCACCGTAACGCTTTCCAAAGGCTTCATTGGCGATAGACTCCAAAGCCTTACGGTCATATTTGAGGTTGATATTTTTTTCTTGCAGAGGTTCACGCATTTCGTCAAGCATCAATCCGGCAATATCTGCATAATTGGATTCATCCAGCGGATTGAAAACGATAATTTCATCAATACGGCTGATGAATTCCGGACGGAGGAAATCTCTAAGGGCTTTCATTGCCTTTTCCTTGCTGATGTCCTCGGCAGTCTTATTAAATCCGACACCAGTTGACTTATCCGTCGAACCAGCATTAGAAGTCATACAAATGACCGTATGTGCAAAGCTGACATTTCTCCCCTGAGCGTCTTCAATCTGACCTTCGTCAAGAATCTGCATGAGAATATTCATCACATCAGGGTGAGCCTTTTCGATTTCATCAAAGAGAATGACGGAATAAGGCTTTCTGCGGACTTTCTCGGTCAATTGTCCGGCTTCGTCATAACCCACATACCCTGGGGGCGAACCAATCAGACGAGCCACAGAATGCTTTTCCATGAATTCTGTCATGTCAAGACGAATCAACGGCTCAGCAGCATCAAACAATTCAGAAGCCAATACCTTGACAAGTTCCGTTTTTCCGACACCTGTAGGGCCCACGAAAATGAAAGATGCCGGACGAATGCGCTCACTGAATTGAATTCTCGTGCGCTTGATAGACTTCGCAAGGGATTCCACTGCCACATCCTGACCAACGACTTTTTTCTTGAGACGTTCTGCAAGCCCTTTCATACGAACCATTTCTGTTTCAGCAATTTTATTTGCTGGAATTCCTGTCCAGAGTTCAATCACAGCAGCGAGGTCAGTTTCAGCCACTTCAATTTTACTACATTTCTCTTCCAATTCTGACTTTTGGATTTCCAGACGACTAACAGCAGATTTTTGCTCTGCAATTTTAGCATAATCCGGTTCAGAGGCTTCATGGAGTTCTGTCAAGACCTCATTTTCGTGTTCCAATTCAGAAGTAATCTTATCAAGCTGTGTCAATTCCTTTGCACGGATGCTTCGATAGGCACAGCTTTCATCTAAAAGGTCAATTGCCTTATCTGGCAGGAAACGCCCTGTGATATATCTTTCAGAGAGAACAGCACAAAGGCGGAGAATGCTGTCATTGATTTTGACTCTATGATATTTCTCATAATATTCACGGATGCCAAATAAAACGTCTGTTGTCTCTTCCACTGTGGGTTCTACCACTGTGACAGGCTGAAAACGTCTTTCCAATGCGCTGTCTTTTTCAATATACTTGCGGTATTCCTTGAAAGTGGTTGCACCAATGACCTGAATTTCTCCACGAGAGAGGGCAGGCTTCAAGATATTGGCAGCATTCATAGAACCTTCTGAATCACCAGCACCAACGAGATTATGCACCTCATCAATGAACAGAATGACATTACCGGCTTTCTGAACATCGGCAATTAACCCCTTGACACGGCTTTCGAACTGTCCACGGAATTGTGTACCAGCCACCAAAGCGGTCAAATCCAGCAAATAAATTCTCTTATCCAGCAGATGAAAAGGCGCATCCCCTGTAGCGATATGTTGAGCGATTCCCTCCGCAATGGCAGTTTTCCCGACCCCCGGTTCACCAATGAGACAAGGGTTGTTCTTGGTGCGTCTGGAAAGAATCTGCATTGCACGAGCAATTTCTCTGTCACGTCCAATAATTCTGTCAAGTTCGTTATTCTCTGCACGTCTGCTCAAATTCGTACAATAGTTATCAAGGAATTTATATTCTTTTTCCTCTTTCTTTTTCTTAGAGATACGGCTTTTAGGGCTGTTTTCCTTGCTATTGCTTCCATTTTTTTCTTTACTATTGGAGTTCTGACTATTCATTCTATTACCACTATTTCCGAAAAGTCCACTCAAAAAATTCGGCATTGCATCAATTGTCGCATCCATTGCCTGTTCCAAATTATCGTCAAAAGTATCTAATCCAGTTTCATGCATGACATCCATCATCTGGTCTGAAAATTTCTCTAAATCTTCATCCCCCACCTGATTTTGTTCCAAAAATTCTGTAATTTGAGGAAGTTTCAGTTCTTTTGCACAAACCAGACAATAGCCCTCATGCTTCACCTCTTCTCCCATTCTAGAAGTTGAAACGAAAATCACAGCTGGACGCTTCTGACACTTACTACATAACAACATAGACATAATTTACATCATCCCTTCTTTACTCCAATTTTCAGATTGCTAAGCATTTCACAATGAAACGATAGACAAACCGGAAAATGATTGTGTGGTTCATAGTTTCCTGATTGAAAAGCAACATCTGACCATCTGTCAAAGCGACAATCAAGCGAATTATCACCGTTATCATTACCAATCCTCCTATTGCTTCTGTCAATCCTAATGGTATCGCCCAAATACGGCTTTTTCCTGTGATAGGTTTTGGACTTTCTTCATATTCTATCATGGATGCAATGACACTGATTATCACCCACATTATCAATAAAAGCAGCAAAAACAGTACCATTATCACCAATTTGTGATAAGATTGCCGATAATATAACGCCTCCAGAATCTGCGCCCCATCTTGGGGGGATGTTTCACAAATCTGCAAAAATACCTGAAATGCAGGAATATTGCCGGCAAAACATTGTACAAGCGTTTTTTCGGAATGGGGCTTGACATATCGTGAAATCAATAATTCTGTTGCATTTCCCATGCTATCAATGAACCACTCCGGACATTCTTCACCAGCAATTATTTTTTCAGCGATATTCCGCAATCCGTCAGCATCCGGAGTTTCTTCCCCTTCTGTTGCATTCAATGCAAGGGATTCAGAGGCGGTTTCAAAAATATCAAAGTCTTCTGACTCCAAGGCATTCTGCAAAGTTGTTGTGATTTTTTCCTGAAAAAGTGTTTGATAAACTGGTGTACTTAAAAAGCAAGCTACTGCAAATGTGGCTGTTATCGTCAATGCCAAACCGACAGTCTTCAATACTTCCTTTCGGAATCCGTTCCACAATGCATGATATAAAATCCCCATGGCAATACTCAGGAACAAAACATCATAAAACCACCAGAACTGCGTTCCCATATATCGCCTCCTTATCCTATATTCGTTCGGTTAATTTTGTCATATCCAAGCAAATAGAAATATTTCCCATTCCTCAGAATTTTCTCATAAGCATCAGCGACTTCTGTTTTTCCTGTTGCCTGTCCTGTAAAATCGAAACTTTCAATCTGTCCAGCATCCAATACATACACCAAATCATCATAAATCATGACGTTTTTGGCATTGGCACTCAATGAAATGGCTTTCGGAATGGCTGATTTTTCAGAAAACAATAATAAAATCGATTGTCTGCGCCCTTCATTCTTCAAAAGAATTGCAGTTTTTTCGTTGAAGTAATCAAAATCCACAAGTTCCGCATTAAAATCATAATTTCCCACTAATGCGCCATCACTGCTGTAATAGGCAGTTCGGCTGTCACCAATGATAAAAGCACTCCCGTCAGAAAATGCACAAGTCCGCATACAAAGAGACGCAAAAGGCGAAGTTTCCCAAAGTACCTCATTGCTATCAAATGTGATGTACTGCAAAGTCGTGACGAGTTCCCCGTCTTTTGCCCCAATATTGGATAAAATACAGCCATTCCCATAAAAGCTTACATCAGAAAGGCGGTCAACACATTCACGGGTATAAATCAATTTTCCATTCATATCATAAATACACAAACGGCAAGCATATGTTTCAGATTCTGTCACAACTGCCACATAGCCTTCATCACTTAG
Source organism: Oscillospiraceae bacterium (assembly GCA_036373775.1). Classification (GTDB taxonomy): domain Bacteria; phylum Bacillota; class Clostridia; order Oscillospirales; family Ruminococcaceae; genus UBA3855. The sequence continues at coordinate 106,190 of JAZAUD010000001.1, read as the reverse complement.
CACCGCAAACCAAATAGGTTTATCCAATGTTTCTTCATAAAGAATTTTAGCGGGTGTATCCACACGGAATGTCATTCCATTGCTGGAATAAATCAAGGAACGGCTTTCAGATGTTTTCATCACGGCATTGCTGTAAGCGTGTTGACGGCTGTCAATCAAATTCCCATCTGTTCCATAAATGTATAAGTATTTATCACACAGGATAAAAAGCTGATTATTGATAAAATCCGCCGTATAATTGACACCACCTGAAATGGAAAGCTCAAATTCCCCATCTGCAATAGCATCCTCATTTTGGCTGACATTCTGGTAACGTGTGCCAATTCCTTCCAGCTTTGGAAACCATACATCTTTTTTGGAATAAATGAATGCACAAACCCCTATAATTGAAGCCAATACTAAAAATCTAATAATCCTTCTTCTTCTGATACGGCGATTCCTTTGTAGTACAACATCAACATGATTCGCCAAACTGACTACCTCCCCTGCAAAAATTCCTCATCCGTATAGAATACCCGATTCAGATACAGACCATGCGGAAGGGCGGTTCTCCCTGCCAAGAGTCTATTTTTCTCCGCCATAATCTCATCCAGCTTTTCAACCGGAATTCTGCCTTCATTGACATCTAACAAAGTCCCCACAATAATCCTAACCATATTATACAAAAAACCGTTCCCTTTTACAAGTATTTTCACCTCTTCGCCGTGAATTTCTACATCAAAGCTATGAATATACCGTATTGTGTTGACGTTTTCTGAACAATTTGTACAAAAAGAGCGGAAATCATGCTCGCCGATAAAATGCTTGGAAGCCTCTCTCACCAGCTCCACATGAAAGGGACGGCGGTAATGACAAGCCAAATCAATAGCGAACGGATTCTTGCTTTCACTGCAATGCAGGAGATACATATATTCTTTTCCCTTACAAGAAAATCTTGCATGAAAATCTTCCGGCACTTCCTCACAGGAAAGAATCGAAATATCTTTCGGCAATTCCCCATTGACACCACGCACAAAACCCAATTCCCTGATATTGCTATTGGTTTTCACAGAAAAACAGAATTGTTTTGCATGAACTCCGGTATCTGTCCTTGAACATCCATGAATGGTAACAGGTTCATTCAGAACTTGACTGACACATTTTTGTACAACTTCCTGCACAGTAATTCCATTATTTTGAATCTGATACCCATGATAAGCAGTCCCACGGTAAGCCATCATTACTTTTAAATTTCTCAAGATTCTGTCCCTCCATCAGATGAATCAGGAATTTCCTCTGAAAAATCGCTGATGACCATGGAAGGGGGAGCGGATTCTTCCGTGAAATTCATTATTTCATCATCATGGTTTGGGGATTCTTCGGTAAAGTCCGACATTTCCTCAACATCATTTTGGGAAGTTTCTTCGGTGAAATTGGTTTTCTTTTCTGGTTCAGAAGGTGTTGTTTCCGTTGCTGGAACGGTTGCAAGCTGTTTGGGATGTTTTCTCTCCCAAAGGTATAACAGGACAAGGATTCCCACACTTGCAAGGAACATTATCATTCCTCCGGTAAAGCCCTTTGGGGAATATTTCAGCCTAACAGTGTGTGTTCCTTCTGTCAAGTCAATTCCGCACATTGCACCGAACAACGGATAAATTTCAGCTTTTTGACCGTCTACTGTTGCTGTCCATCCCTCTTCATAAGGGATAGAAAGGTACAAAGAACCATCTTTTTGAGCGGTAACAGTTCCCTCTACTTTGGTATCGGAAAGGCGTGTAATTGTCATCACGGATTCTTTCAATTTCGCATACCCATTGAGCAAGGCATTTTCATTCAATTGATATACATAGACTTCAACTGTTCCTCGTTTGGCATCTTCACTCATATCACAACGGACATTCACCAAATCCCCTGCACTATATGCACCAATTGGTGTGATATAGGGCTGACGGCTGATATTATATCGGTGCAGTTTCACTCCATCAAAATAAATATCCATATTGTCAGCATCTGTGACTTTCATCATCGCATACAACATTCCCTGTTTAGGGGCTGTGTAGTTATATTTGAGGAAAGTTTCTCCGGTTGCTTCTGCCTGTCTTGTGAAACTATATTTTCCGTAATCGTTACGAACAACATCATAACCAGAATGCCCCACATGGGTAATATCTACTGGAAGGAACAAATCCTCTGATATGCCTGTGATGCGCTTGAACAATCGATTCTGTTGCTGGAATGGGTTCAAAGATTCTTCAAGCTCTAATCCCTTACTATCTGGCTGAATCATGAAACCAAGATTCAAGCTATAGTTATTTTTGTAAAGTGTGACCCTCTCGCCTTTTCCCAAATATCGTTGTGTGAGACTATCGGCATTATAGCCATCTTTTGCCATAATATACTTTACATCAAGGAGCATATTGGTTAATGGGGAAGTATTTGCATAAAAATAACGGTTGCCGGCTTCTGAGGAAGGAAGCCCCAATAAACGCATATAGGTTGTCACGCTTTCATTTGCCATTGAGGAAAATTGAGACACCCCATCATACAAATACAAGCAAGGGTCATTTAATGTATACCAATATGTCAATTCCGTACGGCTGAAAATATCGTCGTCGTTTGCTTCCTCTTCCCGAACTTGTTCAAGCAACATCTGAATATCTGCATCATTCGCCGGATAGCTTTCATAATTGGAACTGCCTACCGCCTTAACTCCTTCAATGGAATGTACTCCCATCTCAAAGCATAATGCAACAGAAAGCAATACTTGAATGAATTGCTTCGGCGCAAACAATCGACAGAATATCACGACTAAATAAATTCCGCCTAAAATAGCATTGACATAAACAAACTTCTTTTCGTCGTCTACAGTAACCCCTGAACTATATCCTAACCAAATGAATAAGCCACCCACTGCCAACATGGAAATCCAATGCACAATATGCAACTTTTCTTCTAATAGAATTTGATATGCCCGATATGCTGCCAACAATACCACAAAACTGAATAAGAACGAAAAGCGATAAGGCAACATATTCGGAAAATGGAAACAATGCCAGATGAAATTTAATTTATTAAAATTACAGCTGACTATCAAGAATACCATCATCAGAATTCCCGAAATTTTCTCTCGGATTCGAATATTCTTTGCAATGACAAATACTCCCAATAATAACACAGGAAGTAACCCACAATACAAATTGGGAAGCCCTTCTTTTGATGTTACCTTTGTAAAAGCTAACATATTCGTGACAATATCTCGCCATTCTTCATAGAATTTATTATCTTTCGGAAAAGAGTTATTCGCACTATGGGTCAATAATAAGGCGAAAAATGCCGGCAATGTCACAAACCCAGAAAGTCCAGCCCCCAGCAAAGAACAGCCGGTAATCGTTCCGAAACGTTTCCCGAATTTCCGGAAATCCGTCCCCTCATACAGACAAACCAAAAAGAATGCAATAAATGTGAATAAGCATATCATGTATGCAATATAATAATTGGAAATCAGTGCAAGCCCCAACGAAATTGTATAGGTTCTGTATTTGCCTTCCCTTACCAGTGCCACCAATCCCAACATGACAAGCGGAAACAATGCCACGGTATCAATCCAGATAATGTTCCAATAATATCCCATCATGTAGCTACAAAGAGCATACATTATCCCGAACATGGTAATTGATAAATCATTCTGCTTGAAAGTGTAGCGTAAAAATTTCGCCATGAATAGCCCTGCAAAGGAAAATTTCAGCATCAAAATTAACATTAACCCCGTTCGTAAAAATTCTTTTGGCATGAGAAATGCTAACAAATTCAAGGGACTTGCGGCATAATATGCCATAATTGCCAAGAAATTTGTTCCCAATCCTGAACGCCATGTATACAGCAATGAACCGCCTGTTCTCAATTTTTCCCATAATAATTGGAAAAATGGAAAATATTGATGCCATAAATCCGTTACAAGAAATTGATTCTCCCCGAATGGGTGCATTTCCTTCTTGTAAAAGCCGATTCCCACGAAAATGAACGGCAGAATAAAAGCCAATACTTCCCAGATACTGATTTTTTTCAGCCATTCCGGCGGTCGCCTCTTCGTGAGACTTTTCGTATTCGCCATTTTTGAAATCATCCTCCTGTTTGTAAAAGATTGACTGCAATGGATGCCGTTAAAAACAGCAAGCATACAATAAGCCCGATATAATCCCTTTTTTCAGATTTCAGCTGTCTAAGTCTTGTGCGCCCTTCTCCCCCACGATAACAACGGCATTCCATTGCCGTGGCGAGTTCCTCCGCACGTCTGAACGCTGAAACGAATAACGGTATCAGAATGGGTATCAAGGCTTTCGCCCTGTCCATCATCTTCCCACTGTCCAGCATTGCGCCCCTTGCCTTCTGCGCTGACATGATTTTGTCAGTCTCTTCCAACAATGTCGGAATAAACCGCAGGGCAATTGACATCATCATTGCCATTTCGTGGACAGGGAATCTCACCTTTTTCAGTGGTGACATCAGCGATTCTATCGCATCCGTCAATAAAATGGGTGAAGTTGTATATGTCAAGAGGGATGAACCAATAATCAACAAAACTATCCGTATTATCATGAAAATACTGGTTGTAATTCCTCCCTCTGAAATCTTGATAAATTTCCAGCTCCAGAGTTCTTCTCCGCTGTCTATCAAAAATAAATTCAATATCGCAGTAAATACCAGCACCGGAAGAATGGGCTTGATACTTTTCCAGCTCATTTTCAGTGGAATTTTTGACAATAGCTGTGCCATCAGAACGAATATTCCCCCGATTACCAGTGTCCACATGGAATTCCCTGCAAACAGCATGATAATCAATATCATGGTAAATATAATCTTGAATCGGGGGTCAAGCTTGTGTAAAATGCTGTCAACTGGAAAATATTGACCAAGTGTAATGTCTTTGAGCATTATTCAGCCCCCTTTCCTAGCAGTTTCAGAAGTACATCCCTCGCCTGTGAAACGGTATAAATATCTTGTGGGATGTTGTACCCCTTTTTCCGGAGTTCGCCCATGACATAGGCAATTTGCGGGACTTTCAAGCCCATTTCTTGCAATTCCTCCCCACGTCGGAACACTTTCGAGGTATCATCATAGCAGAATAATTTTGCATGATTCATGACAAGCAATTTTTGGGTAAATTCTGCCACGTCCTCCATGCTATGCGAAACCAGTAAAACGGTACTCTGTGTTTTTCTTTGATAGTCCCTGATTTGATGTAACATCAAATTTCTGCCTTTGGGGTCAAGCCCTGCACACGGTTCGTCAAGAATCAATACTTCCGGATGCATGACCATCACCCCAGCAATGGCAACCCTTCTTTTCTGACCGCCTGACAACGCAAAGGGCGAACGGTTCAATAATGCCCTTTCCATGCCTAACATATCCGCCGTTTCCAGAATGCGCTTTTTGGTTTCGTCCTCGCCTAAACCCATATTCTTACAGCCAAAGGCAATATCTCGATAAACCGTCTCTTCAAAGAGCTGATATTCCGGATACTGAAACACCAGCCCCACCTGAAAGCGCACCTCTCGAATTTTCTCTTTGTCTTCCCAAATATCCCGACCATTCAGGAGAACCCTGCCGGATGTGGGCTGTAATAAGCCGTTGAAATGCTGTATCAAGGTAGATTTCCCCGAACCTGTATGACCGATAACCCCGACCATGGTATTTTTCTCAATGGATAAATTCACATTATCGACAGCAGTTTTCTCAAATGGAGTGCCTGCACTGTAAGTATAAGTCAAGCCCTCTGTTTTCAGGATTGCCATTTTCTTGTTACCTTTCTTTATTCTAATGTATTACTCTTTTTCTTTCTTATCAATCACAAGATTTCCATTTTCATCCAGTAATGGAGTAAAACCTGTTCCGATTGCATGAACATAATTAACCCCTGTTACAGTATCCACAACAATCTGTACTTCATGACCACTTAAAATTTGTGATTCTTTGATTTTAAATCTAGCATTCTTATCATCTTTCAAAATACTCACAATAATACACCTCCTGAATTATAAAAGGCTTTCCAAAGCCTGTAAACAGTCATTTTCTGTGATGATTTCGATGGAAATATCAATTAAAGAAGGCTAATATTTTTCCATCTTCACCACGAATAAAGAAATACGGCGGAAAATCCCATATGACGTCAAATCCTTTCCCATCCTCTCTTGTGCCTGATGGTGGATTTGGCACAATATACCATATATCATAATCTTCATAGTATTTCGTAGTATAGGGCGGATATTTTCTTTCAACTGCCATTTCCACACCGTCAACCTCAATACTGTCAGATTCTACATATTTAACGTAGTCTTCTCCGTCAATGTCAATCAATATTTCTCGTGCTTTTTGGATTAAATCCTGTTCGTCTTCAATGTGACCGAGATATTTTTGAGGGAGGATTTCTGCACGGTGCATCAAATATTCCACTTCATTCTCATACGTCACCAACTTAGAACCATCAAAGACAGGGTATGGTTTGTCGGGGTCTCCGTAATATGCTCCATACATATCATCCCAGACCGCTCGAACAATTTCTTTTTCGGTCAGTTCTTCTTGTGGTGTTTCAGTAGTGGGAATCATTGTTTCCGTCACAGGCATTTCTGAAACTTGTTCTGTTTCAGGCTGAGCAAATTCAACAACGCTACTTTCTGAAATTGCACTATCACTGCATCCGCAAAACAGGCACAAACTGAAAAGCAAAATCAACTTCAATTTCATACAGCATCACAGCAACCTTTCTAAAGCCTGTAAACAGTCATTTTCTGTGATGATTTCGGTTGAAACGTCAATTCCCATTTTCTGGAGTTCATACGCCAATTCCGTGACCTGCGGAACATCAAGCCCCAATGCCTTCATTTTCTCGACTTGCGAAAAAACTTTTTCGGGCTTATCGTCAAGCATGATTTTCCCGTCATCAATCACAACCACCCTGTCTGCCTTGGTAGCTTCTTCCATATAATGGGTGATGAGTACAATTGTAATACCCTGTTCACGGTTCAGACGCTGAACGGTTTCGATAACTTCTTGTCGTCCTTGTGGGTCAAGCATTGCCGTGGGTTCGTCCAGAATAATGCAATCCGGTTGCATAGCAATCACTCCGGCAATGGCAACACGCTGTTTCTGACCGCCTGAAAGCTGTGAGGGGGCGTGTCTGCGATATTCATACATTTTGACCGTTTTCAGGGCATCATCCACACGCTGACGAATTTCCGCAGGCGGTACGCCCATATTTTCCGGCGCAAATGCAACATCCTCCTCGACAATTGTCGCTACAATCTGATTATCCGGATTCTGGAAGACCATTCCGGCTTTTTGGCGAATATCGAACAATAAATTTTCGTTGGCGGTGTCCATGCCTTCCACAAACATTTTCCCACTTTCAGGAACTAAAATTGCATTGATATGCTTTGCAAAAGTGGACTTTCCCGAACCGTTATGACCCAAAATAGCAGTAAAGCTCCCTTTTTGAATGGTCAGGGAAATATCTTTCAGAATGGGTTCATTTGGTGGTGATGGCTTTCCCTCTTCGGTTTCCTCGGCAGGATAGCGGAAAATAATGTGCTGTGCCTCAATCATTTCCGCCATAAAAAAGCCCCTCCGCCTTTTGACTGCACCATACCGCCGTTGAACCGCACGGCAAGCACATTCCGTTCTCTTTCACTGGCAAGCCGATTTCATCAAAATAGACATATCCCCCGAAACGCTTCACCAACAAACTCCCTAATATATAGCCCATCACTGACGGTGAAAGCCCTGTTGTGTAGCTGTTAATCAGGAAAAATAACGGCTTTTCGCTCAGAACATCCACGCAGTTTTTCACAAGGTCATAAATGCAGTTTTCCAGTTTCCAGACTTCGCCATTAGGCCCTCTGCCATAACTTGGGGGGTCCATGATAATGGCATCATACCGACGTTCACGGCGGATTTCACGGAGCGTAAATTTTTCGCAGTCGTCCACAATCCATCTGATTGGCTTATCTGAAAGCCCCGATAAAACGGCATTTTCTCTCGCCCATTGTACCATACCTTTGGAAGCATCCACATGACAAACTGTTGCACCTGCATTCGCACAAGCCAACGTTGCACCGCCTGTATACGCAAACAAATTCAACACGCTGACAGGCTTTCCAGCGGATTGAATCAAATTCGCCATAAAATCCCAATTGACCGCCTGTTCAGGGAATAAACCTGTATGTTTGAAACCAGTCGGATGGATACGAAATTTCAAATCACCATAAGGCAATTCCCAAGACTCTGGTAATTTGGCATGAAATTCCCATTTTCCACCACCTGAACTGCTTCTGTGATAATGTGCATCCGCTTGACTCCAGAGGCGGTGATGTTTCGGGGTTTTCCATAATACTTGAGGGTCTGGACGAATGAGACTAACTCCATTCCAGATTTCCAATTTTTCACCATCAGAAGTATCAATGACTTGATAGGCTTCCCAATTTTTTGCTGTTCGCACAAAATCTCTCCTTATTATTTTAAATTAAATTAAATTTATCTTAAATGGGAGAAGCAATGCAATGAGGCTTGACACACGAAATCGAAAAATAAGATTTTTCTCATTCGTTTGTGTCAAGTGTATTGCATTCCCCCAAGCCCCTTTTTATTATTCAAACAAATTCATCTGACCGCTGTCGGCTGGTGTATCGGGGACGGCATAGCCTAAATGTTCATATGCCAATCTTGTGGCACAACGTCCACGAGGTGTCCGAGAAATAAAGCCCAACTGCATCAGATACGGTTCACATACATCTTCCAGAGTGACGGCTTCCTCTCCGATTGCAGAGGCTAACGTTTCCAGTCCCACAGGTCCACCGCCATAGCCCTTGATAATCATATCCAACATTCGTCGGTCATTGCTGTCAAGTCCGAGGTCGTCAATTTCCAGACGGTCAAGGGAAATTTTAGCAATTTCTCTTGTAATTTCCCCATTCCCCAATACATCCGCAAAATCACGGACACGTTTCAAGAGACGGTTTGCAATTCGTGGCGTACCTCTTGAACGTTTCGCCAATTCCATAGCCCCATCCAATGTGCATGGAATGTCCAAAATCATACTGCTTCGGCGGATAATATCTGAAAGTTGTTGAGGGCTGTAAAGCTCCAGCCTTTGGACAATTCCGAAACGGTCACGCAAAGGGGCGGAAAGCTGTCCGGCTCTTGTGGTTGCACCGACTAATGTAAATTCCGACAGCTCCACACGCAAAGACCTTGCAGAAGGTCCTTTTCCAATCACAATATCAATTGCATTGTCTTCCAATGCTGGATATAAAATTTCCTCCACTGCACGGCTTAAACGGTGAATTTCGTCAATGAACAATACATCTCCGGCGGATAAATTCGTTAAAATGGCGGCTAAGTCCCCCGGTCTTTCAATTGCCGGACCTGTGGTAATGCGCAGATTCACTCCCATTTCGTGGGCGATAATCGCAGAAAGTGTGGTCTTTCCTAACCCCGGAGGGCCATATAATAATACATGGTCAAGCGCACCGCCTCGCCTTTTAGCGGCTTCAATGTAGACAGCCATATTTTCCTTGACTTTATCCTGTCCGATATACTCTGCCAGTGTCAGGGGACGTAACCCATTTTCGGAGGTTGCATCTTCCTCAGTTTGTTCAGCAGTCACCAGTCTGTTATCAATGGAAAAATCGCCTGTTTCAATCATGATAAAGCTCCTTACTTTTCAAAGAATCGTTTCTTCCGGATATAAAACGGTGTCACTCCATAAACCGCCTTTTTCGCCGTGGTTGTCTCGTAACTCAGAAAACAGAGATGTTCTCCGCCCCTGAGAACTTTCGAAAGTGTCCTTGCAAGGGGGACGAATAATTTTCTTGTATTCCCAATCATGTCCACGATAATCAAAATCTGTGGTTTTTCGCTTCCTCTCATCATTTCCAAAATAAACGCACGGTCAACATTTGGCTGGTCAGCGAAAAATCTAGCCGCTGCTCTTGTGATATGGGTAACGTTTTTCAATGGCAAACGGTAACTGATTGTTTCAGCTTCATTATAGGAAATTGCCTTGATATGTAAATTTTTTGCAATCATCAGAATACTTTTGATTTCCTGCGAACTGAATTCTTTTCCATAAGAATTGGGATTCAAAACCGCAGAAACATTCTGTATCAAGTCGAATAATCTCAGACAATTCAATTTATAGCACTCTACATAACGTTTTGCAAATTGCTGTAATGCCCTATGACTGGTAAAAAATGGGATAAATAAATCTCCTTCCGGATTTTGAATGGTGATTAAATCCATTCGCACTCCTTCCCCGTCCTCACCTGTTACAACCGGATTCCGACAAATCACATAAACATCACTACGAATCAACGTTTGTAAAAAAATACTCCGTTTGGATGGGTCTTTAATTGCCGCTTTCAGTAATTCATCCAGATTCATAATTTCCTCCTGATTATGATAAATTTTAAATGGCGATAATTGCCCTATTTCCCATTCCTCTTTATTTTTACGGGAGATGCAATGCATTCCCCAAGCCTCTTTGATTTACGCTTGCTTTCCGATTTCTCTCAATGTCAATTTAATCAACTCTTCAGCGGAGCTGGTTTCAGGCTGTTTCAGCAAAAACGGCATAACTTCTTCTTGACGATACCCCAATACCAACAATGCCCCTAAAGCTTCCGAAATGTTATCTTTGCTATTGGTTGGGAGAATCACAGCACTTTGCAAAACAGAATTATTTTTCGCCAGCTTATCTTTCAAGTCAACAACAATTCTTTCAGCGGATTTTTTGCCAATTCCCTTGACTTTGGTCAATGATGAACTATCACCGGATGAAACCAACAAAGCAAACTGATTGGCACTCATATTGGAAAGGATGGATAATGCCGCTTTTGCACCAACTCCAGAAACTGTCAATAACATCTTGAAACAGTTCAATTCCCTTTTATCAGCAAATCCAAATAATTCCATTGCATCTTCACGAACGGAGAGCCATGTGTATAATTTCACCTCTTTACCGATTTCGCCAATTTGTGAAAGTGTTGTCTCTGTGGTGCGACAAGCATACCCCACACCAGCGCATTCAATCACAGCTAAATTTTCCTCTTTTTCGATTAGTTTTCCAGATACACTATAAATCATAAAATACTCCTTTATTATTTTCCCCAAGCCCCTTTTTACCTTTAATGGGGACAATCCCCCTTTGTAGCCTTAGCACGAACCGCCTGAAAGCTAATGCTGTTCGTACTAAGAGGGCTATTTTCCCCAAGCCCCTTTACAGCAATGTCCATGACAAATCGCAAGTGCAAGCGCATCGGCGGCATCATCCGGCTTTGGGATTTGCTTCAATGCCAAAATTCGTCTGGTCATATCCATCACTTGATGTTTCTCAGCTTTCCCATATCCAACAACCGCTTGTTTGACCTGTAAAGGGGTATACTCAAAAATTGGAATTTTTTGTTTCGCTGCTTCTAAAATGAGAATTCCCCTTGCCTGTGCCACATCAATCGCCGTTTTCTGGTTATTCTTGAAATACAGCTTTTCAATTGCCAGACAATCCGGCTGATAGCGTTGCAAAACTTCTTGCATATCCTCATCAATACTGCATAATCTATCTACAAAGGAAGTATGCGCCTGTGTCAGAAATGCACCGTATTCAATCGGGATAAACTTCACACCAGAATAGTCAACCACCCCAAATCCTACAATTGCATAACCAGGGTCAATACCTAAAATTCTCACTTGTTCCCCTCCATGAATTTTCTCATACTCTTTATTATAACACAAAACAAAACAGTTTTCAATACCTATTTTTGCAACTGTTTATATTTTTTTTGATTTTTTCCTCAAATGGTACGATTTCCACCCTATTCCATTTTTTGATGTAAAAAATTACAAATTTCTATTGATTTTTTGTGAGGAATCGTGTATAATAGGATGGTACATTAACATTCAGGAGGGTTCATCATGGATTTAGAAGAATTGCGTTCGGGTATCAATGACCTTGATAAAATCATTCAGGATGCTTTCACGCAACGTATGGAACTTTGTAAACAGGTTGCAGTATACAAGACAGAACATCATATGCAAGTTTTCCAGACGGACAGAGAGAAAGAAATTTTGAAACGTATCCGCAACAATGCGCCCGAAGGCTTGGAAAGCCCATCTGCATTACTGTTTCAAACTATCATGGACATTAGCAAATACTTACAATATCGGGAACTGCATAAGCATACAGAACCGTATCAGTTTAAACCGCTGGAACTTTCCCCCATACCCCCTTATTCCAATGGGGGACGTTGCTCTGTAGAGTCTCAGCACGTTTCGCCAGAAGCTAACGCAAACCATGCTGAGGCGCAACTTTCCCCCATACCCCCTTATACTGTAGCGTGTCAGGGGTCAGCCGGCGCAAATTCTGAAACTGCTGCAAAACAAATTTTTGGGAACGATTGCCAACCGGAATTTTTGCCGACTTTTGCAGATGTTTTCGAGGCGGTACAGTGCGGTAAAGTGCAATTTGGTATCATTCCGGTGCAGAATTCCACTGCTGGTAGTGTAGTACAGGCTTATGACCTTATGAGCGAATATAATTTCTATATTTGCAGTTCTACCGTGGTAGAAATTACCAACTGTTTAGCCGTTCGCAAGGGAACAACCCTTTCACAGGTGAAAGATGTATATTCCCACCCACAGGCACTTTCTCAATGTTCCCATTTTATTGGAAATCACAACATGACGGCGCATGAATACGGCAATACGGCAACCGCTGCGGAATTGGTAGCCAATTCCAATCAGCCAATTGGTGCGATTTGTTCTGAAAGCTGCGCCCAGTTGCATGGTCTGGAAATCCTAGAAACACATATTTCCGACTATGTACCGAATTATACACAATTTTTTTGCATTTCCAAAGAATTGCTTTTGTCTGAAAAAGCGGACAGAATTTCTGTTGTGCTGAAACTCCCTCATGAAGAAGGTTCACTCTATCGCCTGTTGAGTAAATTCGTTATCGGCAATATGAACTTGCTGAAACTCGAAAGCCGTCCCATCAGAAACGGCAGTTTTGAAGTCATGTTCTATTTGGATTTCAGTGGAAACATTCATGATGCTTCCGTCAGTGCATTGCTTTCAGATTTATCAGAAAACCTTGAATATTTCAAATTTCTTGGTAACTATCATTTGATATAAAAAGGGAAATGTCATCATTTCCGGAGGAGTTAAAAAAATGTATTATTGTTGTGCAATTACAGATAAAGGCATTCGCCCACATAATGAAGATGCCTTGCTGATTCACAAAATCGTCCTGACAGAAGGTGTCACGGAACGGAAATTAAAACCGCCTTTTCTCATTGCCGTTGCGGATGGAGTATCCGGCGAACAATCGGGAGAATTGGCTTCTGAAATGTGCGTGAAAATGCTCAAAGATGTACCATTCTCCAGCAAAACAGATATGCTTGCTGTTTTGATGCAAATTCACACCAACCTTGCACAAATCGGCGCAAAACATCAAAATACAATGAATATGCAAACGACACTTTGCGCTGTTGGCATTGATGAACGTGGGAATATGCATACCATCAATGTGGGGGATTCTCGCTTATATCGTTTCCGTGATGCCACATTAACCCAACTTTCCAAAGACCAGACTCTTGTACAGGTGTTGTTTGATAATGGCACTATCACCCATGAAGAACGGCGCACACACAAACACCGGAATATCATTTTTCCAGTGATTGGCAACGTCTCTAATGTCCCTAAGTTTGACATTTCCTCAGAACATCAAAAACTCCAGCCAAATGACATTTTGCTTCTGTGTTCAGATGGTCTGTCCGATTATGTGACAGATGAAGAAATCAATTTGATTCTGCAAAATCCTGCGCCATTGGTGCGCCGATTACAATTACTTTTGGAATTAGCAGATTCTAACGGCAGTCGGGATAATATCACGCTGGTAGCGTTGACTTCCATCGAAAATCAATAATACACCCCTCTCAATCGAGAGGGGATTTTTGGGTTAATGTTTCATGACATTATTGTTTCTTGATTAAAATATCCTCACTCCCGTCTCCGGTGGTGATGGTGAGTGTTGCGCCATCCAATGAAATGGTATTGTCGTAAGCCTCTGCGCCCTTGCCAATGGTAAGGGTATCACCATTGATGGAATAACTCGAATATACCCCAAAATACAGTTCATTTCCATTCACCCATATCATTTTTCCTGCACCGCCTAAATTATCCGCAACCATGCAATCATTGAGGGAAAATTTACCTTGCAAGGAATCCATATTTGCACCAGCTTCAGCTGTCATGGATAAAACTAAATTGTCATCCTCCGTAGCAGTTACGACTGTTCCATTGACTTCAATTGGGAGAACGCTATTGGACATGATGAGGTTACCATCTGAGATGCTGATAACTCTGGAATAATCCTGCCAGAAGACCATAGAACCATCATTCCGGAATTCCAAGCGATTCCCTGCATAATCCTGATATTCCCAGATGCCAGAAAGTGAAATGGTTTCGACGGCTTCGGTTTCGGGGTCAGATTGGGGGGCGGTGGTCGTTTTGGGGACAGCAGTTGTTTTGACAGAATCGGTCTTTTTCGTGGGGGAAGTTGTGACAATGGTAGGTGCAGTTGTTTCAATTGTGGCGGTTGTGGTGACTGTGGTGGTTGTTTTTGTGGGAGTTGTTGTGACTGTGGTTGTTTCTGGTGCGGTTGGTGTTTCGATGGGAATAGCGGAAGAATCGGGCAAAGAATCCATTGGAATGTTGGAAGAATCCTGTGTCTTTTTGGCGCAGGAAACGTTTAAGAGAAGCAGGGCGGACAGCATACAAAGGTACTTGATTTTCATTTTCATCTCTCCTGAAAACAGGCAGGGTCACAAGACTCAGGAACGAGTAGTGAAACCGCTTGTTTATGATTGACAATGTGGAAATGGGACTCATTCTGCATATATTCGCCGTCAACAGTCCATGGAACGTCTGTTTTTTCCAGCAATTCAACAGTAATATCAGACGCTCTTAAACAGATGACATTATCATTTTCCCCAATTTCGTGAATATCACGCAAAAAGCGAAATGTTTCGCCAAGTTCTAGCGCAGAATCGGGCTGTTTGATGAGGGTAATTTCAAAAGCCCCATCATCAAATAAAAAGTCTGAAATGCTCAATACCCCTCCAACAGAAGCGGAATTCGTAATCATTCCGAAAATGAATGCATTTTCAAAGACTTGCCCATCACAAGTGATTCTCATAGGAAACGGGCGGATATTGGTAATGGTACGAGCTGCATTGAGAATATATGCCACAGGCCCTATGACGTTTTTGACGGTTTGTGGTGTCTCATAGGTGACATCTGTAAACGCACCAAATGCAGCAATATAATTGAAAGTCCGGTCATTGATAGTTCCCAAATCAAACATTCTCGACGTTCCTTTCAAAACTTCTGTAACGGCTTTGGGGATTTCTCTGGGAATTCCGATACTCCGTGCAAAGTCATTCACCGAACCACAGGGAATGTACCCAAGGGGAACTTTTTTCTTCGCCCGCATGAGTCCGCTCATCGTTTCGTTTAATGTGCCATCTCCACCCGAACACCAGATATAGTCATACATTCCCGATTCCGCCGCATCAATAGCAGCTTTTGTGGCATCTAATGGGGCTTGGGTAGGATGTACGGTTACTTCATAGCCAGCCTTTGTCATTTCGTCAAGGACATAGCCCAAATAGGCGGAAAGTTCCGCCTTTCCTGCCTGTAAGTTACAAATGTAATAAATTCGTTTCATAAGATTTCTTCATGCTCCTTTGTCATATGATTTTTCGTAACATGGTTTTTCACCTGAAAACCAATAAAAATCGCAATTGCCGCTACAACACAAACGGCAACTAAAATATGAATATTTCCATCTGAAAGGCTATCCCCTACTAAAACAGATGCCGCCAATGAGGGAAATCTTGCCAACAGGGAAATCAATAAAAATTTCTTTCCGTCAAGTTTCGTTAATGGTACAACATAGGTCAATAAATCCTTTGGAATTCCGGGGATGAGAAACAGGAAAAATGTCCAGAATTCGAGTTTGTCTTCATCTTCCAATAATTTGAAGTGCTTCATATCCTTTTCCGATACAAAAAAATCAACGATTGGCTGACCGAATTTTTTCACCAGCGTATAAACCAATAATGTCCCTAATAATACCCCTACGGAAGTGTACAACAGCCCTTTGATACCACCAAATAACATCCCTGCAATCACTTCCAATGGTCCTCCCGGAATAAATGCAACCACAATTTGCACAATTATCAGCAACATGAAAACCAGCGGTGCAAAAACACCATATTGTTCCATATGTTGACAAATGATTTCTTTTCCGTTTTCTGTTCCAAGCAATTGACAAAACGGGACAGCATACCGCACACACAAGAAAATTACAATCCCTGCTAATAGTATCATAATACCCCATTTTACATATTTTTTTGTATTTTCCTGCATGAAAGTCCCCTCCTTTCATCATCATACTATATTATACCACAAATATAACAAAAAATCAATCATTCTTGTTTGTCAGGATGGTGAAATTTATGTGAAAAAGCACCTGCTTTTCAGCAGATGCCCTTCATTGTGAACTATTCCCAGAAAATAAACAAATCTTCAAGAATCTCTTGTAATGCCGGATGCACTGTCGGGAGTTTGGTAATAACACGTCCCTCTAAAGAGATATGAAGCTGTAACAACCATACCATGACAAATGTCACCAACATACATAAGAATGTCCCTTTATACATATATTTTCTTTGTGGTTTGATGACATTCATCACAACAATAATACTTACAATCGTCAACATTTCCATGAAATCCTGTGCATATCTTACCGACACACCACCAAGACAAAAATCAGCCCAAAGTATCAATACCGTGAAAACATACCCCAAAATGACAAAGGCTCTTGTTTCCAATTTTCCGGCTGTTGCTCCTCCTTCTAGGGTATGGCTTTTGAACGCTTTGGGAAGCAGTAATACTGCCATCAATAAGAATGGATAGGCGAAAGCCCCGATAATTTTCTCGATATAGCTATACATCTGGTAATTATCAAGAAAAGAAGTACCATAAGTGAAAAATGGAAATACAATCTTCGAAACAGGAAGCTGTATCAAATAATGGTAAATTGCAACCGGTAATGCAGAAATTCTGATTCGATTGGCATTGATATTGCTGACAGTCAATTGATAGCTTGCACCAAAATCAAAAGGCGATTCGAAACGGATATAATTATAATACATCAATCCCGCTGCACCAATCATCACTGGCACAAGAAATACCATTGCCTGTGCAATCCGATAATTCAGCTTAAATTCTTTATTCAAGAGAATATTGACAAATGCAGGCGCAAGCATCATAATACATGGTGCTACTGTTGGTCTTGAACCTACACAACCTACACAACCTACACCAGCAAGAAAAAGCAACACCAACCGCAAAGTTGAATTTTTTAGCAGACATGCCCAAAAACCACAGCACCAAGCCATAAATAAAAAGCATAAACTTGCTGCAACTGGTGCATTATACATACTCGGATAATTCAAAAAATAATAGTATCCAGACAGTACGGTAGCAATTGGCAAACTCGCCAGCAAAAGCAGGAAATTCGGATTTTTTACATAAATCCTAACAATCGCTATCAATGACAGACACAAAAATAAAATTGCTGGTACAGAAAAAATAAAGCATACTGTCGGAAGTGATGGTAATGCATGATACATCCAATAATAGGGGTAATAAATCACTAATACAGGCACAATTCCGAAATAAGAATAATACTTTCCCTTATAATAGGCTCTGTCCCATGCGTAATCAGTCGTTACTGCATCTCTGGAAAGACGGTCATACACTGCATCCCCCATTGTTGCAAGTTTTTCATCTACATCAAGGTCAAGCCAAATCTGCCCTTTTTGGAATGCATCAAAATTTTGCTCATAGGGTTCAGCTTCCGATATCTCAAACCCATCAGGATAGCTTACATTTTCTTCATCTGGATTTCTATATACAAAAACCGTTGCAACACACGCAATTGTCATAAGCCCCAAGCAAATATTTTGCCAAATGCTCTTACTCTGATAGGACATATACTGCACATTGAATTCCCGAATCAGCAATATCAAACCACAGATAACGAACAACACCAAATAGCGAATCAATGAGAATCGATAAGGAACACTGCTCATCACGGTAGCATAATAAATTCTGACAGGAGTTGTCAACATGGAAACTTCCGTTACAATATAGCGCAACTTCCCATAAGGTGCAATGGAAAAAACAACATCACCTTCATAAGTGCTGACCAACTTTGTACCAGAAATTTGAGGTGCATCCATGAAATTATCATCTGCAATATAAAATCTGACTAAAATAGGTCTTTGCTTCTCATCCTGTTCCACTCCCAATGCAACAGCCCCAGCCCATTCCGGAACGTCCTCTATTTTGATTTGGGTTTCATTGGTATCTACAGTAAGATAATCTCCATCATCAAATACATGCTGTACTGGCTCTTCCCCTTCTTCTTCTGGAGCAGCAGCATATTCAGACATACTTTGAATGGGAATGTCCTCTTGCTGATAATGTGTGTCAAAACTTTTGATGTTGAATCCTGCAAACTCTATGAAAAACATCCCAACACATAAAATTGCAATCTGCTTTGTAAGTTTTCTTGCCCTTTCATGCAGTTGCCAATATTCACAAAATACTGCTACATCAGTAAAAAGACAAATCATCACCATGACAGTTCTTGGCATAAATTCATGATATCCAGCCATTGCCAATTTATGAATTAACATCATCAAGAGGAAAAATACAATTTGTACAGCTGCCGGAATCAGAGGGAACATAATTGGCGGTTGTTTTTTTGGCACTTTGTCCGCAACTTCCCCTTTTTTTGGTGGCTTCCATAGAAAGCAATTGATTGCGACAAAAATTTCAGCAACAAAAAACGGAATCAAAAACACCCATAGCATATTTTATTTTCATTCCTCCCTGCTTGAATATTTCTCTTTTTCAGGAATTTCACAAAAACAGAGCGAAAATTTTCCGCTCTACTCCGTTTATCACTTCGCTGCTGTAAATGCAGCAACTCCGAACAACGTCAGAATTGTAATGATAACCGCTGCCAATACAACACCACACATCACTGCAATAATGCTCTTCTTAAAGTCAAGGTCAAGGAGACTTGCTGCCAGTGTGCCTGTCCATGCGCCTGTCCCCGGAAGTGGAATTCCCACAAAGAGGAGCAACGCCCAGAACATACCTTTTCCTGCGGCTTTCTTGAGTTTCTCACCGCCATGATGACCCTTTTCTAAACACCAAGTGAAAAATTTCCCAATAACCGGCTTGTCTGCGCCCCATTCCAGTACTCTTCTCGCAAAAAAGAAAATAATCGGCACAGGTAACATATTCCCAATCATGCAAATAATGACAGCCTGCCACCACGGCACACCCATCCCCACACCAATCGGAATCCCGCCTCTTAACTCTACAATGGGAACCATAGAAATCAAAAACGTCAGAAGATAATTCATAATAAGCTCTCACTTTCATGTAATATATACTTATTATGACACAGTTTTCGTATTTCGTCAAGGCTTTTTTGAAAATACGTCAAAATCTCCTGAATTTCGGACTTTTCAACGAAATTTTTAGGACATTGCACCAGTTACAATGACACTTAGAATAGATGTAATAAACCAGCCTAATCCTCCTGCCAGTGCCATTGATAACGGCAAACCTACCCCAATGACAATATAGCTATACCAATCATACAGCATATAGCCTTTTTTTCCTTGCTTGAATCGTGCAGGATAAATTTTATCTTTTTTGTAAATTTTGTCCACGAACATAATTTCCGCCGGAAATGTATTTTTATATTCTTTTCCATCCATTTCATAAATGGCATACGTCCCGACTACATCACTGATATAAATTCTTAAAAATTTCACTTTGACAGGTTTCGAAATCAGCAACAATATCAGCATCACAATGAAAAATAATGTCATCAATACCATCAATAATTCCAATAATACAATAATTCCAGCGATAATCAGAGCAGGGGGTACTCCCAAAATCAACAGTAATACCACGATTACAATTGTCCCAATGATAAACTCCATGTCATTCCTCCAGATTTAAGTACCAGCTAGCCAAATATAACGACCCAAAAATAATCATTGCTCTTCCTTGCTTTTTTGCTTCTGAAAGTGCATTTTCAATTGCAATCATTTCTGCTTGCACATTGTACTGCAAAAACGCATTGCAAAGCGTTTCAGCATTGACCGCATTTCCTGCAAATCCATCTACACAATAGACTTTATCAAGATATTTCGCCATTGTCTGGACTGCATACGGCACGGCATCTGCATGAGTCATCCCACAAATGCCGACCCATTCCGGAATTCCGCTTTCCTCTAAGACATACGAAAGGGCAGATATTCCGTCACAATTATGACCGCCATCCAATACAATCAGCGGATTTTCTGACAAAATTTGGATTCTTCCGGAAACTCTCGTTTCAAGAAGCCCTTTTTCAACGGCTTCTTGTGAGATATGGAAACCCTGTTTCCTCAAAAAGTTTACTGTTGCAATAGCAGTTACTGCATTATCCACCTGATGAAGTCCGCCCATTTTCGTTGCATAACCGTTATTTTCGTAGAAAAAGTAATTTCCTGTAATCCCCAATGCACCAACCACAATGTCCTCAAAAACAGGAGAAATAAATTCACAATGTTTTTCTTGTGCGGTCTTTATGAAAATGTTCTTGACTTTCATTTCATCACATCGAGAAAGCACCACTGGACTGCTTTCTTTAATGATTCCGGCTTTTTGCGTGGCGATTTCTTCAAGGGTATTGCCTAAAATTGCCATGTGGTCGAATGAAATTGACGTTATCACACTACATAACGGCGGTGGAATAATATTCGTACAATCCAATAAACCGCCCATGCCTGTTTCAAGAATGACAATTTCCGCTTTTTGTTCGATATACCACAAAAAAGCAATTGCCATGGTAATCTCAAACTGGGAGTAGCCCTCATCGCCCTTGATATATTGTGAAACCGTCTCACAGATACGACACAAGTCATTTTTCGGGATGTCGTGACCGTCAATTCGAATTCTGTCTTCATAATGCCGGATATAGGGGGATGTGAATGTTGCGGTACGATAGCCGGATTCAATCATGATATTGGTGAGATATTCCGCCACTGAACCTTTCCCATTTGTTCCGGCAATATGAACAAACCGCAGTTTTTCCTGCGGTCTGTCCAGTTGTTCCATTAGATAGGCAATCCGGCTTAAATCCTTGACGGGTTTTCCGCTCCGGCTGAATCCCTCAACGAATTGCATTGCCTGCTGATAGTTCATCATGCGGAATATGCCTGAATGGACTGCATAATTTTGTCCATTTTCTCCTGAGCCTTGGAAAGTTTTGCCTTTTCAGCTTCAATGAGCTTTTCGGGAGCTTTCGCAAGGAATCCCTGATTATTGAGCTTATTTGACAGGAAATCAATATCTTTCTGAACTTTTTCTTTTTCCTTGTTGAGACGTGCTAATTCTTTTTCCTTGTCAACAAGTTCATCCATAGGGATGAAAATTCGTGCAGAATGGGTTACAGCACTAGCAGTATTCGCAATTTCGAACTTTTCGCCAACTTCCATTTCACTTGCATAAGCCAATTTCTCAAAGAATAACCATGCACCCTTGAACAATTCCACGTCCTCTGTTTCAATGTAAAGCTTCGCCTTGACAGAGGGCGGAACATTGAGTTCCGTTCTGGTATTACGGATAGCCTTAATGGCTAAAACAATCTTTTCGAAAGCGTTTTCCTCGTGAGTGTAGTTCAGTTTTTCGTCATAAACAGGATAATCCTGCAACATAATCATGCTACCATCATTAACAAGGGTCTGCCAGATTTCCTCTGTGATGAACGGCATGAATGGATGCAATAATTTCAACATTCCCTGCATAGCCCATACCAGTACAGCTTGTGCATTTGCCTTGGTTTCGCCACCAGCCTGAATTCTTGGCTTTGTCAGTTCAATGTACCAGTCGCAGAATACGTCCCAAATGAAATCATACAGCTTCGAACAAGCAACACCCAATTCGAATGCTTCCAAATTCTGATTGACTTCCTTTGCAAGCTGGTTAAATTTAGAAACTAACCATTTATCTTCCATAGTAAGATTTTCAGGCAGTCCCTTAAATTCGAAATCATCAGGGAGATTCATCATAATGAATCTTGATGCATTCCAGAGTTTATTTGCAAAGTTGCGGGCAGATTTGACTTTATCATCAATATAACGCATATCATTTCCGGGGGCGTTACCAGTTGCCAGCATGAAACGCAAAGCATCTGCGCCGTATTCCTTGATAACTTCAAGGGGGTCAATACCATTGCCCAGAGATTTGGACATTTTGCGCCCCTGTGAGTCTCTGACAAGTCCATGAATCAGAACCGTGTCAAACGGTACTTTTCCAGTATTTTCCAGTGCGGAGAACATCATTCTGATAACCCAGAAGAAAATAATATCATATCCGGTTACAAGGGTATTTGTCGGATAAAAATAATCAAAATCTTCCGTTTTTTCAGGGAATCCCAATGTTGAGAAAGGCCACAATGCAGAACTAAACCATGTATCAAGGGTGTCAGGGTCTTGTCTCATGGGTTTACCGCATTTTGGACAGTTGCAGGAATTTTCCTTTGTGACGGTCATTTCTCCGCAGTCGTCACAGTAGAAAGCCGGAATCTGATGACCCCACCAAATCTGACGGGAAATGCACCAGTCACGAATATTTTCCAGCCAATGATAATAAATCTTGTCGAAACGTTCGGGAACAAATTTAGTCTGTCCTTTCTGAACTGCTTCAATGGCAGGCTGTGCGAGAGGTTGCATCTTGACAAACCACTGTGTTGATACCTTCGGTTCAACAGTCGTTCCGCAACGGTAGCAAGTACCAACATTATGGCTATAATCCTCAATGCGAACGAGTGCGCCCTCTGCTTCCAAATCCTCAACGATAGCCTTTCTGGCTTCGTATCTGTCCATTCCGGCATATTTGGGGTAATCGTCAACGATTTTAGCATCATCTGTCATAACGTTGATAACTTCCAGATTGTGACGTTTTCCAACTTCAAAGTCGTTCGGGTCGTGTGCAGGAGTGATTTTTACAACGCCTGTCCCGAAATCCATTTCAACATAATCATCCGCAACAACCGGAATTTCTCTGTGAACAATCGGCAGAATGAGCATTTTCCCGACAAGATGTTTATAACGTTCATCATTGGGGTTGACAGCTACGGCAGTATCACCGAGAAGGGTTTCCGGTCTGGTGGTTGCCAATTCAAGATATTCGTCAGAATCCTTGAATTTGTAGCGCAAATGCCAGAAATGCCCTGCTTGCTCCTCATAATTGACTTCTGCATCGGAGAGGGAGGTTCTGCATTTCGGACACCAGTTAATGATACGTTCGCCACGATAAATCAAGCCTTTTTTATAGTACTTGACAAATACTTCCTTGACAGCCTTTGAACAGCCCTCATCCATGGTGAAACGTTCACGCTCCCAGTCACAGGATGAACCCAACTTTTTCAACTGTTCCACGATACGACCGCCGAATTTGGCTTTCCAAGCCCATGCACGTTCCATAAAAGCTTCACGCCCAATGCCTTCTTTTGTCAAGCCCTCTTCACGCATCGCAGCAACAATTTTCGCCTCTGTTGCAATGGCTGCATGGTCCGTTCCGGGGAGCCATAATGCACAATAACCGCTCATTCTCTTCCAGCGAATCAGAATATCCTGTAAAGTTTCGTCCAGAGCGTGACCCATGTGGAGCTGTCCGGTGATGTTTGGGGGCGGAATCACAATAGTATAGGGCTTTTTCTGTTTGTCAATTGTCGCATGGAAACAGCCTCTCTCCATCCATGCGGAATAAATTCTGTCCTCGAACTGTTCGGGGGCATACGTTTTTGCAAGTTCTTTTGCCATTGGTAAAAACTCCTTTTCTTGAATCGGGGCATACAAAAAAGCCCCAAAGTAATATTACTTCAGGGCGAACAAATTTGTCCGTGTTACCACCTGAATTCGGAAATTTAGAAAAATTTCCGCACTCATTCACCCGATAACGGGGGCAATCCGTCAGCGGTTACTGTGAGTTCACCGCCAAAGCTCAGGGGCTACCTTCTCCGCCGTCCGCATACATCCTCACACCGTCCGGATGCTCTCTGAAATGCAGGTTCGGGGGTACTCCTCCCCATCATCGCCGTTTGATATGTTACTATCATAGCACATTGAACGGATTTTGTCAAGAGGGTAATTCTGAAAAATTTGCAAATCAAAAAACGTGTACTTGTTCTATCGTGATTTTTCTGATTTCTCTGCTGTTGAATTCAGCAGTACATTCCATTGACAAATCACTTTCTTCCCCATCAAACCAAAATTGAGCCATACAGCCAATTTTAAAGCCGTTCCAATCGCCAAGTATGACAGCATCTGTGAACTCCTCAAACGGACATTCCGTGATTTTTCCGGAATATTCGTCAATTTCAAATTTTGCCTCTTCGATTGTTTCGTCTGTCACGTTTGCAATTCGTTTCAATTGAACCCAATTTTCAGCCCTGATAAGCTCGTGAATTTCGAAAAGTTTCGCCCATAATGCTTTTATCTGGTAGCCGTGCATAATAATGCTTCTCCTGAATTTAGTCTGTTTTGTATCTCAACCAGAAATCACCGGAAAAATCGGCAATTTTTTCAGGTCTGGAATAGCCGTCTGCAATGGCTTTCCCCTCTATTTTGATATGAACCATTTCGCCCTCTTTTTCGACAACTGACAGAGTATAATTGATAAACGGCTCATGCTCATACACATAGAACAAATCTTCTCTTTCTTCCGCTTCCTCTACGGATTCGACCTCGTAATCATCCCCAATAATTTCATCAATGCTTGACTTGCCTGTTTCGTGTTCGTTGATGATAATTTGAGGAGAAACTTCTTCCGGCTCTGATTCGCCTTCGTCCTCTTTCAACTGGAACAATTTTCTCTCAAACTCCAAATCAAGGGAAATTATGAGCGTTCCCTCCTCCTCGTCACTCTCGAAAAAGTTGAGTCTGGTGTTTTCGGAATCAAGCAGATGAAATTCCTGTCCGTCAAGAATCAAAGTTCCTGTTTGTTTTATTTTCAGCATATGAATATATTCACTTTCCTTTCCATTCCAATAGCATTTGACACATCTCCCATTCTGAAAAACGTGTCCACAATTCGGATAACCATATAAAATATGAGCGCATTCGGGACAAAGCCCCATCATATCAGAAGTTTCCTTATAAAATTCACTTCCGCACTCGTCACAAATGGAAATTTCTTTTCCATCAGACACGATAATCCTCCCTTCATACTGTCAACATTTGCCCCAACAGATAAAGCACTGCAATGTGTACCGGATAATAGATATAAAACAGCCATTTCAAGCCTTTTCCACGTTTGCCGTTATACATCAGCAACAAAGGCAGGCTGAAAATCATCATCCATTGGAAATCCGACTGAAAAGCCCTTTCCCATATCGTTCCACGCTTAAAAAATTCAATTCCTATTGGTCGTATCAAGGGATTCAGCAGAGCCGGAACGCATAACACATTATTGAAAATATACAATCCAATCCAGCAAGTATAGGCAATTGCCATTTTCTTTTTGTCGTTGCGTGTGAGATAAAACAATATTATCGTACAATCAACAAAAAGTCCACGCTCGAAGAACAAGCCCAACAAAGATTTAACTGCTATCAACTCATCACCTTGGTCGGGAAATCTCAGAATCGTTGAAGCCAATACTTCCGGCATTATGGCTTGATACAGGAAAAATACAATTGTCCCTATAATTCGCTTTTTACCTTTGGAATGCTCCCAAAAGTACAATAAAGCCATCATGCCGAAAATTTCCAAAAACACATTGTTCTGGATGTAATTTGTCCAGCTTAAATTGGTGGAATGATGCACCGCCATAGGTAACAACAAGTCAAGGGCTGTCATAATTTGACCGCATACATATAACCGCATAACATAGCGTTTTTTGTTGCTGGTATGGGTGTAGCCTTCCACACAGCAAAAGAAAAATATCACTGCTGACAATCTCCCAATGTACCGCAGAAATGACGGCATTTCCGGAATGAATTCCCCCACATGGTCAATTGTCATCAAGACCAAGGCAATCAATTTCAACGTGGTTGTTGTCATGATAATAATTTCCTCAATTCGTCCATATCGCTGGCAATGAAATCAGCTCCGGCATTTTCCAGCTCCTCACAAGAACCAAACCCGAACAAAACCCCGATACATGGGATATTGTTCGCCTTTGCGCCGTACACGTCGTGGAATCTGTCGCCAATCATGACGGAATTCCCCTCACAATGTTTGAGCGCATCCGCCACGATTTCGGGCTTTTCGACGTGGGAACTGTCCATACTTGCACAGGCGCAAAATGAAAAATACTGCATCAAATCGAAATGCTCCAGAATCATTCTGGTAAATTTTTCCGGTTTCGAGGTTGCCACGAGACAGCGGACATTTTCAGCATTGAGAAACTGCAATAATTCCGGAATCCCTGCAATGACTTCATTTTCGAAAATGCCTGTTTTGCTGTAATATTCTCTATAGAAGGAAACGGCTTTTTCTGCATTTTCTGTTGAAAGATGGCAGAATTTCTCAAAACTCTCCCTCAATGGAGGACCTATAAAGGGATATAATTTTTCACGCTCCGGAATAGGAAAACCAAATTTTTCCAGTGCATACATGACGGAATTCGTAATGCCAAGGCTAGAATCTGTCAAAGTTCCGTCAAGGTCAAATAATACATTTTGATATTTCATGAATTTACTCCTGATAATTCAATAGATAACGCTCATAAGCGTTGATGACGGTGGTATTTCCGTAAGTGTCAAGCCGTGGGATGTTTCCATATGTCAAGTGTACGTGTCCATGACAAAATAATTTTGGTTGATAGGTGTCAAGCAATTTCCGGAAGCATTCAAACCCCTGATGTGGCAAGTCGGGCAAATCATTCAGCCCTTTTGCAGGGGCATGAGTGACGAGAATGTCAATGCCTTTCATTCGTTTGAGGTCAAACCATCTCCGACGGATACGTTTTTTCATTTCCTGTTCAGTGTACTGAAATGGTGCAGTCGGATTGTAACGCATTGAACCGCCAAGCCCCAGAATCCGCACGCCCTGAAAATTGAACATTGCATCATCAATGCAAATACAGCCCTCCGGCGGTGAAGTTTTGTATTTGGTGTCGTGGTTGCCGTGTACATAGAGTACCGGACAATGTGCGAAAGTGGCAATAAATTCCAGATACTCCGGTTTTAAGTCGCCACATGAAATGATTAAATCCAGTCCGTCAAGTTTTCCCTTTTCGTAAAAATCCTACAAATAACGGCTTTCTTCATCCGCTAGCAATAATATTTTCATATCTCACCCAAATATAAATTGATAGCACACTCCAAGCCATTCCCGAACCCAATAGCACGGCACGAGATACCATGATGTTTTTGCAGAAACGGCATCCGCTTTCAATTTGAGACTGGAAGCAATCAAGGAAGCTCGTAATTGATGATAACCGTCTGTGACAATGGTAATATCATAATCAAGTTCATTTTCGTCAAGAACTTCTTTCGCATTTTGAAGGTTTTCGAAAGTATTGGTGGATTTATCATCAAGATAGATTCTGTTTTTGTCAATGCCGTGTTCGGTCAAATAATTGCACATTGCCTGCGCTTCTGACATAGGCTCATCATTTCCCTGACCACCGCAGAGAATCACAGGTACATCAGGATGTGCTTTGAGGTAGGTTTCAGCAGCTTGCATTCTATGCAGAAGCATCAAACTCAAACCGTCATTCCGGACTTTACAGCCCAGCACCACAACGGGATGTTCTTCTTTTGGTTTGGTGGCAATTGCCTTCCCCATAGCAATGCTGATGGCGACAGCCAATATCACACTCACCGCCAAAAATCCTATCAGCACACATAACACAATCCGCCCTGTGTCGTTTCCCCATATCTGCTGTAATTTTCCGGCAATCATGGGATTACAGATAAAGAATACAGCTCCTAAAATGCTCACAATTGAGCCAACAATACAACCTGCATGATGAATCCCCACAAACATTGGTAATACAAAAAATATCAGTGCAGTAAAGCACACTCCAGCCCCGAAAATTCGAAGCCAGAGCTGTGTAATCATAAACATGAAAATTTTCCTTTCTTACAGCGGATTGACTGCTAACCCAGCAACGCCGGAATCAATCGCTGCTTGCGCAACTGCCTTAGCAACGGCATAGGCAACACTTCTGTCAAATGCATCCGGAAGAATAAATTCAGGTGTCAGCTTGTCATCACTGACACAATCAGCAATTGCCCTTGTTGCTGCCATTTTCATAGCCTCGTTAATGTCTTTCGCACGGACAGCCAATGCGCCCTTAAATACCCCCGGAAAGGCAACGACATTGTTAATCTGGTTCGGGAAGTCACTTCTCCCAGTGCCGACAATATAAGCCCCTGCCTCTTTTGCAAGGTCAGGCATAATTTCAGGGGTTGGGTTTGCCATTGCAAACACAAACGGCTTTTCATTCATGGACTGAATCATTTCAGGGGTTAAGAGTTTGGGCTTGGATACACCAATAAATACATCTGCACCCTTGACAGCATCCGCCAATTTTCCGGTTTTCTTGTTTTTGTTGGTACGAGAGGCAATTTCATTATGTGCCGGATTGTCATAATGTTCGTCAGAAGTCAAAATTCCGCACAAATCCACCATGAGAATATTCCCAACATCCAAAGACAACAAATGTTTAGCAATGGCGATACCTGCCGAACCTGCACCATTGATGACGATTTCCAAATTTTCCAGCTTTTTGCCTGCCACCCTGCAAGCGTTCAGCAACGCAGCAGCGACAACAATCGCTGTGCCGTGCTGGTCATCATGAAATACCGGAATATCAAGACGTTCTTTCAATCTTGCTTCAATTTCAAAGCAACGAGGAGCGGCTATATCTTCCAAATTGATACCGCCGAAACTATAAGCAATGTTCGCAATGGTGTTGACAATTTCGTCCGTATCTTTGGAATTCACACAAAGCGGAAAAGCATCCACATCCGCAAACTCCTTAAATAAAGCGCATTTTCCTTCCATCACAGGCATTGCCGCCAAAGCTCCAATATCTCCCAATCCTAACACGGCTGTACCATCTGTAATAACTGCTACCAGATTATGACGGCGAGTCAGTTCATAGGAAAGTGAAGGGTCTTTCTCAATTTCAAGGCACGGCTGAGCCACCCCAGGGGTATACGCATTGGAAAGGGATTCCCTGTCATTGATTTTAGTACGGGAAACGACTTCAATTTTCCCCTTCCATTCTTTGTGTTTTTCAAGTGATGATTGCATAATATCCATCTTAAAAATCCTAACTCCTTATGTTATATTTTACCAAATAAACTCTTCAATTGTTGCATCGGGGTCAATGCCACGCTGTGCAGAATAACTCAAAACAATATTAGCATCAATGGCATCAATCTGACCATCCTTATTCACATCTGCCGCAGCAGGGAACATACAGGAAACAGGGTAACTGATTCCAGCAGCAGTAGCAGCGGAATATTCCTGAATTCTTGCAGCATCAGCAGCATCAATTTCCTTAGTGCCGTCTACGTCTCCCAATTCACGGACAGGAATATATTGACCCTCAAATACAAAAGGTCTGCCCATATCGTCATACTTTTCAATAATGAACATCTGCCAGAAATGCGAATATCTTACATCAGGGCGGTATACATAACCAAGCCCGAAATGCGTCGCTGGATTCATCATCATATTTGCATAATGCTTTTCGGAGTTCATAAACCCATCAAAAGCCTTTAAAACAGTTCTCCAACCAGCAGAGATGTTTTCAGCTGCATGTCTGAAATCCATCCCATTTTCTCTTAAAACGGTAAAACAGTCTCTTCCATCAGGTCTGTCATGGTCAAGGTATACAACAAGCTCTTCTGCACGAATCTGTGAACACTTACAAAGGTCTGGAGCAATACACACCTCTGCAAGACCATTCTTGACACGAACATCATTCATCTGGCTTACAAAAATTTCTGTATACTCTCGAAGCTGTTCATCTTCACTCGGTTCTGTAGGCTCTGCAAAGGGGTCAACAAAGGGCAAATCATCTGCATAAGCTGTCATTGTACCAGCCATAGAAGCCAAAAACATTGCCGTAGATAACACCACAGCCCAAATTTTTTTATGTTTCATATGAACACATCCTTTCAATTACTGTAAAAATCAAATTCTATCACACCATTCTCTGACAGTTTCAGAAAATAACCTACTATTATCATTCTACCATTTTATCTGTCAAAAGTCAAGAGTTTTCTGGTAAAAATTTTAGTGAAAATGACCTTAATTCAAAAAAGTTTCAAAAAAATGAAAAAACTCCTTTTCTTTTTTCGGAAAGTATGCTATAATA
Organism: Oscillospiraceae bacterium; assembly: GCA_036373775.1. Taxonomy (GTDB): domain Bacteria; phylum Bacillota; class Clostridia; order Oscillospirales; family Ruminococcaceae; genus UBA3855. The sequence goes on along the minus strand of JAZAUD010000001.1, from coordinate 75,677 downwards.
AGATTGATTCCCCCTGTTTCAGGGTGATAGAAAAACTGAGGTGGCTTTTAACAGTTAAAACAATTCTATAAAAAGTTAGAAGCAACTACTATATTTTTATAAGAAAGTGAGGTGAAAACCGTTATTGATACTTGACAAAATAGACTTTTCATGGTATACTATTCTCGTTGTGCAGGGGCAGACGGCTGGAGCATATGTGCGATAACCAAGCACTTTTTACTTTTGGCACAGCAGAAATGCTGAAACCGCAGAAAAGACAAAAACACGTCATTTGCGGTATGTACCCGTACGTTAGCGGGGAATTTACGCCTTTGGAGTGTTACGCCAAACATGAGTAGATAATGAGCAACCATTATCAAAAATGAACACAATGAACAAGGAATGGAACATAAAAGTTTATTTATAGCTTTTTATAAGTTTTCAATAACGGTTAATAATTATGCGAGCTGTAATTACAGTAATTGGCAAAGATGCAGTTGGAATTCTTCACAAGGTCAGCGGTATCTGTGCCGGACATAATGCAAATGTCATTGAAGTGACACAAAGTGTTCTTCAAGATATGTTTGCTATGATTATGATGGTGGATATTTCGGGATTGACTTCTGATTTCTCTGTACTTTCCGACGAAATGACAGCACTTGGAAAATCGGAAGGGCTTGCTATCCACTGTATGCATGAAGACATTTTCAATTCCATGCATAGAATCTGAGGTGAAACCATGCTGAATACTTTTGATATTCTTGAAACCATCCGCATGATTCAAGATGAATGTCTTGATATTCGTACAATTACTATGGGGATTTCCCTTTTGGATTGTATCGACCCTGATATTGACAAAGCCTGTCAAAAAGTTTATGATAAAATCACCACCAAAGCCAAAGATTTGGTAAAAGTTGGTGAACAAATCGAAAAGGAATATGGGATTCCGATTGTCAACAAGCGAATTTCTGTTACCCCCATTGCTATGTTGGCAGCTGCTTGCCCAAATGGCGAAACTGTCAAGTTTGCAAGAACATTGCAAAAAGCCGCTGATACTTGCGGAGTCAATTTCTTAGGCGGATATTCCGCATTGGTTCACAAGGGATTCAGTGCCGGAGATTTGGCTTTGATTCGCTCCATTCCGCAGGCTCTCGCAGAGACAACAAATGTTTGCTCTTCTGTGAATGTCGGCTCAACAAGGAGCGGTATCAACATGGATGCAGTGGCATTGATGGGGAAAATTGTCCTTGAATCCGCAGAACTGACCAAAGATAACCAGTGCATTGCACCAGCGAAACTGGTGGTATTCTGTAACGCAGTAGAAGATAATCCCTTTATGGCTGGGGCATTCCATGGCGTTGGTGAACCGGACTGTGAAATTCATGTCGGAGTTTCAGGGCCGGGGGTTGTTCGTTCTGCAATTGCAAAGTATCCAGATGCAAGTATTGACCAATTGGCGGACGTTATCAAGAAGACTGCATTCAAAATCACAAGAATGGGTCAGCTTGTCGGCTCAAGGGCTTCCAAGATGCTGGGTGTTCCATTCGGAATTGTGGATTTGTCACTTGCTCCCACACCTGCAATCGGCGATTCCGTGGCGCAGGTACTCGAAGGGATGGGGCTTGAACAGTGCGGAACACACGGCACTACCGCAGCATTGGCACTCCTCAACGATGCCGTGAAAAAGGGCGGTGTCATGGCTTCTTCCAATGTCGGCGGATTATCCGGCGCATTCATTCCGGTATCAGAAGACCAAGGCATGATTGATGCCGCAAGAGCTGGCACGCTCTGCCTTGAAAAGCTGGAAGCAATGACGGCTGTTTGCTCCGTAGGTCTTGACATGATTGTCGTTCCGGGGGACATTACAGCAGAAACCATCTCCGCCATTATCGCTGATGAAGCCGCTATTGGTATGGTGAACAATAAAACCACCGCTGTCCGCCTGATTCCTGCCATTGGCATGAAAGAGGGCGATACCCTCGAATTTGGCGGTTTGTTGGGTTCTGGACCTGTCATGCCGATTAACCGCAAATCTCCGGCGAAATTTATCGCCCGTGGCGGTCGCATTCCTGCACCCATGCATAGTATTAAAAACTGATTTTCAACAAAAATATTCCCCTCTGCGGTATCATCCAGCAGAGGGGAATTTTTGCATGAAATACGACAAAATCAATAAGCAAGCTTTTCTTCCAGCCATGCTTCCAGTTCAGCAATTGGGAGGCGAACCTGTTCCATGGTGTCACGTTCACGAATGGTCACGCAATTATCCTCTTTGGACTCAAAGTCAAAGGTAATGCAGAACGGAGTACCAATTTCATCTTGACGGCGGTAACGCTTGCCAATGCTTCCGGTTTCGTCATAGTCAATGCTCCACTTCTTGGAAAGCTTTGCATAGATTTCCTGTGCTTCTGCGGAAAGCTTCTTAGACAAGGGCAATACAGCTGCCTTGAACTGTGCAAGATACGGATGCAGTCTCAATACGGTACGAACATCATTCTTTTCCGCATCCAATACCTCTGTATCGTAGGCTTCTGTCACGATGGCAAGGAATAAACGCTCAACACCAAGAGAAGGCTCAATGACATAAGGGATATACTTTGTATTGTCGTCAGGGTCAAAGTATTCCATGGAAGTATTGGAATGGGTTTGGTGCTGTGTGAGGTCATAATTGGTACGGTCAGCAATGCCCCAGAGTTCGCCCCAGCCAAATGGGAACATATATTCGAAGTCCGTGGTTGCCCTAGAATAGAAACTCAATTCCTTCTGGTCGTGGTCACGGAGACGGAGATTTTCTTCCTTAATGCCTAAACCAAGCAGGAAGTCACGGCAGTAGCTTCTCCAATACTGAAACCATTCCAAGTCAGTATCCGGCTTGCAGAAAAATTCCAATTCCATCTGTTCAAATTCACGAACACGGAAAATGAAGTTCTTCGGGGTGATTTCGTTTCGGAAAGATTTACCAATCTGTGCCACACCGAACGGAACTTTCTTTCTTGTGGTACGCTGGATATTCTGGAAATTCACAAAGATACCCTGTGCAGTTTCCGGACGGAGATATAATTCACTCTTTGTATCTTCGGTAACGCCCTGAAACGTCTTGAACATCAGATTAAACTGACGAATGTCGGTAAAATCGCATTTTCCGCAGTTCGGACAGGGAATCTGCTTTTCACGGATATAATTCATCAGCTGTTCATTTGACCAGCCGGCAGGGTTTGTGCCGTCAAAGTCTTCAATCAAATTATCTGCACGGTGTCTTGTCTTACAAGCCTTGCAGTCTGTGAGAGGGTCAGAGAATCCGCCCAGATGTCCGGATGCTACCCAAGTTTGCGGATTCATCAAAATAGCAGAATCCAAGCCCACATTATAGGGGCTTTCCTGAATGAACTTCTTTCTCCAAGCGTTCTTGATGTTGTTTTTCAGTTCCACGCCCAAAGGTCCAAAATCCCATGTATTGGCAAGACCGCCGTAAATTTCAGAACCTGCATAAACAAAGCCCCTGCCTTTACAAAGTTCGACAATCTTATCCATACTTTTTTCAGTGTTTTTCATTTATTTTCCTTCTTTCGATAGAATTTCCGGCACTGGATATGCCGGATTCATGTTATCTATTATACTATAACTATGCAAAAAAGTCAATATTTTTTTAAAAAAGGTGTCATATTTCTGTATGTTCTTCCGTCTATATGTATAAGACGGTTCACAATTTGATTACAGAATGAGAATGTTGCTTGACATTTGAAGTGAAACCGTGTATAATATAGTTATCACATATCATTGAATGAAAGGATTTGTTCGCTATGAAGAAATTTATGAAAAATGTTCTGACAGTTTGTCTGACTGCTTCCCTTGCGGTTGCTGCTGTTGGGTGCAGTGATAAGAATTCCAGTGATTCTGGGTCTACTTCCAGTCAATTGCCAATGGAAACCGTTTCTCTTGACCAAGTCAAGCAGGAATTGACTTTCAACTATAAGCAGGGTGGTCCTTCTGTGGATGCAACAGAAGCCAATGAAAACGATGCTGTCGAAGAAGAAACCATTATGGAAGAAGTCACCGAAATGGTTGCTGAAACCGATGCTGAGGGACAACCTGCCACCAATGAGGAAGGTATTGTGAAAATGCAGCCTGTTGTTGTCGAAACTCGTGCCGTTGTGGCGAATAGTAATACTACCCCTACTAACAACAACAATAATAACACTGCTAATAACTCCAGTCAGGATGATAATTCCAATAATAACAATGATACTCCTTTCCCAACAAGAGCCAATAGTAACAATAATACCCCACCAGCCCCCGCTGATAACAGTAATCCTGATGCGCCTGCTACCCCTGATGCGCCCGAAAATGTCCCTGCTCCTACTGTCACACCAGTGGAAACACCTTACACCCCTGTTTATGACACCTGTAAGGCATATTGGCTCGATATGACACAGATGGGAGACTATGACTTTAATGGGGAATTCCTCGTGATTACATTCCAAGTGAAAGACAACGTTCCGGATGGTAATTATCCGCTCACCATTGCAACCACGGATATTGCAAGCTGGGATTTGAGCCAATACACTCCCCATATCATCAATGGTGAGGTCGCTATCAATAGCACCCCTGCCGCACAGGAAGATATTCCGGCTGATGAATTTACCCTGAAACTCAATAGTGTGACTGCAAAGCCGGGAGAGGAAGTCACCGTGACGATGGATTTACAGAATAACCCCGGTTTCTGTGGGTTCGTGATTGATGTACAGTATGATTCCAATGCACTTGAAATCATTGAAGCAAAGGGCGGTAAGGACTTCCAGAAAGCCGTTACTGTCAATGCAGGCGGTAATAACTCCTCTTCTGCTCAGTAATTTCTCCCATTTTCCAACAAAAAACGGCTGGACAATCACCCAGCCGTTTTATTATAGTGATAATTTTTGACATTATTCCAGCGTTTCCAACCCGACAAGGGATTTCAGAATTTTCAATGCATCTGCATCCTCAACAGTGCCGTTGTGGTTCACGTCAGCAGCCAATACACCGTAATTGCTCAACGTGTGGACACCTAACAAGGATTGATTCACCGCCAATACATCAGCAATGCCTGTTTTACCGTCTGCGGTTGCATCACCGTTTGTGATTTCAACATTGCTTACATCCCCTACAAGATTGTAAAAATCCCATTCCGTTACCAGTTCATGACGGATAACATTTTTGAACTCTTCACCAAGCAAATCTACACCATTTCCGATATATGTAGGAGTGCAGAAATGCCCATATTCAGGGTCATTATATGGGGTATAAGTTTCTGGAATTGAAGCACTAGTCATCCATTCACTGCCCTCTGTACTGCCGATAATATCACCGACCTGCAATTCTCTTCCATCAATTTCCCCGACACCATTCAGCCAGCCTCTGCAATCATCTTCTGCACCAATCTGGAGTACTGTATATCCCTGAATCTTTCCATTGTTTTGACGAAATACACCTGTCACCAAGAAATTAGCACCAATACTTTCCTTCATCAACAATCCACGGCGAGAGTAGGAGAATTTTTCTGTTTCCAGTGTATAGTCATCATAGGAATGATAAGCAATATCGAATATTTTTCTTGTTTCAGGTGATGCATTTGCATTCAGGGGAATCACCGGAATACAAGCCAGACTTAACAGAAATGCAATAACTCCATTCAGTTTCTTTTTCATGGTCAACACCTCCTGTTTTTGTTATTCATATTGTATCATATTGCAACCAAAAAGTCAATTGATTTCGGCAAAATTCAGCGGTTTATACAGTTTTTGGACTTCATTTTTTCCCCTACGAGAAACAGGTCAAAAATTGCGGATTTTTCCGAAAAGTTCACAAAAAATTTACAAATTCAGTTTTGAAAAAATGAATTACTCCCGACCGATTATCGGGAGTAATTCAGGAGGAATAATTTATGATCTATACTAATCAGAATAGATTACGGTACTGTCTGGCGCAGTACCCTACGCAAAAGCGTAAACTCAGGAAGTCGGAGCTTTCTAAGGTTGCTGCATCTCCTGTTCCTTACTATCTATTATACTACAAATTTTCAAAAATGCAAGGGCTTTTATATAAATGTTCATAAATTTTCTACGCTTTACACAAATATCAGGCTGATTTTTATGTATATTGTCAAATTTTTCTTTCAATTGAAGATTATGGGAATCAATTCAGTTGATTTTTTTCGGCGAATGTGCTATAATCAAAACGGACATCATATGATAATGATGAAATCTGAAACAATGAGGTGTAATTATGATTGAAGTCAAGGAGTACCGTGGACACATCCGCAACTGGGAAAGCCTTTGTGAAGAACTCAGCATTGCAAAGAATCTCACCCGTGAAGAGCGTGAACAGCAGATTCTTGTCAAGGCTTATTCCACATGGGGCAAGGAAATGGCTGACCATTTGTATGGGATGTTTGCTTTCGCACTTTACGACACAGAAGCAGAGGAAATTTTCTGTCTGCGTGACCATTTCGGAACAAAGCCATTTTATTACTATGTGACAGAAAATGGAAAATTGTTATACGGCACAATGATTCGTGATATTCTGAAACAGCCGGAATTTGTCAAGGAATTGAATGTGGATATGCTCCAGATTTATATGACATTGACATATGTCGCTGGTGAGGATACTTTTTTCAAGGGTGTCAAGAAGCTCATGCCGGGGCATTGGCTTAGTTTCAAGGATGGGAAGCTCGAAATTCACCGCTATTGGAAGCCAGAATTCCATCCGGATGAATCCAAGACCCTCGAAGAATGGGCGGACGAAATTCACACGACATTGCAACAGATGATGAAAGAAGTCAAGACCCCTGACGAAATCGCAGAATCTTTCCTTTCCGGCGGTGTCGATTCCTCTTATGTTTTGGCAATGTCGGACGCTAAAAGAGCGGATTCCTGCGGATATGACGATGAACGTTTTGACGAGTCCAGAATTGCTTCCAAAACTGCCGAAATCTTAGGGGTGGAACATTCTGTTGCCAAAATCACACCTGAACAATTTTTCGACATTGTACCATATGTCATGTACAACATGGAACAGCCTCTCGGTGATGCCTCTGCAATCGTGTTCACATTGGGATGCAATGCCACCGCACAGCATACCAAACTCTGTTATTCTGGTGAAGGTGCAGACGAATTTTTCGGCGGTTACAATATGTACCGCAATGCGGAACGCTACGGCGAAAACCTGAAAACGTTCTATGTCGGCAATACCAACATCATGAAAGAGGATGAAAAACAGAGAATCTTGCAATCCTACAATCCTGATGTATTGCCTATCAATCTGGTAAAATATATCTATGACGAAACAGAAGGGCTTGACCCCCTGACGAAAATGTCAGATGTGGATATTCAAATCTGGTTAGAAGGTGACATTTATTTGAATGTCGATAAGATGAGTACTGCCGCAGGGCTGGAAATCCGTATGCCTTTGACCGACCGCAGAATTTTCGACATTGCAAGCCGTATGCCGTCCCGTTTCAAGGTCAATGACGAACAAAACAAAGTTGCATTCCGTACCGCTGCCGCAAAGGTTCTGCCGGAGGAAATTGCTTTCCGCAAGAAATTGGGCTTTATTGTTCCGGTTCGTATCTGGCTGGCTGATGAGAATTACAATGCTGATGTTCGCCGTCTTTTCAACAGCGACATTGCAAAGAAATTCTTTAAGCCGGAGGAAATCAATGCTATCTATCAGGAGTATATTGGCGGAAATTCCGATAATTGGCGCAAAGTCTGGACGATTTACACATTCCTTGTTTGGTATGAAGAATATTTTGTAAAGAGATAAAAAACATTTCCCCTTTGTTCATCGGGACTGAGGGGAATTTTAGAAATATGATGAGGAGGTCAAATTTGATGAAAAATAAATGCATTCCGTTTCTGCTGGCTGGAATTTTGACTGCTTCCATGGGGGTAGTGCTTCCGGCTTCTGCGGATTTTGTGGCAAATCCAGTTATCAGCCGGAATTGTCCGGCATACTGCGGAACAAATTCTTCCCCTGCTACCTACGGAAATGATGAACATTATTTTACATTCTGGAATGGCAAAGCCCCTGACGATTATTTAGCCTATGACCTTTCCGGAGTGCCGGAGGAAAACCGGAAAATCATTGATGCTGTCTGGTATAATCCGAGTGCTTATGATGTGGTTGGACTTTACATCAACCGCAATGGTGAACCCTCTGACTACACTATCGAAATCAATAAGGCTGAGGGCGGTACTTATCCGGAAGACGGCTGGGAAATCGTGGAAACTGTCACAGGCAATACATTGAGTTCTCGTCAGCACGTCATTGATTTTGAAGGCTATAACTGGATTCGTATTCATGTGACAGGAGTTGACGAAAAAACAGAGGGAAACTGTTCTTTCAACTTTGATGTGCATGACGTGTCAAATGGTGTCAACGACAGCTGGATTTTCTACGGCGATTCTATCACAAATGGCGGTATGAATAACTGTTTCGGGACAGGATTCGCTACTCACATCAACACCATTGACAGCAAGTATTTCCCGATTCAGGAAAACGGCGGTATCGGCGGTATCACCAGCACGGACGGACGAAATCATATTGACAAGTGGCTGTCTACCTGTCAAGCAAAATATGTCAGCATTGCCTACGGAACAAATGATGCTTGGGGCAATCAGTCCGGCGCACAGAAATATTATGAAAATACTGTCTACATGATTCAAGCCGTCCTGAATGCCGGAAAAGTGCCGATTCTCCCCAAAATCCCTTATTCCACCAATCCGGATGTTGGCGACAATGTACCCTATTATAATGCAATGATTGACAAAATTTATGAAGAATTTCCGGAAGTCGTCAAGGGTGTGGATTTCTATGCATTTTTTGAGGAACATCCCGATTATTTAAGTCAAGACGGCGTTCACCCTAATGATACAGGCTATGCAGAAATGCGCAAAATCTGGGCGGAAACCATGTATGAACGTATTTATTCCGCTGACTCCCCTGCTGTTGAAAACGTCAAGGGCGATTTGAACAATGACGGAAAATGCAACGTCTCTGATATTATCATACTGCAAAAATATTTGATGAAAAAAGGCACTCTGGAAAATGCCAAAAATGCTGATTTGTATGAGGATAACATTATCAACATTATTGACCTCGCTGTCTTAAAGAAAATGCTTCTGTCAAAGTAAGGAACGAAATATGAAGAAATACATTCCTTTCATTTGTGCAGTGATACTTGTCACAGGGATGGTTGCAATGGCGGAAATTTCCGGCGAAAAGGAAATTTTATTTCCGGAAATCGCCGCCATTTCAGCTGGTGCATTTGTTGCGCCAAAATTCGCATGGAATACAAGCCTTGCAAGGATGTTCCTGCTATTGATGGGAAGTGCCATTATTGGGACACTGCTTGTTTTAATACCGTTGCCATTTGTGGTGCAGATGTGCCTTGCGTTTCTGGTTGCTTCGGTCATACTGACCTATTCAAAGACGACATTTGCACCCATGATTTCGGCAATTGTACTGCCTGTCATGATGCATAGTGCATCCATTGTCTATCCGATTTCCGCAATCATATTAAGTGCCATTGTGATTGTCACAAGGAAATTTCTGGAACGTTGCAACCTTGTGACACCAGCCAATTTTTCCCCTGATTCACTGCCCAATGAGCAAACTATTACAGATATGCTTTTGAGGTGGCTGTTAGGATGTGCCGTCATATTGGTTGCAATTTGGGGAAATTGCAAAATGATGGTTGCACCGCCGTTGCTGGTTGCCTATACTGAATTTTGGAAACCCAACTCAGGCGCACAACGTCAACCGCTGAAAGTCAATTTTCTGGTTGCCTTCTGTGCGGTAACAGGTACAATCTTCCGTTTGATGGCATTGCATTTCGGATATTATCAATTTTTATCTGCTGGAATTACCATCCTGCTGGTACTATTGCTGATGCAAAAAATGAAAACATTCATCCCCCCTGCTTCGGCATTGTCAATTCTGGCTTTCCTGATACCGGAAAATCAACTTTTGTTTTATCCGATTCAAATTATGATTGGTACAGCCGTATTTACTGGAATTTCCCTGATACATGGGAAAATTTTCCCTAAAATGCAGACCATTCCCGAAAAATAGTCATGTTTCTTTCCATCTTCACTGTCATTTCAAGGCAGTGGAGATTTTTATTTTGCACAAAAATCATATGTCAAATTTGTGCAAGATGCTCATTAAAAATATCTTGACAGCATTGTACTGATATGGTATAATGTATATAACGTATATATACAATTTTAAAAATCACGGTGATATGATGGATATTATTATTTCAAATCAGAATGATGAGCCGATTTATCAGCAAGTCTATTCTCAAATCAAAATGCAGATTATGAACGGCACTCTCAAAGAAGGTGATGCGCTCCCCTCAATGCGTTCACTGGCGCAACAGCTCCGGATTAGCGTTATCACGACAAAACGAGCCTATGAAGAATTGGAGCGTGACGGATTTATTGAATCCTACACCGGAAAAGGCAGTTTTGTGAAACGGCAGAATCTTGACTTTATCCGTGAGGAACAGCTCAAAGCCATAGAATCCCTTCTTTCAGATGCCTGCGACAAGGCGAAACAATGTGATATTTCCCTTGAAGAAATGCAGTCAATTCTTGCAATGCTTTATGGAGGTTTGGACAATGAATGATTATGAAAATGCAATTGAAGTGAAAGGCATTACCAAACATTATGACGGTTTCACGCTTGACAATGTTTCTTTCAATGTTGTAAAGGGTAGTATTATGGGCTTTATCGGGCAGAACGGTGCAGGAAAATCCACCACTATCAACACCATTCTGAACATCATCAAGCCCGATTCCGGAACGGTGAATATTTTCGGAATGAACAGCCGAGAACATGAAGTCGAAATTAAACAGGAAATTTCCGCCGTGTTTGATGAACTCCCCTTTCATGAGTCCTTGAATGCAAATCATATCAATGTCATTCTGAAAGATGTATTCCAAGAATGGGACAGTGAGACTTTTTTCAGCTATCTTGAACGTTTTCAGCTCCCACGGAAAAAGAAGTTCGGGCAGTTCTCCAAAGGCATGAAAATGAAGTTGCAGATTGCAACCGCCCTCTCTCACAATGCCAAACTCTTGATTATGGACGAAGCCACAACAGGTCTTGACCCTGTTGTCAGAAATGAAATTCTTGATATATTCCTTGAATATTTGCAGGACGAAAACCATTCAATCTTGATGTCTTCCCACATCACCAGCGATTTGGAGAAAGTCGCCGACAGTGTGACTTTTATCGACAGAGGAAAAATTCTCATTTCCGGCTACAAAGACGACATCCTCGAAACACATGGAATGTTAAAATGTTCCAAGTCGGATTTTTCCGAAATCGAAAAAACTGATTTCATCAGTGCAAGAGTAACTGATTTCGGGGCGGAATTACTCGTTCCCGATAAAAAGGCAATGTCAAAAAAATATAGTGGTGCTGTCATTGACCCCACGACATTGGAAGAAATCATGCTGTTCTATGCCAACCGTGAAAAAAAGGAGTGGTCTTAATGAAACTGCGCAAAGGCTGGATATTCCGGACGGTTTACCTTGAAAGAGGGAATCTGATTGCTTGTTATGCGTTTTACATTGTGTTTATGATATTGGGGCTACTGGTGCAATTAAGTACCAAAATCGGCAATCTTTCGCACATGAGCGAAGAAGATGCAGGCTATGCAATACCAATGCTGTATTATTTGTTTGTGTTATTTTCGCCGTTTGTCATCTCAATAAGCATGGAACAATCAGGAATTATTTTCGCAGATTTGAAAAGTGGCTGGTCGAAATATGAAAAAACGCTCCCCATGAGTGCCACTGAACGCACCGCCTACCGAATCGGAACAATGATAGCATTTTACATCAATTCGCTGATTTTGTCCATTATCAACATGGTAATTTTTACCTTCCTCAATGGCGAGACTTATCAAGTATTTCTGAAAGACGGCGATTTTGCATTTACAGCAGTCAAAAGCTTTCAATTTGATACAAGGACATTCAAACTGATATTGATTATCTTAATGTGTACTACTTTCATGTGTGTGTTTGGTTCTATCGCATCATCAATTTTCAAAAATCAAGCAACACAAGCCACTATCAGCTTTATTAGCACTATGATTGTCTATGTTGCAATCGCTTATGGGCTTTACCAATACATGAAAAAAACATTTGCAGAGTTCGGGGTTACATTTACCATTGGTGAAGAATTTTCGGGTACTGATGCAAGCAATCAGGCATTTGACAAAATGGGGCATGATTTGGGAAATTTAGTCAATTTCATTGGAACGATTGCACCCATTGTCACAATCTTACTATTTGTAATCGGATTCTTTCTGACGAAATGGATTCTTGAAAAAAGGGAGTGCTGAATATGTGGGGACTGGTTTATAAAGACCTGATAATCAACAAAAAGAGTTTCAGGGCATTATTGTTGATTGCAGTGTTTATGGAGGTATATCCCCTGTTGGCAATCTGGCTGACCGGAACGGAAGAATTTGACGTTTCTATTTCTTCCATGCTGTTTTCTTTGGGAATTATGGCAACATTTATCACATTAGGGGAATCCATTCAGATTTCCACTTTCAAAGAAGACGAACAAAAGAAATGGGCGTATTATATCAGTTCTTCCCCCGTGACAGGCGTTGGGCAGGTTCAGGCGAAATACTGGTTTATCCTTGCAACGACATTCGGATTGAATTTGTTTTATATCTTCCTTGACGGAATCAATGCATTGATTTTTCCGGAAGCCCCCTCGCTGATGATTTTAATTTTCATAGCAACGACAATGATATTATTTTTGAGGGCAATCGAAATACCATTTATTGTGCGATATGGGACAAAATACGGCTTATGGGTGAAAGCATTTCTATTTTTTGCAGTTGTATTTGTGGGGATTGTGTATGCGCTTTTTGGAGATTTGACAATTTTCGGCTCATCAGATAATTTTTGGGAACGCTTTTTCGAAGTCATGAACGGCGAAGGAGTACCGGACGGACTGATGTTATTTATGGGAATTTTCCCACTGGTGACAATGGCTTTATTCTATGGCTCATACAAATTGAGCAGTCAATTCTACTTGAAAGGGATGGAAAGCTTTGAAAAATGAAATCAACAAGAAAATGGAAATTCTGAGAGTTGTCATTTATACAGTCATTGTCATGCTGTTAATTTTCGGATTAAATCATCTTTTGCCGGAAAATGCAAGCACAAGCATTGGCATGATGACACCCCTCACGGCGCACATTCTGACAAGACTCCTCACCAGAGACAAGACCGACATTGACGGATTATATCTCCGTGCGCACCTGAAAGGCAACGTCAAATATTATTGGTATGCGTTGCTGTATGGGGTAGCCTTGAATATTGTTGGTGGAATTTTGACAAGAATTTTCATTTTCCCCCATGACGGCTTTTTACCGGCGGACAAATTACATTCTGCATTGTGTCAAATTCCGTTGACGTTCAGCATGACATTCATGTTAATGACCATCTGTCTTGGGGAAGAATACGGCTGGAGGGCATACCTCACCCCGAAACTGGAAACATTCTTGCCGGATTGGGCGGTATTCGTTGTACAGGGGATTATCTGGGGAATGTGGCACAAAGATATGCTGGACGCTGGCGGAAATTTCGGGAAAGACCATGCATTCTATCCGTGGGCGAATTATGTGCTGATGTGTTTGAGCTGTATGTTTTTCGGAATGTTTTTGACCTACCTCACCAGAAAGACACATTCCATTTATCCGGCTGCCATCTGCCATTCTGCGATAGACTGCATTCAGATAGGTGCTTTATTATATCCCGATTTGCCGGAAGATTTCAACGAAACCCACGGCGAAACCGTCTTTCATGTTGGCATTCTGAGCCTGATTCCCTTTTCTGTGATAATGGGAATAATTGCATTCATTCTCATGCAGAAAGACAGGAAATCAAAAATCATCATGGATACCCCACAAGCACCCCTTGAAAATGTGGCATAAAATCAAATCTCCGGCTCATACAAGACAAGCCGGAGATTTTCATTAAAGGGGAAAAAGATTACTGCATCTTATAAGCATCAATCATTTTCTTGACCATCTGACCGCCAACAGAACCAGCTTCACGGGCTGTCAAATCGCCGTTGTAACCTTCTTTAAGGTTGACGCCCAATTCATTAGCGGATTCCATCTTAAAACGATTCAAAGCTTCTCTACCCTTCTGTGTCATTTCACCTTTCATAATTAACTCCTTTTTGCATATCACGTATGCGGTTGAATGATTTATTTTCGTTGCGGTTCGTTTCCTTGCCGCAAAAGTAGTATGAGCATTTGAACGGATTTTATTAATGGAAATTTCAGGCAAATATTTTCTTTCAAAAGTTGCATAAAATCATTGACTTATTTTCAAAAATATGCTATAATTAGGGTATATCAATAAAAAGGAGAAATTTTTTTATGCAGATTTATCGTTTTGAGAATCCAGAATTTTTGAATGAATATGTTTCATATTTATCAGTTGTCAAGGGGCTTTCCAAAAATACCGTGATGGTCTATTATCAGGACATCCGGCAATTTCTGCGCTTTATCACGCTTTGGAAAGACAAAACAGAGGAAATTACAGCAAAAAAACTGAAAACTGTCAAAATTCAGGATTTCACCATTGACGAGTTGAAAACCATCACTTTGAGAGACATTCACAATTATTACAACTTCATTGCCAATGAATGCCATAATCAGGACAAAATCCGAACCCGAAAGGCATCTTCCTTGCGGAGTTTTTTCAGGTATCTCACCAAACAAGCCAATTATCTGGACTATGACCCCACCACCAATTTAGAATTATCCTCCCCCAAAAGGGCTTTACCAAAATATCTGAATCTTTCCGAAAGTAAGGAATTACTTAAAGTTTCGGCAAATTCCGACCATAAAGCCAATATCAGAGACTATTGTATGTTAATATTATTTTTGAATTGTGGGTTACGTTTAGGGGAATTGATTGGATTGAATTTATCCTCGCTGGACATGGAAGAAATGCAAATGAGAGTTCTCGGAAAAGGCTCAAAAGAACGGATTGTCTACCTGAATTCGGCTTGTATGTCGGCATTAGAGGAATATTTGCCCGAACGTCAGGCAATTGACACCAAAGAAACTGCCCTGTTTCTGTCCAATCAGGAAAAGCGCATCAGCCGGAGACGTGTTCAGCAGATTGTGGAAGAGTCTCTTCGGGAGGCTGGTTTCAGCGGTCGGGGACTCTCCACACATAAATTACGTCATACGGCTGCTACGCTGATGTATCAGCACGGACACGTTGATGTATTGACTCTGAAAAAGATTTTAGGACATGAAAGCATTGCAACCACCGAAATTTACACCCACCTGACAGATGAATCCGTCCGGAATGCGATGGATGTTTCACCGCTTGCAGATGTCAAAAAGGATAATTTATAATCCTATTCGTTTTCCGGTAATTCTTCCGAAATGACAACATCTCGATGAGGCACAGGGGTAGAAAATACAATTTGTGTAGAAGTGTTGCCGAAATGCTGTAATCTGCCAATAAACTGGTCTAACTCCTGTGTACTTGGAAATGCAACTTTGATGAGCATGGAATAAACCCCTGTCACGCAGTTACATTCTAATACATTCGGGCATTTTTCGATAAATGGGTAAAATTCCGGCTTTTGTTTTGCGGAAAGCTCCAGACTGATGAAGGCGGTAATGTGGTAACCTAATTTTTGTTGGTCAATGGCGGCATAATACCCCTGTATCAAATTCTGTGCTTCCAATTTTTCGATTCTTGCGGAAACTGCCGGAGCAGATAAAAATACTTGTGATGCAATCGCCTTTAATGGCATTCTTGCATTTTTCTGTAAAATTCCAATCAATTTGCGGTCGATTCTATCCATGGTAAAACCCTCCTATTTCTGAAAAAAGCACACCTCTCCCATCAAAAGAGGTGTGCTTCATTGCACATAATCTAAAATTTGTACGGAAATCAAGCATTCTTTCCATCAGCATCCGGCTTTTGTTGGGGTTGCTGTTGAGGCTGTGCCTGTTGCTGGGGAGCTGAACCGCCCTCTTTTCTGCGCTTTCTGAGCTTTTCGAGCTTAGTCCTGCGCTCCTGCATATCCTTCAGGGAAGTGGTATAATAATTTTCAGCATCCTTGAAACGGTTTGCAATGTAAACATCTGTCGCCTGTTGAATTGCATCACATTCCGCCTGTGCCTTTTCGACATCTTTCTGAGCCTGCGCACGGAGTTCATCACATTGCTGTCTTGCCTTGGTGACAGCTTCCACAGCACGATTTTTGGCTTCTCTGACAATGGCTTCTTCTGAAACAATCGCCTTAGCACGTTCTTCCGCCTGATGGACAATCTGTTCTGCTTTGGCTTCTGCTTCCTTGATAATGCGGTCACGGTCATAAGCGACCATTTTAGCGTGTTTAATCTCCTGTGGCATATTCAAACGAATGTCAGAAATTAACTCCTGCATTCGTTCGCCATCAATAATCAATTTATGAGATGCAAAGGGAACGCCGGAAGCCTTTTCTAACAGTTCATCCATATCCTCTAAAATTTCATCAATACTCATTTGTGTTCCTCCTTAATTAGTCTTTTCTGTATCGTTTCCAGAATGCATTCCGGCACAAAAGAACTAATGTCTCCCCCAAAATATGCCACCTGCTTCACAACACTGGAACTTAAGTACATATTCTTGGCACTTGTGGTTAAGAATACGGTTTCTGCTCCTTCATAAAGTGCTTTGTTGGTCAATGCCATCTGGAATTCATATTCAAAGTCACTGACGGCACGAAGCCCCTTTACAATCGCAACCGCCTGCACTTGTCTGACATAATCAACCAGTAAACCGTCCAGAATATCAATGACGACATTGTCTAAATGTGCCGTTGCCTCGGCTATCATAATCATTCTTTCTGTGGCGGTAAAACTTGCAGTATTTTTGGCTGCATTGGTAGAAATTAACACAATCACCTTATCAAACATGGTTGAAGCCCTTGTGATAATATCCAGATGTCCCAAAGTAATGGGGTCAAAACTCCCCGGACACACCGCAATTCTTCTCATTCTTCTGTTTCCTCCTCCAATGCATATACTGATACTACTATTTTACCATAAAAATATTCTTTTTGCAACCTTAAATTCAAAATTTTTTCTGGTAATTTACAATTTTCTTCATGTTCGGCTATGATTTTTCCTCCTGCACATAAAAGCCCTTCTAAAATGGGAATGATGTTTTCCAAAATCTGCATCCGATAAGGCGGGTCAAGAAAAATCAAATCGAAGCTTTTCTTTTGTGCAGTTTTGATATATTGTTCTGCGGATTTCTGAATGACGACAGCTTTTTCTGTGAGTCTGGTTTTCTCCAGATTCTCACGAACCACTTTCAAGGATTGTGGCGACTGGTCAATAAAAACCGCTTCCCTTGCACCACGGCTTAAAGCTTCAATTCCCAATTGTCCCGAACCTGCAAACAAATCCAATACACGGCTTTCCGGTATGTCAAACTGAATCGCCGAAAACATCCCCTCTTTGACTTTGTCGGTAGTTGGGCGAATATCCAAATTGTCAAGCGTTTTCAAACGAATTCCTTTTGCTGTCCCTGTGATAACTCTCATTCTGTTCCATCCTCTCCATGCAGATATTGATATAATTTTTTGGCAATTTTCGCCGAAATTCCGGCTTTTTGTAAATCTGTTTCCGATGCCTGAAAGATTGCATCTTTTGTCTTGAAATACAGCATGATTTTCTCTGCTGTCTTGTCGCCGATTCCCTCAACTTGTGTCAATTCCGAAGCGAACGTACGTTTCTTGTGTTTTTTGTGCATAAAGGCGACAGAATAGCGGTGGACTTCATCCTGAATCCGTGTCAATAGCATAAAAGCCTCATGCATTCCGGAAACGCTGATTTCTCCGCCCCCCGTGGCGATAGCCCTCGTGCGGTGCTTGCTGTCCTTCACCATGCCAAAGAGGGCAATTTCAGGGGCTAACTCCTCAACAATCGGCGCAACGGCATTGACATGACCTTTTCCGCCGTCCAATAAAATCAAATCCGGCACTCTGGAAAAATAGGGGTCACTGTCATCATGCAAGTGATTCAACCGCCGTCTGATAACCTCCTGCATACAAGCATAGTCATTTTGAATGGCGGTTTCCTTGATGGTGAAACGCTTGTAAGCTTTTTTCAAGGGTCTGCCATTTTCAAAGACTATCATTCCAGCCACCATGGATTCAGACGCTAAATTCGAAATGTCGTAAGATTCAATATATTTCGGGACTTTCTTCATCCCCAGAATTTTCCCCAATGCTTCCACGGCTAATAATTCCTTCCCTGTCCGGTTGCAATGGACAGCGATATATTCCACAGCGTTTTCTTTTGCCATGCGTACCAAATCCGCACCATTCCCACGCTGAGGAACGGAAAATTTCACTGTTTTTTCGGCTTGCTTGGAAAGCATTTCTGCAAACAGCTCCATTTCTGGTAATTCCTGTTCCAATAATATCAATTTGGGAATGTCTTTTTTTCCGTGATAAAATCGAGGAATAAAGGAGCTAAGTGGTAATTCTTCCGTGTCGGCTTCATCATGGAAATGAAAATTCTGCTTGTCGCAGAGCCTCCCTTCACGGTACATCAATATCGAGATGCACAAATCATCCCCATTATCCGCACTTGCAATCACATCTGCATCACGAAAATGATTGTCAATGATTTTTTGAGATTGTCCGGCTTTTTGTACCGCCTTAATTCTGTCACGAAGGACAGCCGCCTTTTCAAAGTCGAGGTTTTCGGCTGCCTGTTCCATTTCGATTGTCATGCGTTCGACAGATTTCGTACTACCGTTACGAATGTAAGCAACCGCCTGTTTGATGATTTCAGCGTATTCTTCCTGTGAGATGTTCCCACCACAAAGCCCCATACATCGATGAATATGATAATTCAGGCATGGTCTTTCCTTCCGGAAAGACTGCGGAAATTTCTTCCGGCAAGTCGGCAACTGAAACACGGTGTTGACCTCTTCCACAGTGGAAGTTGTCACAAATCCCCCTGTATAAGGACCTATATAAATGGCATTATCATTCTCTTTCTGCTTGACGGCGGTAATTTTTGGAAAAGGCTCATCAGAAATCCGGATATAATGATAGCCCTTGTCATCCTTCAATAAAATATTATAATGGGGCTGATGTTGTTTGATGAGACTGCATTCCAACAATAAAGCCTCATATTCTGAACCCGTCACAATGAAATCATAATCATAAACGTGCGAAACCATCTTCTCCACTTTTGGTAAGTGTTCTGCATCTTTCCGGAAATAACTACTCACACGTTTATGAAGATTTTTCGCCTTTCCAATATAAATAATATTGCCGTCCTTATCCCTCATAATATAAACCCCTGAGGAACTTGTCAATTGAGAAGTTTTCTCTCTCAAAAAGGGCAATCTTTGATTTTGTTCTTCCAGATTCATCATTTCACCGCCTTTTTACTAACAACACCGCCATTTTCGGGCGGTGCTGTCGTATTCATATTATACTTGGTCATCAAAAAAATCACTGTGATATTTTGCCACTCTTGCCCTGTCACCATGACAGTCAATCATGATTCTTTCCTGTGCCACTAAAAACCGCATAATCGAGAAAAATACCACATAAGCAATGGAATTCGCAAACAGTGTAATATACACGTGCAAATGAAATGCTACCCCGAACATTCCTGCAAGTACGATAATTTCAGAAATAATAATCGCCCATTCCAATGCAGGATTTTTCGGCTCTAATGCTAAATAGGTGAATAATATCACCCCTGAAAATATGGAGTGTCCAATATTCAAAGCCATTGAACCCGAATGGAAAAATTCAAGCTTATCTGCATTGAAATCCAGTATCATAATCACAACTTCTGTCACAAGATATATCATCATTGCAGTTTTCATAATATATCGGTGGCGGACAATTTTGTAAAAATTCAGGATGGAAAAAAACATGAATATAAATCCGCCTGTTTCCACGGTATACGCTGCAATTTCCAGCGGTACAAGCTCTAAATTATGCCGTTCTATTGACCAATAATACACCGATGCAAAAAATGCAAATATCAAAAATAAAATATTGGCATACTGTCCGCATGAAAAACATCGTTTTAGTTTTGGATGCATAATGCATTACCCCTGTTTTGCACGGAGCGCACGCTGTCCAATATCATGGCGGAAATGTACTTTCTCCCATGAAATGGTATCCACTGCCTGATAGGACTTTGCAAGCGCATTTTCAAGCGTGTCAGCCGTAGCCGTCACACCCAGTACACGACCGCCAGCCGTCAAAAATTCGCCATCATTGAATTTTGTCCCAGCATGGTAAACGAATACGCCGTCAGTCTGTCCTTTTTCGTCAAGACCGGAAATCACCTTTCCACTTTCATACTTGACAGGATAGCCACCACTTGCCATGACCACACAAGCAGCGTTCTCTTTCTTCCACTGCACATTCAGCTCCGAAAGTGTACCATTGTAAACTGCTTCCATAATTTCGACTAAATCCGTATCCAGCAACGGTAATACCACCTGTGTTTCAGGGTCTCCGAAACGGCAATTGTATTCAATGACTTTCGCACCATTGGGGGTCAACATCAATCCGAAATACAGACAACCTGTGAAGGGTCTCCCCTCTTTCTGCATGGCTTCAATGGTTGGCTGAAAAATAGTCTTCATACAAGTTCCAGCGATTTCATCCGTATAATAGGGATTGGGTGCAATTGTCCCCATACCGCCAGTATTCAAGCCCTCGTCATTATCCAAAGCTCTTTTGTGGTCCATGCTGGAAATCATAGGAACAACGGTTTTCCCGTCCGTGAATGACAATACCGAAACTTCCGGACCTGTCAAAAATTCCTCAATGACAATTCTTGCACTGCTTTCACCGAATTTTTTTCCGTCAATCATCTCTTTGACAGCTTCAATGGCTTCTGTTTCATTCTGCGCCAGAATGACACCTTTTCCGAGAGCCAATCCATCAGCCTTGATAACAGTCGGGTAGGTATTCTGCTCCTTGATATAGGCAATGGCGGAATCACTGTCAGTAAATACCTCATATTTTCCAGTGGGAATATTGTATTTTTTCATGAGTTCTTTGGAGAAAATTTTACTTCCCTCAATAATGGCTGCATTTGCTTTAGGGCCAAACGTCATGAAACCTGCTTCCTGCATCTTGTCAACCATTCCCATCACTAACGGGTCATCAGGAGCGACTACCACCAAATCCGGCTTTAACTCTTTCGCCAATGCAACCATACCATCAATGTCAGTTGCTTTCACGTCAAAGCACTTTGCATATCTGGAAATACCGCCATTTCCGGGGGCGCAATAAAGCTCTGTCACCTTTGGGCTTTCAGCGAGTTTCATAATAATAGCGTGTTCTCTGCCACCGCCACCGACTACTAAAATTTTCATTGGAATATTCCTCCTTATTCGCCGTATGACGGCGCATTTTGATTTTTAATAATATATCGCTCAATGGATGCTGAACAGCAAATCAGCACCAATGCCACAACATTCAGCACGGAAAACCACCCCTGAACAGATGCCGTATAACTGAATAGTCCTGCAATTTCTGCTCCGCTTGTGGTTGCAATGATTCTTAACATCAATGTACGGACTGCATTCGCACCGATTATCCCCAAGAAATACAGAATCGGTGCAATGGTTAATTCTGCCATAGTCGAATTTTCCGTGATTTCTTTTTTCAGCCACCCAAATAATGACACCATTCCCAACGGAACGCACGAAATGAACGCACATAAGCACAATATACCCATCTGATTTGCTGTCAGCTCTGTAGAATCCAGAAACAAACGCATTTTGTAGAAATCTCCGCCAAAAAATGCAATACAACATTCTACGAAAAATGCAACTCCTGAACAAATTGCTGAATACATTGCAAGTTTTCTGGTGACCTCTGGTTTTTGCATTGGATATCATCCTTTCAAGCCTCTTTTGGTGCAGTCTTATCGGATGCAATTTTCATGCGAACCGCACCGATTAACAGACAAGTTTGTGCCAAAATATTGCAGATTTGCGCTGTCCAGTGCATACCGGACGAATTATCAAACTTGATACCAAGATAAACTTGCAACATATTTATCATGTAAGAAGCCATAAAAAAGCGACCTGTCGCCTTTGCGCCAATTTTCCAGTTAAACCGCACAAGGCAAAAAAACAGCCCTGTTGTCGCCCAGAAGGTGATAATATAAAACGGCAATGCAGATGTTACAACCGGAACAGGCGCAACGCTATAAAATTTCCGCTGTCCGTTTTTGCCGATGAGCATTCCTGCCGTGCCGAAAAACATCAGCAGGAATGCCATTGCTTGTAATGGAAAAAATGACTGCGAAAGCAACACAAAATCACCGATATTCAGCGCATATAAAAACTTCCATATGACTTTCATGATTCCGGCAAGAGACAACATCAATGTCCCAGCTGAAAACATGGCATATTGACCCGCATTCATTCGTAAATAAAATACTTTCATCATGAAAATTGATGCAATAAAATATATCACTACCGGAATCAGGTCAACGAATGCCATCAATACTGATATTCCATTCATTCTTTATCAATGATGGAACAGACGAATTCCGGTAAATGCCATTGCAATGCTGTACTTGTTGCAAGTTTCAATCACGTTATCGTCACGGATTGACCCACCGGGTTCAGCAATATACGCAACACCGCTCTTTCTTGCACGTTCGATGTTATCGCCGAACGGGAAGAATGCATCCGAACCAAGAACAACATCGGTATTCTTTGCAATCCAAGCTTTTTTCTCTTCTGCGGTGAAAACAGGAGGCTTTACCTTGAAAATTTTCTGCCATTCACCTTCTCTGAGTACATCCTCGTATTCGTCACCGATATACACATCAATAGCGTTGTCACGGTCTGCACGGCGCACACCGTCCACGAATTCCAATGCCAGCACCTGCGGAGACTGACGTAACCACCAATTATCCGCCTTCTGACCTGCCAAACGTGTACAATGAATTCTGGACTGCTGACCTGCACCAATGCCAATCGCCTGACCGTCCTTGACATAGCATACAGAATTCGACTGTGTGTATTTGAGGGTAATCAGGGAAATCATGAGGTCATCCAGCTTGTCTGCCGGAATGTCCTTGTTTTCGGTGACGATATTAGACAATAATGCTTTGTTAATGTCGAGTTCATTTCTACCCTGTTCGAAAGTCACACCATAAACCTGTTTTCTTTCGATAGGTGCAGGGGTGTAATTTTCGTCAATCTGGAGAATGCAATAATTTCCCTTTTTCTTGGACTTGAGGATTTCGAGTGCTTCCGGTTCATAAGCAGGTGCAATAATACCGTCAGAGACTTCACGCTGAATCATCTTTGCAGTGCAAACGTCAACTGTATCAGACAATGCAATGAAATCGCCATAAGATGACATTCTGTCCGCACCTCTTGCCCTTGCGTATGCAGAAGCCAACGGAGTCAATTCGCCAAGGTCATCCACCCAATAAATCTTTTTGAGGGTATCGCTGAGCGGTCTGCCAATCGCTGCACCAGCCGGAGAAACGTGCTTGAAAGAAGTTGCTGCACATATTCCGGTTGCCTTTTTCAGCTCCTTGACGAGCTGCCAGCCGTTGAGGGCATCCAGCAAATTGATATATCCAGCCTTGCCATTCAAGACCGTGATAGGAAGTTCTGAACCGTCTTCCATGAAAACTCTTGACGGTTTCTGATTCGGATTACATCCGTATTTTAATTGCATTTCATTTGCCATAATCAATATACTCCTTTTCATTTTATTTATATCGTTACCAACATTGCAATTGTTATCATTCCCAAAAATCCAATGAGAATATACAAACCAATCAATTTCAGCGCAACAAAAATTTTATTAGGTTTTCCCTTTTCATTGTTGGGGGCTTTGGTTGCAAGGAGAATTGTAGCAGTCAAGCCCATGATTCCGGAAGCAACTACCAAAAAAGCCCCTCTTTCTGGAAAATAATCATCAATTAACAAACATCCCACCATCACCAATGCAGTCACAACACTGCACCAGAATGCGACTTTCTGTCTCCATATCGTAAGTTCATATTGCAATTTGGTTTTGTTATCAATGACAGCTCCTTGACGATTCATTTCCAATTCACGTTCACGGAGCTGAACCTCTGCAAGTCTTGCCTCGTCAACGATATGTATATATTGTCTGTCCTCTTCCGTGAGCAGTTGAGAACCGCAGTAAATACAATAACTAGGTACTTTTCCAGTATGTTCCAATTCGACCTTTGCGCCACAGTTCGGGCAATTATTCGCTTTTAGCTCCATTTTGATGTCGTTCACTCCTCTACCATATTCCAATCAAGCCCATACCAAGTATCAAACCAATTCCAAACTCAAACGCAAAAAAAGTATACAAATCTAAAATAGTTCTCACTTTATCCACCTTGTCCGTTGGCTTTTCATGTGTCAATAATGGCGGGGCTATTAACAAAATAATAATTGAAAGATAACAAGAATAGCGAGTGCTGGCAATCAACAGAGAACTTATCAATAGCAAAATGGTAATGAACCATTTTTTCCGTTGATATTTTTTTAGTTTCAAACTTAGGATTCTGAAATATATAATTTGACACTTTTTTCTATAGAAAACTAGCGTTTTTTGTATTTTTAGAAAAAATAGTATCAGCTTATATGTTTACCATTCCTTAATTCATTCTCATCAACCTGCAAAAGCTGTGAACCGCAGTAAACGCAACAACTTGGCATTTCCTCATTTCGTTGTAATTTCACTTTTGCGCCACAGTTCGGACAAACATTGGACTTTAATTCCATTGGCAATCCATTACTTCACATTCTTGTTGACAATGCGAGTTTCAACAGCACCAGTTTCCAGATTGACAAAACGGACAAACAAAGATACTTTGTTATCTTCGTTCAGGCTTTCCCAAAGTCTGTTTGTGTAGTAGTCAATATCATTTGCAATATTGACCAATTTCGGCTCACCCTCAAAGCTTGGGAGTGGATTCCCGTCACCCATATAGGTATGAATGAAATGACCTTCCCCAGCAACAGGGTTATTGTAAGAGAATGTGAAACGCTGGCAAGAATCAGGGTTTCCGTTGGCACTTTTCAGAATGGACATTGCATAATTGAATTTTCCGTCATCAAAATGCAGGATACCGGAAATTCTAGGGGTATAATTGGGCGCATCATCCTCAAATTCACGACTGCGGAGAGACTGTTCAAAGGTATACTGCTTATCCATCAATTCATAAATGGTGTCGGTCTGGTCGCCGTTGGTCACAATGAGCTTATTCCCCAATACACGAACTGGAGCATAAATAATCAGATGGGGGTCAGTGAGTTTGGACGGGTCAAAAGCTTCTGTGCGGATGCCCTCACCCTCTTCAACGAACACTCTGTTACGGCTGTTCACGCTTCTGCCCATGATAAAATAAGCAGTGACAGCATTTTTACCGTCTTCGGACTTGCCAATGATAATCCCTCTACCGGGGTAAGCATTGCCTTTCAGCTCCTCATAAATAGACAATTTTTTCATGAAAATGTCCTCCTTTATTGTTTGTCATCGTCAATATATACAATACCATTGCGCACGGTCAGTCTGTCCTCACAGAACAAACTAACGGCTTCCGGTAAGATTTTCCATTCTGCCTGTTCCATGACACGTTTCTGCAAAATTTCGGGAGTGTCGTGATTTTCGACAGCAACCGCCTTTTGCAGGATAATTGCCCCGCCGTCACAGATTTCATTAACGAAATGCACCGTTGCGCCTGTTAGCTTCACGCCCTTATTCAAAGCCTGTTCATGGACACGCAGACCATAAAACCCATCCCCACAGAATGACGGTATCAAAGAGGGATGCACGTTAATAATCTTGTTAGGGTACTGCTGAATCAGACTCTTGTCAAGAATAATCATAAATCCAGCTAATACAATCAAATCCGGCTGTAATTCTTTCAGCAGGTCAGAAAGTGCATTTGTATAAGAAAGATTATCAGCATATTCTTTTCTTGGCAAAATTCGTGTTGCAATGTTGTTTTCCTCTGCACGTTTCAAAGCGTAAGCATTCGGATTTGACGAAATCACGCAGGAAATTTGACCATTTCTCAAAGTTCCCTGATTCTGGTTATCAATGAGGGCTTGTAAATTTGTACCCCCACCCGACACGAGAACCACAATTTTTTTCACGATTGTTTCAACTCCTCTCAGGAATGATTTTCCGGATGAATTTCACTGATTTTATTGACTTCACGCATTTGATAGGTGACTTCACAGCTTTCATCCATGTTATAATGTGCATTAAAAGCCGAAATGACACGTTTCGCCACACCATTACCGCCTTCTTCATCTGCACCCATCAGCATGACTAATACCTGTTTTGCATAAGAGCATGAAATATCGCCCCTTCTCAAGCTAGTCTGTACAATTTTAAGGAAATGTAAAATCTGGTCAGACTCCATAAAAGGAAATTCCTCACTGCTGAAATTGAAAATAATCAACTGCGCTCTTTGGTCGAGACGTTCTAACAATCTGGACACAAAACGATAAATATTCATGAAATCATGTTCCGCTACAATAAACGAACCGTTTCCCTGATTGGACTCCATGATACGGTCAAACGCTGTGAACGTCATTTCTTCATCGGAGTGAACCGGCATATCTGTTAAGGCATGAATGCGCTTTTTGAGGAGTTCCGTGCAAATCGGCAATGTAATGACATCATCTGCACCGCACTGCAACAAATATTCCTGATTGTCAATATCTCTGTCAAAAGTGACGACTGCACACGGAATGCGAAGCTGTTTCAGCTGTGCAATGAATTCTGTACAGTGATTTCCTGCATAACTCTGCGAAATCAGGACACAATCTGCCGTACCAGAAAAAGAAGGCTGACCTGTTACCAGAATTTGAAATTCATCCGGTGAGGAAATGAATGGAATCATCCATTCTTCATCACTGCTGTAAATTACTACTTTTTTCATAACAATTTCTCCTATTCTGCTTTATTATCAAGATTTTCCCCATTATCTATCTGGCAAAATTAAGAGAACTATGCATTTTTTTCCACTACACACATTATCACAGTCACAAACGTTATCAGGACTGTCACAATGATGAGTAACAAATATTTCGAAGTCATTTCGCCCTCTCGTTCTGCAAACCAGAAAAATTCCGGCTGTGAAGGATTGTAACAAATTAACCATTCATCTTGTTCCTGATACCACTTTTCACGGTCAAATACCGGATAACTCGCCTTAACTGTTCCGGAATCCGTCTCATATTCCATAATGGGCGCATAGACCTGATATTTTTCGGGCTTTTGGTATCGTCTGCGGATGACTTTTGTTCTGACGTGATAATCTACTACACGAGCCGTCACAGAAATTCCGTCCTTCATCAAGGATTTGACAATCATCAACTGAATTCCTGCCCATACTATGATACCCATTGCAAACAGAATCGGCAGCACTTCCAAATCTCCCGATATTCCCACACAGCTCCCGATAATTATCGTCATAACCATGCAGGCAATATCAACAACATTCAATTTGCTGTCAACTCTAATTTCTGAAACGACTCTGTAAAATGTATAGCAGAACCCCAACGAAAACAGAACAGCTACTATCAAGCCAACTTCTTTTTCCATAATATCGCCTTTCTCAAACCGTCAGAAACATATAAATGATGCTCATCATAAAACCTGCCGAATATCTGAGCAAATTTTTTTTCGCATCGGACGAAAATTCAGACGGATATTCCGTAAAATAAAACAGCTCCGGTTTTGAGGGAACATAACAGATAGGATAGTCAAAATTCCGCTCATAGTCGAAATCTTCTGTGAATACACGGTATCGGGCTTGAATGATTTGCCCCTGTTCCGTTTTGTATCGCATAATGGGTGCATAGACATTGTATTCAGGGCTGTCTTTTTCCTGTCTTGTTTCCATATCACACGCAACCAAAACCGCCGTTGTTTCAGTGCCAATATGAGAAAGGTAAATCAGGTAAATTGTCTTTGCAATGAAATACAGCTCCAATGCCAATTCAATGGAAAACATTATCAGATACGCAATTTTTTTCCCAAAAAACGTCAAAATCACCAGACCAACTATCATCAAAACAGCAATATCAACTTCTCGCTCCGTAATCAATGCAATCACCCTCTTGATATAGCAAAAACGAAATCAGTCGAGAATTACTCCTTCTTCAGAATTGACGAGTTCGCCCAGAATATAGGCTTGTTCCCCTGCACCGTTGAGGATGTCGACAGCCTTGTCAGCATCTTCCGCATTGACGGAAATAATCATGCCCACACCCATATTGAAGGTATTGAACATATCACGCTCCGGAATGTGTCCAGTCCGTGCAATCAAATCAAAGATAGGGAGCTGTTGCACGTCTTTTTTGGCGATATGTGCAGAAATTCCCTCCGGTAATGACCTCGGAATATTTTCATAGAATCCGCCACCGGTAATATGAGAAACAGACTTGACAGTCACGCTCTCCATGAGTTTCAGAACAGGCTTGACATAAATTTTAGTCGGGGTAAGAAGTGCTTCACCCAATGTTGAACCCAATTCATCAAAACGCTCAGCAAGGTTCTTTTCGTTGATGGCGAACACCTTACGAACCAATGAAAAACCGTTCGAATGCACACCGCTGGATTTCAGGGCAATCAATACATCTCCTGCTTTCTGACTGGATGTGTCAACAATCTTGCTTTTATCGACAACACCCACTGCAAAACCTGCAAGGTCATATTCATCAATTGGGTAAAAATCGGGCATTTCTGCGGTTTCACCGCCTACCAATGCACAGCCGGACTGTACACAGCCTTCTGCAATGCCAGATACAATGGTAGCCACCTTTTTAGGGTAATTCTTGCCAACTGCGATATAGTCAAGGAAAAACTGCGGTTTTGCACCACAACAAATAATATCATTCACACACATTGCCACGCAGTCAATACCAACTGTGTCATGCTTATCCATGAGAAAGGCAATTTTCAGCTTTGTTCCCACTCCATCCGTACCAGATACGAAAACAGGCTTTTCGATTCCGGTCAAATCAGGTTCGAACAGACCGCCAAAACCACCAATTCCGGAAAGAACTCCAGCAGTATTGGTTCTTGCAATGTGTTCTTTCATCAATCTGACAGCCTCATAACCGGCGGTAACATCAACACCAGCTTTTTTATAGCTCTCTGAAAAACTCTTCATGATTTTCCTCCTAATTTATGAGGCATACAGCCCCAATTTTCAACACCAGCCATTCAGGGAATGTCCCGCACTCCCTGAATGCTGTACAATTCTTTATTGTTTGCCGTTCCAGCAATAGGTACAGAGACTACATTCCGGTTTCCCAATTGCCCGAACAGTCCCTTCCAGTGACTGGAATTCCAAGCTAGTCAATTTGAGACGGCGACAAATTTCGTCACGGAGCTTGCGCCCTCTCTCGGTTTCGGAATTACTGTATTCTTCCAGATGGTTGATACCCTCTGCGTCCTCGAAACTGTCAATGACCTGACGTGCAATCAGCTCCATTTCAGACGTACTTCTTGAGAAGTTGAGGTATTTACAGCCGTACATAATCGGCGGACAAGCGGAGCGCATATGCACTTCTTTTGCGCCGTTTTCATACAAAAATTCGACTGTTTCACGCATTTGTGTACCACGGACGATGCTGTCATCTACGAACAGCAACTTCTTCCCTTCAATCAGTTCATGCACGGGAATCAATTTCATTTTAGCAACCTGATTACGGAGTGTCTGTGTTGTTGGCATAAAGCTTCTGGGCCAAGTGGGAGTATATTTGATAAAGGGTCTTGCGAAGGGGATACCGCTTTTATTAGCGTAGCCAATCGCATGGGGAGTACCGGAATCAGGCACACCACAGACATAATCTACATCTGGCAATCTTCCGGCTTTCATGTCATTTTCCGCCATGATTTCACCGTTGCGGGTTCGCATGGTTTCGACTGTCACACCCTCATAAACTGCGTTCGGGTAGCCATAGTATGTCCAAAGGAACGAACATATTTTCAAATTGTCATCATTTCCAGCGGAAAGAGTTTCACAGCCCTTAGCAGTCAATTGAACAATTTCGCCGGCTTTCAATTCCTTATGTGTATAGTAGCCTAATTTCTGGAATGCAAAAGACTCCATTGAGAAACAATAACCATCATCACGCTTTCCAATGATGATAGGCAACCGCCCATATTTATCACGAGCGCAGATAATGCCATTTTCTGTCAGAATGACAAGATTCATTGTTCCGTCAATTTTATTTTGTGCATAGCGGATACCTTCCGTGAATGTGTCTTTTTGTGAAATCAGTGCGCCGATTAAATCCCCTGAATTGATATTTCCACTGCTCATAGATTCGAAACTAGCACAGCCATTATTCAGCAATTCTTTGACAAGTTCATCTGCATTCCGGATAATGCCAACACTGCAAACGGCATAAATGCCGAACTTTGAACGCATTAAAATTGGCTGTGGGTCTGTATCACTGATACATCCAATGCAGAGATTCCCTTTCATAGAAACTACATCATTTTCAAACTTCGTCCGGAACGGAGAATTTTCAATGCTGTGAATGCTTCTCTGGAAGCCGTGAGTTTTACAGTAAGCCGTCATACCTCCACGGCGAGTGCCAAGATGTGAATGATAATCCGTACCGAAAAAGACATCTGTCACACAGTCGTTTTCGGACGCTGCTCCGAAAAATCCGCCCATAATTATTCTCCCATCAATCTTTTCATGATTTCCTGATATGCTTCTTCTACACCGCCCATATCTCTGCGGAAACGGTCTTTATCCAGTTTCTCGTGAGTGGTGCTATCCCAGAAACGGCAAGTATCAGGAGAAATTTCATCAGCGAGCAAAATTTCATCATGGAAACGACCGAATTCAATCTTGAAGTCAATCAAATCAATGTTCAGCTTCTTGAAAAATTCCACCATGAAAGCATTGACCTTGAATGCATACTCTGCAACCTTTGCCAATTCTTCCTTTGTTGCCAATCCCAGAGCCAATGCATAATAATCATTGATAAATGGGTCGCCTAAGTCGTCATTCTTGTAAGAATATTCCAGAATCGGGGTCAATAAAGCCTTGCCTTCTTCTACGCCCATTCTCTTAGAGAAAGAACCAGCGGCAACATTACGGATGATAACTTCCAAGGGGAGAATTTCAACCTTCTTGACAAGTGTTTCACGGTCAGAGAGTTCCTCAACCAGATGAGTGGGAATGCCTGCCTGTTCCTGCAAGAGCTTAAACATATAGTTTGTCATCTTGTTGTTGATAACACCCTTGCCGGAGATAGTGCCTTTCTTTTCGCCGTTGAAAGCGGTGGCATCATCCTTGTAGTCAACAATGACAAGGTCAGGGTCATTGGTGGCATAGACTTTCTTAGCCTTGCCTTCATAGAGCTGTTCACCTTTTACAATATTTTCCATTTTCGTATACCTCCATCAATAATCTATGTAAAACTCTGCAATCACAGAGAATTTACCTTTTCCTGCATGGCTGCATCTTTTTGAGCGACACCTTCCGCCATTTCCTTTTTCATATTCTGTAAAGCCTGAGCTAATTCAGGGTCTGAGAGTGCCAGCATCTGCACAGCGAGAATGGCTGCATTGGATGCATTATCAATTCCGACAGTGGCAACCGGAATGCCGGGGGGCATCTGTACGGTAGAAAGCAGTGCATCCATTCCGTCCAATTCCGTTGATTTAATTGGAATTCCAATCACTGGAAGGATGGTATGTGCTGCCAAAACTCCGCCCAAATGAGCAGCCTTTCCAGCTGCGGCAATAATCACACCAAAGCCATTTGCAGCCGCATTCTTAGAAAATTCTGCTGCTGCATCAGGGGTACGGTGTGCAGACATCACATGAACTTCCACAGGTACGTTGAAGGACTTCAATTTTGTAATTGCACCCTTGACGACTGGAAAGTCGCTGTCACTGCCCATAATAACTGCTACTTTTTTTGACATAGAAACGCCTCATTTCTTTTGGTATACGGCAAAACCGCCGTTTTATTCCTCATCTTCTGATTCCTCCTGAAAAGGGGCAAGGGGAAAGGTTAATTCTGCCCGCTGAAAATTCAAGTCAGAAGATGTTAGAATCATTTGATTATCTGCATTTCTTGCAAAATACAGATGGACTTGTATGGTTCTCTTGGTACGGTCTTTATCATCTGCGAGAATGGTAAATGCAAAATCATAAGAGCTATTTTCGAATGACTGCACACTCAACGAAAAATTATTGACCTCACGGAATGTAATATCAGTAAAGCTTCCGGGTTTTGTCAGGCTTCCGAGGTAATCACTTCCGGAAATTTCCGGCAAATTGGTGAAATCGCTTTCAAGGAGCATATTCACATACTTTTCAACACATTCATTGATACGGTTGAATTCTCTCTCATGCAAATCATTCAGGTAAAAAGCATTGGAAACTCTCCATTGCAGTGAAACGCTCCCAATCGGGCAAGTCATTTCCACTTTTCGTAGAATCGGCTGACTTTGGGAAATATCATAGTAAAAGTAATTTTCCCCTTTTTGCAGTTGTAAAAGCTCATTTTCATAAACTGCCGAATCATAACCATGCAAAAATACTGGGTCATAGAATGAAGTATAAATGATACTGCTGTTGTCTTCTGCTACAATGCCATTCAAGTACTTATCATTCAATTTTTCCATGGAACGAAATACAAACGGCAAAACCACATTTTCTTCATAGTCCACTCCACCAATCAAAACAGTATCATTGATTCTTCGAGAAACCAGCACTATTTTAGGGGTAATATCCAGAATTTCCATCCATTCCGGCTCAATTACAATCGCTCCATCTTCATCCAAAACCCCATAGAAACCACTGGAATTTTCAAAGATTTTCATATTGTTGTATTCCCTGACAATCGTTTTCACCTTGTCTTCTCCATTGATGTTTTCTGTATTTTTGGTGACATCAAAATAAAATCTTGTCAAACCAATACAAAGCACTATCACAGCAATGAACAAAACAGAAATCAGAAGTTTTGAACGGTTATTCACTCTGTGTCTGTCTCCTTTTCGCTCACACGTTCCCGATAGATTTCTTCATTCTCACGCATGAGATAAATCGGTCTGTGTTTGCTTTCCAGATATGTCCTTGAAAGATACTGCCCCAGAATCCCCACACAAAACAGATTCAATCCAGATAACAGACTGAAAATACACAACGCCGTCAAAAATCTCAAATCCGGTTCAGGTACAACAATCGCCTTTACAATCAGCACTATCAAGAAAATGACCGCTATCACCAGAATCAATGCGCCCAATATCGCTGATATTGCCAAGGGAGCTGTGGAAAATGCAAAGATACCCTCTAATGAATATTTGAACAATCCCCAGAATGACCATGAAGATGTCCCCACCGGACGCTCTACATTTTCGTACTCAATATACTTTGTACGGAATCCTACCCAACTGAAAATACCTTTCGAAAAACGATTGTATTCATGCATATCTAAGATGGCGTTCACCATCTGACGGGTCATGAAACGGAAATCCTGCGCACCGTCTACAATTTCAGTCTGTGAGATTTTATTCATGATTTTATAGAATAATCTCGCAAAGGCTGAACGGACTTTCGATTCTCCCTCACGGCTGACACGTCTGGTTGTGGCGCAGTCAAATTCACCATCTTTGACATAATTGTACATTTTCGGCAAAAATGCCGGCGGATGTTGTAAATCTGCATCCATGACAACGACATAATCACCCCTTGAATTTTCCAATCCGGCATACATTCCAGCCTCTTTGCCAAAATTTCGGGAGAATGAAATATATCTGACTCTCCCATCTTCCAAAGCCATCCGCCTGAGAATTTCAAGGGTCTTATCTTTTGAGCCGTCATCAATGAATACCAGTTCAAACATGAGTTCGGAATGTTCATCCCGCATCTGTTGCATAACCTTTTGAATTTCCTCATAGAACATAGGCAATACTTCTTCTTCATTGTAGCATGGAACAATAATTGACAATAATTTCATCCAGATACCTCCTGTCGTCCACACTAATACATTCTTATCATACTACATATTTGAAAATAATGCAAGGGGTTTTTGACAATCTTTTTTTCTTTAAATTTGGCAATGTCAATTTTTGCCTAAATTAAGCGAAATTTCTTTCAATAAAAAATTTGTCTATTTTGCACAAACTTCTTAAACCACACAAAAACACGGACTGCCGCACCAGTCGGACGACAGCCCAAGAACATTATTCACCAATAATTGTCGCAATGGCAGGGTCAAGCGCATCAGATTCATGCAACTCAATCACACCCATGTCCACACATTTTGCCAGCGCAGAATCAAAGGGAATCTGTGCCAGAAGCGGAATCCCATATTCCTTTGCAATTTCCGCTGTATGGCTTTCCCCATAGACCATAATCTTTTTCCCACAATCCGGACAGACAGCATAACTCATATTTTCCACGATACCCAATACCGGAATATTCATCATGTTCGCCATCTTGACAGCCTTCTGCACAATCATGGATACTAATTCCTGCGGAGAAGTCACAATGATAATCCCATCTACTGGAATACTCTGGAATACGGTCAGAGGGACATCACCTGTTCCGGGGGGCATATCCACAAACATATAATCGACATTATCCCAAATTACATCTGTCCAGAACTGCTTGACAACTCCAGCAATGACAGGACCTCTCCAGACAACAGGGTCTGTATCCTGTTCCAGCATCAGATTCACGGACATAATGTCAATTCCAAATTTGGAACGTGCCGGAATCATGCCGAGTTCATTCCCTAAAATTTTCCCTTGAATGCCGAACGATTTCGGAATCGAAGGTCCTGTAATATCAGCATCTAAAATAGCGGAATGTTTTCCGGCTCTCTGAACCCCTACCGCCAACATGGACGAAACAAGGGATTTCCCCACTCCGCCCTTACCACTGACAACGGCAATCACCTTGCCAATTTTGCTCAATTCGTTGGGCTTCTCTAACAGGCTCTGCGGAGCGGTTCTCTCTGCACAACTGCTTCCACAGGTACTGCAATCATGTGTACAATCTTGACTCATTTTTCATACTCCTTTTTGATTGATTTTATTATCAAAGCCATCAAGGGCTTTATGTCATAGTAACGGCGCAAAAATGCGCAAAATAAAACTTAAAATTCGCTTTCCAATCGGTCTCTCCTGACAATCTTTCAAGGTGATTTCCGTGCAATGCTGTAAGGATTCCTGAAAATCATCCTTGACTTTCTGCACCATATGACCGCCATAAAATACCCCAGCGCATTCAAAATGCAGGTAAAAGCTTCTGTAATCAAGGTTAATTGTCCCCACAACGGCAATGTTATCATCTGCACAAATATTCTTTGCGTGGATGAATCCGGGGGTATATTCGAAAATCCGCACACACTCCCCTAATAATTCACGGTAATAACTCCATGCAGTGCTATAAGCATACCATTTATCTGGAATATGCGGTGTCATGATACGCACATCAATTCCCTTCCGTGAGGCAAGCCCTAAAGCCGTTATCAATTCATTATCTGGCATTAAATAAGGGGTCATGATATAGACGTATTTTTTCGCCTGACTGATAATATCAAGATAGACATTCCGCCCAACATATTCCCTGTCTGTGGGCGAATCGGAAAACGGTTGTATAAAGCCGTCACTCTCTGCAAAATCGAGGTGTTCGGGCTGAAATTGTTCTAAATCCAATTCGCCCCATAATTGCAAAAACATAACAGCGAAACTCCATGCAGATTCTCCACGGCACATCATACCGCCGTCTTTCCAGTAACCGAACCGGAGTTTCTCATTGATATACTCATCAGCGATATTGATACCGCCTGTGAAGGCTGTCAAGCCGTCAATAATCAATAATTTGCGGTGGTCTCTGGTATTCTGTGACGAGGAAAGAAACGGCTTGAAACGATTGAAAACACGGCATTCAATACCAAATTCTGCCAACGATTCAAAATAATTCGACGGCATTAAAAACTGTGTCCCGAATCCATCATATAAAATACGGATAATGACTCCATTTTTCGCCTTTTCTTTGAGCAACCGCAAAATCTCATTCCACATATTTCCCTCTGCAATGATGAAAAATTCCAAGAAAATGTAGTTTCGGGCTTTGTGGATTTCGGCTTTCATGCTTTCGAACATTCCTTCCCCTTCGGGGAAATAATCAGCAATCCGATTTCTGTAAAGCGGATACCCCCCGAACGCATTCAAATACTGCGCTAATCCGGCATATTCCGGAAAATGTGCCTGTAAAGCTGTCTGAATCCCTGCATGATGAGGGAGAAAGGGCTTTGTTTCCTGCAATCGCCTTGAATATGTCTTTTTGAGGTTACGCTGACCGATATCTGTTTTCACGAGGAGATATGTCAGACCTGCGAATAATGGTACTATCAGCATAGCTGCCAACCATGGCAATTTATAGGACGGATTTTCCGGACTGTTCAGAATGCAGAGCATCAACAAAAAATTCATTGCTACCAGTAAGCCATACACCATCAAATAGTGTTGACTTAAAAATAAAATTGTCATAATCAGTACAAGAATTTGCACCACCAATAATATCACAAATAGCGTATTTCGATTGAATAACAGACGAATGATTTTTCGCAATGCCCTGCACCCCTTTGAATTATTTTAGATAAGGGGCAAGAAATTTCCCAGTATATGACCCTTCCACCTGAGCGACTTCTTCAGGTGTTCCCTGTGCGACAATCCGACCGCCACCGTCACCGCCTTCAGGGCCCAAGTCAATAATATGGTCTGCCACCTTGATTATATGCATATTATGCTCAATCACAATGACAGTATTCCCTGCATCAACTAATCTTTGCAGAACTTCCACCAATTTATGAACATCTGCCGTATGCAGTCCGGTGGTTGGCTCGTCAAGGATATAGACGGTTTTTCCGGTTGCCTTTCGGGAAAGTTCGGTGGAAAGTTTCACACGTTGCGCTTCACCGCCGGAAAGTGTGGTTGCAGGCTGTCCGATTTTGATATAGCCAAGCCCGACTTCTTGCAGAGTCTTCAATTTTTTGGCAATTTTCGGGAGATGCTCAAAGAACAATACACCCTCGTCAACAGTCATTTCTAACACGTCATGAATGGATTTCCCTTTATAATGGACTTCCAGCGTTTCACGGTTATAGCGTTTACCTTTGCACACTTCACAAGGAACATATACATCAGGGAGGAAATGCATTTCAATTTTCAGGATGCCGTCACCCTCACAGGCTTCACAGCGACCGCCCTTGACATTGAATGAAAATCGTGCAGGGCTGTAACCCTTTTGACGTGCATCATTGGTTTGCGCAAAGAGGTTGCGAATTTCGGTAAATACTCCTGTATAAGTCGCCGGATTGGAACGGGGTGTTCTTCCAATGGGTGACTGGTCAATACAGATGACTTTATCAAGGTATTTTGTACCTTTGATTTCCTTGCAGTCACCGCCTTTGACCCTTGCACGGTTGAGGGTTGCAGAAAGATGTTTATACAGGATTTCATTCACCAGAGACGATTTTCCTGACCCCGAAACACCTGTCACGCATATCAGCTCCCCAAGCGGAAAGTCAACAGTAATATTCTGGAGATTATGCTCTTTTGCGCCGACGACGGTTAATTTTTTGCCGTTGCCCTTTCGCCGTTCCAATGGGAGAGGAATTTTTTTCTGTCCAGAGAGATATTGCCCTGTGATGGATTTTTCACATTTCAGCAAACCTTCCGGAGTTCCTGCATAGACCACTTCACCGCCGTTCACACCAGCACCAACACCAATGTCAACAATATAATCCGCTTCCAGCATAGTATCGTCGTCATGCTCCACGACAATGAGCGTATTTCCAGCATCACGGAGCTGTTTCATAGTGGCAATCAACATGGCATTGTCACGCTGATGCAGTCCAATGCTAGGCTCATCCAGAATATACAATACTCCCACCAATGACGAGCCTATCTGCGTAGCAAGGCGGATTCTCTGACTTTCACCGCCGGAAAGCGTTCCGGCAGACCTCGACAATGTGAGATAATCCAGCCCCACACTTGACAGGAATTTCAGACGGTCACAAATTTCCTTGATGATTCTTTCCCCAATGAATTTTTGTTTCGGGGTCAATGTGATATTTTCGAAAAAGTCAAGGCATTTCACAACGGATAAATTCGTGAGTTCATAAATATTCAGGTTGCCGACTGTCACCGACAAAACCTCCGGTTTCAGTCTAGCACCGTGACACGCTGAACAAGTGACTTCCCCCATATAATCTTCTAATTCCGCACGGGCATAAACGCTGTTTGTTTCGTGGTAACGTCTTTCGAGGTTGTTGATAACTCCCTCAAATGGTGCGGTATACGTCCCACCGCCGAACGATTCAAGTCTGTGCAATTCTAAATTTTCGCCGTTCGTCCCATACAAGAACACATTCACAACTTCTTCCGGCAACTGCGACACAGGCACGTCAAGCGAAATCTGATACTTCTCAGCGATTGCCCGATAGTACATCATGGCAATTGACCCATCTTCCAGATTATTCCAGCCTGATGCATGAATTGCACCGCCTGCAATGCTCAATTCCCGATTAGGTAGCACAATGTCAGGGTCAATCTTCTGGAAAATCCCCAGCCCCATGCACTTTTCACAAGCACCATAAGGATTATTGAATGAAAATAATCGGGGGGTTAATTCTTCCATGCTGATATTATGTTCAGGACAAGCGTAATTCTGCGAAAATACCAGCATCTCTGAACCAATGACATCCACATGAATCAGCCCACCTGTCAGGGAAGAAGTCGTTTCTAGGCTGTCTGTCAGTCGGGAAGTAATGCCCTCTTTGATGATAAGGCGGTCAACCACAATTTCAATGGTATGCTTGATATTTTTTTCAAGCTTGATTTCCTCTGACAAGTCGTATTGAATGCCGTCAATCCGTACACGCACATAACCGCTTTTTCTTGCACGCTCTAATTCCTTGACGTGCTGACCCTTTTTTCCACGGATGATAGGCGCAAGCAGTTGAATTTTCGTCCCCTCTGGGAGTGACATAATCTGGTCTGTGATTTCGTCAATGGACTGCTGGGAAATCTCCCGACCGCATACCGGACAATGCGGAATTCCTATCCGTGCATACAGCAAACGCAGATAGTCATAAATTTCCGTGACTGTCCCCACGGTGGAACGTGGATTTTTTGACGTGGTTTTCTGGTCAATGGAAATCGCCGGAGAAAGCCCCTCAATGCTGTCAACATCTGGTTTCTCCATCTGTCCGAGAAACATTCTTGCATAGGAGGAAAGGCTTTCCACATATCGCCTTTGACCGTCCGCATAAATGGTATCAAATGCAAGAGACGACTTTCCCGAACCGGAAAGCCCTGTCATAACAACGAGTTTGTCTCTTGGAATGGTTAAATCAATATTTTTGAGATTGTGCGCCCTTGCGCCTTTGATGACAATTTCATTTTTCGGCATTCGTGAAACTCCTTTCATGAATTACAGTCAAGTACAACCACTTTACATTCCTGACAAGCATATGCATCGGGTAAATTTGTATATGCAACATCAACCATATCTTTTGGGGTTGGAAATGCAAAGCCAACGCCCTGTTTTTCGGCATCTTTTGCATTGGGGAACGTTACCCTTGCAAAATAGCCCTTTTCCGCCCAGAATGGGACAGAATAGCGTGTTGCATAAATCCCCCCATAAAGAATATTGACTTTCCCTAATTTCATTTCGTTTCCACATTTCGGACATTTCATCAAAATCGACCTCATTTCAATCATTCTTTTCATTATCGGCATACCAGACCCCGACAGCCTTTTTTCTGCGAAAATCGAAATAACTATTAAGGAGTTTTGTCGTTTCCTCTGCGGTGGGTGGTGATGTCAGATATTTTTCAGGAATTTGCTTGTAAGAAAACAGCGTATACAACAAATCTCCGTCAGAATCATAAACAATTGCATACCAGTATTTTGATTCATCCCGATAAACAAATTTCTCCAGATATTTACTGAAATCATCCTCACCGCAAAATTGTGCGGTCTGCGTAGAAAGCGAGGGATTTTGTGCATCATCCCACGAAAGAACAACTTGATAGACCATTTTTGCATTGTAATTGAGACTTATCCGGCGACTATGTGTAGTATAGTGTAAACATTCGCCGATAATCCACCAGCACCCCACCGCCAAAATCAACAGAACAATCAGAATTTTGATAATTGTTTTTTTGAGTCGCTGTTTTTCTCTCTGGTCAAA
Source organism: Oscillospiraceae bacterium (assembly GCA_036373775.1). Taxonomy (GTDB): domain Bacteria; phylum Bacillota; class Clostridia; order Oscillospirales; family Ruminococcaceae; genus UBA3855. Next base: position 35,351 of record JAZAUD010000001.1, on the reverse strand, counting down.
TCCAACCAGTTGTTGGACTTGCTCGTCAGAGAATTGCAGTTCGTTGTTATCTTCGTCAAAATCATTCTGCATGATTACTCACATTTCAGCCGTTTGATTTCGTCACGGAGGAAAGCAGCGTGTTCGAATTCCAGCATTTTGGCAGCTTCTTTCATCTGTTCGGTGAGTTTCTCAATGAGAGCAGATTTTTCTTTTGCAGAAAGTTTCTTCTTGTGGGTCTGTTCTTCCACGTCTTCTTTTTTGGTAAGTTCGATAATTTCGTGAATATCCTTGACAATCGTTTTCGGAGTAATGTTGTGTTCCTGATTATAGGCAATCTGGAGGGAACGTCTGCGCTCAGTCTCACGAATCGCACGCTCCATAGAACCGGTGACATTATCCGCATACATGATGACTTTCCCCTCTGCGTTTCGGGCAGCACGTCCGATTGTCTGAATCAAGGAAGTTTCACTTCTCAAAAAGCCCTCTTTGTCAGCGTCCAGAATCGCCACGAGGGACACTTCCGGCAGGTCTAAGCCTTCCCTCAAAAGGTTGATACCAACCAGTACATCAAATTCCCCTGTCCGCAAATCTCTGATAATTTCCATTCTCTCAATGGTATCAATATCATGATGCAGATAGCGCACCCTGACACCCATTCCATCAAGGTAACTGGTGAGGTTTTCCGCCATTTTCTTGGTTAATGTCGTGACGAGGACACGCTCATTTTTTTCCGTGCGGATGCGGATTTCAGACAACAAATCATCCATTTGTCCGTCAATGGGTCTGACACTGATTTCAGGGTCAACCAATCCGGTGGGACGAATGACCTGCTCCACAATATCGCTGGAATGTTCCCTTTCGTAGTTGGATGGAGTCGCACTCACGAAAATGACCTGATTCAATTTATCTTCGAATTCCGAAAAGACAAGGGGTCTGTTATCGAATGCACTCGGCAGGCGAAAACCATAGTCAACAAGGGTTTGTTTTCTGGCATGGTCTCCCGCACTCATTGCCCTGACCTGCGGAATGGTCACATGACTTTCGTCAACTATCAGCAAGAAATCTTTCGGGAAGTGGTCAAATAACGTCGCTGGAATACTCCCAGCCGGACGACCTGCAAGAACTCTGGAATAGTTCTCAATCCCCCGACAAAAGCCAATTTCACGCAACATTTCAATGTCATAACGTGTACGCTGTGCGATTCTCTGCGCCTCAATTAAATGATGATGCTCTGTAAAATATGCCACACGCTCTTCTAATTCTCGTTGAATTTCAGCAATGGCAGTATTCATTTTCTCACTTCCCACAACATAATGAGAAGCCGGAAAAATGGCGGCATATTGGGAAGTACTCTTGACTTTTCCGGTTAAAACGTTCACTTCGCTGATACGTTCGATTTCATCACCGAAAAATTCCACACGGATGGCGGTATCTGTCGAACTTGCGGGAAAAATTTCCATGACATCCCCACGCACACGGAATTTATTTCTTGAAAAGTCAATGTCATTCCGTTCATAGCGAATGGCTGTTAATTCAGATGCCAATTGTGCAATAGGTTTCTCCATGCCGACACGCACGGAAACAACCATGCTCCTGTATTCTTCCGGCGAACCCAGCGAATAGATGCACGAAACGGACGAAACAATGATAACATCTTTTCGCTCCGCCAGTGATGCTGTCGCAGAATGCCGGAGCTTGTCAATTTCGTCATTGATGGAGGAATCTTTTTCAATATAAACGTCTGTACTTGGCACATAGGCTTCCGGCTGATAGTAGTCGTAATAGCTGACAAAATATTCCACGGCATTTTCTGGAAAGAAAGCCTTGAATTCCGAACAAAGCTGAGCCGCTAATATTTTATTGTGCGCCAATATCAAGGTAGGCTTATTTAAATTGGCAATGACATTCGCCATGGTGAAGGTTTTCCCTGAGCCTGTCACACCTAATAACGTCTGAAAATTCCGCCCATTCTGTAAATCCTCTGTGAGTTTCTGGATGGCTTGTGGCTGGTCTCCAGATGGTTCATAGGGGGAATGCAATTTGAACAAACCCATAACAATGCTCCTTTCAATACATCTCCGCACAATCCTGCATAGAAATTGCCCGATTGCCTGCAACCAGAATATGGTCTACCAATTCAATCCCGACTTTATCAAGGTAATCTTTCAAATATTGTGTTGTCAAAATATCCTGTTTGGAAAATCTTGCAAAGCCCTGCGGATGATTATGGGAAATCATCACTTTTTTGCATGGTACAGCGGAAATCATTTCCATTATCCTATGCAAATTCACTTCTACCGTACCAGCTGTACCCCTTGCAACAGCTCCACAATGCATCACAAAAAATCGTTCATCCAAACAAGCCATTAACATGACCTCATCTGTTTCCATTGCCAATTGATTGAGAAAATAAATTTTCCGCTTTTCAATGGAACGTAAACGGAACTTTTCAAAGTCTTTATTTTCAACAACATGATACAACTCACGCAAGAACAAAATATAAATTGCAATTGTCCGATTGACCCCTTTCACCTGAATCAATTCTTCATAACGTGCCATGAATACACATTTCAGTGAGCCAAACTGATGCAATAAATCCGAAACAATCTGTTTGCCTTCTGGATGAGGGAGTTTATGATACAGCATCAGTTGTAGTATTTCATGTTCACTCAATCCCAAAAAGTGAGATTTTTGAAAAATATCCTGCAATTCTTCCAACGATTTAAAACCACCTTTTTATATTCTGGTATCTGATTCAAGAGAAAGTGTCTGCCCCCTGACAAACAGAATCAAATCAATGAGTTTCATTTTCAAAGGCTGAAAATACTCCCTTAATTTTTCTGCAAATTGAATTTCTTCCGTACAAAAGCCAAGTATTCCGTTAGGTCTCTTAATTGCAATGATAATTTGATTACAATGCACGGGAATCAATGCTTTTATCATTTCCAATAAATCAAGTTCTGGTACAGCCTGCCAATTTGCCGGAATGATTTTGCATTCTATCACACGCATTCTATCATTGAGACAAGCAATCATGATGGTATTATCTTGTGTGACATACTGCAATTTCTTCATGAAATAAACCTGTCGGCTTTCCACGGAACGAAGGCAAAAATTTTCAAACTTGTAGTCACAATAGGCAAGGTAGAGTTTTTTCAAATACATGAGATATTCCGCCGAAGTACGACCAATGCCTTTTACTTTGACAAGAGCGTCATAATCCGCATTCAAAACACTTTGCAAATCTCCAAAAGCTTCCAGCAATTGATAAGCAATCTGTTTGGTATCAATCCTCGGCTGTACTTGATACAGGATAAATTCCAATATTTCACATTCGTTGAATGCTGAAAAACCAGAGGAAAGAAAGCGTTCTTTCATCCTCTCACGGTGTCCGGAATGAATATATTTTTCCTTTTTCACAATATTGTCCTCATTTTTGATTTTCGAAAAAAACTTTCCAATTCCCCTTTTCAAATTCCAGTATTTATGGTATAATAATAAATATCCCAAAAGAAAGAGGTATTTTCTCATGTTACATACAGTGACGATTCAACAAAATGATTCCGGTCAAAGGGTTGATAAATTTCTATTAAAATTCATGCCCAATATGCCAAAAAATATGCTTTACAAGCTGATTCGCAAAAAAGACATCCGCTTGAATTCTGCCCGCTGTCAAGGAACGGAATTCCTAAAAGAAGGAGATGTTCTTACAATTTACGCAAAAGAGGAATTTTTCAAAGTACAGCCACATTCCAATATGCATTTTATGCAAGCTTCCGGAAAGCTGAAAATTCTCCATGAAGATAAGCATTTTCTGATTGTATACAAGCCTTCCGGTGTCGTGGCGCATTCCCAAGAAAAAGGCATCATTTCCCTTTTGGATGAAGTACAAAAATACCTTTACCAAAAAGGAGAATACCGCCCCCAAGAAGAACAGACCTTTGCACCTGCCCTTTGCAACCGAATTGACCGCAACACAGAAGGCATTCTCATTGCCGCAAAAAACGCAGCCGCCCTGCGGATGATGAATGAACTCATTCGTGAGCGGCAAATTCAAAAAAATTATATTGCAATTACTTCTTCTCATCTTCCGGAACATTCCGCAACCTGTACAGCATTCCTCAAAAAAGACGAAAAACAAAATCAGGTCTTTGTATCTGATAAGCCACTTGACAAAAATTGGAAGCTCATCCAAACACGCTATGAAGTGCTTGAACAGAATGGCAATCTGCAACTTGTCCGCATTACGCTCCTGACAGGCAGAACACATCAAATCCGTGCGCACCTTGCTCACCTTGGCGCACCTCTCCTAGGAGACCCGAAATATAATACCACAAAAAGCCATGAAGAAAATCAATGTCTTTGTGCATGGGAATTGCAGTTTCCTGAATCGGAAAATCCCATTTTATCTGCACTTTCCGGAAATACCATCCGAACAGATTTACCCGATTTTGTGGAACGGTATTTTCCCAATTTTACAATTTGAGTTTCTTTTCTGCATCCACAAATCCAATTTGATTCGCCTTGAAATCCATCAGATACAATTGGATTTCAAGCGAACCGCCTTTCTGTACAGAATCAATTGCATACTCTATGAGTTTATCAATATTACGCTTGTTGAAAAATCCGCCATATTCTGCAAGTTGTTGAATCGTTTCCAGCTTCTTTTCATCAATCAACAATTTAATGGTTTTGGTGAAATTGCTCTTGATAAAAGCCTTTGCGCCCTCATTTTCACTCGCAAGGAAATAATCTGCAACGGTCTGGAAACGTCCCCCCAATGGAATGATGGTGAAATTTTCAGCAAGCAACCACATCATAATCTGATGAGCGTCAACAAGTGGCATATACCCCTGAAAGCGGTTCATATCAATGCTAGCAAGGGAAAATTCTTTCCCATTTGCAAAACGAACTTTTTCCAGCATATAGCATTTTTTCAGCGTCTCAACATCACATTCCACTAACTCCTTAGTGAAAATAATCGTCCGCACCTCTGAAAGCTCCAGAGAGGCAAATACTTTCGTATCCGGAACAGCCACATCCCAAATTCTGAAACACCCCTCAAATGCATTCCCCTCAATTTTAATGGTACTTGTCGGAATGGCAATCTGATAAAGGCTGACACAATTCAAAAATGCATACCGTCCAATGATTTTCACACTTGCCGGAATGTTGACATCCTTCAACCTTGCACAGTTGCGGAATGCACCTGCCCCGATACTAGTCACAGTATCCGGAATCAGAACACTTTCCAACTGATAGCAATTTTCAAACGCTCTCGGCTTGATTGCCGTCACTCCTTCTGGAATGACAATCTTTGAACGGTTAGAATCTGGTTGATACTTTTTCAAAATTCCATTTGTAATGATAAAACCCATAAGAGTCCACCTTTCATTTGATTTTCTCTAAAAATTCTTTTTCGGTGAAAACAGTTACTCCCAGACTTTGTGCCTTTGTCAGTTTGCTTCCAGCCTCTTCTCCAGCAATGAGACAATCTGTCTTTTTGGAGACAGAGCCTGTCACCTTTGCGCCCAGAGACTCCAGAATTTCTTTTGCCTGATTGCGTTTCATTTGAGAAAGCGTTCCAGTCAAGCAGACCGTCTTTCCTGTGAAAAAGTGGTCAGTGGCAACTTCCTTTTTGGTGAAAGGCATTGTCAAGCCGGAATCCATCAGCCTTTTCAATACGTCCTGTACAGAGGAATCATGCAAAGCATTGGAGACATTTTCCGCCATGACTTCCCCAAATCCTTCTATCTGTGCAATTTCTTCCTTGCTTGCGTTCTCAATCGCTGAAAGTGAGCCGAAATGCGCACATAACAGCGTTGCGCCCTTCTGTCCAATATTCTGGATACCAAGCCCGAAAATGACCCTATCCAATGGGGCAGATTTTGACTTTTCAATCGCTTTTAAAAGATTGTCGGCGGATTTATCCTTGAATCCTTCCAATGTCAGAATCTGTTCTTTCGTCAGCTGGTAAATTCCAGCCACATCCTTGACAAGATGCTTTTCCAAGAGCTGTGTAATCACTGCTGTACCCAAGCCGTCAATGTTCATCGCATCTCTTGACGCAAAATGCACCAACTGTTTATGTAATTGTGCAGGGCAGGAAATATTTGGACAGCGCAGCACCGCTTCTCCTTCATCCCTGACAGCCTTTGTTCCACAAACCGGACACCATTCCGGCAGATGATACGGAACGGAATTTTCTCCATGTTCCGCACTTCTCAAAACTTCTGGTATAATATCGCCTGCTTTTCTGACAATAATTTTGTCACCAATGCGAATATCTTTTTCCGTGATAAAGTCCTGATTGTGCAGAACTGCCCTTGAAACGCTTGTTCCGGCTAATTGAATGGTATCAAATATGGCGACTGGAGTCAATGCGCCAGTCCTCCCGACATTCACCTCAATTTCCCGAAGGATGGTTTCTTTCTCTTCTGGTGGAAACTTGTAAGCAATCGCCCATTTTGGAGTTTTGGAAGTTGCACCCATTGCATCACGCTGAGAAAGGTCATTCATCTTGATGACAACCCCATCAATGTCATACGGCAAATCATTTCTTGAATCGCCGATAGCCTGAATGGCTGAAAGTATCTCTTCCGTAGTATGGCAAATTTTCCGGTTGGGAATCACACGAAATCCCATTTTCTCAAGGAATTGCAATGTTTGGTCATGCGTCTGGAATTCTTTTCCCTCACAACGCTGTAAATTGAAAATAAAAATATCCAGTTTCCGCTGTGCCGTTACCTCTGAATATTTCTGACGGAGCGAACCAGCAGCAGCATTTCTCGGATTTTTGAAAATCTGTTCGTCATTTTCTTCCTGTTGTCTGACCAGCTCAAAAAACTGTTCTCTTGGCATATAAACTTCTCCCCTTGCTTCCACAAGCGGAATGTTTTCTTTCAATGTCAATGGAATGGAACGAATTGTTTTCAAGTTCGCCGTGACATCCTCCCCGACAAAACCATCACCACGAGTAGAACCCATCACCAGCTTTCCTCCATGATACTCCAACGAAACGGAAAGCCCGTCAATCTTTGGTTCTACACTAAATGCCACATTGGGGAACTCTTCCCGACATTTTGCCACGAATTCGCCAACCTGTTCAAACTCGAATACATCCTGCAATGATTGCATTTGTACCTCATGGCTTACCTTTTCAAATGCATTGGATGCCTTTCCCCCTACCCTTTGTGTGGGGGACTGTGGAGAAAGCAATTCCGGAAACTGCTTTTCCAAATCAATCAGTTCATGCATGAGAGTATCATAAGTATAATCATCCACGCTTGGATTATCCAATACATAATACTCATGATTATAGCGTTCCAATAATTCAGAAAGTTCCTGTACTCGTTCCTTCGCCTGTTGATATTCCATAACAGACCTCCATTCTGTGAAGGCATTGCAATGCCCCCAACTATTAGTATAACATGAAAAATCCATCCTGTCAAGACGGAAAACAAAATTTTTCATTTTTCCTATTATATCACGAAATATCCGCCTTGTCAATAGCACTTCAAGCAATTGTATCCTAATTGATACAGATACTTGCAAAAAAACTGCTGTACCATTCAATTGGTACAGCAGCCCTTTGTTTATGAATTTCTGGGCGGATAATCCCCTTGACAACCGCAGTTGGGACGATTGCCATTATTATCCATATCATTGAGAGAAACCGGCGAAAATTCTTCTGTGGGGAAGCGCATTTTATCGAATACAGCGCAGGGAGCTTCCGTATCAGCGGTGCATTCTTTTGCGGGAATGGTATAAGCATATGTTGGTACGAGCATGGTGACAGGTCTTGTCAATTCAATCACGGAAAACAACCCCAATGTCATAATCACCGTGCGAACAGTCGGACAAAATTGCTCATTGGGTCTCTGGTCATTGCCACATTGACGGCAAACTGTCCCGATTTTCGTCTCCAATGCCAACGGCGAAACCACTTGTACATTGCAAGTTGGAAGGTTGACAACATCACAGCAAGCATCAATTCTTCCCTCTCTTGTGCCGTCACTGGAGAAAGTCTGCGTATTGGATTCCGAACCATACAAAATGCAGTTCTTACTTGCATAAACCGTTCCTTCCAGTAAAGTCGGTGTATCACAAGCCTGTTCATACGCTAACAGTTCCACCTTGAAGGTAAATGTCAGGTCAATGTTATAGAACCCTCTGTTGAACGGTACAGGCTCTAATCTCATGCAAACATCCTGCACTCTGACACATTTACACTTAACAAGCTGAACGGAATTCGGCAGTTCACCACTATTCAGAATAACCGGAACATTGGAAATACAGTCCCTGTCTGAACAGCTGTCAAACACACGGTCGACTTTCACCGGAACAGCATCATTATTGGGACAACGTTCGAAATTATCTGGTGAATCGTAATTCATAAAAAGCCCTCCTATCTGTAATCCAAAACAAAAATATAATTTTGTTTCTATGCTAACAGAATATTCAGGAGGGCTTGACCTTGTGCAAAGGTTTATGATGTTTCGGGAAGTTTTGCGTAAAGTTCGACTTTTCCGCATTCCGGACAGTACCAAGCATTCACTTTGTAATAGTGATTCATAGCATATTTTTCTTTGGTGCAGATGCTTGCACCAGCCATCCCACAATAGAAATCAGCTGGTTTCATTTCCGTGCCACATTGGCATTTTGGGGTAGTGGTTTCCATTGATTTACTCCTTATGCAATGGATAGTTTTCTGAACAATAGTCGCAAATATCATAACCATCTTCAAGATACTTTGAAAGCTCATTTTCTGGTATGACAATAGTAGAAAAATTTTCAGGATTTGCATTCGCAACATGATAACAACTAGAGCTAATATGAAGACATTTGGAAGATGTATTCACAATAAAAACAAATTCTTTTGGTTCTGCCTCGGTTTGTGGAACAACGGGGGTGACTTCCGTTTTAGTTTGTGGTGGCTTAGTAGATTGTTTTGCTTTAGTAGTTGTAGCTCTCCTATCAGAATAACTTGATGAAGAATCATGTCTAGATGTATTCCTCTGTTTGATTTTCTCATCTATACCAGTGATTGAAACAAAAGAACCCAAAAGCACACATACTGCTATAAGCGAAAGACAACCACATCCAATATTTGCCATTTTATCACTCCTTCTGTTTAATTCCTTTGAAAATCACAGCTCCGCAAAATTTCGTAAAATCTGCAAGCCGACATCTCCAGACTTTTCAGGGTGGAACTGCGCCCCATAGACGAATTTTCCGTCATAAATCATAGCAGGGACTTTTCCGCCGTATTCAACCCATGCAGACAAATTTTCCTCTTTGCATTCCGCCATATACGAATGTACAAAGTACACATACGGCGAATCGCCTAAATTTTTCAGCAGAGGGCATTCAACACCCATCTGCAATTCATTCCAGCCCATATGCGGAATAATCAAATCCGGTGCATCAATCCGGTTGACTGTGCCGGAAATCAGCCCCAATCCGTCACATTCTTCAAATTCATAGCTTTTGTCAAGTAACATCTGCATACCCAAGCAGATACCTAAAAGGGGCTTTTTGTGTGCTTCCTCTTTCAGGACACTGACAAGCCCTTTCTGTTCCAACATCTTCATAGCTGATGGAAATGCACCAACCCCCGGAAGGATGACTTTTTCAGCAAAACGGATTTTGTCGGGGTTGTCAGTTAATTCGTTTTCGAGTCCGAGGAAATCCAGTGCATTTTTCACACTGAAAATATTTCCTGCTCCGTAGTCAACAATTGCAATCATCCTAATATTCCTTTCGTAGAGAAGGCTTCACCCGAACCCGTGGGAGCTGATGCAATCCGCAGGGCATGAGCAACCGCCTTGAAAATGGCTTCTGTTTTATGGTGGTCGTTTTTGCCGTACATCATGTTAATATGCAGGGTAATTCCGGCATTGAAAGCGAATGCCCTCATAAATTCCTCTGTCAGACAGGAATCATATTGTCCAATCATGGGATTGGTAAAATCTGCATTGAACACGAGAAACGGACGGTTGCAGATGTCCATACAGCAAAATGCTAATGATTCATCCATTGGAATATATGCCGAACCATAACGGACAATTCCGCTTTTATCGCCTAAAGCTTTGGCGAGTGCCTGCCCTAACACGATTCCGGTATCTTCCACAGTATGGTGTGCATCTACAAAAATATCGCCTTTTGCATGAATCTGCATCGGAATCTGACTGTGAACAGTGAGAGCCGTCAGCATATGGTCAAAAAATCCAATACCAGTTGAAATTTCTCTTTTGCCGTTCTCCGGTAAAATGGTAACAGTAATATCAGTTTCTTTTGAAGTTCTGGTAACAGTCGCAGTTTGCATGATAACTCCTTTCATGATGGGGGACGCAATGCCTTAATGCCTTGACACACGAAATCGAAAAACAAGATTTTTCTCATTCGTTTGTGTCAAGGGCATTGCTTACCCCCAAGCCCCCTTATTTTATAATCTCCTGCAAAGCCGTGAAAAACTTGTTCATTTCCTCATCTGTGCCGATAGTAATTCTCAAATACTGGCTAATGCGTGGCTTATTCCAATAGCGTACAAAAATATGCCGTTTTTTCAGCTCCTCGAAAATTATTCCTGCATCATGTTCGGGATGGCTTGCGAAAATGAAATTACTTTTTGAATCAGGGAACACAAAACCCAATTCAGAGAGTTTCTGTTTTGTGGCTTCTCTGGTGGAAATAATTTTCTGTGTCGTCTCCTGAAAATAGGCTTCATCCCTGACGGCTTCCGCACCACACACGAGAGTAATTCTGTTCATGGTGTAGGAATTCACGGAGAATTTCACGTCATTCAGATATTTTATCATTTTCTCACTGCCGATTGCAAAGCCGATTCTCATACCAGCCATAGAACGGCTTTTGGAAAACGTCTGCACAACAAGCAAGTTTTCGTACTTCTCCAGCAACGGAAGACAGCTTTCCCCGCCAAAGTCAATATATGCCTCGTCCACAATCACGACAGAATCAGGGTTCGCCTGTAAAATTTTCTCAATCGTTTCCAGAGATTCCAATACACCAGTCGGAGCATTGGGATTCGGGAAGATGATACCGCCGTTTTCCCGATTGTAGTCGTCCGGATTGATGCGGAAATCTTCTGTCAATGGAATGGTCTGGTATGGGATTCTGTAAACCTCTGCCCAAACATCATAGAATGAATAGGTCACGTCTGGAAACAGGACAGGCTTGTCAGAATTGAAAAACGTCATAAATGCCATAGAAATGACATCATCCGACCCCACCCCCACAAAGACCTGTGAGGGCTTGACATGGTAACGCTCCGCCAAGGCATCAATCAAAATCTGTGCCGTTGGGTCAGGGTACAGACGCATTTCGTCAGTGGAAAAATCGTCAAGAATTTTCTGCACATTGGGCGCAGGGGGATAGGGGTTTTCATTGGTATTGAGTTTCACAACGTCCATAATTTTGGGCTGTTCCCCTGGAGTATAGGGGACAACACGGCGGACATTATTTTCCCAGTTCATTGTGATTCAGCTCCTTTTTTGTTTGGTCAATCAGAACTTAGAATATCCCAATTATTTAAGTAAACATTATTAGAATCATCAAATTTTCTAATAGAATTATCTTTGTGTGCATTTCCATTTTTAGCAGGTGTATTAAGCCATTTTCTATGTTCTGATGTAATCGTTTCAGCAACAAATTTACTTGGCACTATATGATATTGAGGTGTTTCAAGTCCGCATAATGTCACAAATATATAGAATATATCATCACCAAACAAATTCTCGTTCTTTGCACTCAAAACCCATTGTTTTTTGCTATGATGCGTAGTTTTTACCTGTATTGCTAATTGTTTATGTGTAACTCGATGAATCGCCAAAATATCAAAATCCTTTACATTTGACATAGGAAGAGCAACTGTAAAGCCTCTTCTTTCCAATTCAGCAGCTACAAAATATTCACCACAATTTCCAGTGCTAATCAAATCATTTGCCATCTCAATCCTCAAATCTCACCTTGATAGCGTTAGCGTGAGCGGTCAGCCTCTCACGTTCGGCAATGAGGACAATATCGTCTTTGGCATCTCTGAGGGCATCCTCTGTATAGTAGATATAGCTGGAACGCTTGATAAAGCTATTGACACCCAGCGGAGAGAAAAATCTTGCTGTGCCGGAAGTAGGAAGAACGTGGTTAGGTCCTGCATAATAATCCCCTAACGGTTCGGAGGAATACGACCCCAAGAACACTGAACCGGCATTATCGAGACAGCCGATATATTCGAGCGGATTTTCCATCAAAACTTCCAAGTGTTCAGGAGCGATTGCATTCGCCAGCTCAATAGCCTGTTGCTTGTCACGGGCGATAAGCATAGCGGCATAATTCATCATAGACTTTTCGATAATTTCCTTTCTTTCGAGGTAAGCCATCTGACGGAGGATTTCTTTTTCTACCTTGTCGGGGAGTTCGGGGTCAGTTGTCACCAGAATAGAAGATGCAAGAACATCATGTTCCGCCTGACTCATCAAATCAGCGGCGACATATTTCGGGTCTGCGGTTTTGTCCGCCATGACAAGCACTTCACTAGGCCCTGCAATCATATCAATATCGACAACCCCATACAGCAACTTTTTCGCCGTTGCAACAAAGATATTTCCAGGGCCAACGATTTTATCAACCTTTGGGATTTCTTCCGTACCGTATGCCAATGCAGCGATTGCCTGCGCACCACCAGAAAGGAAAATTCTGTCAACTCCGCAAATTGCAGCGGCTACTAAAATATCCTTGTTGGGTGTTCCGTCTTTGCAGGGAGGAGTTACCATGATAATTTCCTTGACCCCTGCAATTTTTGCCGGAATTGCATTCATGAGGACACTGGACGGATAAGCCGCTGTACCCCCCGGAACGTACAAACCGACACGCTCCAGACCTCTCACACGCTGACCCAGAATCACGCCATTTGCTTTGGCATTGGTAAAGCCCTGCGATTTCTGGCGATTGTGGAAGTCTGCAATATTTTCCTGTGCATTCAAGAGGGCATTCACGAAATCTTGGTCTGCTTCGGTGAGTGCATCATTGATGACTTCACGAGGGACTTCATAATATTGGGGTAAATTGCCGTCGAATTTCTTGGTATAATTCTTGACAGCTTTGTCACCGCCTTCACGGACGGTTTCAATAATTTCGGTCACGATTTGGGTTACTTTCTTGTCGGTTTCACCGCTTCTTTTTTCGAGGTCTTTCAGGAATTCATATTCTTTCTGACCGTCACAAACAATTTTCTTAATCATTGATATAATCCTCCACTTTCTTCACAAATGCTTCGATTTCCTGCTGACGTAATTTCAGACTGACGGTATTCACAATGAGACGAGCGGACACCTGCGCCACGTCTTCCACGACAGCAAGACCATTTTCTTTCAAAGTTGTACCAGTTTCCACAATATCGACAATGCCATCAGCTAAACCCAACAGGGGCGCAAGTTCGACAGAACCCTCAATTTTCACAATATCCACGTCCATGCCCTTATTTTCGAAAAATGCACGAGTGACATTCGGGTATTTTGATGCAATTGTCTTGACACCGAACCCATCATAGAAAGGATAGTCCTTTTTTGTTGCCAATGCAAATTTACACTTGCCAAAACCCAAATTGACGAGTTCGAACAATTTCCCATTCATTTCCATGAGGGTATCTTTTCCGACAACTCCCATATCACAAACACCATGTTCCACATAGGTGATAACATCCGCCGCCTTAGCAAGAACGACTTCCATATGTGCATCCGGCACAGGCAAAATCAACCTTCTGCCTTTTTCGTGGACGGCGGTGCAGTCATAGCCTAAGCCCTCTAAGAGCTTGACGGTATCTTTTTCCAATCTGCCCTTAGTGAGGGCAATTCTGAGCGGTTTATCCATTGATAGCAACCTCCTTTTCATTGTCCTTGCTAATGAGAATCATTTTCTTGATACCTCTGTTTTGAGCGTACTGTTCAGCATTTTCAGAATCAAGGAAATGTTCCACACAAAGACCTTTTTCACGGAGCAATTCAGCGGTCTTGACGGCTTGTGCTTCACAGCCATTTTCAGCGACAATTAACACATCTGCCGGAGTCTGGACAGGAGTATATTTCTTTCCAATCACATTTGCAACAGCATCCACATTGACAGCCATTCCGACTGCCGGAACATCATACCCGAATTCGTCAAGGAGTTTGTCATAGCGACCGCCGGAAATGACCTCTTCTCCATAGCCCTCTAAGTATCCCTTAATGACAAGCCCTGTATAATAATCAGTCTTATTGACCAGTCCCAAATCAACAGTCACATTTCCATCTGTATTGATGGCGCAGACAGTATGATACAAAGCCTTCATATTATCGAGAATCTCTTGAATCCGCTCATCCTGAAAGACATTTGCAGCACGTTCAAAGACTTCTTCCCCACCGAACAAAGTCGGCAGTTTCCGCAGAGAACGAGTAATTTTATTATCGCCCAGCTTATCAAGAAAATCATTCAGAGCAGGGTAATTTTTGGATTCAATCAGGCTGTGAATTTCCTCTTTTTGTGCAGGGGTTGCATTGAGTTTATGCATCAGTTCACGGAAAATGCGAACATCCCCCAATTCAAGCGAATAATTCACTTTCTGATTGACTGGTTCACCCTGTACCACAGAAGTCAATACCGAAAATGCCGCAGAAATCACCTCAATATCTGCCATTTTAGAAGATGAACCAATCAATTCAATACCAGTCTGATTGATTTCGGTACTCTTGCCTTTGAGAGAAGGCGCAAAATGGTAAACAGGTTGTGTATAATACAATCTCAATGGTAATTTGGCATCTTTCAGACGAGTAGAAACCACTCTTGCAATGGGTGCAGTTGAATCAGGACGAACAGCAATTAACCGCCCCTTATTGTCTGTCAGTTTGCATAATTCCTCTTGGGAGAAATAGCCGGAATTCAGTCTGAACACGTCTAAAAATTCCAAACTTGGGGTGATAACTCTGGTATAACCCATGGACTTGAAAATTTCTCTGGTTCGGGTCTCCACGATACGTTTGAGAGCGCATTCCTCAAAGAGAAAATCTCTTGTTCCTTCTGGGGTAATTAAATCATAACGGCGCATTTCCATACCTCACTTTAGTTTAGTTTCATTCATGCACTTTAATGCACTACTATATTATCATGTTATCATGGTAATATCATAACATATTTTATCATCTTTGTCAAGACAGCATCAGAATTTTGGAGGAGCTGTCATAATATTCCACAAATCAACAGCTCCCCTTGACACATCAGAATAATGTCATTTGAGAAGTTTCCGGTAAATTGCCAAATGCTGACAAATCTTTCAGCATCTGAATGACAGTTTTAGAAGCTCCGCTCATTTCCTGAAATTCTTCAATTGACATGAACCCACCTTTTTGAGCCGCTTCATAAACACCATTCGCAGCAGCTCCACCAACACCGCTCAATGCTGAAAAGGGAATTCTGATTCTTTTTTTGCCGTCCTCACAATCTTCAATCAGATATTTGTAAGCGTGGGATTTGAATAAATCAATCGGCAAAAATTCAAACCCTCTTGAAAGCATTTCATTGACAATCATCAAAATATCCAGCAAATCCGTTTCTTTTTTGGTGCGTTCATTGCCTTTCATACGCAGTTCATCAATTTTTCCACGAACGGCAGAAATCCCATTGACAGCTAATTCTACATCAAAATCGTCACCACGAACCGTGAAATAAGTGGAATAATATTCCAATGGCATATACAACTTAAACCAGCCTAACTTCATAGCGGCGATAACATAAGCCGCCGCATGGGCTTTCGGGAACATATACTTGATTTTCAGACAGCTATTGATATACCATTCTGGTACATTATGGTCTCTCAACATCTGCACCAATTCCGGAGTAAACATTTTCGGGGCTTTGCCTTTTCTGGTGAATTCCATAATCTGGAAAGCCTTTTTCGGCTCAACATCTTTATATAACAGATAGGTCATAATACTGTCACGAGTACCAATTACTTCCGAAATGGTACAAGTCCCCTCATCAATCAAATCTTTTGCATTGCCAAGCCATACATCTGTACCGTGAGACAGTCCGGAGATTTGCAGAAAGTCAGAAAATTTTGTTGGTTTGGCATCCAATAACATTTGAATGGTGAAACCTGTCCCCATTTCGTGAATCCCCAAACTGCCAGTTTTACAATAAATTTCCTGTTCCGTGACACCCAATACGGAACAATCCGTACACATTTTGATAACTTCGGGGTCATACCCCGGAATATCCTTGATTTGTTTTCCGGTCAAATCCTCCAAGTGCTTGTACAAAGTCGGCACGACGTGTCCCAATTCATCCAATTTCAGGATGGTATCATGAATCGAATGAAAGTCGAAATGTGTTGTAATCACATCTGAATCCGTAGAATCTGCCGGATGCTGTACCGGAGTAAAATCATACACTTCATAGTCAGACGGCACAACCACCATCCCCCCAGGGTGTTGCCCTGTGGTACGCTTGATACCAGTACAGCCAATGGAAAGCCTTTCAATTTCGGTATTATTGAGTTGCATCCCCTGTTCATCCAGATATTTCTTGACGAAACCAAAAGCGGTTTTATCGGCAATTGTGCCAATTGTACCGGCTTTGAATACGTTGTCACGTCCAAAGAGTTCTTCTGTATAGCGGTGCGCACTGGACTGATATTCACCAGAGAAATTCAAGTCAATATCAGGGGCTTTATCGCCATCAAATCCGAGGAACGTTTCAAAGGGAATGTCATGCCCATCTTGTAATAAGCGTGTACCGCATTTGGGGCAGTCTTTCGCCGGCATATCGAAACCAGAACCATACTTACCATCTGTCATGAATTCGCTGTATTTGCATTTAGGGCAAACATAATGCGGTACTAAGGGATTGACTTCTGAAATTCCTGCCATACTCGCCACGAATGACGAACCGACAGAACCTCTTGAGCCGACATGATAACCATGCTCTTCGGAATTGTAAACCAATTTTTGTGCAATCATATACAGCACGGAAAATCCATGCTTGATGATGGAATCTAATTCACGGTCAAGACGTTTCCGCACGATTTCCGGCAAGGGGTCGCCATAAATTCCCTTTGCACGGTCATTGGTAATTCTCACGAGGTCTTCTTCTGCGCCTGCAATGTTGGGAGTAAATGTGCCTTTTGGAATCGGGAACACGTGTTCGCAGGCATTGGCAACCCATTGGGGATTATCAATCACAATTTCTTCCGCCTTTTTTTCGCCAAGATAAGCGAATTCTTTCAGCATTTCATCTGTTGTCCGCAAATATAAGGGCGGTTGTCTGTCGGCATCAGAAAAGCCCTGTCCAGAGGTGAGAATTTTCCGGTAAACGCTGTCTTTTTCATCCAAAAAATGAACGTCACAAGTCGCCACAACTGGAATATTCAATTTTTCGCCTAATTCCACGATTTTCCGGTTGTAATCCCGAAGGGCTTCTTCATTGGGTGCAAGACCTTCCCGAATCATAAACTCATTGTTAGCAATGGGCTGAATTTCGAGATAATCGAAAAACTTTGCAATCTCTTCAATTTCGTTTTGGGGTTTGCAGTCCACAATTGCACGGAATAATTGTCCTGCTTCACAGGCAGAACCGAAAATCAAACCGTCTCTGCATTCCTGCAAGACAGATTTCGGTAACAATGGATGACGGTAATAATATTTCAAATGTCCATAGGATACCAGCCTGTAGAGATTTTTCAAGCCTACCTGATTTCTCACCAAAATAATTTGGTGATAGGATTTCAATTTCTTGATGTCGATAGGGTCAGTTTTATCGTTCAGGTCGTTGAGTGTCTGAACGCCTTTTTCCTGTGCAAGACGATTGACAAGCGCAATATAAATTTTTGCCAACATTCCAGCGTCTTCACTTGCTCGATGGTGGTCAAATTTGCCTAATTTCAGGTGTTTGGCAATCACATCAAGCTTATGCCTGCCGAGTTCAGGGAGGGCGGACTGTGCCAGAATGAGCGTATCAATCCAGCTGTATGGAAAATCAATATTGTGTCGTTGAATGACCTGATTTATCATAGAGGTGTCAAATGTGGCATTATGCGCAGCCAATACGGGCTTATCACCGCAAAATTCTATAAACTGTTTCAAGGCTTCTGCTTCTTTTGGAGCATCTGCAACCATTTCATCTGTAATTCCGGTCAGTTCGGTAATATTTGCCGGAATGTGCTTTTCCGGATTCACAAAGATATTGAAACTATCAACAATCTGCAAATTTTTCAGCTTGACTGCGCCGATTTCCGTCAAACGGTCATGCGCATAGCTTAAACCAGTTGTTTCCACGTCAAAGACGATAATTTCATCTTGAATGCTTCTCGGCTCGTCGCCATTGAGAATCTTCGGCATATGAATATCATCTACCACATACGCCTCACAGCCGTAAATCACCTTGAAATCAGGGTCTTTGATAGAGCTGACTGCATTCATCGCATCAGGAAACCCCTGTACAACACCATGGTCAGTAATCGCAATTGCCGGATGTCCCCAGTCATGCGCCCTTTTAATCAATGCGCCAGCACTGGAAACGGCATCCATTGCAGACATGGTGGTATGACAGTGCAATTCAATGCGCTTTCTTTCGGCGGTATCTTTTCGGGGGTTGCGTTTGCGAATCACAATCGAATCCGGACGGAGTACCGGCTCATGTGCAAAAGTATCATCCTCAATTTTTCCAGCTACGATAATACTAACCCCTTTTTTCATCTCCTCTAAATGCAAGGCTTCCAATTTCTTGATGGAATCAAACAGCTTGATGAGAATTGAACCGGAAAAGTCTGTGATTTTGTAAGTGACAATTCGCCTTTCGCTTTTCACGTCTCTTGACTCGGAATTGAAAATATCACCATACACAACTACCCTTTGCCCTCTGGTGGTGAGTGCCTGCGGAATGGTGATAGGGTCATCATTGATAATTCTGCCCTTGATGAGCATTTCGCCGTCTTTGGTGAAGTTCATCATAGCTGATTCACTGGAAACAGTTTGAGGAGTATCCGGAACAATGACTTTTTCTTCCGTGGGTTCGGTGGGGACATTGGGATAAGAGGGCGGTATATAATCCGGTGAAATTTCCGGCGGTATCTCCTCAATGACGTGTTCTAATTCCTCATAAGAAATGCTGTCTCTGCCGTACATGGAAACTTGAATTTCTTTCCCAAAATGCTTCTGCACATATTCCGCAAACTTTTTCGGAAATTGAAACTTTTCCAGAATCGGCTGACCCGCTGTATATAAATCAATCCGCAGTTGTCCGCCGTCAAGCTGATATTGCGCACGGTTTAAAAATCCGTTCATGATGGGAAGTTCACGCTTCATCATTTCCACCACAAGCGGAATGCTTTCTTTCGTGAAAAGCGATTCCTCATAGAAGCATTCTAACCGCAGTTCAGGCACTTGCAATGCAACACCAACACTATTTTCAAAGTGAATAATATCCTTCATAGGCACAACAGCCGGAAAAAGGGCTTCAAATGTGATATGCTTGAAATACTTCTCATCATAGAGAATATTTTGAATGACACCTTGCTGAATGGATGCCGGTATATCTTCGGTGTACTGCCTTAAAAATTCCAGAAGTGTGGCATTTGCCATAATATTACCGCCTTTCTCACAATTGCTTTCTGACGAATCAGACCTTATTTTTTCCTGCTCCCAAATTCTTCCTTTACAACCACCACAATGAAATGAACCAAAAAGGGAATGCTTCCCACATCAATCAAAAATGGTAACACAATCAGAAACGGATTTTTCAGACCAAATAACCCCAACATGGTAATCGCTCCAAAAATTCCGCCTAAAAAGGGGGCTGGTGAGGGGGTCTTCTCCTGCTTTATCCATGCATGATAGACATACAAATAATTGACCCCTGTAAAAAACAGGAACAGCCCCCCGAAAACAATCGTCCCAAATATCGTATCCAATATTTCCATTTCCCAAATATTTACAGTTTCGCCAATTCTTCCAGCAGTGCCGGAACAATTTCATTTTCCGGAACACGCTTCAAGGTTTCCCCATGGCGGAAAATCAGCCCGACACCATTTCCGCCAGCAACACCAATATCCGCTTCTCTGCCTTCGCCGATTCCGTTCACGATGCAACCCATGACAGCAACCTTCACATTTTTGTCAATGTCTTTGGTGGCTTCTTCCACCTGTTTCGCCAATGACACGAGGTCAATTTTTGTCCGTCCGCAAGTGGGACAGGCAACAATCTGCACACCCTTCCCCTTGCCGATGCTTTTTAAAATATCTTTTCCAGCTTTAATTTCCAGAATGGGGTCATCTGTCAGAGAAACTCTGATGGTTTCTCCAATGCCATCATGTAACAGTGAACCAATGCCAATCGCCGACTTAATCAAGCCCATTCGTTCCGTTCCTGCTTCCGTTACCCCCAAATGCAACGGATACTGACACTTTTCAGCTGCTAACCGATAGCAGTCAATCATTCGATTCACGTCAGAAGATTTGATAGAAATGACAATATCGGTAAAGTCAAATTGTTCCAGCATGGATGCATGAGTCAAGGCACTTTCCACAAGGGCTTCCGGAGTGGGAGAACCATATTTTTCCAAAATATCCTTTTCCAGTGAACCGGAATTGACACCAATTCGAATGGGAATATTTCTCTTTTGACAAGCTTCTGCAACCTGTCGCACTTTATCCATATCGCCGATATTTCCGGGGTTGATGCGGATTTTGTCAACGCCCATTTCCGCACATTTCAGGGCTAAACGGTAATCAAAATGAATATCCGCTACCAACGGAATGGAAATTTTCTCCTTAATTGCCGGAATCAAGCGCACTGCGTCCATATCAGGAACAGCAGTGCGGATGATTTCACAGCCGGCTTTTTCTAATGCAATCGCTTGTTTGACATTGCCTTCAATATTTTCAGCAGGGACATTCAGCATCGATTGAATATAAATATGCTGTCCGTCAAGAATGCAGTCCCCGACTTTGACAGGTTTGACATTTCTCATAAAATCACCTCATAAAAGGGGCTTTACCCCTGAATTAGTCTTGCAATATCCTGATATGTGACGGCAATCATCAGCAGGAATAACAATGCCATTCCAGCAAAGTGTACCATACCTTCTTTTTCGGGTGGGAGGGGCTTTCTGCGGATGGCTTCCACAATCAAAAATACCAGCCTTGCGCCATCTAATGCCGGAATTGGCAACAGGTTGAAAATTCCCACATTCACCGTAATAAAGGACGCTAACGAAAGGACACTGATTAAATGTTGCTTGAAAGTTTCGCCATAGGATGCAGCCTCTCCGATAGTTGTCACAATTCCCACAGGACCCGACAAATCATGGAAACCATATTTCCCAGTCAATAAGTCGTGCAATGATGCCCAAATCATGCGCCCGATTGAAATCGTATCCAAGAAACTATACCTCACGACATTCCAAGGGTTCGGATGTTCCGCATGAATATAGAAATCCAGTCTTCCCTCTGTTGCCTTGTTAAAGAAGGTGACATTTGGCAAGGTTACTTTTTCGCCGTTACGCTTCACGACAACTTTCATAGTATCAGATTCTGTTGTCTGCAATTGGTATGACAAATCATTGTCAGTGAAAATTCGTCTTCCGTTGATACTGTAGAAAATGTCATCTACCTGCAAACCGCTCATTTCGCTGGACGAAACGGAAACTTCGTTTTCATCCACAGGAAACCTTGAAACCTGCACCGTTGCCACTTGTCCATCTAACAATGTGGTAACAAGAATCAAAATAAATCCTAAAATCAAATTCATGATAGGTCCAGCAACCACAACGCCCATTCGTTTCCAGACGGGCTTTTTGTTGAATGCCCTAGGGTCAGAGCTGTTATCGTCTTCGCCTTCCATGGCGCAAAATCCGCCAATTGGCAACAACCGGACGGAGTATTCTGTTTCACCCTTCTGTTTTTTCAGCAAAACAGGGCCCATCCCCACAGCGAATTGATTGACACGGATTCCGCTCAGTTTGGCTATGATAAAATGCCCGAATTCGTGCAATACAACAATCACAAAAAATACCAGTAATGCAATGATGATACTCATAAAAACCTTCATCCTTTCTGATAAATTTGATTTATCACAATCCAATTTTTCCCCAAGCCCCTTTTAATTTTTATTCTTAATTTTATCTCTCACAAATTCTCTTGCTTTCTGGTCGGCTTCCAGAACTTCTTCATAGCAGTGAACCGTTCCACCGTTGACGGCTTCCATGGCAGAACGAACCAATTCCCCGACTTGCAAAAAGCTGATTTCGTCTTTCAGGAAGTGCTTGACAGCTTCTTCATTTGCGCCGTTGACAATTGCCGGACGGAGACCGCCTTCCTGAATGGCATCTATCGCACAGCGCAGACATTCGAACGTCTCAAAATCGGGCTTTTCAAATGTCAATGCTCCATAGTCTGTCAGAGATAACGGTTTTGTGGGACAAGGTTTCCGCTCCGGATACAATAAAGCGTACTGAATCGGAATTTTCATATCTGGTACACCCATTTGACCAATGACCGCATAATCTTCAAATTCTACCGCCGAATGCAGGACACTTTGACGATGCACCACAATTTCAATTTGTTCAGGCTCTAAGTCAAACAGCCATTTTGCCTCAATGAATTCCAGCCCCTTATTCATGAGCGTGGCAGAATCAATGGTAATCTTTGCACCCATTGTCCAATTGGGATGTTTCAGCGCATCCTTTGCACGGACATTCACAAGGTCAGCCCTTTTCTTGCCGAAGAAAGGTCCTCCGGAAGCGGTCAGAATCATTTTCCGGATTTTGTTCATGGAATTTCCCTGTAAGCACTGGAAAACGGCAGAATGTTCACTGTCTACCGGATAGATGTTGACACCTTTTTCCTTTGCGGATTGCATGACGAGTGAACCACCAGCCACCAGCGTTTCTTTGTTGGCAAGTGCAACATCTGTACCAGCTTCAATGGCTTTCAATGTTGGCAATAATCCCACCATACCAACCACGGAATTCAAGACAATATCTGCATCTTTTGACTGTGCAATTTCACAAAGCCCATTCATTCCGGTTAAGATGTTGACTTTTTCGCCTTTGAGGAGTTCCCGCAATTCGTCTGCTTTCTCTTCCTGATAAATGCAAACCGTTTCCGGATGGTATTTTCTGACCTGCTCCGCCAGCAAAGAAGCATTGCTATTGACGGCTAATGCAGTAACTTTCATACCATGCTTTTCAATGACTTCAAGAGCCTGCGTACCAATTGAACCAGTTGACCCCAGAACAGCAACTTTTTTCATCATACATCACCCTTTCATATTATGATAATTTTGACTGAATAAGCCCATCCTTTGGAGTTGGGACGGGCTTATTTTTCAGAGAATTGTAAACAGGTTCATAAAGGCATGGAATGCCGGAACGACAAATAATACACTATCGAACCTATCCATTAAACCGCCATGTCCGGGCATGATATTGCCGTAATCTTTGATACCTTTTTCACGCTTGATAACAGAGGCGGTCAAATCGCCTAATACGCTGATACCTGCACAAACTACCCCCAGAAGGGCTATTTTCATACAGGTGATAATATCCATATCCGGCATGGGGTTTCCTTTCCCCTTCATGACATTGCTGTACACGACAAATACAATCACAAATACCACAGCATTACTTAACAAGCCCCCAACAAACCCCTCAACGGTCTTTTTCGGGCTGATAGTCGGGCAAAGTTTATGCTTTCCCAATGCCACACCGGAAAAATACGCTCCTGAGTCCGCTATCCATGCCCCACAAAGTGCCATGAATAAATAAAACATTCCGTGAGTACCTGTGAATTTCAAGTCTATCAATTGGGTAATTGACCAAGGTATTAAATACATTGCACCGGTCATAAATCCCAATTGTTCGACTTTGAAACTTTGATGATGCCAAATATACTCAATAAATACCATCAGCAGACAAACCGGAAATACAATGCGTTCCGCCACTCCCAACGCTTCATGAATGTTCGTTTGATTGAAATAAACATACTGATAAAACCGCAGAAATGCCATTGCAACTCCGTACAGAATCACCCCGACAGATGCAAGCCGGAATTGTTCCCCTTTCACTGCCCGAATCAGTTCAAAAAGGATAACCCCAATGATGAACCCTAAAACCAATGGTAATAAAAACGTATCACTGCATATCATGACAATGATTAAAACCGCAATACCCACAGCGGAGGAAATCAATCTCACCGCCATGGATTACACACCTCCAAAGCGTCTGCCTCTGTTTGCATAGTCAATCAATGCTTTGTCGAGTTCCTGCGGGCTGAAATCGGGCCACAAAATATTCGTGAAATAATATTCTGCATACGCACATTGCCAAATTAGATAATTTGATAACCGCAGTTCGCCACTCGGACGAATGACTAAATCTACATCCGGAAAACCTGCTGTATAGAGGTGGTCTGCAACGGTTTGTTCTGTAACGTCCTCTGGATTGAGTTCGCCTTTCTGCACGAGTTTTGCAATTTCCCTTGCAGAACGTGCGATTTCGTCACGTCCGCCATAATTGCAGGCGAAAAATACCACCAAATCGGTATGATGTGCGGTATCTTCTTCCAGTTTCACCATACGTTCCCGAATGTCGTCAGGATAAACGCTTTTATCACCTAAGAAAATCGCTCTGATGCCATCCCCTAAATGCTTCTGTACATCTTCCAGATATTCACGCATAATCGCTAAAACGCCATCAATTTCATTTTGTGGACGTTTCCAATTTTCAGTTGAAAAGACATAGAAAGAAATATATGGAATTCCGATTTCCTTGCAATACAGCATGATTTTCTTGAATGTCTTTGCCCCTTCCACATGACCAAGTGTGCGAGGAAGTCCACGTTTTTTCGCCCATCTGCCATTGCCGTCCATGATGAAACCAACATGGACAGGCAATTTTTCCGGCAATTGGGATTCAGTTTCTTTTTTACCGCCAAATATTGCCATATATTTTATCCCTTCATTATGGGTCAGATGCTCATAATTTCCTTTTCTTTTTCAGCGACAGCCTTGTCAATTTCCTCACAATACTTATCAGTGAGTTTCTGAATTTTCTTTTCAGCGTCTTTCTGGTCGTCTTCCGTCAGAGTACCTTCTTTTTTCATTTTCTTGAATTTTTCGAGGGTATCACGGCGGACATTGCGGACAGCAACCTTTGATTCTTCACCGTACTTCTTGACAGTTTTACAAAGCTTTTTACGGTCTTCCTCTGTTGTCTGCGGAAATGCAAGGCGAATGACATTGCCGTCATTCGTGGGATTGATACCAATGTCAGAAGCCTGAATTGCTTTTTCAATGGCTTTCAGATTGGTTTTATCCCAAGGCTGGATAACAAGGGTTCTACCCTCTGAAACGGATACAGCCGCCATGGACTGAATCGGAGTCGGTGCGCCGTAATAATCCACACGCAGTTTATCTAAAATCTGGGGATTTGCTCTGCCAGTACGAACAGATGCAAAGTTACTTTTCAGGCTTTCAATGCTTTTCTGCATTTTCTCCTCTGCGGCTTTCAATGTTGCTTTCATAGTCAAAACTTCCTTTCTCGCAAAAAATTACTTTGTTGTTTCTTTGGGTGCTGTCTCTTCTGAAATGATAGTTCCCACATTTTCACCCATCACAGCATCAAGAATATTATCCGGACGGTGCAAATCAAACACCAGCATTTTCAGGTGATTATCCTTACACATACTTGCAGCGGTCATATCCATCACACTGAGATTCTGATTCAGAACCTCACTGAAAGTCAGCGTGTCATATTTGACAGCATCCGGAAATTCATGGGGGTCTTTGTCATACACACCGTCAACGAGTGTCGCCTTCATGAAAATTTCCGCTTCAATTTCCACGCCACGCAATGCAGCAGCGGTATCTGTCGAGAAGAATGGATTTCCAGTGCCACAGCCAAAAATTACCACTCTGCCTTTTTTCAAATGGCTGATAGCCTTGTTACGGATATAAGGCTCTGCCACTTGTTGCATGGTGATTGCCGTCTGCACACGCACTTCCAGCCCCAAGGATTCCAGCACGTCCGCAATGGCGAGCGCATTGATGGCAGTGGCAAGCATTCCCATGTGGTCGGCTCTGGTTCTGTCAAGACCACCGCTCATTCTGCCACGGAGGAAATTTCCCCCTCCCACAACAATGGCAACTTCTGCACCAACATCAACACATTTTTTGATACTCTCGCAGATATTGCCAATCACAGCATAATCCAGACCGAACTTTTTTTCGCCTGCAAGTGCTTCACCGCTGAGTTTCAGCAAAATTCTTTTGTACTTCAATTCCATTGAAACAACACCTCACAATATTAAAGATACTATATCTATTTTACACTAAAATTTCGATTCTGTAAAGACTATTTCTGAAATTTTTTCATATTTTCACAAATTTTTTTGTGAAATGCCATTTCACGGCATATCAAGGCATTTTTTCACATAAGCTAATAACAAAAACAAGCGGAGGAATTTTCATGCATATCTTTTTCTATCATGACAAATTGAAAAAGCCTTTCACGGCAATGGAACGAGCCGAACAACGTCAACACCTCATGAGAAAAACCATTTTATGGGATATTGGGCTTTTATTGCTGTTGGCATTGACAAGCATTTTCTTACATATTTATGCGCCCCTCCTCATCAGAATTCCATTTTTAGGGGCATTTCTCCCCATCAATGACAGCTTATGGGAACGGCTGAAATTATTATACTTCCCTGCATTTTTCATGGCGGTGATTCGCTGGACATTCACCGGAAACCTGCAAAAGGGAATCTTGACGACATTCAGCACGGCAATTCTGGAAACCATGCTCATCATGACTGCCGGAACGTGTACCATCAGGGGATTTTTAGGGCAAGCTTCCCCCATGGTAGAGGAAATGCTATTCTGGATTTGTTGTGTATTTCTGGTGTGGACAATCCGGAAACGTGCCAATTTGCAAAAAAGAAACAACCTGACCGGAGCTTTGTTATTATCGTTCCTGACAGGCTGTTTCCTGTATTTCACATATCATCCGCTTGCAATCGGATTTTTTTCATCTGACTTTTAGTCAATCTCAGCGATAACCTCTACTTCTACGAGTGCGCCCTTTGGCAAGTCCTTAACAGCAACACAGCTACGAGCAGGCTTCTCCTCGATATACTTTCCGTAAACTTCATTGAATTTTCCAAAGTCTGCAATATCAGCCAAAAAACAAGTCGTCTTGACAACATCAGAGAAACTTGCACCAGAAGCCTTTAAAACTTCCTGCAAATTCTTCATGACCTGTTCCGTCTGACCAGCCACATCTTTTGCCTCAATGTTGCCAGTTGCCGGAACAATTGCAATCTGTCCGGAGGTGTAAACAACACCATTCGCCTTGACTGCCTGAGAGTAAGGACCAATTGCAGCCGGCGCATTTTCTGTATAAATTTTTTCTGCCATCGTAAAAACTTCCTTTCAAAATAATATGTTCATTCAGCAATGCTGAAATGAATCTCAACCCAAAACCCCAAACTCAATCAATCCAAATACAATCGCACTCACAAAGCAAACAATCTCCCAAAGTTGGATTTTCACGTCCTGTTCACGGAAAACCCCTTTGCTGTTGCCTTCAAGGTAGTAAATGGCATCAACTTGCCCCATAGTATGTTGTGATTTATCGCCGTTATAGCTGTCAATGACAATCTCCTGTCCCATGTGTTCAAATTTGTACACAGCAAAGAAATTGCCATTCACAACCTTATCATCAATGATTTCAGCCTGCAAAAGAATACCATTTTTCTTGTACTGGATTTGTGTAAAAACCACTTTTATGAGCCATATCAAGCCCGCAATACAAAACAACCCAAAAATATGATTCTGTATAAAGCTAAGAATACCGCCCATAATCATCCCCCTTTTTGATTATTGATTCACAATCTTAAAGCCTTTTTCGGTTAAAGCCTGTCGGATTTGGCGAATATGTTCATAGTTTCTGGTTTCCAGCACAATGCGGAGAACACAGTCTGTAATATCGCTGTCTTCGCTCGCCCTCTCGTGGTGGATAGAAACGACATTTCCGCCAAGGTCAGCCAAAATTGCAGAAACGCCCTTTAACTGCCCCGGTTTGTCTTCCAATTGAATGGTGAGGGTATCACTGCGCCCAGATTTCAACAAGCCACGCTTGATGACTCTGGAAAGAATTGTCACGTCAATATTACCACCTGAAACTAGACAAACCACATTTTTCCCTTGAATATCGGGAATCTTATGGAACATCACCGCCGCAACAGGAACAGCTCCTGCACCCTCTGCAATGAGTTTATGCTGTTCAATCAATGCCAAAATAGCAGAGGAAATTTCATCATCTGTCACGGTGACAACACCGTCAACATATTTTTTGGTGATAGCAAATGTGTGTTCCCCTGCTTCTTTCACCTTGATACCGTCCGCAATCGTGGAAACGCTATCAAGACAAATAATTTCATCTTCCTGCAATGCTTTCGCCATAGACGGCGCACCGCTTGCCTGTACACCGTAAACACGAATTTTAGGATTCAGGCTCTTCAATGCGAATGATACCCCTGAAATCAATCCGCCACCGCCGACAGGTACAACAACAACATCAACATCTCTCAATTGTTCGCTGATTTCCAGCCCAATTGTCCCCTGTCCTGCAATGACATCTTCATCATCAAAGGGATGAATGAATGTATAGCCCTTTTCGTCACGGAGTTCCAATGCCTTTGCATAGGCATCATCATAAACCCCCGGAACAAGGCATACTTCTGCACCATAGCCCTTTGTAGCTTCCACTTTGGAAATGGGCGCACCATCCGGCAAGCAAATTAAAGATTGAATGCCGTTTTTGGTTGCTGCCAATGCCACACCCTGTGCATGATTTCCGGCAGAACAAGCAATAACGCCCTTCGCCTTTTCTTCTTCACTGAGCTGTGAAATTTTGTAGTAAGCCCCACGCACCTTGAAAGAACCAGTAATCTGTAAATTTTCGGTTTTCAGATAAACATTTGCATCTGGACAGATTTTAGGTGCATGAATTAAATCTGTCTGTCTGATGACACTTTTGAGTACATAACTTGCATGATAAATTTTATCAAGCGTCAGCATGATATTTTCACTCCTTCATACATTGTTTTGCCTGTAATTGGTCAACGAATTGCCTTGCCGTGCGTGCGGAACGTCCGCCCTTTCGGGTTGCGAAGCGTTCTGCCTCTTCTTGCAATTCCTCTGCGGACATCTGCAAATGGCACTGCTCCGCCAATGCCGAAACAATTTCAAAGTACAGCTGTTTGTTTGGCTTGTCGAACAACAACTGAATCCCGAAACGCTCCGACAATGAAATTGTTTCCTGCATGGTATCATTCCGACGAATTTCGTCCCCTGCCCTCTGTGAGAACGTTTCACGGACAATATGTCGGCGGTTGCTTGTCGCATAAATCACAACATTATGAGACCTTGCGGAAACACTGCCCTCCAGAACGGCTTTCAATGCGCTGAAATTGTCGTCATTGTCCTGAAAGCTCAAATCATCCACAAATATCACGAATTTCAGCGGATTTCCGGAAAGCTCCTCTAATAATTCCGGCAACAAATGCAGTTCATTTTTGGAAAGCTCAATCAACCGCAAGCCCTCACCAGCGAATGCATTCGCAACCGCTTTGACCGTGGCGGATTTGCCTGTTCCTGCCGAACCATACAAGAGAATATTAGATGCTGGTAAACCTTTAAGCAGTGCCTTAGTATTGTCAACAACCTGTTGTCTCTGGAGTTCGTAGCCTGTGAGCATTTCAAGCGAAATTGCATCAGGATGTGCAACCGGTTTGAGAATGTAGCCATTTTCGGCATTGTCAGAAAGTTTCATCCGGAACATATGATATTTCGACCATACCCCGAAACCATACTTTCCAATGTTTTCCAGCCGTTCGAAATACAGCTTTTCGAGGTCAATTTCTTCAGCTGTCCAGTCGGGTACAAAAAGAGATTTGTCTAATTTTTCTTTTATTTCCTTTGAACTGATTTTGATAAGTTTTGACAGTACCTGTAATTCTTGCCTTGCTGATTTCTCAATCATTTCAGGAATTGGCAAGCCTTGCGAAACATACCAAATACAAGGTGTTTGCATGGAAAGAATCAAATTTTTAAGATATTCTGTCCAGTTATCTGTATGAGCCTGATAAAGCAATTTCACAAAAGCATTATATTTTTCTTGAATTGTCATCCAGTAAATGGTATTTTCGTTGTAAGCCCCGTCACATTGAGTATGTCTCAATAATTTACAAAAAGCATGAAATACTTTATCTTTTTGCAAGTCACTGAAAACAACTAAATTCAACTTCTCCAATAAACTGTGAAACATTACAAACATTACTTAATACTCCCATTTTTAATGGATTCCACCAGACCGCCATTTTCAATAATGGTCTGGATGAATGCAGGGAACGGCTCAACAGCGTAATCTTCTCCGGTAGTCTCATTGTGGAGAATGCCGTTATCCAAATCAGCCGTGATAACATTCCCCTCCTGAATCGCATCAGAAGCCTTTTCAGATTCTACGATTGCAAGCCCGATATTGATGGAATTTCTGTAAAAGATTCTTGCAAAGCTTTTCGCAATGACGAGAGAAATTCCGCTTGCCTTGATAGCAATAGGAGCGTGTTCACGAGACGAACCACAGCCGAAATTCCAACCGGCTACCATGATGTCACCCTGCTGAACTCTCTTTGTGAAAGTGTCGTCAAGGTCTTCCATGCAGTGAGAAGCAAGTTCTTTGTGGTCGCTGGTATTGAGATAACGAGCCGTAATAATAACATCAGTATCGACATTATCGCCGTACTTGATGACTTTACCTGTCATTTTCATGATTAAAGCACCTCCTCAGGAGCAGAAATTTTTCCAGTAATGGCACTAGCGGCGGCAACTTCCGGACTAGCAAGGTAAATTTCAGAAGTGGTGTGTCCCATTCTGCCAATGAAATTACGGTTTGTGGTTGCAACGGCTCTTTCATGCTCAGCCAGAATGCCCATATGACCGCCCAGACAAGGACCACAAGTCGGAGTGGAAACAACCGCACCGCATTCAATGAATGTCTTCAAATAGCCTGCTTCCATGGCTTCGAGATAAATTCTCTGTGTTGCCGGAATGACAATGCAACGCACACCCTTTGCAACCTGTTTTCCCTGCATGATTTCCGCAGCTGCCTTGAGGTCTTCGAGTCTGCCATTGGTGCAAGAACCAATTACCACCTGCTGAATCTTGATTTCACCAATTTCATCTGTTGTATGCGTATTTTCAGGGAGGTGAGGGAATGAAACAGTGTGTCTAATTTCAGATAAATCAATGACATAAGTCTTTTCGTAAACGGCATCTGCATCAGCTTCGTATACAACCGGTTCACGGTTGGAATGCGCCTTGACATATGCTCTAGTAATGTCATCAACAGCAAAAATCCCATTCTTCGCACCTGCCTCAATTGCCATATTCGCCATGCACAGGCGGTCAGCCATGGAAAGACTAGCAAGCCCTTCCCCAACAAATTCCATTGACTTGTACAATGCACCATCAACGCCAATCATGCCAATGATATGCAAAATCACGTCTTTACCAGAAATATATTGATTCAGCTTGCCTTTCAATTCGAATTTCAATGCAGACGGCACTTTAAACCATGCCTTTCCGATTGCCATACCACAAGCCATATCTGTAGAGCCGACACCTGTCGAAAATGCCCCTAATGCGCCATAAGTGCAGGTATGAGAATCTGCACCAATCACAGCATCACCAGAAACGACCAACCCTTTTTCAGGGAGTAAAGCGTGTTCAATACCCATCTGTCCGACATCATAAAAATTCGTAATGTCCTGTTCACCGCAGAAGTCACGGCACATCATGCACTGTTGAGCGGCTTTAATGTCCTTATTGGGAGCGAAATGGTCCATTACCATAGTGACCTTTTCTTTGTCGAAAACGTTGTCTTTCCCCATCTGATTGAATGCCTTGATAGCAACAGGGGAAGTAATATCATTGCCAAGCACCAAATCCAGATTGACAAGCACTAACTGTCCGGCTTCGACTTTATCAAGTCCGGCGTGCTTTGCAAGGATTTTCTGTGTCATGGTCATACCCATAATATCAGTCCTTTCACGAATGATTGATAAATCAGAATTACAGCAGGATTTACCATTTTAATTCTCCGTCACCGCCCATAAGCCTTGTCATTTCCTCGATTTGTTCCAATGGGAACGGAGGGGATGAAATGGGTTTCATGGCGATTGACATTAGTTTCATGGGGTTGTCATCTCCTGCAATTCTGTTAGAGTGCAATACTCCGCACACCCTGCAACGGTGGACAATCGCCCATTCACCGTTTTTTCTCACCCAAACGGCAACGGCTTCCATGATTCCTCCGCAGTCTGCCGACCTGTCACCAGCTTCATTATCCAAATGCTGGCTTGACAAGCAGTATGGACAATGATTCCGGTGCATACTGCCTGCACCTGCCGGAACAACTTCCCTACCACAGACCTTACAAGTAAAAGTATCACTGCATGGATGTGTTTTGTAATAGCCCTTTTCGAATGATTTTTTCTTATTTTCCCGATTCATGGGGATACCTCCTAAAAATAAAATCACAAACATTTTCGGAGGTTTGACGGATTGCAAGCAAACCTCCGGTTATGCTACAATCTGCAATGTAAATGTATTATACTTTTTCAAAAAACAGTCTCCTCTAAGATAAATTATGATGAAACCTAAATTTACTGGATTTCCCTTTCAAAGGTCATCAGCAAAAACACAATTTCCATATTGGAAGCGACTGGCGCAACGCTGACAACTTCCCAGCCCTCTTGATTCATTTTCTGCATGAGCTGTTCCGCCTTTTTGGAACTGACCTGCATATTCCCCACATTCTCCGCAAAGAACATATTTTTGATTCTTTCCGAAACGGAAGAGGGTTGTTCATGGGAATCAGTTTTCCAGCCAGTTTTCAGGGTTATCATTTTGTATTCTTTCATATTGTTTCAGAATCCTTTCTGTCAAGGAAAATCGGGGTGGTGGAGGCGGTGGAGGGTTCACCCAAAACTTTTGTATATAAAATTTTCTAATTTTTTACAAAGTACAGATAGAAAATATATAGAAAAGTTTATGTCAGTGCCTACACCCTTTTGAATTCCCCTAGTGAAATCGAATCAATAATTGATAATTGCGCCCTTATCCGCAGAAGATACCATCTTTG
This sequence comes from Oscillospiraceae bacterium, assembly GCA_036373775.1. Lineage (GTDB taxonomy): Bacteria > Bacillota > Clostridia > Oscillospirales > Ruminococcaceae > UBA3855. The sequence continues at coordinate 2,120 of JAZAUD010000001.1, read as the reverse complement.
CATATCGTTTCAGATAACCGGTCACGTCAGTTTTTACCTTGATTTCGGTAGTTTCCTTGCGCTTTGCAATTTCCTCATCAGATACCTTGAGTTCAATCTTGTATTCGGGGATATTGATAGAAATGATGTCACCATCCTGAACGTAGGCAATCAGACCGCCCCGCACTGCTTCCGGTGAAACGTGTCCAATCGCTGCGCCACGAGTTGCGCCGGAGAATCTGCCGTCTGTGATGAGGGCAACTTCCTTGTCAAGACCCATTCCAGCAATCGCAGAAGTAGGCGACAGCATTTCACGCATTCCGGGTCCTCCAGAAGGTCCTTCATAGCGAATGACAACCACGTCACCAGCAACAATTTTCTTTGCATAGATAGCGGCAATTGCCTCTTCTTCACTATCGAACACCTTTGCAGGACCTTCATGCACGAGCATTTCGGGAGCAACGGCACTTCTTTTGACAACGCATCCGTCAGGAGCGAGATTTCCACGGAGTACAGCAATACCGCCTGTTTCGCTGAATGGGTTATCAATCGGGCGGATAACTTCGGGGTCACGGTTGACACAGCCTTCAATATTTTCGCCCAATGTCTTCCCTGTCACGGTCATGACATCTGTATGAATTAAGCCTTTCTTATTAAGTTCATTCAGAACTGCATAGACTCCGCCAGCCTCGTCAAGCTGTTCCATATAGGTATGACCTGCCGGAGCTAAATGGCACAAATTCGGGGTTCTTGCGGAAATTTCGTTGGCAATGTCAAGATTGATTTCCACACCGCATTCATGAGCGATTGCAGGAAGATGCAACATACTATTTGTAGAACATCCCAGAGCCATATCAGCCGTCAGAGCGTTTTCGAATGCCTTTTGTGTCATAATGTCGAGCGGACGGATATTTTTTCTGTACAGCTCCATGACCTGCATTCCTGCGTGTTTGGCAAGTTCGATTCTCTTGGAATAAACCGCCGGAATTGTCCCATTCCCACGCAAGCCCATACCTAAAACTTCCGTCAAGCAGTTGTGAGAATTGGCGGTATACATACCGGAACAACTGCCACAAGTCGGACAGGCATTCAATTCGTAATCGTCCAGTTTCTCTTGGTCGATTTTTCCAGCCTTGAAAGAGCCGACAGCTTCGAACATACTGGAAAGGCTGGTTCTCTTTCCGTCAACGTGTCCAGCTAACATAGGACCTCCACTGACGAAAATCGTCGGAACGTTCACACGAGCCGCCGCCATCAGCAACCCCGGAACATTTTTATCACAGTTTGGAATCATGACAAGCGCATCAAATGCATGAGCCAAAGCCATTGCTTCCGTAGAATCTGCAATCAAATCACGAGTAACGAGGGAATATTTCATTCCTCTGTGTCCCATTGCGATACCGTCACAGACTGCAATTGCAGGAAATACAATCGGTGTCCCCCCAGCCATGGCAACCCCCATTTTGACAGCGTTCACAATCTTATCGAGATTCATATGACCCGGAACAATTTCATTATAGGAGCTGACAATGCCGACTAACGGACGTTCCATTTCCTCTTTTGTCAGACCTAATGCGTGTAATAAAGAACGCTGTGGCGCACAATGCGCACCAGATATTTTTGTATCAAACATCATAAAGCAAAACCTCTTTTAATTAAATTTCTATCGCCTATATAACACGATAATCCCGAAAAATCGGGATTACCGTTACATAGGATAACTTAGTAAGTATCTGGGAAATTAGTTGTTAATCAGCTTGTCATCTTCGCTATTCCAGCTGTAAAGCTTGCGGATTTCTTCACCAACAACTTCGGAAGGATGCTCAGAATGGAGCTTTCTCATCGCCTTGAAGTGTACCTGATTACCAGCTTCGGACATATCCAGCAGGAACTCCTTTGCAAAAGAACCGTCCTGAATGTCAGCGAGAACCTTCTTCATAGCCTTCTTGGTGTCTTCTGTGATAATCTTAGGACCTGTTACATAGTCGCCGTATTCAGCAGTATTGGAGATAGAATATCTCATGCCAGCAAAACCAGACTGATAAATCAGGTCAACAATGAGCTTCATTTCATGGATGCACTCGAAATATGCATTTCTGGGGTCATAACCAGCTTCAACCAGTGTCTCAAATCCTGCCTGC